>JBGAGZ010000046.1:0-40938 GCA_044226465.1 Burkholderiaceae bacterium | reverse complement strand
CAGCACGGCCACCGCCACGAGCGCGAACAGCCGGTTTGCCCAATGGATGGCTACCAGGGCCTCGACTGGCAGGAAGCCGCCCTCGCCCGCCCGCCCCAGATGGCGCAGCACGGTGAAGCCCTGGCCGGCGTCCATGGCGTCGGGCCACCACTGGCCGTTGCACTGCGGAAAGCCCTGGCAGGCGAGCACGGCGTAGTTGGTGCTGACCCAGGCGCCCAGAAGCACCTGCATCGACAGCACGGCCAGACCAGCGACCAGCCATCGCCGCAGGCCTGCGTCGGCATGCAGCACCTGGCCGCGGTAGCGCTCGACCTGCACCGCCAGCAGGGCCAGCAGCACCAGGCCACCCGCCAGGTGGAGCGTGACGATCGCTGGGTAGAGCTTCAGGGTCACGGTGTACTTGCCGAACAGGCCCTGCAGCACCACCCAGCCCAGGGTCGCCAACGGCCATGCCCATGAGAACGGAAGTTCGCGGCGGGCCTTCCAGGCGAGGGCCAGCGACACGAGGATCAGCGCGCCCACGGCCATCGCCAGGTAGCGGTGGATCATCTCGATCCAGGCCTTGCGCTCGGTCACGGGGCCCGTGGGTTGCGCGGCCTCGGCCGCCGCGATCGACGCCATCGCGGCCACAGGATGGGCCTCGCCGTAGCAGCCGGGCCAGTCCGGGCAGCCCAGGCCCGAATCGGTCAAGCGCGTGAACGCGCCGAACACCACCAGGTCGAAGGTCAGAAACAGCGTCAGCGCAGTGAGCGCGGCACGGCGTGCGGCTGGCCCCGCGTGGCGATGGCGCCACCACCAGACGGCCAACGGCAGCAGCGCCAGGCCTGCCGCCCAGCCCAGCAGGGACAGGGCCGGGGTCAGGTCGACGGCCAAGGCAGACACGCCGGGCATCGCCACGTCAGGGCTCCCGCCCGGGACGGTCCCAGAAGGCCGACGCGCGCAGCAGGCGCTCGATGTCCTTGTGAAATCGCTTGGGGTCGAGGTCCGAGGGGGCCCGCATCATCCACTCGCCCATCGGGTCGACCAGGTACAGGTGGTCTTCCAGGGCCTGGCCCGGTGTCGGCTCCAGCCAGCGGGCCACGGCGTCGCGCGGTGCACGCAGCACGGTGGCCGGCGCGTCGCCGGCGGCCATGGCGCGCGCGATCGGCTCGCGCAGCGGCGCGTCGTCGACGACCAGCCAGACCCGGTCGATTCGGCCGCGCTCGCGGCCCGTCATCTCGCGCAGTTGCCGCTGTTCGTACAGGTGCGTTTCGCAGCGGGCATCGCAGGCGCCGCCGGACACCACGACCAGCAGCCACTGGCCGTGCAGTTGCTTGGCCGTCACCGGCTGGCCCGACAGGTCGGTCAAACCCAATGCCGGCGGGATGGAGCGGGTCGGCTGGACCAGGGTCGCGTAGTTGTTGCGAGCGTCCGGCCTCAGCACGAAATAGGTGAAGTACGAGACCACGACCGGCGCCGCGCAGGCCAGCAGCACCAGCAGCGCGGTGAAGCGCCCGCGCGTGCGCACCGTGGCGGCCGGCAGCACGGGCACCGGGCCAGCATGGACGGTCAGGGCCAGGGGGTCAGCCGCGGGCAGCAGGCTGCCGTTGTCGGCGTTGGCGCCAGGGTCGGTAGAGTTGAAACCAGACATAGAGTCCTGCAGTCAAGGCGCAGAAGGCGAACCACTGCGCCGCATAGCCGTAGTGCTTGTGCACGTCGACGGCCGGCATCGGCCAATCGCGCAACAGACCGTCGCCTTCGTTGCCGGCGTGGGCCAGCTCGGTGACGGACAGCGGCCGCAGCGAACGCCGCGTCTGCGCCTGGTAGTCGGCCAGGTCGAGATTTTGCCGGATGGCGCCGGGCTCGTCGGCCCCGAGCGCGGTCAACCGCGAGGGCCACGGGGCCACCCGCCCCTGCACGGCCACCTCGCCCTCGGCCGTGGCCACGGTCACCAGGTGGTGGCGGTCCATGGCGTCGCGCGGGATCCAGCCGCGCTGCACCACCACCGCATCGCCCGTGGGCAGCAGCAAAGGCGTGAGGACGAAGAAGCCGGGCCGCCCGCGCATCTGGCGGTTGTCCAGGTAGACGGTCTGGGCCGGCAGCCAGCGGCCCTGCAGCGTGATGCGTCGGTAGTGCTGGGCGGCCGCAGCGACGGGGTCGGTGGCCAGCGCATCGGCAGCCAAGGCCGGCGCAGCGGCCTGTTGCTCGATCTGGCGCTGCAGCGCTTCTTTCTGCGCGGCACGGTCGAGCTGCCACACGCCCAGGCGCGCGGTGACCGCCATCACCACCAGGGCGGCAAGCAGCACCACGGTGCGACGCGCCGAGGTGCCGGTCATGGCTGGCCGCCCGGCAGGCGGGTGGAATAATGCGGCCGCATGAAAGTGGTCATCGTCGTTGCGCTGCTGGCGATCCTCGGCGCGCTCGCGGGCGCCGGCCTGTTCATGCTGCGCCGGAAGCCCGACGACAGACGCGACGATGGCGCGGCGCCCGACAAGCGGATGGCGCGCGCCCTGGCGCTGCGCGTGGGGCTGTCGGTCGGCTTGTTCCTGGTCATCCTGCTCGCCTATGCCATGGGCTGGATCGAGCCCTCGGGCATGCCACTGGGCAACCGCAGCCCTTGAAACACAAAGCGCCGCTGTGAAGCGGCGCCTGCGGGTCCAACAGACATCGGCGGCCGGCGTGGCCGCCGTTCAATGGTCACAGCCAGTACACGACCACGTACAGGCCCAGCCAGACGACGTCCACGAAGTGCCAGTACCAGGCCGCGCCCTCGAATCCGAAATGGCGCGTCGGCGTGAAATGGCCTTTGGTCAGGCGCAGCGTGATGAAGGTCAGCATCAGCATGCCGACGAACACGTGGAAGCCGTGGAAGCCGGTCAGCATGAAGAAGGTCGAGCCGTAGATGCCCGAGCTGAGCTTGAGGTTCAGCTCGCTGTAGGCATGCATGTATTCGTAGGCCTGGAAGCCGAGGAAGGTGATGCCCAGCAGCACCGTGATCCACATCCAGAAGATGGCCTTGCTGCGATGCGCCGCGATCAGCGCATGGTGCGCGATCGTCAGCGTGACGCCCGAGGTCAGCAGGATCGCGGTGTTCAGCGTCGGGATCGGCCACGGGCCCATGGTCGTGAACGGTGCCACCGTGCCAGCCGGCGAGGCCGTGGCACCCGCGGCAGAGCTCGGCCAGACAGCCTTGAAGTCAGGCCACAGCAACTGGTTCTCGATGTTGCCAAGCGCCGGCACCGAGTGGACGCGGGCCCAGTACAGCGCACCGAAGAAGGCGGCAAAGAACATCACCTCCGAGAAGATGAACCAGCTCATGCTCCAGCGGTACGAGACGTCGATCCGGTCGGAGTACTGGCCGCCTTCGCTTTCACCGATGGCGTCACCGAACCAGAAGTACAACGTGCTCAGCCAGATCACGAGCCCGGCCAGCAGCGAGTACGCGCCCCAGCCGTGGCCGTTGACCCACTGGCCGGCCCCCAGGATGACGAAGAACAGGCCCGTCGCCGCCATCGCCGGGTGCCGCGACGGCGCCGGCACGAAATAGTAGGGCGTCGCCCCGTGGTTGCTCGCTGCGGACATGTGTGTGCTCTCCTCGAACCGAAAGAACCGCGTTGTTTGCCTAGTTGTCGTGCTCAGCGCCCGGCGTTCATCCCGCCACACCACTGCCCACGATCCATCTCACCAGCAGGACCAGCACCAGCACGAACAACGCCGCGCCGATGATGCCCGCCACGATCACGTGCACCGGGTTGAGCTGGTTCACGTCCTGCTCATGGCCCTTGCCTTTGCGAATGCCCAGGAACGACCAGGCGACCGCGCGCGCCGTGCCCAGGAACGAGCCTTTGCGCGCTGCTGCGCCGCGCAGGCCTTCGTCGGGCGTCGACTGCGGCGTACCGTTCACGACTTCGCCTCCGCCGCGCCACGCGTCAGCCCGGCCGAAGGCGCCGCCGGCGTCTTGCCGCCCACCTCGAAGAAGGTGTACGACAAGGTGATGGTCGTCACGTCCTTGGGCATCTGCGGGTCGATGTAGAACACCACGGGCCACTGCTTGGCCTCGCCCGGCTGCAGCGTGTACTCGTTGAAGCAGAAACACTCGAGCTTGTTGAAGTGCGAGGCGGCCTGGTGCGGGGCGTAGCTCGGCACCGCCTGGGCCACCATCGCCCGCGGCTGCCGGTTGCGGAACTCGTACATCACCGTGGCCAATTCGCCGGGATGGACCTGCACCGAAGCCACGGCCGGCTTGAAATCCCACGGCCCGTGGGCGTTGGCGTCGAACTCGACCGTGATGCTGCGGCTGACGTCGACCTGCGTGTTGGCCGGCCGCTCGCGTCGGCCGCCGTTCTCGCCCAGGCTCAGCACGTTGATGCCCAGCGCTTCGCAGATGTGCTTGTACAGCGGCACCAGGGCATAGCCGAAAGCGAACATGGCCGCGGTGACGACGAGCAGCTTGGCCACCATCTGGCGGTCGGCCGGGCGCGAAGGAAGCCAGGAACGCCTCATGCCGTTGCTGCCCGCCAACTCGCTGCCGCCTCAGCGGCCGAGCAGCACGACCTTGGCCACAAAGCCCAGGCCGAAGATCAGCGCCACCGACGCCAGGATCCAGGCCAGGCGGCGGTTCGCGCGTTGCTGCTGCTCCGATTGCGCCATCGTCACGCCTCGCGGCCGATCAGCCGATCACCTTGGTGGCGGTCGCGTCCAGCTTGGGCGGGTGCTCGAAGGTATGGAACGGCGCCGGCGACGGCACTTCCCACTCCAGGCCCTCAGCGCCTTCCCAGGGCTTTTGCGGCGCCTTCTCGCCCTTGCCGCGCATGGCCGGCAGCACGACGAAGAGGAAGAAGTACACCTGCATCAGCCCGAAGCCGAAGGCGCCGATCGACGCAATCTCATTGAAATCGGCGAACTGCATCGGGTAGTCGGCGTAGCGACGCGGCATGCCGGCCAGGCCCAGGAAGTGCATCGGGAAGAAGGTCACGTTGAAGAAGATCAACGAGCCCCAGAAGTGGATCTTGCCGCGCGTTTCCGAGTACATCACGCCGGTCCACTTGGGCGACCAGTAGTAGTAGCCGGCGAACATGCCATACAGCGAGCCGGCCACCAGCACGTAGTGGAAGTGGGCGACGACGTAGTAGGTGTCCTGCAACTGCTGGTCGACCGGCGCCATCGACAGGATCAGCCCGGTGAAGCCGCCCATCGAGAACACGAACAGGAAACCGACCGCGAACAGCATCGGGGTCTCGAAGGTCATCGAGCCCTTCCACATCGTGGCCACCCAGTTGAAGATCTTCACGCCCGTGGGCACCGCGATCAGCATGGTCGCGTACATGAAGAACAACTGGCCCGTCACCGGCATGCCGGTGGTGTACATGTGGTGGGCCCAGACGATGAACGACAGGATCGCGATCGACGAGGTCGCATAGACCATCGAGGTGTAGCCGAACAGCTTCTTGCGCGCGAAGGCCGGGATGATGGCGCTCACGATGCCGAAGGCCGGCAGGATCATGATGTAGACCTCGGGGTGCCCGAAGAACCAGAAGATATGCTGGTACATGATCGGATCACCGCCGCCGGCGGGGTTGAAGAAGCTGGTGCCGAAATGGCGGTCGGTCAGCGTCATCGTGATCGCGCCGGCCAGCACGGGCATCACCGCGATCAGCAGGTAGGCGGTGATCAGCCATGTCCACGAGAACAGCGGCATCTTCATCAGCGTCATGCCGGGCGCGCGCATGTTCAGCACGGTGACGATGATGTTGATCGAGCCCATGATCGACGAGGCGCCCATGATGTGCATCGCGAAGATGCCGGCGTCCATCGAGGGGCCCATTTGCAGCGTCAGCGGCGCATACAGCGTCCAGCCTGCGGCGGGCGCGCCGCCGGGCATGAAGAACGAGCCCACCAGCATCAGGCCCGCCGGGATCAGCAGCCAGAAGCTCAGGTTGTTCATGCGCGCGAAGGCCATGTCCGCGGCGCCGATCTGCAGCGGGATCATCCAGTTCGCGAACCCGACGAAGGCCGGCATGATCGCGCCGAACACCATGATCAGCCCGTGCATCGTGGTGAACGAGTTGAACAGCTCCGGGTTGAAGAACTGCAGGCCAGGCTTGAACAGCTCGGCGCGGATGCACAGCGCCAGGACGCCGCCGACCATCAGCATGGTGAACGAGAACAACAGGTACATCGTGCCGATGTCCTTGTGGTTCGTCGCGAAGACCCAGCGGCGCCAGCCGTGCGGCGCACCGTGGGCGTGATCGTGGTCGTCGTGCGCGTGGCCGCCGTGGTGGTCAAGAACTGCGCTCATGGGGTTTCCTTGTGTCTCTGGGCTGCGCGTGGGTTCACTGCTGACGGGCGGCCAGCACTTCCGAGGGCTGCACGACCTGGCCGGTGTGGTTGCCCCAGTTGTTCTTGGTGTAGGTCACTACCGCGGCAATCTCGGTATCCGACAACTGCTTCCAAGACGGCATCGCACCGTTGTTCTGGCCGTTGAGCAGCACCTTGACCTGCACCAGCTTGTCGGCGTCGGTCACCTTCGGCGAGCCATCCAGCGGCTTGATCGGGCCGGCACCCTTGCCGTCCGGGCGGTGGCAGACCGCGCAATTCGCGGCGTAGACCTTCTCGCCGCGCACGGCCAGGTCGGCCTGTGTCCAGACCTTGCTCGGGTCGTCGGCCTTGGCGGCCATCTTCTTCTTCTCGCCCGCTACCCAGGCCGCGTAGTCCTGCTGCGACAGCACCTTGACGTGGATCGGCATGTAGGCGTGTTCCTTGCCGCACAGCTCGGCACACTGGCCGTAGTAGTCGCCGGTCTTCTCGGCGCGGAACCAGGTGTCGCGCACGAAGCCGGGGATCGCGTCCTGCTTGACGGCGAAGGCCGGCACCATCCAGGCGTGGATCACGTCGGCCGCGGTGGTGATGATGCGCACCTTGGTGTCGACCGGCACGACCAGCGGGTTGTCGACGCGCAGAAGGTAGTCGTCGCCCTGCGGCGTGCCGGCGTCGGACAGCTCGCGCTGCGACACGTCCAGCGTGGAAAGGAACGAGATGCCGGCACCGTCGCCCTTGAGGTAGTCGTAGCCCCACTTCCACTGGTAGCCGGTGGCCTTGATCGTCAGGTCGGCGTTCGTGGTGTCTTTCTGGGCGACCACGGTCTTGGTGGCGGCAAAGCCCATGCCGGTCACGATCAGGAAGGGGACGATGGTCCAGGCGATCTCGACGGCCACGCTCTCGTGGAAGTTCGCCGGCTTGTGGCCCAGCGACTTGCGATGCTTCAGGATCGAATAGAACATGACGCCGAAGACGGCGACGAAGATCACGATGCAGACGATCATCAGCCAGTAGTGCAGCGAGTGCACGTCGCTGGCGATGCGGGTGACCGGCGGGTGCAGGTCGAGCTGGTTGACCGCCGGACCACCCGGCAGGTCGTTGACCGCGAGGGCCGCCGTCGAAGCCAAGGCCCCCAGCAGCGCCAGGGCGCCTTGTGCGATGCCGTTGCAGAACTTTGTTGTCATCTTCATCGTCGTCATCACTTCGGTTCCGATCCCTGGCCCGCACTCAGGCCAAGGTGCACGCTGACTGATCCAGGTCAACCCAAAGATTCTAGCCGAGCCTAGTTGCGGCCCCTGTGCTTGCGCAGCATCAATTTCATGTCGTCCAAGCCGATCTGCGCCTCGGGTGAGACACGGGGGCCGGTATCGGCCGCGCGGAAGGCGTGGCCGTAGACCAACTCGATTTCCAGCGTCGGCCGTTGGCCTCGACCCAACTCGCGCATCAACGCGGCCTCCAGCGTGACTCGCCATCGCGGTGTGCGCAATCCGGCAAAACGCTGCGGTGCGGTGTTGGCACCCAATCCACGCAACTCGGCAAGCAGGGCGGCTGCGTCGGGGTAGCTCAGGGTCAGAGTCTCCTGGTCCATCACCGGGTCGGCAAAGCCGGCGGCCACCAGCATGTCGCCCAGGTCGTGCATGTCGACGAAGGGCGCGTATGCCTCGCCCCAGCCTGCAGCCTGGTACACCCGGCGCAAGCCGGCCAGACTGCCCGGCCCCAGGGTCGAGAACATCAGGAAGCCGTCGGGCGCGAGGGCACGGTGCCAGGCCTGAATGAGCGCGGGTGGATCGGGTTCGAAATGAAGCCGCATGTTGGACCACAGCAACTCTGCGCCCGCACGCGGCACCGCGCCGGCATCGACGTGTCGCAGCGGCGGGTTGCCGCTTGCCCGCCACCGCCGCCACCAGGGACGGGTGGGGGCATCGGCGTGAGACATGCCCAACTCGTCCACGAGACTCTGTTGCGCGCCGGGATAGGCCGTCGCCAGCAGGGCCGTGCTGGCCCCTGCCGCCCCCGACCAGTCCAGCACCTGGGCGGGCTGGCGCTTGATCCAGCCCAGACGCTCGCCCATGCGCCGCGCGGTCTCTTCGTGCAGCCAGGGCAGCGCATCGGCCCGTGCCACGCGCACCAGGGCGCGCCGTGCCGCGATCGCATCGACCCGGTGCGCCGAGGGCGGCGCGTCGCTGGAAGTGTCTCGGGTCGCCATCGGCGGGCAGTATATTGAGCCGGTGTCCACGCCACCCGCCTTTCCCGCTGTCGCGCTGGCGGGGCGCATGGCGCGCTGGTCCATCCGAGCGGCGGGTCTCCTGCCGTCGACGTGTGGCGTGTGCGGCGACTGGACGTGCCGAGGCTTGTGCCCAGCATGTGTGGCCCGCTTCGCGGCACCCACTGCGCGTTGCCAACGTTGCGCGATCCGCGTCCCTGACGGCGTGCCGCTGTGCGGCCGCTGCCTGGCTGCGCCGCCGCTCTTCGACCATGCGGTTGCCGCGGTCGACTACGACTTCCCGTGGAGCGGTGCGATCGCCGCGTTCAAGTTCCGCGGTGCGCTCGAATGGGCAGCCCCCTTGTCGCGCCTGCTGGCCGATGCCGTCGCCGCCGATGCCCAGGCCCGGGTCGACCTGGTGACGGCGGTGCCCTTGTCGGCGGCGCGTTGGCGCGAGCGCGGCTACAACCAGGCCTGGGAGGTTGCCCGGCGCGTGGCCCGTGCCCATGGCCTGTCGACCTGCTCGGACGCCCTGCTGCGCCTGCGCGACACGCCGCACCAGGTGCAACTCGACCGCCAGCAGCGCGACGCCAATCTGCGCGGGGCCTTCATGCCGGGCGGCGCGCGGGAGCGAGCACACCTGCAAGGCCGCCGCGTTGCGCTGGTCGATGACGTCTTGACCACCGGCGTGACCGCCAACGCGGCAGCGCGCTGCCTGCGCGAGGCTGGCGCGGCCGAGGTCCAGGTCTGGGTGCTGGCACGCACCGAACGCACCCACGACGACTGAACGCTGGGCGCGACAATGCGGCCCCATGTTCCGCATCGTCCTGGTTCAGCCCGAGATCCCGCCCAACACCGGCAACGTGATCCGGCTCGCCGCCAACACCGGCTGCGAGTTGCACCTGATCGAGCCCCTGGGCTTCTCGATGGACGACAAACTGCTGCGCCGCGCTGGGCTGGACTACCACGAGCACGCGCCGGTGCGCCGCCATGCCGACTGGGAGGCCTTTGTTTCAGCCACCGGCGACAGCCCGTTCGAACGGTGGTTCGCCTTCACCACCCACGGCTCGCGCCCGCACGCCGAGATCGCCTGGCGCCCCGGCGACACGCTGGTCTTCGGCTGCGAGACCGCGGGCCTGCCGCCGACGCTGCGCGAGCGCTTCCCGCCGTCACAGCGCGTGCGCCTGCCCATGCGTGCCGGGCAACGCAGCCTGAACCTCAGCAATGCGGTCGCGGTGGCGGTGTTCGAGGCCTGGCGCCAGTGCGGTTTCGAGGGCGCCGCCTGACCCGGCTGCGCCAATGCGCTGTCAAAGCGCTTCCGGCCGCGGGTCGCGCTGCAGCAGTTGCTCGACGGCGGTGCGCGCCGACAAGGCGCCGCTGACCACCGCGTGCACGGCTTCGGCCACGGGCATGTCGACCATCAGCTGCTTGGAACGCTCGATCACCGTGCCCAGGCTGTAGGCGCCTTCGGCCACGTGGCCCAGCCGGGCCAGCACGGCCTCGGTGGACAGCCCCTCCGCCAGCAACAGGCCCAGGCGGCGGTTGCGCGACAGATCGCCCGTGGCAGTGAGCACGAGATCGCCCAGGCCGGTCAGCCCCATGAAGGTCTCGGGCCGCGCGCCCATCCGGCAACCCAGCCTCGTCATCTCGGCCAGGCCGCGGGTGACCAGCGCAGCGCGGGCGTTCAGGCCCAGGCCGAGCCCGTCCGAAATGCCGGTGGCGATGGCCAGCACGTTCTTCACCGCTCCGCCGACCTCGACACCGACTGGATCGGTCGAGGTGTAGATGCGCAAGGGCCCGTGGTGGAAGGCCTCGACCACCAGACGCGTGAGGTCGGCATCGAAGCTGGCCGCCACCAGGGCGGTGGGCAGGCCGGCAGCCACCTCCTGTGCGAAGCTGGGGCCGGACAGCACCCCCGACGCCGCCGAGGGCAGCACTGCGGCCGCCACCTCGTGGCCCAGCAGGCCGGAATGGGCCTCGAAGCCCTTGCACAGCCACACCACCCGGGCCTGGGCGGGCAGGCGGGCCAGCGTTTCGCGCAGGGCGGCCATGGGCGTGGCGACCACGAACAGGCCTTCGGCACCGTGCGACGCGGTGGCCGCCCCGTCGGCGGTCACCTGCAGGCCGTCGGGCCAGGGCTGGCCCGGCAGGTAGCGCGTGTTGCAGCGCTCTTGCTGCATCGCGCGGGCCTGCGCTGGGTCACGCGCCCACAGCAGCACCTCGTGCCTCCGCGCCGCCGCCATGGCCAGGGCCGTGCCCCAGGCACCGGCGCCCATGAAGGCCAGCTTCATCCGCCGCGCTCCACCGCTGGAACGAATGGCCCTGTCAGTTGACGGCGTCCGAGCCGTTGCCGGCCTGGGCCTGCTGCTGGGCCTCGAACATGGCCTGGAAGTTGACCTCGGCCAGCAGGATCGGCGGGAAGCCGGCGCGGGTGCAGACGTCCGACACGATGGCGCGCAGGTAGGGGTAGATCATCTGCGGGCACACGACGCCCAGGATGCCCTGGACGTTCTCGGACGGCAGGTTGCGGATCTCGAAGATGCCGGCCTGCTTGGCCTCGACCAGGAACAGCACGCGCTCGCCGACCTTGGTGGTGACGGTGGCCGTCACCGAGACCTCGAACATGCCGTCGGCGATCGACTCGGCCTGCATGCCCAGCTGGATGTCGACCTGCGGTTGCTGTTGTTCGAGCAGGATCTGCGGCGAGTTGGGCTGCTCGAGCGACAGGTCCTTCAGGTACATGCGCTGCAGTTGGAACACGGGGGCTTGGTCTTGCTCGGCCATGATGGGCTTTCGACAGAAGAAAACGTTCGGGTTGGAAACGACAAAGCCCGCAACCGGGAGAGGGTGCGGGCTGCGGCGCGGATTATGGCCCAGCGGGCCGGCGGGCCTGCCGTGGAATCAGGTCGGGTTCAGAAGCGGCATCAGGCCACCCCGCTGGTCGAGCGCGATCAGGTCGTCGCAGCCGCCCACATGGGTGTCGCCGATGAAGATCTGCGGCACGGTGCGGCGCCCGGTCAGCTCGACCATGCGGTGGCGCGCCGCCGGGTCCACGTCGACCCGCACCTCGTCGATGGCCTCGACACCACGCTGCTTGAGCAAGGCCTTGGCCCGCACGCAGTAGGGGCAGACCTGGGTGGTGTACATCAGCACTTTGCTCATCGCGGGGCCGAACAACGAAAGTCAACGAGAGCGAATTGTCGCCAGCCCCAGCAGGCACTGCCTTGCAATGCGGCCAAGACCCCGCTGGCCGCGGGTCAAAAATCACGTTCGTTCGTCACGGCGGCCGCTTGCGCTAGCCGCGAGCGGCAAGACGATCAGGCGGCCTTGCTCGACTCGACCGGCAGGTTGGCCTCGCGCCAGGCCTTGAGGCCGCCGGCCAGCGCCTGCGCCTTGTCGTAGCCGGCCTTGCGCAGCACGCCCACGGCCCGCGTGGCCCGCGCGCCCGAGGCACACACCACCACCAGCGGCAACGCCTTGTTGCTGGGCAAGTCCTTCGAACCTTCGAGCAATCCCAGCGGCACGCTGCGCGCATTGGCCACGTGGCCGGCGGCGAACTCCGCCGGCTCGCAGACATCGATCACCACCGCCTTCTCGCGGTTGATCAGGCGCACGGCCTCGCTGGTCGAGATGGCCCCACCCTGGGCGCCACGCTGCAGCACCGGCCACAACAGCAGGCCGCCCGACACCAGGGCCGAGACCACATACATCCAGTTCTCGATCAGAAAGCTCTGCACGGCGGGCCCCTGGCTCGGGGCGCAGGGTCAGTTGGAGAAGGGGCGGATTATAGAATTTGCGGCGTTGCAGCAACCCCAGCGGCCCCGGCCACCCACCCCATGTACAAGCTCGTGCTGATCCGCCACGGCGAATCGACCTGGAACCTGGAAAACCGTTTCACCGGCTGGACCGACGTCGAATTGACCGATACCGGCGTGGCCCAGGCCCGTGCCGCCGGCGCGTTGCTGAAGGCCGAGGGCTACGAGTTCGACGTGGCCTACACCTCGGTGCTCAAGCGTGCGATCTGGACGCTGTGGCATTGCCTGGACACGATGGACCGCACCTGGCTGCCGGTGGTCAAGGACTGGCGGCTCAACGAGCGCCACTACGGCGGCCTGCAAGGCCTGAACAAGGCCGACATGGCCAAGCAGTACGGCGACGAGCAGGTGCTGATCTGGCGCCGCAGCTACGACACCCCGCCGCCGCCGCTGGCAGCCGACGATCCGCGCGGCCAGCGCCAGGACCTGCGCTACGCCAGGCTCGCCCCCGAGCAGGTGCCACTGACGGAATGCCTGAAGGACACGGTGGCCCGCGTGCTGCCCTGCTGGAACGACGTGCTCGCCCCCGCCATCCGCTCGGGCCAGCGCCTGGTGATCGCCGCGCACGGCAACTCGATCCGGGCCCTGGTCAAGTACCTGGACGGCATCAGCGACGCCGACATCGTGGGGCTGAACATCCCGAACGGCATCCCGCTGGTCTATGAGCTCGACGCGGACCTGAAGCCGATCAAGAGCTACTACCTGGGCGACGCCGAAGCCGCCGCCAAGGCCGCTGCGGCGGTCGCCAACCAGGGCAAGAAGGCCTAAGCGCCTTCGTCCAGCGCCTGCTGGATCTCGCTGCGCAGGTGGGCGGCCAGTGCCCGCCGGTCGGCGTGGGCTGCGCCCTCGCTCGGAAGGAAGGTCAGCCTCACCCCCAGGCCGCGGGCACAAACCACGCGCCAGATGCTGACCACCAGCGTGGTCTTGCCGATGTAGCGGGCCGAGGTGCTGAAGCGCTCGCCCGGCTCGTGGTAGCGCAATGCCACAGCCTGCACCGGCGCCTGGCCCGAAATCGCGGCCTGCAGCAGGTTGGCGTGAAACGGCAGCACGGTCTCGCCGGCACCGGTCGTGCCTTCGGGGAACACGGCCACGGTTTCGCCGCGCCCCAGAGCGGCCGCCACCTCGTGCACCACGCGCACCGCGTCGCGCTTGCGCTCGCGCTCGATGAACAGCGTGCCCACCGATGAGATCAGCCAACCCAGCAGCGGCCAGCGCTGCACGTCTGCCTTGGAGACGAAGCGCACATGCCCACCGGCGGCGTGGATCACGGCGATGTCCAGCCAGGACACATGGTTGGCCACCAGCAGTGCGGCGCCCGGCCGCGACGCACCGTGAACCTCCAGCTGGATGCCGGCCAGGCGCAGCACTTTGCGGCTCCACCACTGGATCAGCGGCGCCCGCTCGGCCGGCCCGAGCCGATGGAAACGCGTCGCGACGATCCCCATGCCGTGCAGCAGGTGGACCACGCCGCGCGCCAGGCGCCAGGCGCCGACGACGCCGCGGATCACCGTTCGCCGTTGGCGATGTAGGCCACCGTGCCGGCCACCAGCGTGGCACGCACGCGGCCCGGCAGCGCCGTGCCGGTCGAGGCGAAATCGAAGGGCGTGTGCTTGCCCTGGCTTCTCAGTTCGGCCGGCTTCACCGACCAGGTGGCCGCCGGGTCGAAGATGCAGACATCAGCGACGCCGCCCTCGACCAGGCGGCCGGCACTGCTGGCCAGCGAGCCCAGCGCATCGCCCAGCACGGCCACCGGCCGGCTGGTGACACGGGCCAGCGTGTCGGCCAGGCCCAGGCCCGAGTCCTGGCCCCACTTCAGCGCCAGGCTCAGCAGCAGTTCCAGCCCGGTGGCGCCGGGCTCGGCCTCGCCGAAAGGCAAGGTCTTCGCGTCGGCGTCCACCGGCGTGTGGTCCGACACCAGCGCGTCGATGGTGCCGTCGGCCAGGCCGGCGCGCAGCGCGTCGCGGTCCTTGCCCTGGCGCAGCGGCGGCGACAGGCGCATGGCCGAGTTGAAGAAGCCGATGTCGACGTCGGTGAGGTGCAGCGAGTTGATGCTGACGTCGGCGGTGACGTTCAGGCCCTCGGCCTTTGCCGCGCGCAGCAGCGCGAGGCCGGAGGCGCTGGACAGGCGGCACAGGTGCACCCGCGCGCCGGTGGCCCGCATCAGCTCGAAGATGGTGTGCAGCGCGATCGTCTCGGCCGCCACCGGCACGCCAGACAGGCCCAGCCTCGTGGCCACGGCGCCACTGGCGGCGACCCCCTTGCCAAGGAAGCTGTCCTGCGGGCGCAGCCACACGGTGTAGCCGTAGGTGGCGGCGTATTGCAGCGCGCGCCACAGCACCAGTGTGTCGCGCACCGGCACTTCGGCCTGCGAGAAGCCGACGCAGCCGCTCTCGGTCAGCTCGGCCATCTCGGTCAGCACCTCGCCCTGCAGGCCTCGCGTCAACGCGCCGAGCGGGAAGAGCCGGCAAAGACTGAGCTTGCGGGCGCGGAACTTCAGCATGTCCACCAGGCCCGGCTCGTCCAGCGTGGGGTCGGTGTCAGGCGGGCAGACGAGGCTGGTCACGCCGCCGGCCGCCGCCGCATTGAGCTCGCTTTCGAGCATGCCCTCATGCTCGTGGCCGGGCTCGCGCAGGCGCGCTGCCAGGTCAACCAGGCCGGGGGCGACGATGCACCCGGTGGCATCGATCACCCGCGCCGATTCGAACTCGGCCGGCACGCGGCCGATGCCCACGATGCGGCCCGCGGCCACCGCCACGTCGGCCACTTCGTCGCGACCGGAGGCCGGATCGACCACTCGTCCATTGGTAATCAGGATCTTCATAGGGTCAGGCCTCGTTGCCGGCAATGATCGACATCACGGCCATGCGCACGGCGATGCCGAAGGTCACCTGCGGCAGGATCACGCTGTGCGTGCCGTCGGCCACCGACGAGTCGATCTCGACGCCGCGGTTGATCGGGCCCGGGTGCATCACGATCGCATCGGGCTTCGCCAGGGCCAGCTTGTCGTCGGTCAGGCCGTAGTTCTTGAAGAACTCGCCGGCGCTGGGCAGCATCGCGCCGCTCATGCGTTCGTTCTGCAGCCGCAGCATGATGATCACGTCGGCGCCGCGGATGCCCTCGGCCATGTCGTGGCAGACGCGCACACCCATCTGCGACAGATCGCCCGGCACCAGGGTCTTCGGGCCGACGGCGCGGATCTCCGGCACGCCCAGCGTGGTCAGCGCGTGGATGTCCGAGCGCGCGACGCGCGAGTGCACGATGTCGCCGACGATGGCCACGGTCAGGTTGGAGAAATCCTTCTTGAAATGCCGGATCGTGTACATGTCCAGCAAGCCCTGCGTGGGGTGGGCATGCCTGCCGTCGCCGGCATTCACCACGTGCACGTGCGGCGCGCAGTGCTGGGCGATCAGGTAGGGCGCGCCGGACTCGCTGTGCCGCACGACGAACATGTCGGCGTGCATGGCCGACAGGTTGGCGATCGTGTCGAGCAGGCTCTCGCCCTTGGCGGTGGACGAGCGCGCGATGTCGAGGTTGATCACGTCGGCCGACAGGCGCTTGGCCGCGATCTCGAAGGTGGTGCGGGTGCGCGTGGAGTTCTCGAAGAACAGGTTGAACACGCTCTTGCCGCGCAGCAGCGGCACCTTTTTCACGTCCCGGTCGTTGACCGACAGGAAGGTGCCCGCCGTGTCGAGGATGTGGGTCAGCACCGCCTTGGGCAGGCCCTCGATCGACAGCAGGTGGATCAGCTCGCCGTGGCTGTTCAGCTGGGGGTTGCGGCGGGAAAGCATGTCAGTACCGCCCGGCCGTTCCGAAGGTACGGACACCCCCCTCGGGGGGCAGCGAACAAAGTGAGCGTGGGGGTTCCATGTCAGCGGTCTTCCTCGACGGTGAAGGTGAATCGGCCACTGTCCTCGCGCGCCAGTGACAGCCGCTGGCTGGCCGGCAGGGCGACCCGGGCGGCGGCGTAGGCGGCCTGGATCGGCAACTGACGGCCACCCCGGTCGACCAGCACGGCCAGTTGCACGCTGGCCGGGCGGCCAAAGTCGAACAGCTCGTTGATCACGGCGCGGATGGTGCGGCCGGTGTAAAGCACGTCGTCGATCAGCAGGATGTGGCGGCCGTCGATCGCGAAAGGCAGATGGGTGGCGTCGGTGCCGGCGGCCAGGCCACGCTCGCCGAAATCGTCGCGGTGCAGCGTGCTGGAGATGACGCCGTGCGCGCCGGCCAGGCCCAGGTCGGCCTGCAGCCGCTCGGCCAGCCACGCGCCGCCGGACCAGATGCCGACCAGCGAGGTGTCGGGCTTGAGCATCGCACGCACGCCTTCGCGCAACTCGGCGTACAGCGCCTCGGCATCGAGCAGCAAGGTGGTCATGGTGGGGAGGTCTCGCGAAAGAACTGGTCGAGGATCAGCGCGGCGGCAGCGGCGTCCAGGTCGCGGGCACCGCCGGCACGCGCTTCGGTCGTCGTGTAGCGCTCGTCCACCTCGTGCACCGGCAGGTGGAAGCGGCCGTGCAGTTGGCGGGCGAAACGCCGCGCGCGGTGGGTATTGTCGTGCTCGGCGCCGTCGGGGTGGAACGGCACGCCGACCACCAGCGCATCGGGCCGCCATTCGTCGATCAGGGTCGCGATGGCGGCAAAACGGGCGTCGCCCTCGGCGGCGATCGTCTTCAGCGGTCGGGCTTCGCCCAGCACGAGGGTGCCGATGGCCACCCCCACCCGCTTGACGCCGAAATCGAAAGCCAGGAAGGACTGCTGCGCGGCGACGGGCCCGCCGTTCACGCGTGCCCCGCCTCTTGCGAGAGCATGCGCGGGTCGATGCCCAGCAGCGCCAGCGCCCGGTCGTAGCGCTCGGCCACCGGGGTGTCGAAGATGATGCCGGGCTCGGCGTCGACCGTGAGCCAGCCGTTGCGGCCGATTTCGTCTTCGAGCTGGCCGGCCGACCAGCCGCTGTAGCCCAGCGTCACCAGCACCCGCTTCGGGCCCTGGCCGTGCGACATGGCTTCGAGGACGTCCTTGCTGGTGGTCATCTCGAGCCCGCCGGGTACCTGCAGCGTCGAGCTGAAGGCCTGCGCCTCGTCGCTGCGGGGCTCGTGCAGCACGAAGCCGCGCTCGGTCTGCACCGGGCCGCCGAAGTACACCGGCTCCTCGGCCAGCGCGCTGCCTTCCAGGCTCAGGTCGACCTTCTCGAACAGGTTGGCCAGCGTGATGTCGATCGGCTTGTTGATCACCAGGCCGAGGGCACCCTTTTCGCTGTGCTCGCACAGGTAGACCACGGTTCCCGAGAACGTGTCGTCAGCCATGCCGGGCATGGCGATCAGGAACTGGTTGGTGAGGTTGATGCCGTCCGACGCCATGGGCGCATTCTATTTCAGCCCCCTCGTCGACGAAGCCCCCGGGCTCCGGCAAAGGCTGCCGAAAGCGGTGACACTGGGCGCATGACGCCGCCGCCGAAATCGCTGGACCACGCCCTGGTCTGGTTCCGCCGCGACCTGCGGGCCGACGACCACGCGGCGCTGTACGCCGCCTGCCGCGCCGCGCGGCAGGTCCACGCGGCGTTCGTCTTCGACACCGACATCCTCGCGCACCTGCCGCGAGAGGACCGGCGGGTGGAATTCATCCGCGACAGCCTGGTCGACCTGGACGGGCAACTGCGCGCCCTGGGCCAGTCGCATGGCGTGGCCGATGTCCGGCTGATCGTTCGCCACGGCAGCGCGCGCGACGAGTTGCCGCGTCTGGCGGCGCTGCTGGGCGTGCAGGCCGTTTTCACCGCCCACGACGACGAGCCCGACGCCCTGGCGCGCGACGCCGCGGTGCGCGGCCGGCTGGCCGAGGCCGGCTGCCTGTTGCACACGGTGAAGGACCATGTGGTCTTCGAGCGCAGCGAGGTGATGACGGCCACCGGCACGCCGTACAGCGTCTTCACCCCTTACAAGAATGCCTGGCTGAAGAAGGTGGATGCGTTCTACCTGCGCGGCTGGCCCGTGGCCCGGCATGCAGGCAGCCTGGCCCCCTGGCCGGCGGCGGCAGGCACCCCCGGCGTGCCGGCATTGGGCGAGATCGGCTTCGAGCCCACCGACCTGCGCCAGCTGCGGCTGCCCACGGGCAGCACCGGCGCCCACGAGCTGATGGAAGACTTCCTCAACCGCATCGACGATTACGACCGCACGCGCGACTACCCGGCGGTCAAGGGCCCGAGCTACCTGAGCACGCACCTGCGCTTCGGCACGGTATCGATACGCCAGCTGGCGCGCGAGGCCTGGCAGCGCATGCAAGCCGGCTCCCGGGGGGCCGAGGTCTGGCTGTCCGAGCTGATCTGGCGCGATTTCTACCACCAGATCCTGCACCACCACCCGCGGGTCGTCGGCCACGCCTTCAAGCCCGAGTACGACGCCATCAAGTGGGATCACGGCAAGCATGCCGACGCCTTGTTCACCGCGTGGTGCGAGGGCCGCACCGGCTACCCGCTGGTCGACGCGGCCATGCTGCAGTTGCGGCACACCGGCTACATGCACAACCGGCTGCGCATGGTGACCGCCAGCTTTCTGGTCAAGGACCTGGGCCTGGACTGGCGCCGCGGCGAGGCCTGGTTCGCGCAGTGGCTTAACGACTTCGACCTGGCGGCCAACAACGGCGGCTGGCAGTGGGCGGCATCCACCGGCTGCGATGCGCAGCCTTATTTCCGCATCTTCAACCCGCTGTCGCAAAGCGAGAAGTTCGACCCCGAGGGCCGCTTCATCAAGCGCTACCTGCCGGCGCTGGCCGGCTTGTCGGCACCGGCGATCCACGCGCCGTGGAAAGCCAAGCCGCTGGAGCTGCAGGCCGCGGGCCTGGTCGTCGGCCGCGATTACCCCGAGCCTGTGGTCGACCACGACACAGCGCGCCGGCTCACCCTCGAGCGCTTCGCCGTGGCGCGGGCCTCCGGCTAGCCCACGCGGCTCAGCGGATCCAGCCGAGCTTCTTCAAGCCGGCTTCGATGCCGGTCAGCGTGGCTTCGAAGTCCTCGCCGTCGCCGCGCTTGGCATTGAAGAAACCATGACCGCGGCCCGGGAAGGCCTGCACCGTCACTTCGCCACCGCCCAGCTCGCGCGCCTTGTCGCGGAACTCGGTGACCTGGGAGAACGGCACCACCTTGTCCACCGTGCCGTGGAAGATCCAGGTGGGGGGCAGGTGCGCGTCGATCTGCAGGGTTGGCGACAGTTGGCGCCGCTGGTCCAGCGGCACGGGCCGGTCGTAGCGCTCCAGGTTCAGCGGCGGGTTCATCAGGAACAGCGCGTCAGGCCGGGAGGTCTGCTTGAGGTCGTCCTCGGCGTCGTCGATCGGGCCGGCGGGGCCTGGCTTGGCGGGCGCCGGCACCGCAGTCATCACGGCCAGGTGGCCGCCGCTGGAGCCACCGCCGGCGCCGATGCGCTGCGGGTCGCAGCCCAGCCGCGCCGCCTTGGCGCGCACGAACCGCAGCGCCGAGCGCGCGTCCTGCACCGCATGCAGCGGCAACACGTCGTCGTCGCCCATCAGGCGGTACTGGGCGCTGATGCCGACGATGCCGATGTCGGCCAAGCGCTTGGCGTAGGCCATGAACTGCTTGGGATCGCCGGTGCGCCAGGCACCGCCGTGGAAGAAAACGATGCAGGGCCGCGGCCCCGGGAAACGGTCGGCCGACGGGCGGGCGAAATGCAGCTTCAGGCGCTGCGAGCCCGCCACCTTGTAGACCAGCACATCGACGCGGCTGAGCGGCAGGTCGGGCACAGGCGAGGCCACCGTACCCGCTGGGCCCGATGCGGGCGACAAGGGCGCGCTGGCGGCGCCACCACGGGCCGGCACCAAGGGCTCACGGGCGGCCGGTGGCTCGACCGGCGGCACCGGCTCGGCAGCGCCGCCATGGGCCGCGCCGGCCCCACCGACCAGGGCGGCCAGCCAGCCCTTCCAGCCACTGTGGCGGCGCAACGAATCGGCAGGGGATTGGTCCATGGTGGCGAATTGTCAGGGATTACCATGACACCGCACGGTGAGCGCCCGGTAAAGAAAGATTGCCTGCCGCGCCGGCAGCCCGACCGCCCCAGCGATCAGAACAGGTCGACGTCGCCGGACTTCTTCTCGTCGTCGAGCGAACCCTCGCGCACCAGTGCTGCATGGCAGCGCACCTGGTCGCGGCCATGGTTCTTGGCGAAGTACACCGCCCGGTCGGCCCGCTCGACAGCCGCGTTGGGGGTGTCGCCGCTGCGCACGTCCGTGAAGCCGACGCTGACGGTGATGGTCTCGACCTGCGGGAACAAGTAGCCCCGCACCGCCTCGCGGAAACGCTCCAGCGCGGCCAGGGCGTCGTCCTCGCCGGTGCAGCGCAGCAGCACCACGAACTCTTCGCCGCCGAAGCGGTAGAGCTGGTCGTAGAAGCGGAAGCAGCTGCGCATGACGCGCGACAGCAGCAGCAGGACCTCGTCGCCGATCAGGTGACCGAAACGGTCGTTGACCTGCTTGAAGTGGTCGATGTCGACCACGCCCAGCCAATAGCTCGCCGCCGGGGCGTGGCGGCGATCGCCCGGCGTGTCGGGCAGCGACCTGGTCGGCACCGCCGAGACCTTGTAGAAGGTCTCGTCGAAGCTCTTGCGGTTGAGCAGGCCGGTCAGGGTATCGCGCTCGCTGTAGTCCAGCAGGCCTTGCACGTTGCGGTAGATGCGCAGCACGCCGACCAGCAGGCGCTTGAACTCCTCGGGCAGCGACCGGTCGGTCATCACCTCGACGACACCGACCACCCCGGTGTCGGACGCCAGCGGCAGCAGCAAGGTGCTGGCGCCGTCCGGCCCGGCCAGCTCGACCTCGGCAGCAGACTGCAGGCTGCGCAGGCGCTCTGGGTGCTCGGACAGCAGGGGCAGCGATTGCGGGTCGGCCCAGGAAGAATCGGCCCGGGCCGCCACGTCGCCGGCGGTCAGCAGGGCGCGGGTCAGCCAGCGCTCGTCGCCCGCGTCGCCCACCACCCGGTGGACGGCAACGCTGCGAGGCTGCAGCAAATCGCGGATCGACGAGACCAGGCTGACATCGAGAGTGTCGCGGTCGCGCAGGCCGGTGAGTTCGGCCAGCTGGTCAACGATTTGCGCCATGCATCCTGTTCGGTACGCCCACCGGCAACTTTAGGCCGGCACCAGGGGCTGAATATATGAGCGTACCAGGGCCAGCAGCGCTTCTTCGTCGTAAGGCTTGCCCAAATAGTGATCGACCCCCAGCTCCAGCGCATGGTCGCGGTGCTTCTGGGCGATGCGCGAAGTGATCATGATGACCGGCAGGTCGTGCAGGCGGGCATCGCCGCGCACGTTGCGTACCAGGTCGAATCCGTCCATGCGCGGCATCTCGATGTCGCTGAGCATCACCGCCGGGCGTTCGTCGGCCAGCTTTTCCAGCGCGTCCAGGCCGTCGCGCGCCAGCGTCACGCGGTAGCCTTCGCGGGCCAGCAGGCGCTGGGTCACTCGGCGCACGGTCAGCGAATCGTCGACCACCAGGATCAGCGGCGCACGGCTTTCGTTGCGCGGCACCTCGTTCGCCGTGACGGCCGCCACTTCGGCCGGAACAGCCTGCTCGGTGGCCTCTTGCGAGACGCCGGCGCCGGCAGGCGCCAGCGGCGCCGTGCGCAGCCACTGCAGGAACCGCTTGCGGGCGTCCTCGCCGTAGAAGGCCGCCAGCGCGACCGGGTTGTAGATCAGCACCGTCTCGCCGTTGGCCAGCAGCGACATGCCCGCCAGGCCCGGCAGGCGGGCCAGCTGCGGCCCCAGGTTCTTGACCACCACTTCCTGGTTGCCCAGCACCTGGCTGACGTGCAAAGCCACGCGCTGCGACGCACTGCGGGCGATGATGACCGGCGTCGTGCGGCCTTCGGCGCTGCCGCGCAGGCCGTGCTGCAGCAGGCTGCCGAACCAGAAGAAGGGCAGTTCCTGGTCGCCGTGGCGCAGCATGCCGGTGCGGTAGGCGGTCTCGACCTCGTCGACCGGCACACGCTTGACCGTCTCGACCAGGGTCGACGGCACGGCCACGTGCAACTCGCCGCAGGCCACAGCCACCACCTGCGTCACCGCGGTGGTCAGCGGCAACACCAGCTGGAACGAGGTGCCGCGGCCCGTGGCGCTGGCGGTCTCGATGCGGCCGCCCAGCGAGGTGACCTCGGAGCGGACCACGTCCATGCCGACCCCGCGGCCGGCCAGCTCGGTGACCTGGTCGGCCGTCGAGAAGCCCGGGGTGAAGATCAGGCCGGCGAGGTCGCCCTCGGTGGGCCGGGCGTCGTCGGCCAGCAGGCCCAGCGAACGGGCGCGCTCGGCGATGCGGGCCAGGTTCAGGCCGGCGCCATCGTCGCGCACTTCGATGCGCACCTCGTTGCCGGCCTGGTGCAGGCTGACCTCGATGTTGCCGTGCGGGTCCTTGCCCACGGCTTCACGCAGGTTCGGCGCCTCGATGCCGTGCGCCACCGCGTTGCGCAACAGGTGCTCGAACGGGGGCGCCATGCGGTCCAGCACCGAACGGTCGAGTTCGATCGCACCACCCACCAGGTTCAGCCGAACCTGCTTGCCGGTCTCTTTCGCGGCCTGGCGCACCACGCGGTACAGCCGGTCCGACAGCGTGTCGAACTCGACCATGCGGGCCCGCAGCAGGTCGTCCTGCAGGTCGCGCGTCAAGCGCGCCTGCACCGCGAGCTGGTCTTCCGTGCTCTGCAAGGTCTGCTGGATGCCGCGCTGCACCGTGCCGACATCGCCCACCGATTCGGCGAGCATGCGGGTCAGCTCCTGCACGCGGGTGAAGCGGTCCATCTCCAGCGGGTCGAAAGCCTGCTGCATGTGGCGCGCCGCTTCCATGCGCGAGGTCATCTGGGTCTCGGCCTGGAGCTCCAAGTCGCGCAACTGGCGACGCAGGCGGTCCAGGTTGTCCGTCAGTTCCTTCAGCGAGCCTTGCAGCTGGCCCATGTCGGACTCGATGCGCGAGCGGGCGATGCCCACCTCGCCGGCATGGCTCACCAGGCGCTCCAGCAGCGGCGCGCGCACGCGCACCACGCCGGCAGCGGCTTCGCCGGCCGCAGCGGCCGCGCTGCCGGGCTGCGGCAGGGCATGGACAGCGAAACGGCTCCAGTCGATCTCGGCCGGTTGTTCGCCGGGCTGCTCCGTCGCGGGCGCGGCAGCCAACGGCGTGGCCGGTTTGGCGGGCACCTTGACCACCGGCTGCACCGGCACGGCCACGGGTGCCACCGGCGTTGGGCGGGCTGGGGAGCCCAGGCCCAGGTCCAGCTCGGCACCGCCGCCTTGCAGGCGCTGGAACTCTTCCGCCAGGGCATCGACACCGGCGTGCAGGTGGGCCAGCACGCCCTCGTCCGGGTGGCCCTGCGCGGTGACCTGGCCGATGGCGGTTTCGAGGCGGTGCGCCACTTCGCCCAGGCGCATCGCGCCGGCCAGGCGCGAGCTGCCCTTGAGCGTGTGCAGCACGCGCATCGCCGCGGTGGCAGCGCTGGCATCGGTGGGGCTGTCCTCCCAGCGGCGCACGGCCTGCGCCAGCGCGGGCAGCAACTCGCGGCCCTCGTCCAGGAAGATCGGCAGCAGTTCGTCGTCGATCGCGTCGGTGTTGTCGATGCCGTCGGCGATTTCGCCGATCAGGCCTTCGCGCGGCGCTGCGCTGACCGGCAGCGGCTCGTCCACCTCGGCGGGCGCGATCTCGTCGGCCAGCGAGGTGAACTTCACCGCGCCGAGCGGGGCCTGCGTGGTGACGGGGCCGGCCCCTTCGGGCTCAGCGCCCTCGTCAAGGGGTGTCTGCGCCGGCACGGGCGGTGCGGCCAGGTCGCTGCGGGTGCCGGACAAGGCTTCCTGGGCCTCGTGCGCCTCGTGCGCGTCCAGGCGGGCCAGCACCTCGGAGGCGACCGGCTTCAGGAAGCCGGCAGCGAACTGGTGCAGCAGGCGGCGGATTTCGTCGCCCACGTCGGCGAACAGCTGGGCCTCGTTGGCCTCGCCATGACCGCGGGACGCCGAGCGCTCCAGCGCGTGCTCGAGCCGGCGTGCCAGGTTGGACAGGTCGCTGTAGCCGACGGCGGCGGAATTGCCCGCCAGCGAGTGCGCCAATGCGATCGCCGCCTCGCTGACCGGACGGTCGAGCTCATGCTGCCATTCGGCGATCTCGACGCCCAGGCGCCGCGACTGCTCGTCGGCCTCGTTGAGGAAGATGTTGAACAGCGCGATCTGGATGCGCAACTCGCCGACCACCTTGTAGCGCTCGGCCTCGTCTTCCTGTGCAGGCGCCGGCTCGGGCCGGGCGGCCTCGGGCAGGTCGAGTGGCAGTTCGATGTCGACGCTGGCCATGCCGCTGGCGGCGGCAGCATGGGCGCCACCACCGAGCAGGTCCTGCAAAGGCGCCTGCGAGGTGGACGCCCACTCGGCGCTGACCTCGGCATCGTCGTCGACCGGCACCTCGTCGGGCAGATCGGCCTGGCCGGACGAAAGCCCGGCCGACTCCACCGCGCCGGGATACAAGCGCAAGGTGGTGCGCTCGCCATCGGCGGCGGGCGCCTCCGCGGCGGCCCCGCCATGGGGCAGCTCGAACACCTCGGGCAAGTCGAGCGGCGCCGTGGCCGCCGGCTCGGCGAGGCTGGGCCAGTCGGTTGACCGGGCCATTTCCGACGGCCGGGTGTCCAGTGCCAGCGGGGCCGTGTCCGCCACCGCGAAGGGCATGGGCTCGGACACGGGCGCGGCTGCAGCGGGTGGCGGCTCCACTGGTGCCACGGCCGGGGCTGCAGCCATGGGTGCAGGCACTGGCGCCGGGGTGGGAGCGGGAGCGGCCGCCAGCATCGAGGCCACCTCTTCGGCCTCAGCCACGGCGGTGCGCAGGCGCAGCGCCTGGGCCTGGTCGGCCAGGGCGCGCCCATCGGGCAGGCTGCCACTGCCGGTTGCCAGGGTTTCGACCCAGCCGGCCAGCGTGTCCAGCGCGCGCAGGCTGAAGCTGCGCAGCGCCAGGTCGGCCTCGACGGTGGCTTCGGCCAGGCGGGCGTTGTAGAGCTGCTCGCAGGCCCAGGCGGCTTCGCCGTAGTCGCGCAGACCGACCATGCGCGAGCTGCCCTTGAGGGTGTGGAAGGCACGCCGCACGGTCGTCAGCGCTTCCAGGTCCTGCGGCTGGTGGGCCAGTGCCTCCAGGGCCTCGCGGGCGGTGACGGTGACCTCGCGCGCCTCTTCGAAGAAGATCTCGCGCATGTCGTCCGGCTCGTCGTCCAGCGGCATGGGGGCGGTGCGCGGCGAGGTGGGCGGCGCGGGCTCCTGGCGGGCCGCGAACTCGCCCATGGTCTGGGCGATGTCGGCACGCGCCGCGTCGCGCTCGGCGTCGTTGGCGGCGCCCGCCAGCGCGTCGCGCGCCTGCGCGGCGCGCTCGGCCAGCTTGGGCGCATCGGCGGCGACCGCCTGGTGGGCCAGGCCGTCCAGGGTGCGCGACAGGTCGGCGTCGGAAACCCCGGCGGTCGAGGCCGACTCGGCCACTGATTGCAGCTGCTCGTTCAGGTCTGCTTCGGTGGCACTGCCGGTGGTGGTGGCGACGCGGGCGTGGCCCATCACCGCGGCGAATCGGCCGGTGGCCGGGTCGTAGCGGAACAGCGACTTGGCCAGCTGCGGCTGAACGCCCAGCATGTCGATCATGAAGGACAGCGCGCCGACGTTGTCGGCCAGGCGGCCGGCGACGTCGTCGCTGGCGGCGCCCTCGGGCGCGGCCACCAGCGCGTCGACATCGTCGCGCATGCGCTGAACCGCGTGCGAGGCCTGGTCCAGGCCCAGCACGGAGAGCACGCCGCGCATGGCGCCCAGCTCGCTGGGCACCGGGGCGAGCAGCTCCCGCTCGGTCGGCGTGCGGCTGAAGCGGTCCAGCTGCTGTTCGATCTCGGCCAGTGAGGCGCGCAGCTCGGACACGACGCTGCCCATGGTCTGGCGGTCGGATACCTCACGGTACAGCGCCTCCATCCAGGGCTCGACCGGGGCTTGCTCGCCGCCGGCGGTCACCGTGGCCAGGCGCTGCGCCAGGCGCTGCACACGCTGCTGCATCTCGGCGCGCTCGAGGTCGATGTCGTCCAGCGAGGCGTCGACGCACAGCAGCGCAGTGGCCACTTCCATCGCCAGCGCCGGCGACGGAGCGGCGCCGCGCTGTGTGGCGGCGGTCAGCGCGTCGGCCAGCACCTCGCCGTGCGGGTAGATCTGGCGCACCGACTCGGCCACCAGGGCGGCCTGCTCGGGCACCGCGGCGCCGAGTGCGGTGTCACCGGACACCAGGGCCGACCAGGTTTCCTTCAAGGCGCCGACACGGCGGCGTGCCAGTGGCACCAGGGCCGGGTCGTAGCGGCCGAGGGGGCTTTGTTCGTAGTCCACCGGCTCGCTGCCGCCGAGTTGCATCGCCCGCTGCACCTGCGCCAGGCGCGGGGCGTGCGAGGCGGCCACGTGGCGCGCCTGGGCACAGAAGAAACGCAGATCGCGCAGCAGGCGGCCGGGGCCGTCGGTCGCGCCGCGCTCGACGGCGCGAAGCTGGGCCAGCAGGCGCGAGACCAAGCGCTTGCTGTACAGGTCGGGCTTCAGCGCCCCGATGGACTGCGCCTCGAAAAAGGCCGAGGCCAGTTGCCACAGCGTGGCGGTGCGGCCCTCGGCGTTGGCCGACAGGCCGGCGAACAGGTCGCTCATGCGCTGCAGCGAGGCGCCGTCGCCACTGCGCAGCGTCTTCAGCATCGCGCGCTCGATCTCGTCGTGCACGCCTGGGTCCGGCGCCAGCGGCGCGAAACCCGAGTCCCAGTTGGCGACCGGCTCGGTGCGCTCTTCGGCTTCCCACAGGTCGGCCGGGTGCACGCGCTCGGCCTTGGCCAGCGTGAGCATGGCGCGGTACTGCGGAAACAGCGCCAACGGCGACATCGGCTTGCCCGCCAGTACGCGGCGCAGGAAGTCCAGCAACGCGAACGACGCGTTCTCGATGGTGTCGACCGCCGCCGCGTCCAGGTTCGCCGTGCGGTCCGCCAGGGCTCCGACCGCCTGCTCGCTGGCCGACAGGAAGCGCGCGGGGGCCGGCAGACCGATCATGGCCAGGGCGCCTGCGCCCTGGTGCATCAGCGTGCGCGCCTGCAGCAGACCAGTGGGCACCACCGCCTCGCCATCGGGCTCGGCGCCGGCACGCTGCTCGGCCTCACGCTGATGGCGGCGCAACGATTTGTGCGCCTGCTCCAGCGTCCGGCGCAGCTCTTCCTGCACCCAGGCCAGGGCGCTCAGGTCGCCGGGCAGGGTCTGATCGCGTACAGGTTCCATGGCGGTCGCGGGAAAGTCTTTCGTCGGGCGGTGGCGTCGAGACCCCGGGTCAGGCGATCTTGAAACGATCCACCGATTGGCGCAGCTCGTCGGCCGAGCGCGACAGCTCGTGCACCATCTTGGCGGTCGAGCGCGTGCCGTCGCCGGTCTGCTCGGTCACGGCGAAGATGTGCTGGATGTTCGCGGCCACAATGTTGGCCGAATCCGCTTCGCGCCGCGCTTCGGACGAGATCGATTCAATCAGCGAAGACAGCTCGCGCGTCACGCGGTCGATGTCGACCAGCGCCGAGCCGGCCGCATCGGACAGCCGCGCCCCCTGCACCACGCCCTGGGTCGACTGCTCCATGGCGGCCACCGCGTCCTGGGTGTCGGTCTGAATGGTCTTCACCAGCGCGGCAATCTGGCGCGTCGCGTCGGCCGAGCGTTCGGCCAGCCGCTGCACTTCTTCCGCCACCACCGAGAAGCCTCGGCCGGCTTCACCGGCGGACGCGGCCTGGATGGCGGCGTTCAGCGCCAGCACGTTGGTCTGTTCGGTGATGTCCGAGATCAGCTCGGTGATTTCGCCGATCTCCTGCGAGCTTTCACCCAGCCGCTTGATGCGCTTGGAGGTTTCCTGGATCTGCTCGCGGATGGCGTTCATACCGCCGATCGAGTCCTGCACCGCCTGGCGACCGTTCGAGGTCACTTGCAGCGATTGCTTGGCCACCTCGGCCGACTGCTGGGCCTGCGCGGACACCTGGTTGATTCGGCTCGCCATCTGCAGCACGGATTCGCCGGTTTCGCGGATCTCGCGCAGCTGCTCGGTGGACGCAGCCAGCAGCTCGGTGGAAGTGGACTCGACCTGCTGCGTGGTGTGCGTCACCCGGGCGGCCGTGCCCTGCACCTGGGCCACCAGGTTGCGCAGCTCTTCCACGGTGTAGTTCACCGAGTCGGCGATGGCACCGGTGATGTCCTCGGTCACAGTGGCTTGCTGCGTCAGATCGCCTTCGGCCACCGTCTGCAGCTCGTTCATCAAACGCAAAATGGCCGCCTGGTTGGCGTCGTTGACGCGCTTCGCTTCGCGCTCGTGCTCTTCCGCCTGCAAGGCACGCAGGGCCTGGTTGCGCACATACAGGCGCAGGATGCCCAGGCCGCCCAGGCCGGCGACGATGGCCGACAGCAGCAGCACGACGATGTGCACGCCGCTCAGGCCGCCCTGGCTTTCCAGGCCGGCCTGCACGTTCTCCAGGCCTTTTCGCAGCGGCTCGGAGTCGCCCACGATCGCGGCCTGCGCTTCGCGCGCCGAGACCAGGCCTTGCAGGTTGCCCAGGATGGCGCTGGCCTGCGTGCGGGTCTGCTCGTACTGGGTGATCAGCTGTTCCAGCCGTTCCTTGGCCTGTGGGTCCTTGGTGCCCGGCAGACGCAACTCGGCGTTGCCCTTGAGCAGGCCGTCGGCGATCTCGCGGAAGGAGTTCAAGTCCTTGCCGAGCAGGAACACCGCCTCGGGGCTCACGCCTTCGAGCGTCAGGAATTCGTTCGCGCTCTTGCCAATCCGCTGGGTCAACATCACCAACTGGCCCACCGCCGACAGCTCGGACGCCGAGGCGCCACTTTGCAACTTCAGCGAGTTCACCGTCTCGGCGATTTCCAGCAGGTCGGACGACTGGCGGTTGATCAGGCGCAGCGCCTGACCGACCTGGGTCAGCGTCTTCTGCTGGTCCAGCACGATCTTGCCGTTCTTTTCGGCGCGGTCCAGCAGCGGCATCAAAGGTGCCAGCGATTCCTGCACCGCAGCGGGCGCCTTGGTGACCTGCTCGTTGCCATCGTTGAGGCCGCGCAGGCTGCGCGCGAGAACCTCACCGCTTTCCTTCATTTCCGGGAAGGCCGCGGGGCTGCCGATCAGGGCCTGGGACACCGACTTGGCCAGCCGCTGCGACTGCATCAGCGCCTGGCCGGTGGCCGACAGCTGACCGGCCTGCTTGCTGGCCGCGTTCAGCGCCAGGGCCCCGGTGAGCACAAAGGTGACGGCACCGCCGACGATCATGCCGAGCAGCACGCGCTGCTGTTGCGCCGGAGACTGCTTGCCGATCAGCGGCAGGCCGGCGGTCTCTTCCTCGGCCGATGCAGCCTCGGCCGCAGCCGCCGCGGCAGCCCCGGCGGGGGCCACGGCCGCCAGGGCCTCGCCCAACGCCGCCTGGTGCTGCTCGTCGCCGACTGCGCCCAGGTCCATGTCGGCACCGGCGCGGGTGGCCGGGCCGTCGTCGGCCATCGCGTTCAGCTCGATGACCGAATCGGGCGGGTCACCGAAATCCGTGTCGGGGCCGGCGTTGGACGCACTGCCCTGGCCGGCCAGCCGCTGGTCGATTTCGCTGAGCAGCAGGTCGACCTCGTGGTCACCCGTGCGGCCGACGTGATCGGCCGGGCTGGCTTGCTGGGCGCTTGCGCCGGCGGCGCTCTTCAGGGGGTCGGACAGGCTCATCTTTTCCTCTCACAGGCCGCGTCGGTGGACGCGGCGACGGCTTTCATCAGGCAATCCGTGGCGCGTCAGGCCGCCACATCGAGAAACTGCGGGTCTTGCGCCAAGGCAGCGAGGTTCAACTCCTGCCAGACACGGCCCTGGGCATCGCGCCACGAGGCCCCGGCGAAGCCAGGCCGCGGATCGCTGCTGCTCGGCGCGAGGCGCTCGAGCTGCTCGGAGTCGCGCAGCCCCGCCAGGCGATCGACCAGGATGGCCGCATTCACGCGCAAGGACGGGTTGAGCATCACCAGTTGGGCCCCGGCACGGGGCGCGCCGCCGGCCGTGGAAGAGCGCAGGTGCAGGAAATGCCCCAGGTCGACCACCGCGTTGAGCTGGCCGCGCAGATTGGCCACGCCCAGCATCCAAGGCTTGGCATGCGGCACCGGCGCCACTTGGCGCGCAGCGTGGATCTCGCCGGCTTGTGCCAGCGGCAGCAGCAGGCCGATCTGGGCACACTCGACGGCCAGCCAGCCGGCCTCGCGGGGGCGTTCGCGCGCGGCCTGGAGCCGGTTGGCCAGCCGCAACTGAAGTTCCCGCAGGGCGTCCTTGCTCGGCATCGTGGATGGTGGGGGTTGGCGGTGTGGGGTCGAGGAAGCGGGCGCTCAGCCCAGGGCCTGGATCTTGGCCAGCAGGTCGTTCGCATCGACCGGCTTGACGACGTAGTCGCGCGCGCCCTGGCGCAGGCCCCAGACACGGTCGGTTTCCTGGTTCTTGCTGGTGCACATGATCACCGGCACGCCAGCAAAGCGCGGATCGCGCGTGATGGCGCGCGTGAGCTGGAAGCCGTTGGTGCCGGGCATCACCACGTCCATCAGGATCAGGTCGGGCTTGACCTCGGCCAGACGGCGCATGGCCTCTTCGCCGTTCTCGGCGGTGCGCACCGTGTAGCCCTTCTGGGTCAGGATGTCCGACAGCAGGTGCAGTTCGGTCTTGGAATCGTCGACGAGGAGGATGTTCTGGATGGGCATGGTGATTGACTCCGGCTTCGCCCGGCCTTGATGGGGCCAGGGCAGTCCAGCGTCGGTCGTGTCAGGCAGCGACCGAGCGGAAATGCGCGACCACGCGCAAGAGTTGTTCCTTGGTGAAGGGCTTGGTGAGGTAGTCGTCCGAACCGACCATGCGGCCGCGGGCCTTGTCGAACACACCGTCCTTTGACGACAGCATCACCACCGGCACGTTGGCAAAGCGCGGGTTGCGCTTGATGATGGCGCAGGTCTGGTAGCCGTCCAGCCGGGGCATCAGGATGTCGCAGAAGATCAGGTGCGGCTCATGGTCGTTGACCTTGGCGAGCGCATCGAAGCCGTCTTCGGCCAGCACCACCTGATACCCCCCCTGGCGCAGGAAGATCTCCGCGCTGCGGCGGATCGTGTTGCTGTCGTCGATGACCAGGACCCTGGTCGTCGCAGCGGGGTGTTCCGTCAATTTGTCGTCGGCCACCATGCGCCCCCAAACGATGATTGTTGTGCGCGCCTTTTCGGCTGCGCGGTTTCAGGCTGCAAGGATGACGAGCGTCAAATCTGAACCATCTCGAAATCTTCCTTGCGTGCACCGCATTCCGGGCAGGTCCAGTTCATGGGAACTTCTTCCCAACGGGTGCCCGGCGCAATGCCATGTTCGACGTCCCCGGCGGCCTCGTCATAGATCCATCCGCAAATGAGGCACATCCAGGTTCGGTATTCGCTCACGTCAACGATGCCAGATCACTACAATCTCAATTGATTGTAGCCACGGCCTATTGGCAAAAGCCAAGGGTTTATCGGCACATACGCCACAAAGCTCACCATTTTCTGAACTTCTCGCCAGCCCGTGCGTGAAACGCGACACGCGGTTCGTGCGGGCGGCCGCCAAGATGACCACCACCCCCATCCCCGACCCGGGCGCCGACCCCAACGTGCCGGTGCAAGAGGCGCCTCCGCCCGCCTGCGTGATGTGCTTCAACGCGAGCGACCCCAGCGGCGCCGGCGGCCTGGGCGGCGACGTCGCCACCGTGGCTGCCATGGGTGCGCACGCGCTGCCGGTGGTCACCAGCATCGTGATGCGCGACACCGCCGAGATCTTCGACCAGCACGTGATCGACGGCGACGCGATCGTCGAGCAAGCCCGCTACGTATTGGAAGACGTGACCCTGTCGGGCTTCAAGGTCGGATTCCTCGGCTCGGCCGAAAACGTCTCGGCCGTGGCCGAGATCCTGTCGGACTACGCCGAAGTGCCGCTGGTGTCCTACCTGCCGGGCCTGTCCTGGCTGGGCGACGACGAATCGCAGAGCTACGTCGACGCGTTCCGCGAGCTGATCCTGCCGGCCACCGAGGTGCTGGTGGGCAACCACAAGACGCTGACCGACTTCCTGCTGCCCGAGTGGGAATCGGACCGCCCGGCCTCGCCGCGCGAGCTGGCCGTGGCCGCCGCCGAGCATGGCACGCGCTACGTGCTGGTGACCGGCGTGATGCTGCCGGCCAAGGGCGGCACCGGCCAGTTCGTGGACAACGTGCTGGCCTCGGCCCAGGGCGCGCTCACCGGCGAGAAGTTCGAGCTGTTCGAGGTCAGCTTCGTCGGCGCCGGCGACACGCTGTCCGCCGCACTGGCCGCGCTGCTGGGCGTGGGCAGCGAGCTGCAGGCCGCTGTCGGCGAAGCCCTGCAGTTCCTCGACCAGAGCCTGGACGCGGGCTTCCGCCCCGGCATGGGCAACATCGTGCCCGACCGCTTCTTCTGGGCCCTGCCGCCGGAAGAAGGCGAGGAGGCCGATGGCACCACCCCCGACGATGTCGACGAAGCGCCTGCCGCCGCCGACCCCCCCACGCCCCCCGGAGGCTCGCGCCGTGTCCATTGATTCTTCCGCCGCCGGTGCCAACGCCCGGCTGTTCGAGCGCGCCCAGCTCAGCATCCCCGGCGGCGTCAACTCGCCGGTGCGGGCCTTCCGCGCCGTGGGCGGCACGCCGCGCTTCATCGCCCGTGCCGAGGGCGCCTACCTGTGGGACGCCGAAGGCCAGAAGTACATCGACTACATCGGCTCCTGGGGCCCGATGATCCTGGGCCACGGCCACCCGGCCGTGCTGGACGCGGTGCTCAGGGCCGCGCGCGACGGCTTCAGCTTCGGCGCGCCAACGGAGCGCGAAGTCGAACTCGCCGAAGAGATCATCCGCCGCGTGCCCAGCATCGGGCAAGTGCGCCTGGTCAGCTCGGGCACCGAGGCGGCGATGAGCGCCATCCGCCTGGCCCGGGGCGCCACCGGCCGGTCCAAGCTGATCAAGTTCGAGGGCTGTTACCACGGCCACGCCGACGCCCTGCTGGTCAAGGCCGGTTCGGGCCTGGCCACATTCGGCCACCCGACCAGCGCCGGCGTGCCGGCCGAGGTGGTGCAGCACACCCTGGTGCTGCGCTACAACGACGTCGAGCAACTCGAGGCCGCCTTCGCCACGCATGGCGCCGAGCTGGCCTGCGTGATGATCGAGCCGATCGCCGGCAACATGAATTTCGTGCGCGCCAGCCTGCCTTTCATCAAGCGGCTGCGCGAGCTGTGCGACCAGCACGGCGCGCTGCTGGTGTTCGACGAGGTGATGACCGGCTTTCGCGTCGCGCTGGGCGGTGCGCAGAGCGTCTACGCCAAGGCCTTGCCCGGCTTCAAGCCCGACATCAGCGTCTTCGGCAAGGTCATCGGCGGCGGCATGCCGCTGGCCGCCTTCGGCACCACTCGAAAGATCATGCAGCAGCTCGCGCCGCTGGGCCCGGTCTACCAGGCCGGCACGCTGTCGGGCAACCCGGTGGCCACGGCCTGCGGCCTGGCCACGCTGCGCGAGATCGCCAAGCCAGGCTTCTACGAGGCGCTGGGCGCGTCGACCCGGGCACTGGTCCAGGGCCTGCAGGCGGCCGCCGACGATGCCGGTGTGCCCTTCTCGTCCGATTCTGAAGGCGGCATGTTCGGCTTCTTCTTCGGCAAGCCGCTGCCCCAGAACTATGACGAGGTGATGGCCACCGACAAGGAGCGCTTCAACCGCTTCTTCCACGCCATGCTCGACGGCGGCGTGTACCTGGCACCAGCGCTGTACGAGGCCGGCTTCGTCAGCGCCGCCCACACACCGGCCGACATCGCGGCCACGGTGCAGGCCGCCCACGAAGCCCTGCGCGCCGGCTGAGCCTGGCCCAATTGGTGCCCGGCACGGCCTTGTGGCCGTGCCGCCACCCTGGAACCCCTTTCCATGCACATCCACATCCTCGGCATCTGCGGCACGTTCATGGGTGGCCTGGCCGCCCTGGCCCGCGAGGCCGGCCACCGCGTCACCGGCTGCGACGCCAATGTCTACCCGCCGATGAGCGACCAGCTGCGTGCGCTGGGCATCGAGCTGATCGAAGGCTACGGCGCCGACCAGTTGGCGCTGGCGCCCGACGTCTTCGTGGTCGGCAACGTGGTCACGCGAGGCAACCCACTGATGGAGGCCGTGCTCGACGCCGGCGCCGCCTACACCAGCGGCCCGCAATGGCTGGCCGAGCACGTGCTGCAGGGCCGTCACGTGCTGGCCGTGGCCGGCACGCACGGCAAGACCACCACCACCGCGATGCTGGCCTGGGTGCTCGACCAGGCTGGCCTCGAGCCGGGTTTCCTGGTCGGCGGCGTGCCGGTGAACTTCGGCGTGTCGGCACGCCTGGGTCATGTGGGCACCGGCGCCAAGGCCGGCGTGGGCTCGCCCTTCGTCATCGAGGCCGACGAGTACGACACCGCCTTCTTCGACAAGCGCAGCAAGTTCGTCCACTACCGGCCGCGCACCGCGGTCCTGAACAACCTCGAGTTCGACCACGCCGACATCTTTGCCGACCTGGCCGCCATCGAAACCCAGTTCCATCACCTGGTGCGCACCGTGCCATCACAGGGCCGCCTCGTCGTCAACGCCCGCGACGAGGCCCTGCAACGCGTGCTCGACCGCGGCTGCTGGAGCGAGGTGCAGCGCTTCGGTGCACGCAAGGAAGAGCCCGGCGCCTGGCGCGCCCGCGGCGAGCCGCAGGCCTTCGACCTGATCCGCGGCTCGATGAAGCTGGCGCGTGTCGAGTGGCCCCTGCTGGGCGAGCACAACCAGCTCAACGCGCTGGCGGCCATCGCCGCCGCCGAGCACCTGGGCGTCGCGCCCGAGCAGGCCGCTGCCGCGCTGGCCGGATTCCAGAACGTCAAGCGCCGGCTCGAGCTGCGCGGCGAGGCCGATGGCGTCAAGGTCTACGACGACTTCGCGCACCACCCCACCGCCATCCGCACCACGGTCAATGGCCTGCGGCGCAAGGTCGGGGTCGAGCGCATCCTGGCGGTGTTCGAGCCCCGCTCGAACACCATGAAGCTGGGCACCATGAAGGCCCAGCTGCCCTGGGCGCTGGAAGAGGCCGACCTCGCCTTCTGCCACCAGGGCAACCTGGGCTGGGACGCGCGCGAGGCGCTGGCGCCCATGGGTGCGCAGGCCCAGGTCGCCGACACGATCGACGCCCTGGTGGCCACGGTCGCCAAGGCCGCGAAGCCCGGTGACCATGTGCTGTGCATGAGCAACGGCGGCTTCGGCGGCGTGCACGCCAAGCTGCTCGCGGCCCTGGCGGCCAAGGGCTGACCAGCCGATGCCGGCCGCGCCGACCCACATCCTCTACCTGCACGGCTTCCGCTCGTCGCCGCTGTCGACCAAGGCGCAGATGTTCGCCCGCTGGCTGGCGGCGAACCGGCCGAAGGTCACCTGCTGGTGCCCACAGTTGCCGCCATCGCCGCGCGAGGCAATGGCGCTGGTGTTCGACGGCATCGACGGCTGGCCGCACGGGTCCATGGCGGTCATCGGCAGTTCGCTGGGCGGCTTCTATGCCACCGTGGTCGCCGAGGCCACGGGCTGTCGCGCAGTGGTGCTGAACCCGGCTGTCGATCCCGCGCGCGACCTCGCCCGCCACATCGGCGAGCAGACGACCTGGCAGCGGCCCGAAGAACGCTTCTTCTTCCGCCCCGAGTACGTGGACGAGTTGCGCGCCATGGCCCCGGCCACGCTGACCCGCCCCGAGCGCTACGCCGCCGTCATCGCCAAGGGCGACGAGTTGCTGGACTGGCGCGAGATGAGCGCGCGCCACGCCGGCGCCACCACTTTCCTGCTCGAAGGCAGCGACCACGCCCTGACCGATTTCGACCAGCAACTGCCTTTCGTCCTGCACTTCCTGAACCTGACCCCATGAGACTCCACGACAAGATCTGCATCGTCACCGGCGCGGCCCAGGGCATCGGCCTGGCCACCGCCTTGAAGTTTGCCCGCGAGGGTGCCACCGTGGTCGTCTGCGATGTGCGGCGCGAGGCGGTCGACCAGGCCGTCGCGCAATGCGGCGAAGCCAGCGGCCACGCCCCCGGCGACCTGAACGGCCACCAGGGCCATGTGGTCGATGTGACCGACCGGGCCCAGGTCGATGCGATGGTCGCGGCCGTCAAGGCCCGCCACGGCCGCATCGACGTGCTGGTCAACAACGCCGGCATCACCAAGGACGCACGGCTGCAGAAGATGACCGAAGCCCAGTTCGATGCCGTGATCGACGTCAACCTGCGCGGTGTCTTCCACTGCGCCCAGGCCGTGGCCGACACGATGGTCGCGCAAGGGTCGGGGGTGATCCTCAACGCCTCGTCGGTGGTCGGCATCTACGGCAACTTCGGGCAGACGAACTATGCCGCCAGCAAGTTCGGCGTGATCGGCTTCACCAAGACCTGGAGCCGCGAACTCGGCCCCAAGGGCGTGCGCGTCAACGCGGTGGCCCCCGGCTTCGTCGAGACGCCCATCCTCGCAACCATCCCCGACAAGGTGCTGGACCACATGCGCGACCAGGTGCCGCTCAAGCGCCTGGGCCGCGCCGAGGAGATCGCCAACGTCTACGCCTTCCTGGCCAGCGACGAGGCCAGCTATGTCAACGGCGCGGTGCTCGAAGTGTCGGGCGGAATGACCGTTTGAGGGATTTCCTCACCGCGACGGCGCCGATGCCGGCAGCCACACGCGCAGGTAGCGAAGCGACCGGGCATCATCGATGCGCTTCGTTCCCAAGCGCTTCTCGCCGCGCCAGACGCTGAAGGCCAGGCGGTCCTGGCCGTAGTCGGTCAACACCATCAGCAGCCGGACCTCGCCGCCGCAGCCGCGGACGGCCCAGCGCTCCATCAATTGCTGCCGCGCCTTCGCCGCGAATTCGTCCTGCGCGGGGGGCCGATCCATCGCCGAGGCTGGCTTGGCTTCGAGCTCGCGAGGCACCTTGCAGTCGCCCCATTCGGACCAGTCGCGCATCCATTCCGACCGCGCCATGTTCGCCATCCAATCCGGCAGCGCCGTGCGCCCCACGACACGGAACGGCTCCTTTCCCTCAAGCGCCCAGACCACTTCAAGGCGCCCGTGAGAACGCGTTGCGGCACCGGCCGCGTTGGTCGCTGCGACGCCCCGGCAGCCCAGCAAGTGGCTGCGGCTTGCGGTGTCGAGGTCCGCATCTCCGCTCGACTCTGCCACCCATGTCCGTACGACCACCCCGCGCTCGTCGACCGAGAAGCCCACCGTCGTCGTCCCTTCGTGCCCAGCGTTGTGGGCCGACATCGGGTAGGCAGGAGGTCTGCTGCAGTGGCCCAACTTCGCGCCATCGATCCCATCCTCGGCGGTGGGAACCGAAGGCTCGGCTGCGCGCGAATCGGCGGCCAGGCCGTAGAGCAGAGCGGCGGAAAAGATCCAGGCGTATCGGGTTTGAAGGCGGAGGAGGCACATGGTCGACGGCGGGCAACATGCGGAGGGCAGAATTATCCGTGCCCGTCGTGAACCACATGCGCTCCGACCTGACGATCCAGCCTCGTCCACCGACTCCGGGATGTCGCGCGGCAAGCAACTCCCGGCGCGCCACGGTGCTATTCGATGTGAAGACGCTGAAGGGCCACCGCCTGACGCTGGCTTGCGGCGGCTCGCTGTTGCTCGATCTGATCGAACGGGCGCGGTGGGCGGCCGCCCGTGCGGTCACATCGACCTTCCGCCGAGCGCGCCCACCACGACCGGACACAGGCGGGGCATCAGCCTCGGCGACAATCGCGCCCGTGATGTACGCCCTGTTCGACGACGCCGGCAAATTCCTCGCCGGCCGCGTGATGTCCGAAGCCGACAGCTCGATGCAGATCGAGCTCGACTCGGGCAAGCGCGTGAAGGTGAAAACGACCAATGTGCTGCTGCGTTTCGACAAGCCGCAGCCGGCCGAGCTGATGGCTGCCGCCGCGCAGCGCGCAGCCGAGATCGACCTCGACCTGGCCTGGGAATTTGCCCCGGAGGGCGAGTTCGGCTTTGCCGAGCTGGCGCGCGACTACTTCGACGCCAAGGCCGGGCCGGAACTGCAGGCCGCGGCGCTGTTCCGGCTGTTCGAAGCACCACACTACTTCCGCCGCGCCGGCAAGGGCCAGTTCAAGAAGGCGCCGGAAGAGATCGTCAAGGCTGCCCTGTTGGCCATTGAGCGCAAGAAGCAGCAGGCGGCACAGATCGAGGCCTGGGCCACCGAGCTGGCCGCCGGCCAATGCCCGGCGCCGGTGAAGGAGCAGCTCTACAAGATCCTGTTCAAACCGGACAAGAACGCGGCCGAGTACAAGGCCGTGGTCGAGGCCGCCAAGCGCAGCCAGCGCGCGCCGCTGGACCTGCTCAAGGCCGCCGGCGCGATCAGCAGCGCCTACCAGTTCCACTGGCGGCGCTTCCTGTTCGAAACCTTTCCCAAGGGCTATGGCTTCCCCGCGCTGGACGCACCGGCGATCCGCGACGAGCTGCCGCTGGCCAGCTGCCGCGCCTTCTCGATCGACGACTCGCAGACCACCGAAATCGACGACGCGCTGTCGGTCAGCGGCCTGGGCAGCGGCACCGTCACCTTCGGCATCCACATCGCGGCGCCCGCGCTGGCCATCCAGCCCGACTCGGGCCTGGACAAGCTGGCGCGCGAGCGCCTGTCCACGGTCTACATGCCGGGCTTCAAGATCACGATGCTGCCGGATGCGGTGGTGCAGGCCTACACGCTGATCGAGGGCCGCGACTGCCCGGCCGTCAGCCTGTACGTGACGATCGACGAAGCGACGCTGGCGGTCACAGGCAGCGAGACCCGGTTGGAGCGCGTGCCCATCGCCGCCAACCTGCGCCACGACCAGCTCGACAGCGCGGTCACCGAGGCGGCGCTGACGGGCCAGGCACCGGCCGACTACCCGTTCGCCACCGAACTGGCCTTCTGCTTCCGGCTGGCCCAGTCGCTCAAGGCGGCGCGCGAGGTGGTGCGCGGCAAGCCCGAGAGCTTCAACCGGCCCGACTACAACTACAAGCTGGACGGCCACGATGGCCGCGAGCCCGACGGCAGCGAGACCGTGCTGATCACCGAGCGACGCCGCGGCGCGCCGCTGGACCTGATCGTCTCGGAGGCGATGATCCTTGCCAACAGCCGCTGGGGTGGCTGGCTGGCCGAGCTGGGCGTGCCCGGCATCTACCGCAGCCAGGCCAGCCTGGCACCGGGCGTCAAGGTGCGCATGGGTATCAAGCCAGCCCCGCATGCCGGCATGGGCGTCGCCCAGTACACCTGGGCCACCTCGCCGCTGCGCCGCTACGTGGACCTGGTCAACCAGTGGCAGATCATCGCTTGCGCCCGCCATGGCCGCACGGCCGCGCTGGCCGCGCCCTTCAAGCCCAAGGACGCGACGCTGTTCTCGATCATCTCGGCCTTCGACGGCGCCTACGCCGCCTACAACGGCTACCAGAACGGCATCGAGCGCTTCTGGTCCTTGCGCTGGGTAGAGCAGCAGGGCCTGGCCGAGCTCGACGCCGCGGTGATGAAGGACGGCCTGGTCCGTGCCGACCATGTGCCACTGGTCTTCCGCGCGTTGGGCACCGAAAGCCTGCCACGCGGCACCCACGTGCGGGTGCGCGTGACCGGCATCGACCTGCTCACGCTGGACCTGCACGCCAGCCTGGCTGCCCGGCTGGACGACCAGGCCGATGAGGCGGCCGAAGAGGCCGACGACGACGCTGGCGAAGAGGCGCCCGCCGGCGCGCTGACGCTGGCCATCGATCTCGCCGATGCCGACGAGGCGGGTGCCGCTGCCGCACCGCCTGCGGCGGCCTGACCGCGGCCCGCCCTGCACCGCCGACGATGTCGAACTTCCTCGCCTGGCTTCGCGCGCTGCCGCTGACCACCTTGCACTGGGCCTTGGTGGTCTCGGCCGCACTGCACGGCGTGCTGCTGACGGTGCGCTTCGTCGACCCCGAGGCCTTCAACCGGGTGTTCCAGGACACGCCGCTGGAGGTGGTGCTGGTCAACTCGCGCTCGGACGAGGCGCCGCTGAAGCCGCAGGCGATTGCGCAGGCCAACCTGGCCGGTGGCGGCGAGGCCGAGAAAGGGCGCGCAACGACGCCGCTGCCGCCGTCGGCGATCAATGTCAGCGGCGACGCCGACAACGACGCCCAGAAGCAGATCCAGCAGATGCAAGAGGCGCAACAGCAGTTGCTGGCCCAGATCCGCCGCGAGATCGCGCTGCTGCCGCCGCCCGACCCAAGCCGCCCGCTGCAAAGCCGCGAAGAGGCCGACCGCGAAGAGCGTCGCCGCCAGATGCTGCGCATGCTGGCCGAGATCGAGAAGCGCATCAACGAGGAGAACGCCCGGCCCAAGAAGCGCTACATCAGCCCAGCGACGCGCGAAGAGGTCTATGCGCTGTACTACGACAACCTGCGCCGCCGCATCGAAGACCGCGGCACGCGCGACTTCCCCGAGTACAAGGGCCAGAAGCTCTACGGCGAGCTGACGATGAACCTGACCATCGACGCCCGTGGCCGTGTCATCGAGGCGGACGTGGTGCGACCCTCGCGCTCGCCCCAGCTGGACCGGCGC
>JBGAGZ010000045.1:0-41340 GCA_044226465.1 Burkholderiaceae bacterium | reverse complement strand
CCTTCCTGCGTCTCGCCGTTGAAGTCGGCGTTCAGCGGCAGACCGGCCTGTTGGCCAGCCTGCACGAAGGCCGGCGGATAGCGGTTGGGGCTGCGCAGATCCATCACGTTGAGCGGGCCGCCGCTGCCGGGCAGGGCGCTGGCGCCGCGCTCGTTGTGCTCGGCCCGCAGGAAGTAAGGCAGCACCTCGTCCCAGCCCCAGCCGGGGTTGCCCTGGGCGGCCCAGTGCGCATAGTCCTCACGCTGGCCGCGGATGTAGATCATCGCGTTGACCGAGCTGGAGCCGCCCAGCACCTTGCCGCGCGGCTGGTAGCCGCGGCGGCCGTTCAGGCCGCGCTGGGGCACGGTCTCGAAGGCCCAGTTGGCCTGGCCGTTCTTGGCCAGCAGCGCCAGGCCGGCGGGGCATTGGATCAGCACGCTGCTGTCCGGCGGCCCGGCCTCGATGACCGCCACGCGGCAGCCCGGGTCCTCGCTCAGGCGGCCGGCCAGCACGCTGCCGGCCGAGCCGGCGCCGATCACCAGGTAGTCGAATTCGTCCATGGGGGGTATTGGGTTCCAGGGTCCGGCGCGATTGGACGGCGCGCCCCGCGCAACGTCCATCGGGAGGACCCCGCGCGGGGCCGGAAGTTCAGGCCACCCGCAGCGCCGACAGACCCTGCCGCGCCAGGGCGCCGACCGCCTTGGCCAGGTGCCGAGAGACGGGGTCTTTCAGAGGTGAAAGTGCCCCGGCACGGGCCTGTTCCAGCAGGCGCTCCAGCACCGCGGCATGCGGCAGCACGGTGCCGCAGAAATAGGGTGCGTCACCCAGGCTGAGCAGCAGCGTGGGGAAGTTCTCGATGTCCTCGGCCGCACCCGTGGGGTCGTCCAGCGCGTCGGCATGGTCCTCGATATCGATCCAGGCGAAGCGGATGTCGGGGTGACGCTGTTCGGCGGCGGCGAGCACCGCGCGGTAGTCGTCGCAGGTGCGGCACCAGGCGGCGCACAGGCAGGCGACGAGCCAGGGCGGCTCCACGGCGGCAGCGGGCATGCGCGGCAGTGTGCCATCGGCCACGAAATGGCCATATCAAGGCGGGCCGGCCCGTGGCGGGGCGCTCAAGGGGCCGTGCATTCCTGCCGAAATCCGGTCGACAAGCGGCCCCGGCCGTGCGGGGCGTGGCCATGGGCCTTGCCGCTGCGCGGACCCACCCGTACCCTTTGCCCGAGCCCTGCCCGCCCATGCCGCTGCGCCACCCCGTCACGCCCCTCGTTGCCGCCTGCCTGCTCGTCGCCGGCGGCCTGGCCCGCGCTGCCGCGGTGCAGGTGCTGGTCACCGGCAGCGCCGGCCAGCCGCTGACCGACGCCGTGGTCATGTTCGAACCCGCCGGCGGCACCAAGCCAGCCGTCAAGCCCGCGACCCAGGTCGAGATCGCCCAGCAGGGCCGCCGCTTCGTGCCGCAGATCACGGTGGTGCCGGTGGGCACCAAGGTCCAGTTCCCGAACCAGGACACGGTGCGCCACCACGTCTACTCGTTCTCGCCGGCCAAGAAGTTCGAGCTGAAGCTGTACGTGGGCAAGCCCGAGAGCCCGATCGAGTTCGACAAGCCCGGCATCGTGGTGCTGGGCTGCAACATCCACGACACCATGGTCGGCTGGGTGGTCGTCGCCGACACGCCTTGGTTCGCCAAGACCCAGGCCGGCGGCCGGGCCCTGCTGGCCGACGTGCCACCCGGTGCCTACACCCTGCGCGCCTGGCACCCGGACCTGCCCGCCGGCGTGCCGGCCGCCGAGCAGGCGGTCACCGTGGGAGCTGGCGCGGCCGAGTTCACGGCCCGCGTCAACGTGGCCGCGAAATGAAGCGCCTGCAGCGCCTGCTGGCCAGCCTCGGCGGGCGCATCGTCACGCTCTTCCTCGGCCTGCTGCTGGCCGTGCAGGGTGCCGGCTTCTTCGCCATCCGGCAGAGCATCGACGCCAACGCCCGTGCCCAGCTGGCCGACCAGCTGGCGGTGGGCGGGCGGCTGCTCGACCGCCTGCTGGACCAGAACGCGCAGCAGCTGGCCCAGGCTGCCACGCTGCTGGCGGCGGACTACGGTTTTCGCGAGGCGGTGCTGTCGGACGACGCCGAGACCATCCGCTCGGCGCTGGACAACCACGGCGCCCGCATCGGTGCCAGCGTGGTCGCGCTGCTGGGGCTGGACTATTCGCTGCGCGCCGCCGGTGGCCAGGGCGCCGCCGCGCTGGCGCCGCTGCGCGAGCGTCTGGCGGCCGCGGGCCCGGGCGTGCGCCCACCGGCCAAGGGCCAGCTGGCCCTGGTCGATGGCCGCCCGTTCCAGTTCGTGGTGGTGCCGATGAAGGCGCCGCTGGAGATCGGCTGGGTGGTGATGGGCTTCGCGGTCGACAAGGCCTTGGGCGACGACCTGCGCGCCCTGTCCGGCCTGCACCTGGCCCTGTTGTCCGTGCCGCCGGGCGGCGCGCCGAAGGTGGCGCTGAGCACGCTGCCGGCTGCGGCCAGCCATGCGCTGACAGTCTTGCCGGCGCAGGGGCTGGCCGAGTTCGAGCAGGGCGGCGAGACGCTGGAAAGCCGCGTCGCCACGCTGGCCGACACGCCGGCCGGTGCCTTGCGCGCGGTGCTCGCCCGCTCGGTGGACGAAGCCGTGGCGCCCTACCGCCGGCTGCAGGCGCTGTTGCTCGTCATCACGCTGTTCGGTGCTGGCGTCTTCGCGGTGGGCAGCGTGCTGACCGCGCGCCGGGTCACTCGCCCGCTGCAGGCCCTGGTGCACGCCAGCCGGCGCCTGGGGCAGGGCGACTTCGACACGCCCGTGGCCGCCGGCAATGATCGCGCCGACGAGCTGGGCGAGCTGGCGCTGGCCTTCGACGGCATGCGCGAGGTCACCCAGCGCCGGCTCTATCTCGACGACCTCACCGGCCTGCCCAACCGCGGCCAGTTCGCGCGCCGCCTGGCCCGGGCGGTGGATGCCGGCCCGGTGGCGGTGGTCATGCTCGACCTGGACCGCATCAAGCAGGTCAACGACAAGCTCGGCTACCAGATGGGCAATCGCCTGCTGGTTTGCGTGGGCGAGCGCCTGCGGCGCCTGCCGCTGGCCGAGGCCGCCCTGGTGGCGCGCCTGTCGGGCGACGAGTTCGCGCTGATGCTGCCGGGTGCCGACCGTGCCGAGGCCGAGCGCACCGCCGATGCGGTGCTGGCCGTGCTGGAGCAGCCGGTGCGGCTGGACGACAGCGTGGTCGACGTGGCCGGCGGCATCGGCATCGCCTGCGCGCCCGAGCACGCGGCCAACGCCGAGGCCCTGCTCAGCCGGGCCGAGGTGGCGATGTACGAGGCCAAGCACCGCAAGGCCGGGCGGCTGACCTACCGGGCCGAGTTCGACTCGGGCAGCGCCGCCACGCTGACGCTGCTGGGCGAGATGCGCCGCGCGCTGCAGAACAACGAGCTGCGCCTGTTCGTGCAGCCCAAGCTGCACCTGCTGGACCGCGGCCTGGTCGGCGCCGAGGCCCTGGTGCGCTGGCAGCACCCCGAGCGTGGCCTGGTGCCGCCGCTGCAGTTCATCCCCTTCGCCGAAGAGACCGGCTTCATCCACGAGCTGACCCTGTGGGTGGTCGACGAAGCCGCGCGGCTGCTGGCGCGCTGGCGCGGCGACGGCCTGCTGCCGCGGCTGAGCGTGAACCTGTCGGTGCACGACCTGATGAAGGCCGACCTGGTCGAGCGCATCGACGCACGGCTGCAGCGCCATGGCGTGCCGGCCCAGGCGCTGTGCCTGGAGATCACCGAGAGCGCGATCATGAACGACCCCGAGCGTGCGCTGCAGACGCTGCGCTCGCTCAAGGGCCTGGGCTGCAAGCTGTCGATCGACGACTTCGGCACCGGCTACAGCTCGTACGCCACGCTGCGCAACCTGCCGGTGGACGAGCTGAAGATCGACATGTCCTTCGTCAAGGCGATGGAGAAGGTGCCCAAGGACGCGATGATCGTGCGCTCGATCATCGAGGTGGCCCACAACTTGGACCTGAGCGTGGTCGCCGAGGGCGTCGAGAACGAGGCGATCTGGCAGCAGCTCGCGACGCTGGGCTGTGACGAGGCCCAGGGCTGGCACATTGCCCGCCCGCTGCCGGCGGCGGACTTCGAGACCTGGGCTCGCGCCCGGCAGGCACCCGCCGTGCGCCCGGCGGCGGCATTGCATTCGGCCTGAAAGAGCTCAGGTCAGACCGCGCCCACCGCCCCTGGGCTGTCTGCCACCACCACCGGCGCCACCATCTCGGGGGCCAGCAGGCTGCCATCGCGCAGGCCGCGCACCGTGCCTGCCAGCAGCCCCAGGATCACCAGCGAGGCCAGCGCCAGCAGTGCCAGGCCGAGCACGGCCAACACGCCAGCGGGTGCCGCCAGACGCAGCGTGAGCGTGGCGAACGCGGTGAGCGGGAAGCTCAGGCCCCAGTGGGCCAGCGAGAACGGTAACCGCCGCAGCCGCGGCGCCGTGCTGCCGACCCAGGCGAAGCTGAAGGCGGCGATGCCCCAGCAGCCCCAGGCCACGACCGGCGGCGCCCCCAGCTGCAGGGCCGACAGACCGACGACCGTGGGCGGCGCCAACAGGATGAACAAGGTGGGCAGCAGGCGCTCGGCGAACATGCCTTGCGTCGCGATGCGCACGGCCAGCAGCACCATGACCACCGGCCAGAACAGCAGCCCGATACCGAACTGCGCGGCGGACCAGTCCGCATGGCCCAGCGGCACGCCCGCCAGCGGCGCGAGCACGTTGCCCACCACGGGGATCAGCAGCGCCGGCGTCACGCTGGCCCAGGCCAGGCCGCCCTGGCCGGGACGCCACCAGCGCGACAGCACCCACCAGCTGACCATCAGTTGCGACAGGGCGCCGCACCACCACAGCCACGCCGCCGGCCGGACCGGCCCGAGCAATGCCACGGCGGCGGTGGCCAGCACCATCATCGAGATCGGCAGGGTGGCGACGAAGGTGTGCCGCACCGGGTGCCGCCGGTCCTCGTCCCAGGCCTCGGGGTGGCGGCGCCAGCGCCACACGGTGGCGACGGCCAGGGCCAGGAAGACCAGCCCGGCCAGGCCCGCCGACACCAGGGCGACGCCGTCGGCCATCTCGCCCATCAACGGCGCGGCCCGGTGCCAGGCCAAGGCGAGGCCCGACAGGCCCATCACGATGGCGTACCAGCCGGGGTAGAGGAACTTCAGCCGGTCACCCGCACCCATGCCACCAGCCTCACTTCAGCACGGCGCCGGTGGCGTCAACGATGCGCAGCTCGACCGGGATCGCGCCGGCCACGCTCTGCGTGACGGTGCAATAGGCTTCGAAGGTGGCCAGCACCCGGTCCAGATGCTCGAGCGCCGCTGCCGGCGCGCCCAGCCTCAGCTCGGCCTGCAGGCGCAGCACCCGCATACGGCCCTGCTCGTTGCGGCCCACCTCGGCCCGCACCTCGGTGCGGATGGGCTCGGGCGTCTGCTTGAACTTGCGCAGCGCGAACAGCAGCGAGTCCGACAGGCAGTTGCCCACCGCCGCCGCCAGCAGCTGCACCGGCGACGGGCCCTGCCCCTGGCCCAGCGGCGGCGGCTCGTCGGCCCGCAGCAGCGGCAGCGCGTCGGCGAAATGCACGTCGAACTGGTAGTCCTGGCGCTGTGCCAGGCGCACCGTCTCGAAGCTGCTGCCCTCGGCCATCAACGCACCTTGCCCAGCAGCGTCTGCACCTCGTCCAGCACTTCGGCCAGCTGCTTCTGGCCCTTGTCGCCGCCGCCCAGGCGGGCGCCCAGCTCTTGCTGCATGAAGCACACGGTCATGCGCACGTAGGTGCTGTCCAGGGCCTTGCGAACCGCGGCCATCTGGCTCGCGATGTCCAGGCAGGGCTGGCCCTCTTCGATCATGCGCTGCACGCCGCGCAGCTGCCCTTCAGCACGCTTCAGGCGGTTGAGCAGGTCGGTGCGGGTTTTGTCGTCGGTGAGCATGGACATGGCGCAGAACTCCGTCGCTGAGGAGCCGGAAGCGGGTACTTTCCGGGGTATCGAGGCGGCCATTGTCGTTGCTCTCGGCGGTGCGTGCCCGGTCAGCGCGGGCAGGACGCCGGCACGCCCAGCTTGCCGAGAATCCAGCCCAGAGGGCAGACCTCGGTGAAGCCGTACTGCAGCAGGTTCGCGCCGACGAAGGCGGTGAAGGCCAGCCACCAGCTGCTGACGAACAGCGGGCTGCCCGGCACGCCGAGCGCGAGCGACAGCAGGATGAAGCAGCCGGCGAAGACGTGGATAAGTCGGTCGATGGTCATGGTGGGAAGCTCCAACGGAAGTGAGCGCATCAGTGCTCGGTCAGGCGCACGATCCCCAGCGCCTTGAGGACGTACTTTTCATAGACGGGCTCGGAGTTGCCCGACTTCATCTTCGAGAGGAAGTACTTCTCGAAGGCGATCTTGGCCAGGTGCACCCACTTGCCCTTCTTGAACCAGTTGACGTTGCGCGGCGGGATCTGCGGCAGCGCCACGAAGGCCGCGCCGGTGTCGCCCATGTCGGCCAGGCAGATGGCGTTCCAGGTGGCCTTGGCGGTGGCGGGCTGGTTGGCCAGGTCGGCCGCGATGTTCTGGACGATCGCGGTGACCATGGTTTCGATCATGTAGCCGGTCTTGGGCGCGCCGGTGGGCACGGGCGTCGCCTCCACCGGCGGGATCGCGACGCAGACGCCGGCCGAGAAGATGTTGCGGTACTTCTTGCTGCGCTGGTGCTCGTCGATCAGCACGAAGCCGCGCGGGTTGCACAGCTCGGGCACGGCCGCCACCGCGTCCACGCCCTTGAAGGCCGGCAGCATCATCGCGAGCTTGAAGCCGATCTCGTGCTCCTTGCGCGGCTGGCCCTGGTCGTCCAGCTCGGTGGTGAAGAGCTTGCCGGCCTCGACCTTGGTGGTCTTGGCGTTGGTGACCCACTTGATGTCGTGGCCGCGCAGCTCGGACTCGAGCATGGACTTCGAATCGCCCACACCGCCCAGGCCCAGGTGGCCGATGTAGGGCTCGGCGGTCACGTAGGTCATCGGTACCTTGTGGCGCAGCTTGCGCTTGCGCAGGTCGGCGTCGACGATGAAGGCGAACTCGTAGGCCGGGCCGAAGCAGCTGGCGCCAGGCATGGCGCCGATGACGATCGGCCCCGGGTCCTTCAGGAATTCCTGGTACTCGCGCCAGAAGGCCTCGGCATGGTCTACCGAGCACACCGAGTGGGTGTGGCCGCCACCGCCGTGCGACGCCGGGCCGGCGCCGGGCACCTCGTCGAAGCTGAGCTTGGGGCCGGTGGTGATGACGAGGAAGTCGTAGTCCAGCGTGCGGCCGTCGCCCAGCGTCAGCCGGTTGTCGGGTGCGTCGATCTTGGTCACCGGCTGGGCGACGAAGGCGATGCCCTTCTTCTCCAGCAGCGGGCCGACCTTCAGGACGATGTCCTCGCGCTGCCGCCAGCCCACCGCGATCCAGGGGTTCGAGGGCACGAACTGGAAGTAGTCCACCGCGCTGACGACGGTGATGCGGTGCTCCTTGGGCAGCTTGTCGCGCATCTCGTAGGCAGCGGGCATGCCGCCGATGCCGGCACCCATGATCACGATGTGGGCCATGACTGTCTCCTGTGGGCCGCTCTCGCCGGCGGCAGTTAAGAACCGTGGCGGCGCTGGTACACCGCGAAATACAGCACCGGGATGACCACCAGCGTGAGCACGGTGGACACGCCGATGCCGAAGATCAGGGAGACGGCGAGCCCATTGAAGATCGGGTCGTCGAGGATGAAGAAGCCGCCGGTCATCGCGGCGATGGCGGTCAGCGCGATCGGCTGCGCGCGCACAGCGGCCGCGCCGATCACGGCTTGCGCGAAGGCCACGCCACGTGCGACCTCGAGCTCGATGAAATCCACCAGCAGGATGGAGTTGCGCACGATGATGCCGGCCAGCGCGATCATCCCGATCATCGAGGTGGCGGTGAATTGCGCGCCCAGCAGGGCGTGGCCCGGCATCACACCGATGATGGTGAGCGGGATCGGCGCCATGATCACCAGCGGCGTCACGTAGCTCTTGAATTGCGCCACCACCAGCAGGTAGATCAGCAGCAGGCCCACCGCATAGGCCGCGCCCATGTCGCGGAAGGTCTCGTAGGTGACCTGCCACTCGCCGTCCCACTTGATGGCGTACTGGCGGTAGGGGTCGCCGGGCTGGCGGATCCAGTATTCGCCCACGGCGCCCGTGCCGGGCAGGGCGGCGTCGGCCAGCTTGCCGCGGATGGCGAACAGGCCGTACAGCGGCGAGTCGGTGCCCCCCGCCATGTCGCCGTAGACGTAGCTGACCCCCTGCAGGTCCTTGGTGTAGAGCGGCTTGTCGATCACGCCGCGCTCGACCCGCACCAGCTCCGACAAGGGCACCAACTGACCGTTCGCGGCGCGCAGCGGCAGGGCCAGCAGGGCGTCCAGCCCGACCTGCGATTCGCGCGGCAGCTGCAGGCGCAGCGGCACCGGGTACTTGCTGTGGCCGTCGTGCAGCCAGGTCGCGTCCGCGCCCGAGAGTGCACCTTGCACCGTCTGTGCGATGGTGGCCACCGGGATGCCCAGGCTTTCGGCGCGCTGGCGGTTCACGCGCAGGAAGGCGCGGGGTGCATCGGCCTTCACCGAGCTGTCGATGGCCACGATGCCGGGCGTGGCGGCGAAGGCCTGGCGCAGGCGCTCGGCCAGTTGCTGGCGGCCAGCTTCGTCCGGGCCGTAGACCTCGGCCACCAGCGGGCTCATCACCGGTGGGCCGGGCGGCACCTCGACCAGCTTGATGCGGGCGCCGTGGGTGGCAGCAATCTTTTCCAGCGCCGGCAGCAAGCGCAGCGCGATGGCGTGGCTCTTCTCGCTGCGGTGGTGCTTGTCGACCAGGTTGACCTGCAGGTCGCCCTGCTCGGCGTCGCTGCGGTGGTTGTATTGGCGCACCAGGCCGTTGAACGTGATCGGGCTCGCCGTGCCCGCGTAGCCTTGCAGGTTCAGCACCTCGGGCTGCGCTGCCAAGTGCGTGCCCAGGGCCTGCAGCGCGGCGGCCGTGTCCTCCAGCGGGGTGCCGGCCGGCATGTCGACAATGAGTTGGAACTCCGACTTGTTGTCGAAGGGCAGCATCTTCAGCACCACCCATTGCACGACAGCCAGGCCGACCGACAGCGCCAACGCGGCGAGGATGCCGCCCAGCAGCAGCCAGCGCTTGCGCGCGCTGGCCAGCAAGGGCCCGAGCAGGCGCTGGAAGAAGCCGGGAAGCCGGGCGGCGAGCCCACGCGGCGCCTCGGCGACCCCGTGTCCGGCGGCCGCATGCGGCTTCATCAGTTTCAGTGCCAGCCACGGCGTGACGGTGAAGGCGATGGCCAGCGACAGCGCCATGCCCAGGCTGGAGTTGATCGGGATCGGGCTCATGTACGGCCCCATCAGGCCCGACACGAAAGCCATCGGCAGCAGCGCGGCGATCACGGTCAGCGTGGCCAGGATGGTCGGGCCACCGACCTCGTCGACGGCGGCCGGGATGATCTGGGCCAGGGTCTTGTGCGGGTCGATCTGCTGGTGGCGGTGGATGTTCTCCACCACGACGATCGCGTCGTCGACCAGGATGCCGATCGAGAAGATCAACGCAAACAGCGACACGCGGTTCAGCGTGAAGCCCCAGGCCCAGCTGGCGAACAGCGTGGCGGTCAGGGTCAGGATCACGGCCGAGCCGACGATCACCGCCTCGCGCCGGCCCAGCGCCAGGCCCACCAGCAAGATCACCGAGCCCGTCGCGAAAGCCAGTTTCTGGATCACAGGCGGCGGTCGCGCGGATCCAGCCCACCAGTCCCGCGTGACCCGAGCCGGTGCGAAAGCCAGCTTCTCGACGCCTTCTCGGCGGCGGTCGCCGTAGTCGCGCGTCACCGTGGCCTCGACGCCCTCGGGGATCATGCTGCCGTGCAACTCGGCCAGGCGCGCGCGTGCGGCCTGCGCCACGTCCACCGCGTTCTGGCCCGGCTTCTTGGTCAGCTGCAGCGTGACCGCGGGCAGCGCCGGGGCCACGGTTGGCGACGAGGCCGACGCAGCGGCCGAGGCCGCCCCCGGGGTGAACCACACATGCTGTGTGGCTTGCGCGCTGCCGTCTTCCAGCCGCGCCACCTCGCGCAGGTAGACCGGCTTGCCGGCGTGCACGCCGACCACCAGGTTGCCCACCTCGTCGGCCGAGCCCAGGAAGCCGCCGGTCTCGACGGCCAGGGCCGTGCCGCCTTCGGGCGAGGCCACGCTGCCGGCCGGCATGGCGAGGTTGGCGGCGGCCAGCGTCTGCTTGAGTTGCAGCAGGTCGATGCCGCGCTCGCGCAGGCGTGAGGGGTCGAGCAGCACCATCAGCGCCCGGCCGGGGGCCCCGATGGTCTTGACTTCGCGCGCGCCGGGCACGCGCTTCAGCTCGGCTTCGAGGGTGGCGGCCACGCGGGCCAGTTCCAGCGCCGGCTGGGCATCGCGTGACCACAAGGTCACCGCCAGCACCGGTACGTCGTCGATGCCCGTGGGCTGCACGATGGGTGGCAGGGTGCCCAGGCCGCTGGGCAGCCAGTCCTGGTTCGCGTTCAGCACGTCGTACAGGCGCACCAGCGCTTCGGTGCGGGGCACGCCGACCTGGAACTGCACAGTGACCACCGCCAGGCCCGGGCGCGACACCGAGAAGGTGTGCTCGATGCCGGCGATCTGCCCCAGCACCTGCTCGGCCGGGCGGGCGACCATCTGCTGCACGTCGGCACTGCCGGCCCCAGGGAAGGGGATCAGCACGTTGGCCATCGTGACGTTGATCTGCGGCTCTTCCTCGCGCGGCGTGACCAGCACGGCAAACAGGCCCAGCAACATCAGCACCAGGGCCAGCAGCGGCGTCAGCGCATGGGCCTGGAACAGGGCGGCGAGGCGGCCCGAGATGCCGAGGCGGGGCGAGTGGTGTCGGCGTGCATGCGGCGCTCGCTCATGGTCTCGCTCACCGGGCAGGCGTCGCGCCGGCCAGGCCGGCCCGCTCGGCGTCGGCGGCCACGGACTCGCCGGCCTTCAGGCCGGCCAGCACCGGCACCCGGCCGTCGACGCGCGGCGCGCCGGCGCGGATGGCGCGCAACACGAAGCCGCCGTCCTTGGCGACATAGACCGCGGTCAGTTCGCCGCGGCGCAACACGGCCGGGGCCGGCACTGCCAGGGGCGCACCGGTCGGCGCCGAGGCCGCAGCCGAAGGCGCCGCGCCGGCGAAGCGCACCCGCAGGCTCTGGCCAGGCAGGCCGCTGGCGTTGGCGGGGAGGTCCAGGCGCCACTCCACCGTCTGGGCCACCGGGTCGGCGCCGGGCAGCTCCGTGCGGCGCAGCGGCGTCACCCAGCGGGCGGGCTGCTCGCCGAAGGCCGGCAGCTCGACCTGCGGCAGGGCCTGGCCGCGCAGCGCCTGGGTGGACGAGGCCGGCACCTGCACCACGGCACGCAAGGCGCCGGGCGCATACAGGGTGAGGATGGGCCGGCCCGGGCTGGCCAGGTCACCCGCTTCCAGGTGGGTGGCCAGCACGACGCCGTCGAACGGCGCCACCACCGTGCTGAAGCCCTGGGCCAGTGCGGCCTGGCGCCGGGCGCCCTGGGCCTGGGCCAGGCCCGCTTCGGCGGCCTGGCGCTGCGTTTCGGCGCTGTCCAGCGCGGCCTGGCTGATGAAGCCCTGGGCGCGCAACTCGCGCGCCCGCTCGGCGGCCAGGCGGGCGTTGCGACCCTCGGCCTCGGCCTGGGCCACGCCGGCGTCCGTGCGCGCCAGGCCAGCGCTGGTGTCGCGGTCGTCCAGCCGGGCGAGGGCCTGGCCGGCACGCACCGTGTCGCCGGCCTTGACCAGCAGGGCCAGCACGTTGCCGCCCACCTGGGCCGACACGGTGGCCTGGCGCACCGCCTGCAGCGTGCCCTCCAGCTCGGTGCCGCTGCCGGTGGCCGCCGGCGTCACCACCACCACAGGCGGCCAGGACGGTGACCGCGGCCGCGAGCGAAGCGCCGGCGACCAGCGTGCGGAACGATGCTGTTTTGATACCCATGTGGGTATCTTGTGCAGCATACCTAGTAGGGTATGCAACCAGGAAATGCGCGCCGCTCTTCGTCCAAGAAAAGGCCCGCCGATCGCTCGGCGAGCCCTTGGGCGGGCCCGGGCGGCGCCCGGGAAGCCTTCGGATGTGTCAGAAGCGGTACGAGGCGCCGAGCGTGAACGCGCGCCCGGTCGGGTCGGCGTAGCGGCCGTCGTAGCCGACCTGGTTGCCGCCCACGAGCTTGAGCGAGCGCGGGGGTTCCTGGTTGAACAGGTTGGTGATGCCGACCGTGAAGCGCAGGTCCTTGTTGAACTGCCAGCGGGTTTGCCAGTCCACGGTCGTGTACGACCGGACCTTGCCGTTGTAGGCGACGCCGTCGCCGGTCTCGGCGTCGGTCACGTTGAACGAGTCCGCGGTGAATGCCTGGTCGTCGTAGCCGGACTTGTACTTCACCATGGCCGTGTGGGTGAAGTCGCCGTACTGCAGCCCGAGCGTCAGGCGCATCACGTCGCGGAAGATGACGTTGTTGTCGCCGCCGAACTTGCCGAGGTCCGTCTGCTTTCCGCCCGGGAGTTCGTAGTCGGCCTTGAGCATGTGCGTGCCACTGAGGCTGGCCGTCACCTTCCCGATCGGCGTGGCCGTGCGGAAGTCGAATTCCCAGTCCAGGCCTTCGTAGCTGGCCTTGCCGGCGTTGAAGGGCTTCTGGATCAGGGCGACCGTGATGGGTCCCGACGGATCCCGGTAGGGGATGATGAACAGGTCCTGCAGCGAGCTCGCGTTGGCGAACGCGTAGCCCTCCGGCATGCCGTTCAGGATCTGGTCCTTCAGCTTCACGGCCCAGTAGTCGAGGCCGACCGAGAACATCTGCCCCGCGTCCCAGCGCCCACCCAGCGTCCATTGCTTGGAGGTTTCGGCCTTGAGCCCGGCTGCGCCGCTGGCGGGGTTGCCAGCCGAGACCAGATCCCATTGCAACGGGTCCGTGCCGTTGGCGATGCAAGTGGGTGCCGTCGGGAACGGGCAGACGTAGGAGCCCGAGGTGTTGGTGGCGAAGGCGAGCGGCGCGGCGATCTGGTTGACCGACGGTGCCTTGAACCCGGTGCCCAGCGAGCCACGCAGGAGCAGGCCATCGACCGGCTGGGTGCGGAAGCTGAGCTTGTAGGTGGCGTGGCTGAACGTGTCGCCCTCGTCTTCCGCCGGCAGCGGCTGCAGGTTGTTCGCTTCCTGCGTGAAGGGCATCTGGTTGTGCACCCGGTCGTAGTGGTCATAGCGCACCGAGGCGGTGATCTCCGACTTGCGCGCCACCGGCATCAGCAACTCGGCGAACACGCCGTAGTTGTTGCGGCTCGCTTCCATCGGCACGTAGCCGTAGAAGCCGCCGACGGCATAGTTGGTCGCCCCGACCTGGCCCGGCGTGCCGTTTCCGAATTGCGCCAGATCGCTCGTCTCCTGCTTGAGGCTCTGCTTGGCGTAATCGAAGCCCAGGCCCAGGACGGAGTTTCCGCCGGGCAGCGCGAACATGTCCTTCGAGGCATGCAGGTTGAACACGTTCTGCGAAACGTCGGTCTTCAGGAAGGTGCCGCTCAACAAGGCGGCATCGAGGGTCTGACCGGCGATGGGCACCAGGGGGTCGTATTTGCCGGTGCTGATCAGTTCAACGAATTTCTCGAAGTCGAGATAGCCGCCGGCGAGCTTGTCCTGGCTCTGGTTCGACGAGAACGTCAGGCTGGTGCTGTAGTCCCAGCCCATGAGGTTGCCTTCTAGGCCTACCACGTAGTGCTGCGCCGTGGTCACCCATTCGTCCGTGCGGCCCCCCGCCTCCATGGCCCGGTAGGCCATCTGGGCGCCGGTGCTCGTGTCGCCATGGGCTTCCTGGTAAGGCACGACGTACTTGTCCCAGAGGATGTCGAGGGGCCGGCCCGCGATGTCCTGGTCACCCAGGCCCATGGGCTGTGCAGGCGGCGCGAACGCCGCTGTCATGGCGAACTTCGAGTACAGCGCTTCGGCGAACAAGGTGTGGTCGCCACCGAGCTTCATCCGCCCGCTCAGGTACACGCTGTCGCGTTCGGAATCCGGGATGTCCTGCACCGTCGCCGCATAGTTGGTCCGGCATCGCGTGCCGGCAACGAACACAGCTGGATCCGTTCCGCAGTTTCCGTTCAGGTCGAAGTACGGGCTGAAGGCGGCGCCGCTGTCGAGGAAGAGGCTGCCCGGCAAGCTGTTGCGGGAAGTCTGGTCGAAGACCACTTTTCGCCCGCCGAGGGTGAATTCGATCAGGCCGCCGCGCTTGGAGACATCGCGCTGGCTGGCCATCAGCACGTCCTGCACGTCGTGGCTGTAAGACGCGAGGAAGTTGTAGCCGTCGGCTTCCAGGTCGCCGAAGCCCTTGCTGATGCCGGCGCTCCACTTGCCGCCGCCGGATTTCTGGGGCGAGCTGCCATTGAAGAAGACGCCGAAGTCGGTCACGTTCTTCTTGGTGATGAAGTTCACCACGCCGGCGATCGCGTCGGAGCCGTAGAGCGCCGAGGCACCGTCCGTCAGCACTTCGACCCGCTCGATGGCATCGAGAGGAAGGCTGGAGAGGTTGACCGAGCCATCGCCGCCCGAGGCGCCGAAGCCGCCAAAGGGGGCGACGCGCCGCCCATTCAGCAGCACCAGGGTGTACTTCTGGTCGAGGCCGTGGATGGCGGCCGTGGTGTTGCCGAAACCGTTGCCGTTGACCGAGCTCGCCGACTGCGTGAAATTGCCGCCCGTCATCGCCGGCAGGGCCTGGATCAGCTCCGTGACCGAATTGGTGCCGCTCTTCTCGATCGCGTCGCGCGTGATCACCGTGACGGGCAGCGCCCCCTCGGCGTCGACGCGCCGGATCGACGAGCCGGTGATTTCGACCCGTTGCACGGGGGCCGTGGCGTCCTGCGCGAAGGCAGGGAAGGCGCCGAAGGCCAGCAACAGGTGGGTGCAGAGCTTGGTGCGCTGGAACATGTTTCCTCCTAAGGAACTTTCACTTCGCGGCGCCCGGTGCCTCGTGGGCGGGCGCCGCCCCTCACGTCGCCGGGCGACGGCGGCCGCTCCACGCAAAAAGCCTGCCACCGGCGAGCCAGGCGCCGAATGGCAGCGATTGTTTGGCGCCGTCAAGGGCCCAGCTGTCGGTGGCAACCCGCGAATTGGCGCTTTCGCCACAGCCGATGCGACGAACTGCGGTGGGCACCGACGAATTGCGTTTGAATCCCGCGGCCCGCTTGTCTAGGCAGGGCGCCATCGCCCGGGGGCGTCGGCCGCCGCTACCATGGCGGGCGATGCCCTCCGACCTGCTCGCCACCGCCCCGTCCGCCGTCCTGCACGAGGTTTTCGGCTACACCGACTTCCGCGGCCACCAGCAGGCCATCGTCGACCACGTGATCGCCGGTGGCGACGCCCTGGTGCTGATGCCCACCGGCGGCGGAAAGAGCCTGTGCTACCAGGTGCCGGCCATCGCCCGCCACCGCGCGGGGCGGGGTGTGACCGTGGTCGTCAGCCCGCTGATCGCACTGATGCACGACCAGGTGGGGGCCTTGGAAGAGGCGGGCGTGCACGCCGCCTTCCTCAATTCCACGCTGGATGGCGCTGGCGCACAGGCGGTCGAGCGCGAGCTGCTGTCGGGCCGGCTGGTGATGCTCTACGCAGCGCCGGAGCGCATCACCCACCCACGCTTCCTGGCCATGCTCGACTCGTTGCACGAGCGCGGCCTGCTGAGCCTGATCGCGATCGACGAGGCGCATTGCGTCAGCCAATGGGGGCACGACTTCCGCGAGGAATACCTGCAGCTCGGCATGCTGGCCGAGCGCTACGCCAGCGTGCCGCGGGTGGCGTTGACCGCCACGGCCGACGCCCACACCCGGGCCGACATCCTGGACCGCCTGCAACTGGGCCACGCCCGCAGCTTCGTCAGCAGCTTCGACCGGCCCAACATCCGCTACGCGATCATCGAAAAGGACAACGCCAAGGCTCAGCTGCTGCGCTTCCTGCGCGACGAACACGAGGGCGATGCCGGCATCGTCTATTGCCAGAGCCGGCGCAAGGTCGAGGAGACCGCCGAGTTCCTGAGTGGCGAGGGCCTCGCCGCCTTGCCCTACCACGCCGGGCTGGATGCCGACGTTCGCCGCCGGAACCAGGACCGTTTCCTGCGCGAGGATGGGCTGGTGATGGTGGCCACGGTGGCCTTCGGCATGGGCATCGACAAGCCGGACGTGCGCTTCGTGGCCCACCTGGACCTGCCCAAGAACATCGAAGGCTATTACCAGGAGACCGGCCGTGCCGGCCGCGACGGCGAGCCGGCCGACGCCTGGATGACCTACGGCTTGGCCGACGTGGTGAACCAGCGCCGGATGATCGACGAGAGCACCGCCGGCGAAGACTTCAAGCGCCTGCAGGTCGGCAAGCTCGATGCCCTGCTGGCCCTGGCCGAGAGCCTGGACTGCCGCCGCCAACGCCTGTTGGCCTACTTTGGCGAGGAGAAGCCCCCGGGCTACCGCTGCGGCAACTGCGACAACTGTCTGAGCCCGCCCGAACGCTGGGACGCCACCGACGCCGCGCGCAAGGCGCTGTCGTGCATCTACCGTTTTCGCCAGCATTCGGGCATCGGCTACGGCTCGGGCCACCTGATCGACGTGCTGCGCGGCAAGTCCACCGAGAAGACGCGCGAGCGCGGACACGAGCAGCTGTCGACCTTCGGCATCGGGGCGGACCTGAGCGAGGCCCAGTGGCGTGGCGTGATCCGCCAGTTGATCGCGTTGGGCCACTTGGCAAGCGAAGGCGAATACAACACCCTGGCCCTGACCGACAGCGCCCGCGCCGTGCTGCGCGGCGAGGCGAAGATCGAGTTGCGCGAGCTCCGCGAGCCGGCGCCCCGCACCCGGGGCTCGCGCGCCAAGGCCGGCAGCCTGGCCAAGGTGCCGCGCGCCGCCGCCACGCTGGACGACGCGGGCCAGGCGCGCTTCGCCGCCCTCAAGGCCTGGCGCAGCGACGTGGCCAAGGAGCACAACCTGCCCGCCTACATCGTCTTCAACGACGCCACCCTGGCGCAGATGGCGGCCGAGTCGCCGGATTCTCTGTCGGCGCTGGCCGGCATCAGCGGCGTGGGTGCCAAGAAGCTGGAGGCCTACGGGCGCCAGATCCTGCGCGTGCTGGAGCAGACCGAAGCCTGATGACCTTAAAGGAGAGCGCCGTGCCGCCGCCCCCCACCTGCCTCGTCGTCTTCCACCACCCCGGGCCCGCCTGGCAGCAGGGCGTGCCGCTGTTCGAGCAGCCAGGCTTGCAGGACCACATCGACCACTACCGTGGCCTGCTGCAGAGCGGCCAACTGGGTGCCGGTGGGCCGTTCCTGGACGGCGATGGGGGCGGGATGATGATCGCCCGGCCGGGCATGGCGCTGGACGAACTGCAGGCCTTTGCCGAGCGGGACCCGGCGGTGCAGTCGGGCTTGTTGACGGTGTCGGTGCGACCCTGGATGCCGGCGATGCGCTCAGAGCAAGGCCTGGCCTGAGGCTGGGGCGAGCGGTGCACTGCGGCCATGGCGGCCAGCAACGCACCGAGCGGGTGCACGTGTCGGGGCTCACCCTCCCGGGTGGCCACACGGCAACGGCTCAGCGTTTCTGGTCGGACTTTTGCTGGCGCGCCAGGCTTTGGCGGTCGCTGCCGAAGGCAGCCGTCCAGAACGGCTCGAACTTCTGGCCCTTCTCGGGCGGCGGCAGCACACGCTTGGCGTCGTGCAGGTGCGACGGTCTGTTGGTGAGCGCTGACTTTTGCATGATCGTGGTCATTGGGGTTCACTGACAGCCCCACGTTCTGGGGGGCTTCCCCGGCACAACGCGGCCCCGCACGTCATGGATGACAAGCAAATGCGAGCAACGCAAAAATTTGTGAACCGTCCGTTTTGGTGCGAATCGCGCCCGATTCTTGCTGCATGGCCGGGCCGGCCGTGACCCGTGGGCGCGCAATGGGTCGGCCCGCTATCATGGCCGGTTGCCCTCGCCAAGCGCCATGCCCGAACCCTCGCCTCCTCGTCCCGCCGCGCCCGCCGAAGCCCCGATGCTCAAGGTCCGCGGGGCTCGCACCCACAACCTGAAGAACATCGACCTCGACATCCCCAAGCACGCCTTGGTGGTGATCACCGGCTTGTCCGGTTCGGGTAAGTCCAGCCTGGCGTTCGACACGCTGTACGCCGAGGGCCAGCGACGCTACGTCGAGAGCCTGTCGGCCTACGCCCGGCAGTTCCTGCAGTTGATGGACAAGCCCGACGTCGACGTGATCGAGGGCCTGAGCCCGGCGATCAGCATTGAGCAGAAGGCTACCAGCCACAACCCGCGCTCCACGGTCGGCACGATCACCGAGATTCACGACTACCTGCGGCTGCTCTACGCCCGCGCCGGCACCCCGTTCTGCCCCGACCACCACCTGCCGCTGGCTGCACAGAGCGTGAGCCAGATGGTCGACGCCGTGCTGGCCCTGCCCGAGGACACGCGCCTGATGGTGCTGGCACCGGTGGTGCGCGACCGCAAGGGCGAGTTCGCCGACGCCTTTGCCGACTGGCAGGCCCAGGGCTATGTTCGCTTCCGGGTCGACGGCCAGGTGGTCGAGGCCACCGAGTTGCCCAAGCTGAAGAAGACCGAGAAGCACGACATCGACGTCGTCATCGACCGGCTGAAGACGCGCGGTGACATGAAGCAGCGCCTGGCCGAGAGCTTCGAGGCGGCGCTGCGCATCGCCGACGGCCGCGCCGTGGCGCTGGAGATGGATGGCAGCGCCGAGCACCTGTTCTCGTCGCGCTTCGGCTGCCCGGTCTGCAGCTACTCGCTGCCCGAGCTGGAGCCGCGGCTGTTCTCGTTCAACTCGCCGGTGGGTGCCTGCCTGCACTGCGACGGCTTGGGCGTGCAGACGGTGTTCGACCCCGAGCGCGTGGTCGCCTTCCCGTCGCTGTCCATGGCCGCGGGCGCTGTCAAGGGCTGGGACCGGCGCAACGGCTACACCTTCTCGCTGCTGGAAAGCGTGGCCCGTCACTACAGCTTCGACATCGAGCAGGCCTTCGAATCGCTGCCGGAGCGCGCCCGTCAGGTGCTGCTCTTCGGCTCGGGCGAGGACGAAATCGAGTTCCTCTACGAGGCCGAGGGCAAGGGCGGCCGCACGCGCGTGGTCAAGCGCTCGCACCCGTTCGAGGGCATCGTGCCCAACTTCGAGCGCCGCTACCGCGAGACCGATTCGGTGGCGGTGCGCGAGGACCTGGCCCGCTACCAGAGCGCTAAGCCTTGCGCTCACTGCCACGGCACGCGGCTCAAGCGCGAGGCACGCCACGTCTTCCTGCCCGGCAGCAGCGAGGACAAGGGCAAGCCGATCTACGAGGCGGAGCACCTCACCCTGGCCGACGCGCTGGCCTGGTTCGAACGCCTGCAGTTGCAAGGCGCCAAGGCCGAGATCGCCGACAAGGTCGTGCGCGAGATCCGCTCGCGGCTGAAGTTCCTCAACGACGTGGGCCTGAACTACCTCAGCCTGGACCGCAGCGCCGACACCCTGTCCGGCGGCGAGGCCCAGCGCATCCGCCTGGCCAGCCAGATTGGCTCGGGCCTGACCGGCGTGATGTACGTGCTCGACGAGCCCTCGATCGGCCTGCATCAGCGCGACAACGAGCGCCTGATCGGCACCCTGAAGCACCTGCGCGACCTGGGCAACTCGGTGCTGGTCGTCGAGCACGACGAGGACATGATCCGCGCCGCCGACTGGTGCGTGGACATGGGCCCGGGCGCGGGCGTGCACGGTGGCCGGGTGATGGCCGCCGGCACACCGGCCGAGGTGGCGGCCAATAACGAGTCGCTGACTGGCCAGTACCTGGGCCACGTGCTGAAGATCGCCGTGCCGCCGCGCGCCACCAGCGCGGCGAAGGCCGCCGACGACGAGACCCCGCAGGCGCTGAAGATCGTCAACGCGCGCGGCAACAACCTGCGCGGCGTCACGGTCGAGATCCCGGTGGGCTTGTTCACCTGCGTGACCGGCGTGTCGGGCTCGGGCAAGAGCACGCTGGTCAACGACACGCTCTACGCCGCGGTGGCGCGCAAGCTCTACAACAGCCATGCCGAGGCCGCGCCGCACGAGGCGATCGAAGGGCTCGAAGCCTTCGACAAGGTGATCAACGTCGACCAGAGCCCGATCGGCCGCACGCCGCGCTCGAACCCGGCCACCTACACCGGGCTGTTCACGCCGATCCGCGAGCTGTTTGCCGAGGTGCCGGCGGCGCGCGAGCGCGGCTACGGCGCCGGGCGCTTCAGCTTCAACGTCAGCGGCGGCCGCTGCGAAGCCTGCCAGGGCGACGGCGTGCTCAAGGTCGAGATGCACTTCCTGCCCGATGTCTACGTGCCCTGCGACATCTGCCATGGCAAGCGCTACAACCGCGAGACGCTGGAGATCCTCTACAAGGGCCGCAACATCGCCCAGGTGCTGGAGATGACGGTGGAGGACGCGCACGGCTACTTCAACGCCGTGCCGACCATCGCCCGCAAGCTGCAGACCCTGCTGGACGTGGGCCTGGGCTACATCACGCTGGGCCAGAGCGCGACCACGCTGTCCGGCGGCGAGGCGCAGCGCGTGAAGCTGGCGCTGGAGCTGAGCAAGCGCGACACCGGCCGCACGCTGTACATCCTCGACGAGCCGACCACCGGCCTGCACTTCCACGACACGGCACAGTTGCTCAAGGTGCTGCACCAACTGCGCGACGCGGGCAACACCATCGTCGTGATCGAGCACAACCTGGACGTGATCAAGACCGCCGACTGGCTCATCGACATGGGCCCAGAAGGCGGTGCCGGCGGAGGCATGGTGGTCGCCGAGGGCACGCCAGAGACGGTGGCCGCCTGTGCCGCCAGCCACACCGGCCGCTTCCTGAAGGTCCTGCTGGCGATGCGTTGAGCCGATGCGTTAGGCCGATGCGTAGGCAGCCGTGCCGCATGCCCGCGGCACGGAACAAATCGTCCCGTCCGGTTCCCGGCGCGGGCGCTCCGATCGGGGGATGTTCGCCGAGGCCGCGATGCCAAGAATGGCGAACGCGGGTTGGTCTTCGGCCCGCTTCATCCACAAACCCAGGAGAGAAATCATGAGCCAACATTCGCATCTGCTGCACGCCGCTGCCGCCTCCGTCCTGTGCTTCGGCCTGGCCGCTCCGGCCCTGGCCGCACACGGCGCTTTCGTGCCCGGTACCAACGGCGTCGGGCAAATGAAGACGACGGCGGTCACGACCAAGCACAAGCTGCAGGGAACCTACATCGACTCGAACGCCTTCGCGGGGGTTGCCTTGCCTGCGTCGACCTTCGTGGCGGTCGGCACGCCGGCGTCGCTGAACTGCACCAACGCCGCCGGCTGCACCTTGGGTGCTGAGTTGATGGCCCAGATCGCGGCGAATGGCACCGAGAACCCGTGGGCGATCTGCATCAACGTCGACGGTGCCACGCAGTACTGCCCCTGGACCGCCCAGATCTCTGCCGTGACGTCGATCTACGTCACCGAGAACACGCGCTACAGCTTCGCGGTGCCCGTGGGTGCCCATACGATGCAGCTCGTGGTGTACAGCGTGAACGCCAGCAATCTCGGGGCTTACGAGGCAACTTACCGCCTCTACAAGCCCTGATGGGCGAGCCGGCGACCGCGTAGCGAATCGCTGCGCCACAATCGACGCTTTCGCTGGCGAGACTCCCCGAGTCGTGGGAGACCTCGCCGGACCCTCGGGCCTCCCGCGAGAGAGTTGAACGATGGCATGGCGAGCGGCGCCATTGCCGCCCGACGAACCCCAACGTCAGGCGGCGCTGCGCGATCTGGGCTGGTTCAGCCCCCACACCGAGGCCTTCAGCGACGCCGCGCCGCTGGAGGCCCTGCGTGCGTTGGCCGATGCCGCGCGGCGCCTGTGTGGCTGCCCGGTCGGGTTGATCACCCTGGTCGATGCCGACAAGGGCTGGCAGATCGGCGTCGACGGGCCGGACGGCGCGCCTCCGCGCTTGCGAAGCGCCGACCGAGCCAAGCTGATCTGCGCGCACTCGGTGTCCGAGAACGCCTTTCTCGAAGTGCCCGACATCCTGCTCGACCCGCGCTTTGCCGGCGCGATCGAGCACCCGAGCAGCGAAGGCTGGCGCTTCTACGCCGCGGTGCCGCTGCGCCTGCACGGCCATGCCGTGGGCACGCTGTGCGTGGCCAGCCCGCAGCCGCATGCGCTGGATGCACCGCAGCGCGGGCAGCTGGCGCAGCTGGCGATCGCCGCCGAGGCCTTGCTGGCGGCCCGTCACGCCGGCCAGGCGCTGGCCCGCGAACGCCGGCGGCTGGCCGACCTTGCACGCGCGTCCGGCGACTGGCTGTGGGAGCTGGACGCCACGCTGTGCCACCGGTGGTTGTCGGATGACTTCGAGCGCCTGACCGGCCTGCCGGCCGTGCCCATGATCGGGCAGCCGCTGGCCGACGAGCCCTGTGTCGACACCGCGGGCGACCCCTTGCCATCGGGCGCCACGCTTTGCGGTCGCCTGGCGCAGCCGCTGCCGATGACCCGTCTGGTCACGCGCCTGGTCACCCCGAACCGCGGGGCGTTGTACATCTCGCGCAGCGCGGTGCCGGTGGTCGACGAACACGGCGCCTTCCAAGGCTGGCGCGGCAGCGCGCGCGACGTGACCGCCCAGGTGCAGGCCGCCCGCGACACCCGCGAGCGCGACCAGCGCATGCGCAAGCTGCTGGCGCAGTTGCCCGGTGCGGCCTTCCAGCTGCGGCTGCAGGCCGACGGCAGCCAGCCGCACTACCTGTTCGTCAACGACGGCTTGCGCGAGCTGCTCGCGGGGCCTGGCGGCGCAGCGTCGCTCGGTGATGTCGCCGAGGCCAGCGCACCTTCGCTGAGGCGCATTGCGGTGGCGGACCGCCCGGCGGTCGCCGCCGCCATCCTCGAGGCGATGCGCACGCTGCAACCGCTGCGGGTCGAGTTCCGCTTCGAGCGCGGCGACGGCCAGCTGCGCTGGCTCGAAACCCGCGCCACCCCCGAGCGGCTGCCCGATGGCCGCGTCGTCTTCCACGGCTTCACCTGGGACATCAGCGATCGCCGCCAGGCCCAGGACGCCTTGCGCGAGCACGAGGCCCTGCGCCTCGCGCACGACAGCGCCGAACGCGCCAGCCGAGCCAAGAGCGAGTTCCTGTCGCGCGTGAGCCACGAGTTGCGCACGCCCTTGAACGCCATCATCGGCTTCACGCAGCTGATGGGGCTGGACCTCGAGCAGCCGCTGGGCGACACCCAGCGTCACCGGCTGGACGGTGTGCGCCAGGCCGGCCAGTCCCTGCTGGCCCTGGTCGACGACGTGCTCGACCTCTCGCGCATCGAGCAGGGAATGCTGCGCCTGCGCGAGGACCCGCTGGACTTGGCCCACGCGCTGCGCGCCAGCGTCGACGCGGTGCGGCCGCTCGCGGCGGCGCGTTCTGTGCATGTCCTGCCGGACGTGGCGGCGGGTGTTCGCGTGCGCGGCGATGCCGCCGCGCTGGAGCAGGTGCTGGTCAACCTGCTGTCCAACGCGATCAAGTTCAACCGGGTCGGCGGACGCGTGCAGGTGGCGCTGGCGGCCAATGCCGGCGACGACCTGCCCACGGCCCTGACCCTGGACATCTTCGACGACGGCGAGGGCCTGCGGCCCGACCAGATGGCGCAGCTGTTCCAGCCCTTCAACCGGCTGGGCGCCGAGCGGCGACGCATCAGCGGCACCGGGCTGGGGCTGGTCATCGCGCGCGGGCTGGCGCGGGCCATGGGGGGCGACGTCCTGGCGCGCAGCGATGTCGGCCGCGGCAGCTGCTTCAGCGTTCGCCTGCTGGCGGCCACCGACGACGGCGACGGCGCGGCACCGGCGGCCGGGGCGGCCGCGGCTGTCGGCACCGCGCCCAGCGACGGACGCGTCGTGCTCTACATCGAGGACGAGCCGCTCAACGTGCTGCTGATGGAAGAGGTCTTCCGTACCCAGCCCGGCTGGACCTTGCACGTGGCGCACGACGGCGCGAGCGGTGTCGAGCTGGCCCTGCAGGTGCAGCCGGACCTGGTGCTCATCGACATGAACCTGCCCGACATGAACGGCATGGAGGTGCTGCGCCGACTGCGCGCCGACGCTGCCACCGCCGGGCTGTTGTGCGTGGCGTTGTCGGCCGACGCGATGAGCGAGCAGATCGCCGCAGCGCGTGCCGCCGGCTTCGACGACTACTGGACCAAGCCGATCGACCTCGCCCACCTGCTAGACAGCGTCCGTCACGCGATTGATGCGCGCGGGCAACCGACGCGGGGCTGACGCCACAGCTCACGGCGCGCTGCCCGGCCCGGCACTGTGCAACCTGGCCCAAAGGGTTTAGGGTATCGGCATGTGCGGCTCGATCGAACCCGGCACGCCAGCGCTCGGCGGCAGCCACGAGGCTGAGCGGGCACGCTGGCGAGACCTTGCCCGCGCGGCCGGCGGCTGGTTGTTCGAGACCGACGCCGAGCTGCGGTTCCGCTGGGTCTCCGGGCCCTACCTGCCCTACACCGCCGAGGCCAGCGAGGCGGTGATCGGCCAGAAGGTGCTCGACGTGCCCCTGCTCGAGGCCGATGGCCGGCCGCGGCCCGACGGGCTGCGGTTGCGTGCCCGCCTGGCGGACACCGCGCCGCTGGTCGACGTCCTCACCGCTTGGCAGGTGGGGGGGCGAGCGGCGCGTCGTGGCCTGCAACGCCGTGCCCTACCACCGGGCCGACGGCCAACTGGCCGGTTGGCGCGGCAGCGCCCGCGACGTGACCGATCTGCTCCATGCCCGGGCCCAGGCGCTGGCGCGGCACGAGCAGTCTTTCGAAGAGCGGCTGGCCCACGCCGCCGCCCAGTCGGGCATCGGCTTCGCCGAGCTGGACGTGGTCAGCGGTCGCATGGCCTTCGATGCCGTGGCCTGCAGCAACCACGGCCTGCCCTTCCCCCACCCGCCTTATTCCGCTGCAGACTGGCTGGGCGCCGTGCACGAAGCCGACCGGGCCCAGGCGACCGAGGCCTTGAACGAAGCGCTGGCCCGCAGCGGCCACATGGAGGCCCGCTACCGCTTCGTGCGGCCCGACGGCAGCCAACCCTGGCTCGAAGTGATCGCCAGCGTGCGCCACGACGAGGCGGGCCGGCCCACGGTCGTCACTGGCACCTGCCGTGACGTGACCGTCCAGGTCGTGGCCGAACGGCTGCGCCAGGAGAAGGACGCCGCCGAGCGCGCCAGCCAGGCCAAGAGCGAGGTGGTGGCCCGCGTCAGCCACGAGCTGCGCACGCCGCTGAACGCCATCCTCGGCCTGGCCCAGCTGATGGCGCTGGATGGCGATCATCTGTCTTCTGCGCAGCGCACCCGGGTGGCCGGCATCGAAGACGCGGGCCGTCGCCTGCTGGCGCTGGTCAACGACATGCTGGACGTGGCGCGTCTCGAGCAAGGCGCCCAGACGCTGGCGAGCGACCGCGTGGACTTGGCCGAGGCCTGGCACCGCGTGGTCGCCTTGGTGCAGCCCCTGGCGACACCGCGCCGCGTGGTGCTGGCGCCGTGGCCGTCGGGCCCCCGTTGGGCCCTGGCCGATGCGCGCGCGGTCGAGCAGGTGCTGATCAACCTGCTGTCCAACGCGATCAAGTACAACCGCGAGGGCGGTCGCGTCTGGGTCGAGGTCGACGCCGCCGGCATGGCCTTGCCGAGCCCTGCCGACATGCTGCGGCTGACCCTGTGCGATGAAGGGCAGGGCCTCGATGCCGATCAACTGGCGCAGTTGTTCCAGCCGTTCAACCGGCTGGGTGCCGAGCGTCAGCGCATCGAGGGCACCGGCTTGGGCCTCGTGATCGCCCGCAAGCTGGCCGAGGCCATGCTGGGCCGGCTGGAGGCCACGAGCCGGCCTGGCGAGGGCAGCCGCTTCACGCTGAGCCTGCCCGCCGCCGCAGCACAGGCGTAAAAAAGCCGGCACGAGGCCGGCTTCTCCAGAGGCCGGCGGCACGCAAGGCCGCCGCGCCGATCAGCTCAGGTGGCTGTTGATCAGCTTGGTCATCTCGAACATCGAGACCTGCGCCTTCTTGAAGATTTCCTTCAGCTTGGCGTCGGCGTTGATCATGGTCTTCTTGGCCTTGTCTTGCAGGCCGTTCTTCTTGATGTACTCCCAGACCTTCTTGGTCACCTCGGTGCGCGGCACGGCCTTGTCGCCGATGATCGCGGCCAGGTGGGCGCTGGGGGTCATCGCCTTCATGAAGGCGGCGTTCGGCGTGCGCTTCTTGGCCGGAGCGGCCTTCTTCGCGGGCGCCTTCTTGGCCGGAGCGGCCTTCTTCGCAGGTGCCGCCTTCTTGGCCGGAGCGGCCTTCTTGGCGGGTGCCTTCTTCGCCGGAGCGGCCTTCTTCGCCGGGGCGGCCTTCTTGGCCGGAGCGGCCTTCTTCGCAGTTGCCATGTCGATTCTCTCCATCAAGTGAACAGTTGATGTGCCGGGCCCGGGTGGAAGCCACGTGGACTTCCATTTCTCACAAGATCCGCAGCGACCCGAATGGTACTGCGTGTACGAGGGGAAGAGAAGCCGTTTTCCCTCGTAAAACATGCTTTGCAGCCCCGGAGTGACCCGCATTTGTGGCCTACGGGCATCACACCGCGCCAAAAACGATACCGTCACCCGTATTTTCACGACGGAGCGAGCCGCATGTCGGCGATCGACTGCCGTGCAGCCCCCTTGCGGAGCGGCACGGCCATCGCACAATGCCGCAGGCCGGGCAAGCGCCCCGGCGCTCCCCTTCGATTGCAAAGGTGTCTCGCCCGATGAAGCTGATTGTTCGATGGCTCCTGCTCTCCGCGGCGCTGCTGCTGGTGGCCCACCTCTACAGCGGTGTCACGGTGGCCAGCTTCGGCGCCGCCATGATTGCGGCGCTGGTGCTGGGCCTGCTCAACACCCTGGTGCGGCCGTTGCTCGTGTTGCTGACGCTGCCGGTCACGCTGCTCACGCTCGGCCTTTTCCTGTTCGTGATCAACGCGCTCATGTTCTGGGCAGCGGCGCGCATGCTCGAGGGCTTTGCCGTGACCGGGTTTGCGGCGGCCCTGATCGGCTCGTTGATCTACAGCGCCTGCGGCATGGTCATCGACATCGCGATGGAGCGGCTGTTCGCCCGCGGCGAGTGAGCCGGCGCCGGCCCACGTGGCCGGCGTAGCATGCACGGCGTGCGCGTCTCGTGCGCGCGTGCTCCAGTCTCCCATCCAACCACGCGGAGGGCCCCGGCCATCGCTTCCACCACTGCACCCCTCGAGCTCACCGCCGGTGAGCTTCGCCTTGCGCTGCGCCCGGACCTGGGTGGCTGCGTCGCCGGCCTCTGGCTCGGTGACCTCGCCGTGATGCGCAGCCCCGAGCCGGCCGAGCTCGCCAGCTCGCGCCAGTCGGGCTGCTACCCCCTCGCGCCCTACTCGAACCGTCTGGGCTTCCGCCGCTTTCGCTGGCTGGGGCAGGACCACACCACCCAGCCCAACTTCGACGACAACCCGCATTCGGTCCATGGCGTGGCCTGGCAGCGCCCCTGGTCCGTGGTGGCCGCCGACGCGACGCGCGCCGAGCTGACCTACCGCCACCAGGCCGACGCGCACTGGCCCTTCGACTTCGAGGCGCGCCAGGTGTTCGAGCTGACCCCCGAGTCGCTCACGATGCGGCTGGCCATCACGAACCTGGCCGACGTGGCGCAGCCGGTGGGCCTGGGCTGGCACCCGTACTTCCCCAAGCGCTCGCGCAGCCGCCTGCACATCGAGCTGACTGATCGCTGGGAGCCCGACGACAGCGGCCTGCCCACGCGCAAGCACCCGCAGGCCGGCATCGACGGCGACGTGGCGCACCTGGACTTCGACAACTGTTTCGAGGGCTGGCGTGGCGACGCGAAGATCCGCGACGAGAAGCTGCGCATGAACCTGCGCTCGTCCTTCCCCTACCTCGTCGTGTTCACGCCGCAGACCAAGCCTTACTACTGTGTCGAACCGGTGAGCCACGTCAGCAACGCCATCCACATGGCCGACCCGATGGCCCATGGGCTGCGCAAGCTGGCGCCCGGGGAGAGCTTCGAGGGCTGGATGACGCTGGACGTGGCGCACGTATGACCGCAGGCGCTGGTGAGCCACCGCTGTTCGAGGCGCGGCCCTTGCCGGTACCACCCTCGCTGCTGGGCGAGTCGCCGTTCTGGCACCCGGGCGAAGCAGCGCTTTACTGGTGCGACATTCCCGGCAAGCGGCTGAACCGCTACGAGCCTTCCAGCGGCGCCCACCGCGCCTGGGATTTCGATTGCGAGCCCGGCAGCGCAGCGCCCATCCTGGGCGGCGACCTGCTGCTCGCAATGCGCGACGGCCTGTGGCGCTTCAGCCCCGCCAGCGGCGAGCGGCGCCAGCTCGCGCCGCCGCCCTACGACCCGGCAACCGAGCGCTTCAACGACGGCAAGGCCGATCCGCAAGGGCGCTTCTGGGTCGGCACCATCTACGAACCGCGCGACCGGCCGCTCGCGGCGTTGTACCGCTGGTCCGGCGGCCGGCTGGATCGCATCGCTGGCGATGCCACCGTCAGCAACGGCCTGGCGTGGAGCCCGGACGGCCGCACGCTTTATTGGAGCGACACCAAGACCCACGCGATCCAGCGGTTGGATTTCGACCCGGCCGATGGGTCGGTGTCGAACCGGCGCCCGTTCAAGCAGTTCCCGCTCAAGCAGGCCGGCCAGCCGCTGGATGAATACGGCGGGCGGCCCGACGGTGCCGCGGTCGACAGCGAGGGCTGCTACTGGAGCGCCATGTTCGAAGGTCAGCGTTTGCTGCGCCTGTCGCCCGAAGGCCAAGTGCTGCGCGAAGTGCGCCTGCCCGTGCGCTGCGCGACCATGGCCTGCTTCGGCGACGACGATCTCAGGACCTTGTACGTGACGACCGCGCGCGAGAAACGCTCAGCCGATGAGCTGGCGGCCCAACCCTGGGCTGGCTGTGTGCTGCGGCTGCGGGTGGACGTGCCGGGCTTGCCGGTCAACTTCGCGGCGGGTTGAGCCAGGCGCGGGCCGGTGCGCCCCGTAACCGCGCCGTAACCCACGGCTGGCGGCCAGCGGTCCTTATGCGTTCCATATCTGGGCCGCAGTAGGCGAATTCGGGCGCGCGCGGGTTTGCCCGTATAATCCCGAGGCTTTGCCGACCGCACCCTCTGATTTGCCCATGACCGAAGAGGTTCATGCTGGCGCCGCCCCGCGAAAGGGCACGCCGCGACCCAACCGAGCGGACCCTTGGGCTGACCAGGATGATGAGGCCGACAAGCCGCCGTTCAAGGCCCTGACCCGAGAAGAGGCTCAGGCCCTGGCGACGCAAAACCCCGCCGTCTCACCGTGGCGGGTGGTCGCGGCCCAGGCCGTGGTCGGGGGCATGGTGGCCGCGCTCGCGTGGCTGATCATGGGTGAACAGTCGTATTTCTGGTCGGCGCTGTACGGCGCCGGCACGGCGGTGTTGCCGGGCGCCTTGATGGCGCGCGGCATGACCAGCCGGCTCACGAGCATGTCGCCCGGCGTGTCCGCCGTCAGCTTCATGTCGTGGGAGATGGTGAAGATAGCGGTCTCGGTGGCGCTGCTGATCGGCGCCTCGAAACTGGTGCCGCACCTGAGCTGGCCGGCCTTGCTGGTGGCGCTGGTGCTGTGCATCAAGGTGTATTGGGTCGCGCTGTCGTGGCGCGGGCGCAAGACGACAAGTTGAACAGATAGAACGGACGAGCAATTCATGGCAGCCGAAGGTCACGCCGCAGAAGGCGCGGAGCACGCGCAAACCGCTGGTGAATACATCGTTCACCACCTGACGCACGCCCGCAACAAGGAACTGCACGGCCCGTTCGACCTCACGGTCGTGTCGTGGGACTCGATGTTCTTCGCCATCGTCATTGGCGTGCTGGGCTGCTTCTTCCTCTGGCGCGCCGCGCGCAAGGCCACGCCGGGCGTCCCGGGCCGCTTCCAGGCCGCGGTCGAGATCCTGGTCGAGGTCGTCGAGGGCCAGGCCAAGGGCATCGTCCACAACGCCCAGAGCCGCAAGCTCGTCGCCCCGCTGGCGCTCACCGTGTTCCTCTGGATCTTCCTGATGAACGCGATGGATCTGCTGCCGGTCGACCTGCTGCCCGCGATCTGGGGCTGGATCGTCGGCGCCACTGGCGGCGACCCGCACCACGCCTACCTGCGCTCGGTGCCGACCGCCGACCTCTCGGTCACCATGGGCCTGTCCCTGTCGGTGCTGATCGTCTGCCTGGTTTACAACGTCAAGATCAAGGGCCTGGGTGGCTGGGTGCATGAGCTGTTCGCGGCGCCCTTCGGCGACCACTGGGCGCTGTACCCGTTCAACTTCCTGATGCAGATCATCGAGTTCGTCGCCAAGACGGTCTCGCACGGCATGCGGCTGTTCGGCAACATGTATGCCGGCGAACTGATCTTCCTGCTGATCGCCCTGATGGGCGGCGCGCTTGGTTCGGTGGGCCTGGGCACCGGCATCGGCCTGGCCATCGGCCACATCATCGCCGGCTCGGCCTGGGCGATCTTCCACATCCTGATCATCACCTTGCAGGCCTTCGTGTTCATGATGCTCACGTTGGTCTACATCGGTCAGGCGCACGACGCGCACTGAGCACCCGGCGGGCAACCCCGACCCTTTTCTCTTTCCCTTTCCTCTCCACAACACAACCTTCTCGACTAGGAGTCATCATGGAAGTCATCAGCTTTGTTGCCCTCGCCGCCGGCCTGATCATCGGTCTGGGCGCCGTCGGTGCTTGTATCGGCATCGGCATCATGGGCAGCAAGTACCTGGAGTCCGCCGCTCGCCAGCCCGAGCTGATGGGCGAACTGCAGACCAAGATGTTCCTGCTGGCCGGCCTGATCGACGCGGCCTTCATCATCGGCACCGGTATCGCCCTGTGGTTTGCCACGGCCAACCCGTTCCTGGGCCAGATCGCCCAGATCGCCGCCAAGTAAAACCGGCACGGTCGTGTTGAGAGGCTGGGCGCGCGCCGCATGCGGCACGTGCCCACGCTGAAGATTCCCGCCACCGTTCGAGGCAATCAAGTGAGCATCACCGGTACCCTCATCGTCCAGATGATCGTGTTCCTGATCCTGGTCTGGTTCACGATGAAATTCGTCTGGCCGCCGATCACCGTCGCGCTGGACGAGCGTGCGAAGAAGATCGCCGAAGGGCTGTCGGCCGCCGACAAGGCCAAGGCCGAGTCGGCCGCCGCCGCGAAGACGATCCAGGCCGAGTTGTCGGCCGCCAAGGACGACGCCGCCAAACGCTTGTCCGACGCCGAGCGTCTGGGCCAGCAACTGGTCGACGAAGCCAAGGCTCGCGCCAGCGAGGAAGGCGCCAAGATCGTCGCCGCCGCCAAGGCCGAGGCCGAGCAGGAGTCCATGAAGGCCCGCGAAGCCCTGCGAGAGCAGGTCGCGCTGCTGGCCGTCAAGGGCGCCGAGCAGATCCTGAAGCGCGAAGTCAACGCCGGCGTTCACGCCGAGCTGCTGGCCCGCCTGAAGACGGAGCTGTAAGCCATGGCCGAGCTCGCCACCATCGCCCGCCCCTACGCGGAAGCCCTGTTCAAGGCCAGCGCCGGTGAAGACGCCAAGGCCCTGGCCGACCAGCTGGACACGCTGGGCCAGGTCGCCGGCCAAGCGCAATTGCGCCAGTTCGCCGACAGCCCCAAGGTCAGCGCGGCACAGGTGTTCGAGCTGATTTCGGGCGTTGCTCGGCTGACGCTGGCGCCCAAGGTCGCCAACCTGCTGCGCACTGTCATCGACAACGGCCGGCTGTCGGCGCTGCCCGAGATCTCGGCGCAGTACCGCGCGCTGGTCAATGCCAGCTCCGGCGTGTCCGATGCCAGGGTCACCAGCGCCTTCTCGCTCGACGCGGGCCAATTGGCCGACGTCGTCGCCACGCTGGAAAAGCGCTTCGGCCGCAAGCTCAATGCCAGCGTCGCGGTCGACCAGTCGCTGATCGGCGGTATCCGCGTCGAAGTGGGTGACGAAGTGCTCGACACCTCGGTCAAGGCCCGCCTAGAACAGATGCGCGTGGCGCTGACCCACTGATCGGCCCGGCCCGCACACGCCCCAAGGCAACACCATTCACGGCGACCGGCCAGACGCTAGCGCCCAATGCTTTCGGAGAAAGCCATGCAACTGAATCCCGCTGAAATTTCCGAACTGATCAAGAGCCGCATCGAAGGCCTGGGCGCCTCGACGGACATCCGCAACCAGGGCACCGTGGTTTCCGTGACCGACGGCATCGTCCGCGTGCACGGCCTGTCCGACGCGATGGCCGGTGAAATGCTCGAGTTCCCCGCCGGCAAGGACGGCCAACCGTCGTTCGGCCTGGCGCTGAACCTCGAGCGCGACTCGGTTGGCGCGGTGATCCTGGGCGAGTACGAGCACATCTCCGAAGGCGACACCGTGAAGTGCACGGGCCGCATCCTGGAAGTGCCGGTCGGCCCCGAGCTGATCGGCCGCGTGGTCAACGCGCTGGGCCAGCCGATCGACGGCAAGGGCCCGATCAACGCCAAGATGACCGACGTGATCGAGAAGGTCGCTCCGGGCGTGATCGCCCGCAAGTCCGTGGACCAGCCGGTGCAGACCGGCCTGAAGTCGATCGACTCGATGGTGCCGATCGGCCGCGGCCAGCGCGAGCTGATCATCGGCGACCGCCAGACCGGCAAGACCGCGGTGGCGATCGACGCGATCATCAACCAGAAGGGTCAGAACATGACCTGCGTCTACGTCGCGATCGGCCAGAAGGCTTCGTCGATCAAGAACGTGGTGCGCGCGCTGGAGCAAGCCGGGGCGATGGAATACACCATCGTCGTCGCTGCTTCGGCTTCTGAATCGGCCGCGATGCAGTATGTGTCGGCCTACTCTGGCTGCACGATGGGCGAGTACTTCCGCGACCGCGGCCAAGACGCTCTGATCGTCTATGACGACCTGTCCAAGCAGGCCGTTGCGTATCGCCAAGTGTCGCTGCTGCTGCGCCGCCCGCCGGGCCGCGAAGCCTTCCCCGGCGACGTGTTCTATCTCCACAGCCGCCTGCTCGAGCGCGCTGCCCGCGTGAACGCCGACTACGTCGAAGCCTTCACCAAGGGTGAGGTCAAGGGCAAGACCGGCTCGCTGACCGCGCTGCCGATCATCGAAACCCAAGCCGGTGACGTGTCCGCCTTCGTGCCGACCAACGTGATCTCGATCACCGACGGCCAGATCTTCCTGGAAACCAGCCTGTTCAACGCCGGCATCCGCCCCGCCATCAACGCCGGTATCTCGGTGTCGCGCGTCGGTGGCGCCGCCCAGACCAAGCTGGTCAAGTCGCTGTCCGGCGGCATCCGTACCGACCTGGCGCAGTACCGCGAGCTGGCCGCCTTCGCGCAGTTCGCGTCGGACCTGGACGAAGCCACCCGCAAGCAGCTGGACCGCGGCGCCCGTGTGACCGAGCTGCTGAAGCAGGCCCAGTACTCGCCGCTGTCGATCAGCCTGATGGCCGCCACGCTGTACGCGGTGAACAAGGGCTTCCTCGACACGATCGACACCAAGAAGGTGCTGGCGTTCGAACACGGCCTGCACCAGCACCTGAAGGCCAGCCACGCCGCCCTGCTGGCGAAGCTGGAAGCCGACAAGGCGATGGACAAGGCTGCCGAGGAAGAGCTGTCGGGCGCGATCACCGCGTTCAAGAAGTCCTTCGCCTGAAGCCCGCCTGACACTCTGAACAAGGAGAACCGTCATGGCGGTCGGCAAGGAAATACGCGGCAAGATCAAATCGGTGGAGAACACCAAGAAGATCACCAAGGCCATGGAGATGGTCGCCGCGTCCAAGATGCGCAAGGCGCAGGAACGCATGCGGTCCGCGCGCCCCTACAGCGACAAGATCCGCAACATCGCGGCCAATCTGGCGCAGGCCAACCCTGAGTACCAGTCGCCGTTCATGCGTTCGGGCGGCAAGGCCGGTACGTCGGGCTTCATCGTCGTCACGACCGACAAGGGTCTGTGTGGCGGCCTGAACACCAACGTGCTGCGTGCCGTCACGAACAAGATGCGTGACGTGCAGACGACCGGTGGTCAGGTGCAGGCGGTGGCGATCGGCACCAAGGGCAACGGATTCCTGAACCGCATCGGCGCCAAGGTTGTCTCGCACGCACTCGGCCTGGGCGACGCGCCGCAGATCGAGAAGCTGATCGGCCCGGTCAAGGTCATGCTCGACGCCTTCGTCGAAGGCAAGGTGGACGCGGTCTACCTGTGCTACACGAAGTTCATCAACACGATGAAGCAGGAGCCGGTGGTCGAGCAGCTGCTGCCGCTGGCGGCCGGCGCGCTGGCCCAGACCGAGGCTGAGAAGAAGGCCTACGGCTGGGACTACATCTACGAGCCGGACGCCGCGACGGTGATCGACGAGTTGCTGACCCGCTACGTCGAAGCGCTGGTCTACCAGGCGGTTGCCGAGAACATGGCGTCGGAGCAGTCGGCCCGCATGGTGGCGATGAAGGCCGCGACCGACAACGCCGGCACGCTGATCGGCGAACTGAAGCTCGTCTACAACAAGACGCGCCAGGCAGCGATCACCAAAGAGCTTTCCGAGATCGTCGGCGGTGCCGCCGCCATCAGCGGTTGAGCCTCGGCCCGAGACCCACACGAATTCTGAATTGAAGGACAGACAAATGTCGAACACTCAAGCCCAAGGCAAGATCGTTCAGTGCATCGGCGCCGTGGTGGACGTGGAGTTCCCGCGCGACCAGATGCCCAAGGTGTATGACGCCCTGAAGATGGAAGGCTCGACGCTGACGCTGGAAGTGCAGCAGCAGCTGGGCGACGGCATCGTGCGCACCATCGCGCTGGGCTCGTCGGACGGCCTGCGCCGCGGCGTCACCGTCAGCAACACCGGCAACCCGATCATGGTGCCCGTCGGCAAGGCGACGCTTGGTCGCATCATGGACGTGCTGGGCAACCCGATCGACGAGCGTGGCCCGGTGGCCAGCGAGACGACCGCTTCGATCCACCGCAAGGCCCCGGCCTACGACGAGCTGAGCCCCTCGCAGGAGCTGCTCGAGACCGGCATCAAGGTGATCGACCTGATCTGCCCGTTCGCCAAGGGCGGCAAGGTCGGTCTGTTCGGTGGCGCCGGTGTCGGCAAGACCGTGAACATGATGGAGTTGATCAACAACATCGCCAAGGCCCACTCGGGCCTGTCGGTGTTCGCCGGCGTGGGTGAGCGCACCCGTGAAGGCAACGACTTCTACCACGAGATGTCGGACTCGAACGTCGTCGTGCAAGAGGACCTGTCGCAGTCGAAGGTCGCGATGGTCTACGGCCAGATGAACGAGCCCCCGGGCAACCGTCTGCGCGTGGCGCTGACCGGCCTGACCATCGCCGAGTCGTTCCGCGACGAAGGCCGCGACGTGCTGTTCTTCGTCGACAACATCTACCGCTACACGCTGGCCGGTACCGAAGTGTCCGCGCTGCTGGGCCGCATGCCTTCCGCCGTGGGCTACCAGCCGACGCTGGCCGAGGAAATGGGTCGCCTGCAAGAGCGCATCACGTCGACCAAGGTCGGCTCGATTACCTCGATCCAGGCCGTGTACGTGCCGGCGGACGACCTGACCGACCCGTCGCCTGCGACGACCTTCGCCCACTTGGACGCCACCGTCGTGCTGTCGCGTGACATCGCCTCGCTGGGCATCTACCCCGCGGTGGACCCGCTGGACTCTACCTCGCGCCAGGTCGACCCGAACGTCGTGGGCCTCGAGCACTACGAGACCACCCGCGCCGTCCAGGCCACGCTGCAGCGCTACAAGGAACTGCGCGACATCATCGCCATCCTCGGCATGGACGAGCTGTCGCCGGAAGACAAGCTGGCCGTGGCCCGCGCGCGCAAGATCCAGCGCTTCCTGTCGCAGCCCTTCCACGTCGCCGAAGTGTTCACCGGCTCGCCGGGCAAGTACGTGCCGCTGAAGGAAACCATCCGTGGCTTCAAGATGATCGTCGCCGGCGAGTGCGACCATCTGCCCGAGCAGGCCTTCTACATGGTTGGCACGATCGACGAGGCCTTCGAGAAGGCCAAGAAGATCAACTAAGGAGCCGCGATGGCCACCATTCATGTCGACGTGGTCAGCGCTGAAGAGTCGATCTTCAGCGGCGAGGCCAAGTTCGTTGCGCTGCCGGGCGAGAACGGCGAACTCGGCATCCTGCCGCGCCACACGCCGCTGATCACCCGCATCAAGCCGGGCGCGGTGCGCATCGAGCGGGCTGACAACGGCGAGGAAGAGTTCGTCTTCGTCGCTGGCGGCATCCTCGAGGTGCAGCCGGGTACGGTGACGGTTCTGGCCGACACCGCGATCCGTGGCCACGACCTCGACGAGGCCAAGGCCAACGAGGCCAAGAAGCTGGCCGAAGAGGCGATGAAGAGCGCCAAGAGCGACATCGACTTCGCCAAGGCCCAGGGCGAGTTCGCGATGATGGCGGCGCAACTGGCCGCGATCCAGAAGCTGCGTCCCAAGCGCTGACCTGCAGCGGCTGCTGCCGAGAGCCCGCCCGGTGCCCGTCACCCGGCGGGTTTTTCTTTGCCCGCCGCCGGCCACAATCGCTCATCCCGATCGAAGCGGAGAGCAGCATGGCCCACGACAGGAAGAAGCGTCGCGAGTCCGCCGGCGGACCGGCGGGGCAGGACAGTCTCGGCAAGGCGGCCTATGCCGAGCAACTGGCCGAGCTGGAGCTCGAGCTCAACAACATGGCCCGCTGGCTGCAGGCCTCGGGCCGCCGCATCGCGGTCGTGGTCGAGGGGCGCGACACGGCGGGCAAGGGCGGCGCCATCGCCGCCATCACGGCCAGCCTGAGCCCGCGCCAGGTGCATGCCGTGGCCCTGAGCAAGCCGACCGACCGCGAGCGCACACAGTGGTACTTCCAGCGCTACGTGCCTCACCTGCCGGCCGCGGGCGAGATGGTGCTGTTCGACCGCAGCTGGTACAACCGTGCGGGCGTCGAGCGGGTCATGGGCTTTTGCAGCGAAGGCGAGGCCAGGGCCTTCCTCAAGCAGGTGCCGGCGTTCGAGAAGCTGTTGGTCGACGATGGCATCCTGCTGTTCAAGTACTGGCTGACCGTGGACCAGGCGCAGCAGGAGGAGCGATTCGCCGAGCGGCTGACCGACCCGTTGAAGCGCTGGAAGCTCTCGCCCGTCGACCTGAAGGCGCGCGAACACTATGCCGACTACGGCCGTGCGCGAGACGCGATGCTCGAGGCCACCCACACCAAGCACGCTCCGTGGACGCTGGTGGACTTCAACGACCAGCGGCGCGGCCGCCTGACCTTGATCCGCCACCTGCTGGACCATTTGCCGGACACCGCGGTGCCGCCGGAGCCTATCGACTTCCCGCCCCTGCCCTCAGCACCCCAGCGCGAGCGCTACAAGGGCCCGCTGAAGCCCATCAAGCCCTGGCCCAAGCCTTGAGCGACAAGCGCTCGCTCAGAGCCAATCGGTCAGCAGGGCCAGCGCCTCGGCCTGCTCGCGCTCGCGGCGGGCGGCGTCCAGGCTGACGGCGCCCGGTGCCACCATGGCCAGCCACAGGGCCTGCAACCGCAGGCGCTGGTCCTCGGGCAGCGTCGTGTCGAACAGGCGCGCATCGAGCAACTCGTGGATCGGCGACCCCGCCATGGGGTGGCGCTGCGCAGCGGCCAGCTGGCCGCGAAGCCAGCCATCGCGCTCGTCCACCGGCGACAAGGCCAGCAGGCGCTGGAACCAGCCCACGCGCTCGCGCAACTCGCCGGCTCGCAGGCCCAGGCGCAGAGGCTCGCCACTGTGCAACAGCGCTCGTGCCGCGGCTTGCAGCATGGTTGCGCGCGAGACATCGCCCGGTTGCCGAGCCACGTCGTGCGCGGCCCCACCGTGGGCGAGGTAGTCGAGCAACGAGGTCGCGCCGGCCGGTGTCGGCAACGGCACCGTCGCATGGCTGTGCCGCTGCCGTTGCAGCCGGCGGTGGACGGTGCGTCCAGCATCAACACCATGCGCAGCCGGTAGACCACCGACGGCAGGTGCCGTGCGCCCAGGCAAGCCCACAACTGGTGGGTCTGCTCCGGCCCATGGCTGAGCAGGTCCATCGACAGGCGGTCGATGCCGGCCGCCAGCCCTGGCGAATCGGCGGGGGTGAACAAGGGGCGCCCATGGAAGAAGCCCAGCACCTGGGTCAGCCGCCGCAACGCCAGCTGGTAGTCGGCAAAGCGGGCACTGACCAGCACCGTGGCATTCAGCCGCAGCTCGGGCGGCATGGCAATCTCACGGCCGCCCAGCACCACGCGCTCGGGCGTCGGCGCGCCCCGCAGTGGGCGCTCCTCGTCGATCTGGAAAAGCGTCAGGCCCAGCGAATTGATGGGCAGGGCCCAATGCCCATCGTCGCCGGTGATCGGCACCACATGCATGGATGTGCCGAACTCGCCCTCGTGTTGACGAGACAAAAAAGCATTGACCTCGCCTGCGAGGTGGTTGAGCGCCGCATCCAGCATCCCTGGGTTGTAGGTCCCCGCCCCCTTGCCCACATCCCCCACAACTAGGGAAACGCCCGGACCTAGGGGGGTGGCGTTGACACCGCAGGGCCGTCCGCGCGCGCACCTATTGCAGGTGGGGCCGGTCGGGTAGCTCGTTAGGGTTGGCGGCGTTGCCGGTCACCGGAAAGTGGGCGCGCAGCAGCTCATCGACATGGTCGATGGCCTCGGTCAGCCCGGCCTCGAAGCGCCCGGCGCGAAAGGCCCCGCGCAGGCCGCCGACGATGGCGTGCCAACGCGCCTCGTCCACGGCACGCGCCAGGCCGCGGTCGACCACCAGCTCGATCGCGTGCTCGGCCAGCAGCAGGTAGATCAGCACACCGTTGTTGGCCTCGGTGTCCCAGACCCGCAGCTTGCCGAACATGGCCACCGCGCGCTGGCGCGCCGTCGCGTCGCGCCACAGGTAGGACAGCGGCAAGCCGGCCTCGACGCAGACCCGGATCTCGCCGCTGTGCGCCCGCTCGCTGGCCGCCACGCGGGCCTGCAGCCGGTCCAGCGCAGCGGGGGGAAGGGCACGCGCGGCATCGGTCTCGTCGAGCCAGCGGTGCTTGAGCAGGCGCGCGAGTCGCGCGGGCCAGGAACGACGTGAGGCCATGTTCACCAGTCCCCCGAGGCGCCACCGCCGCCGAAATCGCCGCCACCGCCGGACGAAAAGCCACCCCCATCACTGCCACCGCCCCAGCTGCCGCCACCTCCACCACCGCCCCAGATGATGGGCGGCCCCCCGTGCCCGCCTCGGCCGCCGACGCCGCGGCGCCCTGCGGCGCCGATGCCCATCACACCGACGAGCACCGTGGCCACGAGGGCGGCCAGGCCCGCCAGCGCCAGCGGCGCACCGAACCACCAGGCCATGGCGCCGGCCGCGCCGCCGCTGGCCAGGCCGCCGAGCTTGCGGCCGAACAGGCCCGTCAGTACCGCACCGACGATGGGTACGCCGACGAACAGGAACATCGCCAGCTGCTCCCAGGCCACGCCCCCCACGCCTTTGGCCCAGCCGTGTTCGCGGGTGGGGGCGGGCAGCGCCTCGCCCCGCACCCGGGCCTCGAGCCGGTCGATCGCTGCATTCAGTCCACCCGCATAGTCACCGGCCTTGAACGCGGGGCGGATGGCGTTGTCAATGATCTGCTTGGCGGCCAAGTCGGGCACGGCGCCTTCGAGCGCCTTGGCCACTTCGATGCGCACGCGGCGGTCGTCCTTGGCCACCAGCAGCAGCAGGCCGTCACCCACGTCCTTGCGGCCGACCTTCCACTGGTCGGCCACCCGGTAGCCATAGGCCGCGATGTCCTCGGGCTGGGTGCTGGCGACGATCAGCACCACGATCTGCGAGCCGGCGTCGTGCTCGAAGGCGGCGAGCTTGGCCTCCAGTGCCTCGCGCTGGCGGGCGCTGAGCGTGCCGGTGGTGTCGGTGACCCGCGCGCTCAGCGGCGGCACGGGCTGCAGGTCCTGCGCGCGGGCCCCGCCGACGCCGGCCAACAGCCACGCCAGCAGCAGCAGGCTGCCGAGGTGGCGCCAGAGGCGGCCGGTCATCGCGAGCGCACCGGGCCGTCTACTTCGAGGCGGCGGCCGCCGGCGCCGCCGGCGGCTTGTCGAAGCTCACGGCCGGCGCATTGGTGATGGCCTTCTCGTTCTCGACCGTGAAGCTGGGCTTGACGCTGTAGCTGAACATCATCGCCGTCAGGTTGGTCGGGAAGCTGCGCGTGAGCACGTTGTAGGCCTGCACCGACTGGATGTACTTGTTGCGCGCCACGGTGATGCGGTTCTCGGTGCCTTCGAGCTGCACCCGCAGGTCCTGGAAGCCCTGGTTGGCCTTGAGGTTGGGGTAGTTCTCGCTGACCACCATCAGCCGGCTCAGCGCACCGGTCAATTCGCCCTGCGCCGCCTGGAACTTCTGGAAGGCCTCGGGGTTGTTGACCAGCTCGGGCGTGGCCTGGATCGAGGTCGCCTTGGCGCGGGCTTCGATCACCTTGGTCAGTGTCTCTTGCTCGAAGTTGGCCTCGCCCTTGACCGTGGCCACCACGTTGGGGATCAGGTCGGCGCGGCGCTGGTATTGGTTGACCACCTCGGACCAGCTCGCCTTGGTCTGCTCGTCCAGGCGCTGGAAGTCGTTGTAGCCGCAGCCGCTGAGGGCGAGCGTCATGGCGAGGGCCGAGGCCGCCAGCAGGGGCCGAGACAGCAGTTTCATCCGGGCAATCTCCATTCGTGGTGACGTGGGGGCCATGGGGCGCGCGGATATTACCTGCGGCTGCCATGCGCGGCGGCCCGTCGGGGCCACTGCGCTTCTTCAAATGGGGGCCGCTTGCCGAGCGTCAAGGGCAAGGCCTGCGCGCGGGCGCGGATAATCCGGCCATGTTTGCCCCGCTCCAGAACGACAGCTTCCTGCGCGCCTGCCTGCGCCAGCCCACCGAGCACACCCCGTTGTGGCTGATGCGCCAGGCCGGCCGCTACCTGCCGGAGTACTGCGCCACGCGTGCCAAGGCCGGCAGCTTCATGGGCCTGGCCACCAACGTGGACTACGCCACCGAGGTCACGCTGCAGCCGCTCGAGCGCTACCCGCTGGACGCGGCGATCCTGTTCTCCGACATCCTCACCGTGCCGGACGCGATGGGCCTGGGCCTGAGCTTTGCGCAGGGCGAGGGGCCGCGTTTCGCGCACCCGCTGCGTGACGAGGCCGCCATCCGTGCCCTGCAGGCGCCGGACCTGGCCAAGCTGCGCTACGTGTTCGACGCGGTCACCTCGATCCGCCGCGCGCTGAACGGGCGGGTGCCGCTGATCGGCTTTTC
>JBGAGZ010000044.1:0-41712 GCA_044226465.1 Burkholderiaceae bacterium | reverse complement strand
GCGGGCCTCGGCGCTGCCCAGGTAGTGCGACAGGTCGGAGCTGATCACGACCAGGGTCTCGTCGCCGCCCCACAGCCGCTCCAGCACCTCGGCCACCTCGGCCGGGCTGGCGTCGCCCACGGCCAGCGGCAGCAGCGAGAAGCCCGGGCCCAGGGCTTGCAGCAGGAAGGGCAACTGCACCTCCAGCGCGTGCTCCTGGGCGTGGGCGCGGTCGCTGAACTCGACCTGTGGCAGGCCGGCCAGCGCGGCGAGCGCGGCCTGGTCCACGCCGACCGGACCCAGCGGCGTGGCAAAGGCGCCGGCCGTGGGGGCCGCCAGCCCGCGCACCGGCACGCGGTGCACCGGGCCCAGCAGCACCACGCGGCGGATGGCGGCGCGCCGGGCCTCGGGCAGGGCGGCCAGCAGCGCATAGGCGCTGGCGGCGATGGCGCCGGAATAGACGGTGCCCGCATGCGGCACCACCAGCATCTTGGGTGGCCGCCACGCGCCAGCCGGCGCGGGCTGGGCGTCGGCAAAGCAACGGGCCAGCTCGGCGCGCAGGGCGCCGGGCTCGGCGGGGTAGAACTGGCCGGCGACGGCGGCGGGGCGGATCGAAGGCATGGACATCACCTCCATCGCTAAAGTGTGGGCGCTTGGCGACGCCCGTCAAGCCGGATCGGTCAAACTGCCGGTAGAACTGGCCGGCCACGGCCGCAGGGCGGATCGAAGGCATGGACGTCACCTCCATCGCTAAAGTGTGGGCGCCTGGCGACGCGCGTCAAGCCGGATCGGTCAAACTGCCGTGTTTCCGCGGTTTACCGCTGGGCCGTCGGCGGGCCGGTGCCGCCGGCCGTTAGGCCCATGGAGACCGACCCAGACCGACAGGCCCCGCCCAGATTCCATGCCCTTGCGACCGTTCACCTTCACCCGCTACTGGGGCCTGGCCCTGGGGGCCGCCGCATGGCTGTCCGCCGCCAGCCCGCCGGTGGCCGCGGCGGCTGCCGACGACGCGGCCTTCTACCGCCGGGCCGCCTCTTGCGTGGCGGTGCTGGAGCGCGACGCCAAGGCCCTGGCGGGCCGCTACCAGGCGGGCGAGCGCGCGGTGAAGCCGACGCTGGTGAGGCTGACCGAACAGGGCTTCGCCTTCGTCGGCCGCGCCTACCTGCGCGGCCTGCGCAAGGCCGAAGCCGACAAGCTCACGGCCGAGGCGAAGACCGCACAGCAGAGCCTGTCGGCCGACAGCCTGCAGCAGCTGTCCAGCGCCTGCCAGGCCGAGGGCACGCGGCTGTATCAGGACGCGAACATGCTGGAGCAGGCGGTGGTCACCAACCGCGCCAAGGCGCGGGTGGACGCGCTGTTGGCGCCGCCGAAGAAGGCGGGCTGACGGGCCGCCCCGGCGCCAGGCCAGGCCAGCGGCGTCAGTCGATCAGCGCGGCGACGCCGTCGTCGATGAGGCCCTGCAGGTACGAGCCGCCGGGGTAGTCGCTGGCGGTGCGGCCGCCGGTGGCCGCGTCCAGCGCCCAGGTGTCGGTCAGGTCGCGCAAACGGGCCGTGTTGGCCGCGCGCGGCTGGCCCTGCAGGCAGGCCGACCAGCCCAGGAAGTTGGTGTTCTTGCCCTCGGCGTCGACATGGGTGGAATGGTCGGTCAGCTGCACGCCGACGAAATCGCTGCGGCCAGCGGCCCGGGCGTCGGCCTGCAGCTGCCGCAGGGCTGGGTAGGCGTTGTTCTGGGCGTTGCACACGCCCGGGTTGGCGCTGACCGCGAGCACCGGCCGCTGGCCCGCGGCCGAGATGGCCTGCAGATTGGTGGTGAAGCTGGCATCGGCGGCCACCGGGTCGAACAGCACGGCACCGCCTAGGCGCTGCGGTGCCTGTTGGCTCAGCGCCCAGCCCAGGCGCGACGCGAAGTGCCCGCCCGCCGAATGGCCGGCCACCACGATGCGCTCGGGCACGGCGCGGCCGTGCGGTGCCGTCATGCCGGCCACCAGCGCGGCGGCCAGGGCCTCGCCCAGTTTCGGGTTGCCGCCGGACATGTCTGCGTTCACGCACAGGGCCATCAGGCCTTCGTTCATGAAGACCTTGGTCGTGTCCAGCAGGTTGGGGCACTTGCGGCTGAAGCCGTGCTGCACCTCGACGAAGCCCAGCGGCGTGCCGGCGGGCAGGTACCACTGCGCGGTGTACTGCTTGCCCGCCAGGGTCAGCGGCGCGCGCACCACGGTGCCGGCGGTGGCGGCCTCGGCGCTGTCGGCGGTGTCAACCGCGTCGGCCACCAGCTCGTCAGCCTGCGCCCCCGCCACGGCCAGCGCCAGCAGCGCGGCGGCGAAGCGGGGCAGCAGGCCGGTGGTGGGCAGGGGGGTCATGGCGGCTCCTGGCGGGCTGGCATGGCGGCCGCCATGCGGGCCGTCAGTTCACCACAAACACCACCGCCGTGCGCGCCGGCACGTTGACCGTGCCGGTGCCGCTGTCGAACGTGGCCTGCGCCGCGCGCTTATCGGCCGCGTTGGGCGACTGGTGCACCGGGTGCAGCGTGAACGCCTGGCCCTTCAGCACGTCGGCGCTGATCGTGTGGTCCGCTTTGTCGACGTTGACGAAGTAGGCGAGCTTCTGGAAGTTGGCGCCGGTGTAGCCGCTGCCGTTGAGCACGGCGGCCAGCACCGTGGCCTCCTGGCCCGAGCCGGTGTTGAGGAACTGCAGCCGGGCCTTGATGTCGTCGGCGGTGCGCAGGCGCAGCAGCGTGCTGCTCTGGCGGATCTTCAGCAAATCGCGGAAGACGTCGCGCGTCCAGCCGATCTCGCCGGCCGTGGGCTTGAGCAGCGGGTTGGCCAGGCGCGGCTGGATCATGCCCCACTCGTTGCCGTTGTCGCGCTGCATCGGCAGGCCGACGCCGAAGTTGTTGTCGGCGTAGCTCCAATCGAGCTTGTTGAACCAGTCGCCCGAGTCGTAGCTGTTGCGGTCCATCGACTTGCTGCGCTCGGTGTCGACGCCGGCATGGAAGTAGGCCACGCCCTGCGCGAAGGTGTTGAGCGCGGCGCCCAGCATCTGCACGCGGGCCCGGTCTTCCTTGCTGGTGGCCAGCGGCAGGCGGTAGGCGTTGATGTCGAAGAAGGTCTGGTTGTCGTGGTTCTCGAAGTAGTTCACCACCTCGGCCGGGTCGACCACCCAGCCGGCGGGGATGCCGCCGACGTCGATCTGCTCCAGCGGCAGCGTGGCGTCCCAGTGGGTGGTCATGGCGTAGCTGCGGATCGAGCCCGCGAGGCCGGCCTTGATCAGGTCGCCCAGCCACATCAGGTCGGTGCGCGAGCGGCCGCCGCCGAGGTCGTTCGGGTCGTACCACAGGCCGTTGACGTAGCCCTGGTTCGAGATCAGCGCGTTGCCGGAATCGCAGCAGCCGCCGCCGCGCACCGCGTCGCGGATCAGCGGGTTGAAGCTGCCGATGCCGCTGCCGTTCAGGCTCAGCATCTCGGCCTGCACGAAGCGCTGGCCGTTGGCCACTTCGCCGAAGTTCCAGCCCTCGCCGAGCAACTGCACGTCGCGACCGGCGGCGGCTTTCACCTTGGCCTTCAGGTCTTCCATCACGCTGCGCGGCTGGTGGCCCATGATGTCGAAGCGGAACGAGCTGACGTGGTAGTCGCGCGCCCAGGTGATGACCGAGTCGATCATCAGCTTGCCCATCATGTGGTTCTCGGTCGCGGTGTTCTCGCAGCAGGTGGAGTGCTCGATGTTGCCGACCGCGTCGAGCCGGTGGTAGTAGCCGGGCACCACCTTGTCGAGCACCGAGTGGTCGTTCTCGCCCGAGGCGGTGGTGTGGTTGTAGACCACGTCCATGCCCACGCGCAGGCCGGCCGCGTTCAGCGCCTTGACCATGCGGCGGAACTCGATGATGCGGGTAGCGCCATTGCCCACGGCGCTGGCGAACGAGCCCTCGGGCGCGGTGAAGTGGTAGGGGTCGTAGCCCCAGTTGAAGCAGTCGATGCCTGCGGTGGCGGCCACCGTGGCCTGCTGGTCGGGCGAGTCCGGCGCGCCGCTGGGGCTGGGCGTGACGCAGCCCTTCTCGGGCACGCTGGCCAGGTCGAAGCTGGGCAGCAGGTGCACGTCGGTCAGGCCGGCGGCGGCCAGCGCCTTCAGGTGCTTCATGCCGTTGGAATGGCTGTCGGTGAAGGCCAGGTACTTGCCGCGGTGCTCGGGCGGCACGGTCGGGTCGTTGGCCGAGAAGTCGCGCACGTGCAACTCGTAGATCGACATGTCGGGCGACACGGTCACCGTCTGCGGCGGGGCGCTGGCGTCCCAGCCGGCGGGCTTGAAGCGCGCGCTGTTCAGGTCGGCCACGTAGCTGCGGCGGCTGTCGCCCGACAGGCTGAGCGAGTACGGGTCGGTGACCAGGTTGCGCGCCAGGCCCACGCCCTTGACGAAGACCTGCAGGCCGAAGCGGTAGTAGCTGCCGGACAGGTCGCCCGGCTTGCTGAGGCTCCACACGCCGGTGGCGGGGTCGAAGGCCATCAACTCGGCGCTGATCGCGCGGTCGGCGCTGTTCTCGTAGCGGTAGAGCGCCACCTGCTGGGCGGTGGGCGCCCAGACCTTGAACTGCGTGCTGCCGTTGGCGACCGTGGCGCCCAGGTCGGGCACCGCGGCGGCGGCGGCGTAGAGGTCGTCCAGCGCGCCGGCGAGCTGGCCGGTGGTGGCGTTCTGCACCTTGCCGTTGCTGTCTTCCTGCACCAGCACGAGTTGCTTGGTGTGCAGCACCGGCAGCAGGGCCAGGTCGGCATCGCGCACGGCGAAGACCGCGCCGCGGCCGACGTACTTGAAGCGCAGCGCCGCGTCCGGCGGCACCTGGCCGGTGAAGGCGTCGAGCGTGACGAAGCCGTCGGCGCCGGTCACCGCCTGGTCCTTGGCGACCACGATCTGGCCGGTGGCCGAGTGGTAGAGCTTGACGGTGCCGTTGGCGACGACGCGCGGCCACTGGATCAGCTGCTTGGTGAGCCACACGGCGCGTGCGTCGGTGCTGGACACCGAGCGCGTGTCGGGCGGGGCGATGTAGACAGTCGGGTCCTGCTCGACCAGCCAGATCTGGCCGACCTGGCCGCTGATGTTCAGCCCGGCGTAGTCGACGTGGATGTTGTTGGGGCGGCCGTCCTTGTCGTTCTGGTTCGGCGGCATGCCGTGGATGATGAATTCCAGCGAGGTCTTGCTCGAATCGTTCTTCGGGTTGATGACCGGGATGTCGAACACGATCTCGCCCTGGCCGGCCATGTAGCCAGGCATCAGGTTGAAGGCGACCGGGTTGTTCCAGTCCTCGATCGCGACGCCGGCCAGGCGCGATGCGTCCAGCCCGCTGCCGTTCCACAGGTGCAGGCCCCAGGCGGCGTAGTCGCCGGCGTAGCGCTGGTAGTGCACCCGCACGGTGACGATGTCGGGCGGGCCGCCGTCGTAGGGGTTCTTCAGGTAGGTGGTGTTGTCGCCCTCGATCCGCCAGATCTCGTTGGCCTGGCCCTCGACGAGCTCGTAACCCTGGTCGGCACCGCCATGGTCTTTCCAGTCGCCCTTGTGGAACAGGTAGCCGACATGGCCCGATGGGGCCGCCAGCGGCACGTCGTAGACGTTGCCGAAGGTGTCGCTGCCGCTGGCGTTCCAGCCGTTGTTCCAGCCCGGGTCCTGCGCGGCGCCCCAGGTGTGGATCTGCCAGCCGTCGTAGTCGGCGTTCAGGCGGTGGTAGTGCACCTTCAGCGTGGTGGCCGCCGGGGCGGCCTGCGCCCCGCGGCGTGCGTCGGGCACGGCCACCAGCACGGTCTGGGCGTCAGCGCTGTCGGCGGCGGCCAGGCTGGCGACGTCGGCCTCGCTGTCTCCGCTGCCCGAGCCTCCGCACGCCGCCAGGGCGGCCACCAGGCCACCCGCCACCACCTGCCGCGCCTTGCGCAGCCACACCCGCCAGATCGCTTCCATGCCGGTCTCCAGACAAAGACATTGGGCCGGGCGCCACGAGCGGCCCCGGCCAAAGCAGGCGTGGATGCTATTGAAGTAAAACTACATTGACGACCTGGGACTTTCCCGGCGAGCTATCTGTAGTTTTCTTGTAGTTGTTGGCCTTGAGAGGCCGACGATGTAGTCGGAGTACAGCAATGACTCATTCGCCACGCGCGGTCTTCCGGCGGTTTTCGGTGGCGTAGAAGATCAGGTAGGCCAGACCGACGGCGATGGGGATCAGGCCCCAGGCGGCGGTGTCCAAGGCGCGGTTGATCGCCAGGGCAGCGGCAATCGCCAGGCCCACCAGCAGCCACAGCAGGCCACGGCGCAGGTAGTCGGCTGGCGTGGTGCAACGGCTCTCGCGGTTGCCTGCGAACAGAGCCTCGGGCAGCGGCGGCACTTCCATGCCGCGTTCGATGGCGACCATGCGCTCCTTGTGGTGCAGCTCGAAGATGTCGCGCTTCTTGCGGTAGTCGATCCAGATCGCGAGCATGCCGATGCCGATGCCCATGACGATGGCCACGATGGGGATCAGAAAGGGCAGGATGTGCCGGAGTTCGCCGATGTCTTGCATGGTGGTTTCCTGGTGGAGGGAGGCTGATGTGCTTGATACCGTGGCGCCGCCGGCGCGGTTTCAGTGGCCGGCCGAAATATTTCCAGCACCCTGCTGAAACCGGCGCCCGCTCCAGCGGGTATCAAGGCGGATGCCCCTGGACGCCCGAGTCGAATTGAGCCTGGCCGACGATGCCAGCGCTGCCGCGCAGCGCGACGCCGACCTGACCGCCTTGCATGCGGCCGGGCAGCATGCGCTCGCCTTCTCGCGCCTGGCCGAACGCTATGCGCCCAAGGTGCACCGGCTGTGCCTGGCCATGCTGCGCGACCCAGCGGCGGCCGAAGACGCCGCGCAGGACAGCCTGCTGCGCGCCTGGCGCGCGCTGGCCCGCTACGACGCCGGCAGCGGCGCCTGGTCGACCTGGCTCTACGCGATCACGCGCAACCGCTGCCTGACGCTGCTGGGCCGGCCCGGCACCGCGCCCGGGGGCTGGCTGTCGCTGGGCGACGAGGCCGTCCAGGCCGAAGCCGAGGCGGTGACCGCGCCGGACGGTGCCGCCAGCGGCGAAGACGGCCATGCGCTGCTGCGCCGCCTGGTGGCCGAGTTGCCCGAGGCACAGCGCCTGGCCGTCACGCTGTACTACCACGAGGAGCGCGCGGTGACCGAGGCGGCGGCCATGCTGGGCCTGCCCGTGGCCACCGTGAAAACCCATTTGCACCGCGCGCGCGCCGCGCTGCGCCAGCGCCTGGCCCAACTGGGCCTGGGCGACTGGGCGCTGTGGCACTGAGCCGAGGACCCTGGCCATGAACCACGACGACGACACCCTGCCCCCCGACGACGCGGCGCTGGACCGTGCCCTGGCCGCCGCCCTGCCGCCACCCGGCCTGCCGGCAGGCTTCCACGCGCGCCTGATCGCGGCGTTGCAGGCCCCAGCCGACGAGGCCCTGGCCCGCCAGCGGCGCCAGCTCGAGGCCGAGCACCAGCGCGAGCTGGCGGCGCTGCACTCGGGCTTCGTGCGCCTGCGCCGCGAAACGCTGGCCATGGTGCTGGCGGTGGCCTTCACCGCCGGGGCCGTGGCCCATTGGGCGGTGCCCTGGCTGCAGGCCCATTGGGGCGTGGACCTGTCGTCGCTGTTGCCGGCGCTGGCCGGGCTGATCGGCCTGGCCACGGGCGCGGCGGTGTGGGTCGAGCGTTTCGGCTGGCCACGGCTGCCGCTGCTGCGGCGCTGAGCCGGCGTCGGTCAGTCCAGCGGCCAGGGCAACTGCCGCGGCAGTCGGATGTCGGGCAGCGAGGGCGCGGCAGGCTCGGCCGGCGGGCGGCCCGCGGCGTCGACGCCGCGCCACCACGGCGAGACAGTCTCGATGCGCGACGGCTCCACCGGCTCGCCCAGGCGCGGCATCACCAGCGGCACCTCCAGCCCCGGCGCGGCGGCGAGCAGGGTTTCGGCGGGCTGGTCCCAGTCGTGCAAGGCCAGCGCGAAGGTGCCCCAGTGGATCGGAAGAAACGGGCCACCGCCCAGCAACTGCCAGGCCTTCAGCGCGTTGTCGGGGCCAAGGTGGATGTCGCCCCAGGACGGGTGGAAGGCGCCGACCTCCAGCATGACCAGGTCGAAGGGCCCCAGCCGCTCGCGGATGGCCGCGTACTCGGTGGTCAGGCCGGTGTCGCCGCTGAAGAAGACGCGGTGCCGGTCGCCGCGGATCACCATCGACGACCACAGCGTCGCGTTGCGGTCCTTCAGGCCGCGGCCGGAGAAGTGCTGCGACGGCGCCGCCGTGATCTGCAGCGTCCCGCCCGGCAGGGTGAAGCTTTCCCACCAGTCCAGCTCGGTGATGCGCGCGGCCGGCACGCCCCAGGCCTCGAGGTGGGCGCCGACACCCAGCGAGGTGACGATGGGCACCGTGGTGTGGCGGGCCAGCGCGAGCACGGTGGGGTAGTCGAGGTGGTCGTAGTGGTCGTGCGAGATGACGACCACGTCCGGCCGCGGCAAAGCCTTGAGCTTGACCGGCACCGGCTGAAAGCGCTTGGGGCCGGCAAAGCGCAGCGGCGACGCGCGCGGGCCCCAGACCGGGTCGGTCAGCACCTTGAAGCCATCGATCTCGATCAGCACCGTCGAGTGGCCCAGCCAGGTGGCGCGCAGGCCGGTGTCGCTGGGCCGCTGCCACAGCGGCAGCGGGTTCAGCGCGGGCAGCGGCCCGGCTGGCGCGCGGCGCTCGCCACCGCAGAGGAAGTCGCTCAAGGACGGGCGTGGCGCCGTGCTGTCGCGCAGGCCCGGCAGCACCGGGTGGCGGTTGCGGAAGCCGCCGCCGCGCTCGCCGTCTTCCCACAGCGGCGAAGCGCGCATGCGCTCCAGCCGCAAGCCGCCGCTGCGGTCCGCCCGTTGTCCGAAGGTCTTCATGCGGCGGATTGTGCGGGAGTGACATGATCTTGGTGATGAACGACCCCACTGGCCTGAACCGCTGGCATGTCGACCCCGACATCACTCGCGCCGAGACGCTGGACAAGGCCTTCTACCTCGACCCCGCCGTGCAGCCGCTGCAGCGCGAGCGGCTGTTCGCCCGCAGCTGGCAGTGGCTGGGCGATTTGCACGACGTGGCCGCGCCTGGGGCGCTTTCGCCACGCGAGCTGCTGCCGGGCTGCCTGGACGAGCCGCTGCTGCTGGCGCGCGACGCGGCGGGCACGCTGCGCTGCCTCGGCAACGTCTGCACCCACCGCGGCAACCTGCTGGTGCACGAGGCTTGCCAGGGTGCGAAGCAGGTCCGCTGCGGCTACCACTCGCGCCGCTTTGCGCTGGACGGGCGCCTGGTCTTCATGCCGGCCTTCGAGGGGGCGCAAGGCTTCCCGCGGCCCTGCGACCATCTGCCGCAGTTGCCGTTGCAAGACTGGGGCGGCCAGGCCTTCGTGGCTGTCGGCGAGCCGCTGGCGCCCTTCGACGCCGTGGTCGGCCCGATCCGCGAGCGTCTGGCCTGGTTGCCGCTGCAGGACTTTCGCCTCGACTCGGCGGCCAGCCGTGACTATGCCTTCGACGCGCACTGGGCGCTGTACGTCGAGAACTACCTCGAAGGCCTGCACATCCCGTTCGTGCACCCCGGGTTGACGCAGGCGCTGGACCTGGCCCAGTACCACCACGAGCAGTTGCCCTGGGGCACCCTGCAGCTGGCGGTGGCGCGCGATGGCGACCAGGTCTTCGAGCCGCCGCCCGGCTCGCCCGACCATGGCCGTCGCATCGCCGCGTACTACTACTGGGTCTTCCCCAACCTGATGCTCAACTTCTACCCCTGGGGCTTGTCACTGAACCAAGTGGTACCGGTGGGGCCGGCGCGCACGCGGGTGCTGTTCCGGTCCTACGTCTGGAAGCCCGCGCTGCAGACCCAGGGCGCTGGCGGCGCGCTGGACACGGTGGAGATGGAAGACGAGGCCGTGGTGATGAGCGTGCAGCGTGGCCTGCGCTCGCGCTTCTACCAGCGGGGCCGTTACTCACCTTCGGGCGAGCGGGGCGTGCACCACTTTCACCGCCTGATCGGCCAGGCCATGTAGGCCGCGGGAACTTTTCAGCGGGCTCGTGCCCATTCGGTGAAGCGCCTTTGACTTCACCGATGCTGCCCTTCGTGCCCTGGAACATCCGACCCCGCCCGCCGGCGCCAGCCCGTGACGGGTTGGCTTGGCTGGAGGCGGTGTACCTGCAAGAGGGCGACAAGGTCTACCGCTATGCGCTGGCACTGAGCGGCGATGCGGCGCTGGCGGCCGACGCGACCCACGAGGCCTTCGTCGCGCTGGCCCAGGCGCCCGCGGCCTACGACGCGGCGCAGGGCCCCGTCGGGGCCTACCTGGCGGGGATTGCGCGGCACGCACTGCTGGCCGCCTGGCGCCTGCGCGACCGGCATGTGGCGCTCGACGAGCCGGCCGACGACGTGGACGGCGCCGCGCCGGCTGGCCTCGCCGAGCAGCCCGACCGCGAGACCACGCTGATCGGCGAGCAGTCGCTGGACGCACTGTGGGCCGCGGTGCGCGCGCTGCCCTGGCCATTCCGCGAAGCCCTGGTGCTGGTGGACCTGCAGCAACGGCCGTATGCCGAGGCCGCGCGGATCGCCGGCATCGAGCTCAACACTTTGCGCACGCGGGTGCACCGCGCGCGCCAACGCCTGGCCCAGGCGCTGCGCCCGGGCCCGAGGACGCTGCCATGAACGAAGTTTCGCGACACCCCGCGCCCGGTAGGCCGGCCGGCCCGGCGCTGCAGCGGCTGCGGGACGACCTCTCGCGCCAGGCGGCGCCTGCCGACCTGTGGGGGCGCATTGCCGGGGCGCTGCCGCCGGCACCACCCCTGTCGGCAGTTCCCCGCCCGGCGGTGCGCCGCATCGCCTGGCCCACGCTCGCCGGCTGGGGTGCGGCGGCCTTCGGCGTCTGGCTGGTCTGGCTGGCCGGCCCGGCGGCCTGGCTGGCGGTGCCGTCCAGCAGCGGCCCTGCGCGGCCATCGGCGCCCAGCCTGGCCGCCGCGGATCGAGGGGGTAGCGGCTTCGTGCCGGTGGCCTCGCCCGAGCGCCTCGCCCAGCTCTGGCAGGGCGGCGCGCAGGCCGCCCCGGCCTGGGTGGTGCGCACCGAACTGCCGCGCGAGCGCCTGGCCGCGCTGGGCCTGCCCTACGACCCCGCCCGCGCCGGCGAGCTGGTGCATGCCGAGCTCTTGATGCACCCCGCTGGCGATGTGCTCGCGGTGCGGGTGACCCGTTGACCGATTCACGACCGACCTTCTCGACAGGAGACCCACATGAACGCCCGCCCGACCCTGATCTGTGCTGCCCTGGCCAGCCTGGCGCTGGCCCATGCCGCCGCCCGCGCGGGCGAGGTCGACGCGCCGCCGCTGGCCATGCTGGCCGTGGCACCCGAGGCCCTGGCGATGGCTCAGCTTGACCTCGACGCCGCGACCTGGGATTTCGCCGCCGACGAACTGGGCAGCGAGCGCGTGGTCAAGGGCGCGCCCTATTGCGCCGACGCGGTCCACGAGACGGTGCAGGTGCTGGCCGATGGCAACCGCATCATGAAGAAGCAGCAGACACGGCTGTGCCGCGACGGCGAGGGCCGCACGCGGCAGGAGGTGGAGCGCAACGGCCGCAAGCTGGTCTGGCTGCACGACCCGGTGGCCAAGCAGGGCTGGCTGCTGGACCCGGCCCGCAAGACAGCGCGCCGCCTCGGCGCGCCGGGCCATGCCATGTGGTTCAACGACGGCGCGATGGGGGCCGCCGATGCCGAAGGCTGGCGTGCCTTTGCCGAGCGGGCCCGCGAGCAGGCGCGCGAGATGGCCGAGCAGGCGAAGGCACACGTGCAGCAGATGCGCGAGCAGTGGCGTGCCCAGGGCAGCGGCAGCGGACCGGCGGGCGCGCCGCTGGCCCCGCAAGCGCCCCAGCCGCCCATGCCGCCGGCGCAGCCGCGCCCCCTGGCCGCGCCGCATGCGGTGGTGGCGCCGGTGGTCGTGACCCGCACCGTCACTGCAGGCGATGAGGGCGCGGGCCCGAACGGCCAGCCGGCGATCGAGGTGCAGGTAATGCGCCTGGCCGGTGACGGCGCGCCCTTGCCACCGGCCGTGTCGGGCGCCGACGGCGCCTGGAACGTGCCGGTGCCGCCGCCGGTCGTGCACTGGCAGGCGTTGCGCGCCGCGCCGCGCGGCGCGGGCGTGACCAGCGCACTGGGCAGCAAGGACGTCGAGGGCCTGCGGGCCAACGGCGAGCGCACGACCTGGACCATCGAGGCTGGCAAGATCGGCAACGAGAAGCCGATAGTGATCAGCCGCGAGGTGTGGACCTCGCCCGAGCTGCTGCTGACCGTGCTGTCGCGCGACGCCGACCCGCGCAGCGGTGAGACCGTCTACCGGCTGGCCAACCTCAGGCGCGGCGAGCCCGACCCCGCGCTGATGAAGGTGCCGGCAGACTACGCGAGCAGCAACGCTGCGCTGCTGCCGCCGCCACCGCCGGCCGCGCCGGCGCCCCGCAAGCCGGGCTCGGCGCCGAAAGGCTGACGGCACCCGGCCCCGGCGAAGCTCAGCGCGGCGACAGGAACACGCGCTCGATGTCGACCGTGCCGCGCACGCCGACATCGGCCCCGTGCTGTTCGAGCCAGCGCGAGCCCGCCGCGCGGCCCAGCGAGAACAGCGTGCGCAGCAGGCGCGGGTCGGTGTTGAGCTTGCTGCTGGCGTTGTAGGGCGCGAGGCCCGCCTCGTCGGCCACGCGGTGCAGGCGCAGGTCCTTGTAGCGGGTGGGGTCGACGCGGTCCTCGCGCACCAGCTTCTGCACGAAGGCGATCGCCCGCAGCTCGGCCACCAGGCTGGCGTTGAAGGTGATCTCGTTCAGCCGGTCGGCAATGTCGCCGGCGGTTACCGGCGTGGCTTCGCGGCGCAACGGGTTGATCTGCACCAGCAGCACGTCGTGGGTGGGCGTGCCGTAGATCAGCGGCCACAGGGCCGGGTTGCCGGTGAAGCCACCGTCCCAGTAAGGCTCGCCATCGATGCTCACCGCCTGGGCCGATTGCGGCAGGCAGGCCGAGGCCATCAGCGCATCGATCGAGAGTTCGTCGCCGCCGAACACGCGCGGCTGCCCGCTGCGCACGGCGGTGGCGCTGACGAAGACCTTCACCGGCCCACTGCGCAGCGCCGCCACATCCACATGGCGCGCCACGATGTCACGCAGCGGGCTCAGGTTGAAGGGGTTGAGCTGGTAGGGGCTCCACAGCCGCCACCAGCTTTCCCACACCGCATAGCCAGGCCACTGGTCGCGGTTGTAGGCCCAGGCCGGCAAGGTGCCGGCGAAGCCCGGCGCCGTGGACCGTGGCGATGCCGCCACCCAGCCCTGGGCCAGGCCGCCGACGGCGCCCCAGAAAGAGGCCAAGGCCTCGCGGGCACCGGCGCGGCCGCCCTGGGCGTAGCCGCTGGCCAGCACGGCGGCGTTCATGGCCCCGGCGCTGGTGCCCGACAGGCCATCCGGCACCAGGCGCTCGTCTTCGAGAAGGGCGTCCAGCACGCCCCAGGTGAAGGCCCCGTGCGAGCCGCCGCCCTGCAGGGCCAGGTCAAGAGGAACGGCGCCGGCCGGCCGCCGCCGCCGTGGCGCGGCGCGCTCGGCCTCAGCGGGCCGGGGCCGGGCGCGCGCCATACAGCTGCTCGGCTCGGTTGAGCAGGATCCAGCTGGTCAGGATGTACTTGTCGCCCGAAACGGGCGTGCAGCCGCGGTGGGTGTGGGTGAAGTACGCCGGCGCGATGACCATGCGACCCGCCCGGGGCTGGATGGCGCGCTGCTGGTAGAAGAACTCGGTGTGGCCGCCTTCCTCGACGTCGTTCAGGTAGAACATGAACAGCAGCGTGCGATGCAGGGCTTCGTTGGCCGGCTGGTCGGGGAAGACCTCGCAGTGCCAGTAGTTGTAGTTGCCGGCGCCGCGGTCGTACTTCTGCGCCTGCACCGCGCCCAGGCGGTACAGCGTTCGCATCAGCTCGCCGGCCTGGGGCTCACCGAGCTGGGGGTAGTTCTCGTGGGTCAGCGGCACGGCTTGGCCGGTGGCCGGGTCGGGCAGGGTCAGCGCCAGCGGCGCGATCAGCGCGAAGTGGTACTTGCGGAAGTAGTCTTCGGCGAAGCGGGTGGTGACCTTCAGCACCTCGGCCAGATCGGGCTGGAACTCGGGGCGCTGGTTCAGGTAGAGGTCGGTGCTGAGCTTCTTGCTCGGGTCCACGCCGCCGCCGGTGCGCCCTGGCACCTTGTTGGGGCTGGCTTCGAAGCGCTCGATGAAGCCGCGGCAAAACCCGGCGTCGAGCGCGTCGTCGTAGACCTCGATGAAGTCCGGGCTCATCCTCGGCGCGGCCGGGGGAACGGCGCGCCGCTCAGTTGCTGCCCGCGACGGCCGCCGCCGCGACCGCGGCCGCGGCGTCCACCAGACCACCACCGCAGCCGCCACGGCACACGCTTGCCGGCATGGGCCGTGCACTGCCCTTGAGCAGCATCTGCACGCGGTCGGGGCTCAAGTCGGGGTTTCGCGCCAGCATCAGCGCGACGACGCCGGCAACATGGGGCGCCGCCATCGAGGTGCCCTGCATGTAGGCCAGCACGTCGCCGGTGGGGCGCTTGGTGCCGCTGTTCAGCGTGGACAGGATGCCGTCCGCGGCCTGGCTCTGCATGTCGCCGCCCGGCGCGGCCACGGTGATGCGCTTGCCGAAGTTCGAATAGAAGGCGCGGTGGCCTTCGCGGTTGCTGGCGGCCACGGCGACCACACCCTCGCAGCCGGCGGGGCTGATGCGCGCGACATCGATGTCCGAGTTGCCGGCAGCGGCCACGACCACGGCACCGGCGGCCCGCACCGCGTTGATGGCGGTCTGGAAGCTCTTGCTGCAGGCGTTCACGCTGCCCAGCGAGAGGTTGATGACCTTGGCCGGGTGCTGGTTCAGGGGCACACCGTCCACCGGCAAGCCGGCGGCCCAGACGATGCCGTCGATGATGTCGGAGGTGTAGCCGCCGCAGCGCCCGACGGCGCGCACCGGCAGCACCTTGGCCTTGGGCGCCACGCCCGCAATGCCGATGCCGTTGTTGGCCACCGCGGCGATCGTGCCCGCCACGTGGGTGCCGTGCCAGGAGCTGTCCTGCGCGGCCAGCTGCTTGCTGCCGCACTGGCCAGCGGTGGACCAGGTGCCCTCGTCCCAGGCGAAGGCGTCGCGGCTGTCGCCGTCACGGGCCACGGCGCGGTTGGACACGAAGTCGTAGCCGGGCAGCAGGTTGGGCAGCAGGTCGACGTGCGGGCGCACGCCACTGTCGACCACCGCCACCACCACGCCCTGGCCCTTGGACAGGGCCCAGGCCTCGCCCAGGTTGATGCCGCCGGCGGGCTCGGTCAGGTTCCATTGCTCGGCCACGTGCTTGTCGTTGGACAGCGCCATCGGCACCATCACCACGTCGGGCTCGACATAGTCGATGCGGTCGTCGAGCTTGGCGATCTCGGCGGCCAGGGCGCGCAACACGGAGTCCGGCAGGACCTTGTCGAGGGCGAGCACGTGGCCACCCTTCGCGAGCTTGCGCAGATGGCTGAGGCTCACGCCATGCTTGGCGGCGATGGCGCGGGCCTTGGCCACCAGGGCCGGGTCCAGCAACCCGTCCTCGTTCAGCCGGATGATCATTCCGCCGCTGAACGTGGGAATCGTTTCCTTGTGCATCTTGCCGCCGCCCGTGCCCGCCTGACCTGGCAGAGGCATGGTCAGGCTGAGCAACGCCAGCAGGCCGGCCAGCGGCCAGGTGCGGCGGAGAGATCGATTCATCACGAAGCTCCGAACTTGTGGCTGGATGGAGCCGGGCGCCCAGGGGTGGCAGGCGCGGGGCTGTCCGCACGGTCAAGCAGATCGTATGCCCGGTACCCCACCCAATCGTCAAGGATCATCATGATTTCAAGGGTTGGCGATACCGCAATAATCGCGACATGACCGGAGGCCGGATTGTGCGGCCTCCGTGGTGTCAAGAGTATGGCGTTTTCCACGCCCGTGGGCGTTTTGGCCACAGGGGATGGACGCGCTGACAGGAGAGTGGTTTGGCCCTGATCTACCTGCTGGAAGACGACCCGGACTGCTCGGCTTGCGTGGAGCAGTGGCTCGCACGCGCCGGGCACCAGGTGAAGACCTTTGGTCGGCCGCACGAATTCTTCTACGAGGTCAGCAAGCAGGCGCCGCGATGTGCGGTCGTCGACTGGCGGCTGCCCGAGATGGAAGGCATCGACGTGGTCGCGCGGCTGCGTCAGCTGCTGTCCTCGGGCGTCGGGGTGGTCATGCTGACCGGCCTGGACACCGAGGAAAGCGTGGTGCGGGCGCTCAAGGCCGGTGCCGACGACTACATCGTCAAGCCGGGGTCCGAGTCGGTGGTGGTGGCCCGCATCGACGCGCTGTTGCGGCGCATGACGCCGGCCGCGTCGACCCTCACGCAGATCGAGCGGCCGCCCTACCGGCTGGACTTCGGCCGCCGCGAGGTGACTGTCGATGGCCGGGCGGTCGAGTTGGCGCCGCGCGAGTTCGACCTGGCCTGGATCCTGTTCAGCGAGCCGGCACGGCTGTTCACCCGGCAGGAACTGCTGGCGGCGGTGTGGGGCCGCAACCACGAGGCCGGCGTGCACACGGTGGCCCAGCATGTCTACCTCATCCGGCGAAAGTTGGCACTCACTGAGCATGGCTTTCGCCTGAATGCTGTCTACGGCACCGGCTACCGGCTGGAGCTGCCGTCGGTCGAAGCCAGCGCTTGAGCGCCGGCCGCCCATGCCCGTCGACACGCCGCCCTGGCCCGCCGCCCATTGGCTGGACCTGCCGGCCGACGAGGTCCTGACCGAACTGGACGAGCAGATCACCCGTGCCCGATCGGAGGGCGACGGCGCCGAACTGGTGCGTCTGCTGACCTTGTGGGGCGACGTGGCCGGCGCAGTGGGCCGGCCCGATGCGGAAGCCGGCCTGCAACTCGCCCGCGCCGAGGCCGCCCGCCTGGGCGAACCCGCCCTGCTGTGCCAGGCGATGCTGGCCCAGGCGCGCCTGGACGCCGACGCCAACCTGCATGCGCGGGCCCTCGCGGCTTGCCGCAGCGCGGGCGACGTGGCCCGGGCCCAAGGGCATGTCGCGCTGGTGCGCCAGGCCTTGTTCACCAGCGGCAGCAGCCTGTGCCACCTCGGCGAGCACGACCTGGCGCTGGAGGCCTTCGAAGAGGCCCGCATGCTGCTGCGGGCGCATGCCGGCGCGCTGTCGACAGACGATCGCCGCGTGGCGCTCGGCCGATACGCGGGGGCCCAGTCGCAGGCCTGGCTGATGCGCGGCGGCCTGCTGCTGGAGGCCAGCGGCCCCGAGGCCGCTGCCGAGGCCCTGCACCGGGCCCGCGAGCTGGGTGAGCAGGCCTGCTCGCTGCTGGTGGGCGCCAGCGCCCGTTTCAGCCACGCCGCGCTGTTCGGTCTGGTGCGCGCCTTGTTGGAGGCCGGCGAGGGCGACCAGGCCCGCGACTGGGTGGCCCGCGTGCGCGCCGCCTGCCCGGCCCCGCCCGCGGCCGGCAGCCTGGCGCTGGCGCAGCGCGCGCTCAGCGAGGCGATGATCGACCTGCGCGTGGGTGGCACCGAGGCCGGGCGCGTGCTGGCAGGCTTGCGCGAGGTCGAGGCGGTCCGACACCCGCGCGTGATCGGCGGCGACCTGCGGCTGTCGCTGCTGCGCTGCCAGTTCGAGGCGCACGAGCAAGTCGGCAACTATGTCCAGGCGCTGGAGGCGCAGCGGCAGTGGTCGCGCACCAAGGCGAAGGTCCGCGCCCAACTGGCCCACGAGCATAGCCTGTGGACGCGCGAGACCCTGGCTGCGCTGCGCAACGAGGCCGACGAGTTCGTCACCCATGACTTGCGGGCGCCGCTGGTCGAGGCCCGCCAGGCGCTGGATGCGCTGGACAGCGCGCCGCCAGGCGTCGTGCCCAACCTGCGGCGGGCCGAGCACAGCGTGCGCCGGGCGATCGACATCGCCGACCAGTACCTGGGCGTGGTGCGCGCCGAGCACCTGCGGCCGGAGGACCTGCAGCGGCTGGACCTGGCCGACCTGGTCGACGACGTCTGCGAGCAGATGGCGCCGCCGGCCGGCAGCGCGGTGACGCTCGAATGCGTGATGGACCGACCGATCGAGATCCACGGCGACCGGGTGCTGCTGATGCGCGCACTGGGCAACCTGCTGAGCAACGCGTTCAAGCACGCCCCCGCCGGCAGCGCGGTGCAGGTGCGGCTGTGGCGCAGCGACGACGGTGTCTGCCTGAGCGTGGCCGACCACGGCCCCGGCATGCCGCTGGACATGCGGGCGCGGCTGTTCCAGCGCTTTGCCACCGGCGCGGTGCGCAAGGGCAATGGCCTGGGCCTGGCCATGGTGGCCCGCGTGGCGCGCGTGCACGAAGCGCGCATCGAGGTGCAGAGCGGCCCCGACCAGGGAACCCGCGTCACCCTGGTGCTCGACACCGCCGCGGCCAAGGTGGCGGCATGAGCCGGGCGGTGGCGGATGTCGAGGCGCTGGACCCGTCGGCCGACACCCTGTTCGCGCGCGCCCAGACCATGCTGGCCACGCGGCCGGCCGACGCCTTGCGCGCGGCCCGCCAGGCGCAGGCGCTGGCGCGCGAGCGAAGCGACGAGCTGGGCGTCGTGCGCAGCCTGCTGCTTGAGGGCATGGCCCGCGACGCCCTGGGCCACGCCGAGCGCGACGCCGTGCTCGCCGAGGCCCTGCGCCTGGCCGAAGGCCTGGCCGAGCCGGTGACCTTGGTGCGCGCGGTCAACGCGCAGCTGGTGGTCGACATTTACCACGGCCGCTACGCCGATGCGCTGGCGCGGGGCCGCTCGATGCTGGGTCTGGCCCATGTGCTGGGCCGCGACGACCTGCTGGGCCGTTTGCTGAACAACCTGGGCACGGCACTCAGCCTGATCGGCGAGTTCGAGCGCGCGATCTCGATGTTCAGCGACTTCCACCGCCTTCTGGCCGGCGACAGCGCAGAGGCGCGTCAGCAACGCCTGCGCGCGCTGAACAACCTGGCCATGGCTTGGCTGGGGCTGGCCCGCACCCTGCCGGCCGAACGCGGCGAGGGCGAGCCCCGCCAGGCGCTGGACCGAGCCCGCGCGCTCAGCGAAGCGGCCTGCCAGGGCACGCTGCGCGAGCCGCACATCGCCTTGCGCGTCAGCGCGCTGGACACGCTGGTGGGGGTGCTGCTGGAGCGCGGCGAGGTCGACCAGGCCATGGCCTGGGTCCACCGCGTCGAGCAGGCCAGTCTGGACGACCTGGCGCGCGGCAGCGTCATCTGGGGCACCTTCGCGCTGGCGCGCTCGAGGGTCGAGCTGGCGGACCCGGCGTGCCCGCTACCGCCGGTGCTGGCCTGCCTGCGCGAGATCGAGGCCTTGCCGGGCCCGCGCTTTCGCGGCGGCGAGATGCAGGCCGTGCTCAACCGCTGCCTGGCCGATGCGCTGGAGCGCAGCGGCGAGCACCGCGACGCGCTGCTCTACCACCGGCGCTGGCTGCAGTTCGAGGCCCGCACCCAGAGCTTGCTGGCGCGCGAGCACGCGATGGCCGTGCACCACACGCTGGACTCGCTCAGCGGCGAGACCGAGGAGTTCATCACCCACGACCTGCGCAACCCGCTGGGCGCGGCACTGGTGCAGATGGACGCCGTGCCGCCCCAGGCCCTGAGCTCGGCCGAGCGGGCGCGGCTGCTGGCCGCCCGCACCGGCGTGCAGCGCGCCTTCAACACCGCCGAGCACTACCTCGCGATCGTGCGCATGCGCAACCTGCGCCGCACGGACCTCAAGCCCATCGATCTGGCCGAGCTGGTCGACGACGTGGGCGAGCGCCTGGCGCCGCCGGCCGGTGCGCAGGTGCGGCTGGAGCGCACGCTCGACTGGGGCCTGCAGGTGCGGGGCGACCGCATCTCGCTGCTGACGGCGCTGACCCAGCTGCTGCGCAATGCGCTGGACCATGCGCCCGCCGGCAGCGCGGTGGAGTGGCACCTGACCGCCACGCCCGGTGCCGCGGTGCTGACTGTGACCGACAGCGGCGTGGGCCTGCCCGCGGCGATGCGCCAGCGGCTGCTGGCCCCGGTCGGCCCCACCGAGGCCCACCGCGGCAGTGGCCTCGGGCTCACGATGATTGCCAAGGTGGCCCAGGTGCACGACGCCCAGATCAGCGTCGACGACGCCTTGGGCGGCACGCGGATCGCGATCAGCTTCCCGCTGGTCGACGCGGCGCCGGAATGACGTTGGCCGGCGCTGCGCTCACTGCGCGACGCACAGCGATTCGAGCGGTACCGGGCGGCCGAACAGGTAGCCCTGGTAGAGGCCGCAGCCCAGGTCGCTGAGCATCTCGCGCTGCTCGGCGGTTTCGACGCCCTCGGCCACCAGTTCCAGCGCCAGGTCGCGCGCCAGCGCGATCACGGTGCGCACCAGGGCAGCCTCGCGCGGGTCGGTCAGCATGTTGCGCACGAAGACCTGGTCGATCTTCAGCTGCGACAAGGGCAGGTGCTTGAGGTAGCTGAGCGACGAGTAGCCGACGCCGAAGTCGTCGAGCGACAGGCGCACGCCCAGCGCGCGCAGCGCCTGCATGTGGGCCTGCACGCCGGGCATGTCCGAGATGACCACGTTCTCGGTCACCTCGAGCTTGAGCAGGCTGGGCGAGACGCCGGCGGTCTGCAGCGCCAGCCGCACCTCGTCGACGAAACCGGGGTGCTGAAACTGGTGTGGGCTGACGTTGACCGACAGGCTCAGGTGGGCGGTGGCCGGGTCCTGCGCCCACCAGGCCAGCACGCCGCAGGCGTCGCGGATCACGGCGCGGCCGATCGGCACGATCAGGCCCGACTCCTCGGCCAGCGGGATGAAGCGCGCCGGCTCGATCGGGCCCAGTTCGGACGAGTTCCAGCGCAGCAGCGCCTCGGCCCCGACGACGCGGCCGTGGCGGTCGACCTGGGGCTGGTAGTTCAGGCGGAACTCCTGTGCCGGCACCGCGCGCCGCAGCGCGGCCAGCAGCCGGGCGCGTTCGTCGTGCTCGGCCTGCATCGAGGGCTCGAACACGCGCACGCAGTCGCGGCCCGCGCGCTTGGCGCGGCGCAGGGACAGGTCGGCCTCGCGCAAGGCCTGGTCCAACGGCTTGCTGTCGTCCAGCCAGGTGGCGCCGGCGCTGGCCGTCAGGTGGTGCTCGCCGCCGTCGCCATAGAAGGGCTGGCGCAAGCGGTGCAGCAGGGCCTCGCCCAGGCCGATCAGGGCGGCGTCGTCGGCCCGCAGGGGCTGGGCGGGGGCCAGCAGCGCGAACTCGTCGTTGCCCAGGCGCGAGATCAGCGCCGGCGGGTCGAAGGCGTCGGTCATGCGCGCGCCGGCCTCGTGCAGCCAGCGGTCGCCGATCTCGTGGCCCAGGCTGTCGTTGAGCACGCGCAACCGGTCCAGCCCGAGCAGCAGCAGCGCACGCGGCGCCGCCGGGGTGCCCTGGCGGCGCTGGCGCTCGGCCTGGATGCGGCCGACGAACTCGGCCCGCGTCGGCAGGCCGGTGACACGGTCCAGCGTGGAGGGCGACGCCTCGGGCGGCGGTGCAGGCTGGCGACGCGCCAGAGCCAGCGGCCCGACCAGGCCCCCGGCGGCGGCGCCGAGCACCGACCCCGCGACCGCCCAGCCCAGGCTCGGCCCGGCGGCAGCCGACAGCGCAGCCTGCGCGGCGGCGCTGACGATGGCGCCCAGCGCCGCGCCGGCGGCCGCACCCAGGCTCGCGGTGGTGGCCCACTGCCAGCCAGACGGGGCAGGCGCCTGCGATGCAGGCGCGGCTGTGGACAGCAGGCCGGAGTCGGGTGGCATCACCGTGGCATGCGATCGCGGGGCGAGGTGAGCGAACATGGTGGCGCGGGTTACGGCGGTCGGACGCGGAACAGACGTCGACGCCGATCACCGAGGGCCCGACGGCCGCACCGGCCAGGGAAGGCCATCGGCGGACGAACGTGTCAGCGAACGTGCGACGTGGCGGCCACCCTCAAGGTCGCTTTTCTTCTTTGACGAAGCATCATAAGAGCGCCCGGGCGATTCAGGGGCTTCGAGTTGGGGGGATGCTGTCGGCGCCAAGCCACAATGCCGCCTCGCCTCTGGCCAGCCCATGCCCATCACCGACCCCGACGCCCTCCTGACCGCCGACCGCGACGCGCTGGCTGACCTGGCTCGCCGCGCGCGCTTCACCGAAGCGCTGCAGGCCAGCCTCGACGCAGGGAGCTTCGAACGCCTGGTGCTGGCCAAGCCGAAGCCGGCAAACGCCGAGGTGCAGCGCGTCAGCGTGCGCCGCATCGACCTGCGGGGCCGGGCCTGCCTGCAGCTGGTGCACCAGCAACGCAGCCGCGAGCTGACCGAGAACCTGCCCGTGGCCGAGGCGCTGGTCATGCTGGACGCATGGATCGGCACGCGCTTCGCCCATGCCCATCTCTTCACGCGCGACGAGACCTTGCAGCTGCTGTTCAGCAAGCGCGGCAAGGTGGCGCTGCAGCGCTCCCGCGTGGCGGCGGACCCGATCGATGGCGAAGGCGTGCCCGACGAGGCCGAAGCCACGGCTGGCAAGGCGCCGGCGCGCGGCCACGAGCGTGCCAAGCGCCGCTGGCTGGCCCTGGACGCGCCCTTCCTGCAAGCCCTGGGCGTCGTCGACCGCGGCGGCGCCCTGGTGCCGGCCATGGCGCGCAAGTGGAAGCAGATCAACAAGTTCGTCGAGGTGCTGGACCATGCGCTGGACCAAGCTGGGCTGGCGCAGGGCCGGCCACCCGCCGGGGCCGCGCCGCTGCAGGTCGTGGACTTCGGCGCCGGCAAGGGCTACCTGACCTTTGCCACCCACCACCACCTGACCGACCCGGCCACCGGCCGCGGCTGGCCGGCACGCACGCTCGGGGTCGAGCTGCGGCCCGACCTGGTCGAGCTGTGCAACCGGGCGGCGAAGGCCTGTGCCTTGCCGGGCCTGGCCTTCGAGTGCGGCGATGTCAGCCGTGTGCTGCCCGAGCACGTGGACGTCATGATCGCGCTGCACGCCTGCGACACCGCAACCGACCATGCCCTGCACGCCGGCATCCGCGCCGGGGCGGCGGTGATCCTGAGCTCGCCCTGCTGCCACAAGCAGATTCGCCCGCAACTGCAGCTGCCGGCGGTGCTCAGGCCGATGCTGCAGCACGGCATCCACCTCGGGCAGGAGGCCGAGATGCTGACCGACAGCCTGCGTGCGCTGCTGCTCGAGGCGCAGGGCTACGACGCGCAGGTGTTCGAGTTCGTGTCGCTCGAGCACACCAGCAAGAACAAGATGATCCTGGCGGTCAAGCGGCGCCAGCCGCTGCCGGCCGCGCGGCGTGCCGCGATCGAGGCCCAGATCGACCAGATCATGGCCTTCTACGGTATCCGCGAGCACTGCCTGCGCACGCTGCTGTCGCAGCTCGAGCCGGCCGGCGCCTGATCAGACGGACGCGGGCGAGGTGGCCCGCACGATCACGGTGGCCAGGCGCGCCAAGTCCAGCGGCTTGGCGACGTGGTCGTTCATGCCGGCGGCGAGGTAAGCCTCGCGCTCCTCGATCATCGCGTTGGCAGTCATCGCGATGATCGGGATGCTGGCCACGGCGCCGGGGAGCGCGCGGATGGCCCGCGTCGCGGCCACGCCGTCCATGCCCGGCATCTGGATGTCCATCAGCACCAGGTCGTAGGCGGCGGCCTGCACCTGGCGCACCGCCTCGTAGCCGTCGGCCACGACGTCGCTGAAATGACCCAGGTGGTCGAGCATGGCCTTGATCAGGATCTGGTTCACGCCGTTGTCCTCGGCCACCAGGATGCGCCGCGCCGGCGACGGCGGCAACGCCGACTCGCTGGCGGCGGCGCTGGCGGGCTCGGCCTCGGTGCCCGTGCCCGGCGAGGCTGCGGCCTGCACCACGTCCAGCGGCAGGCTGACGCGGAAGGTGCTGCCCAGGCCCGGCGCGCTCTGCACCTCGATGCGGCCGTGCATCAGCTCGACGATCTCGTGGCTGATCGCCAGCCCCAGGCCGCTGCCGCCGTGGCGCCGCGCGGTGCTCGAGTCGCCCTGGCTGAAGTGGCGGAACAGCCGCGGCAGGGTCTGCGCGTCGATGCCGATGCCGGTGTCGCGCACGGCGATCATCAGCTCGGCACGCCGGGCCGGCAGCGGGCGGTGGGTCAGCTCGACGTCGACCCGGCCCTGGTTGGTGAACTTCAGCGCATTGCCGATCAGGTTGAACAGCACCTGGCGCAGGCGGCTGGGGTCGCCGCGCAGGCGCCGCGGCAGGCCGGGCGCAGCGGTGAGCTGCAGAGCCAAGCCCTTGGCCTCGGCGCGCACGGTGAGCAGCGAGACCACTTCCTTGACGGTGGCCAGCGGGTCGAAGTCGACGATCTCCAGCTCCATGCGGCCGGCCTCGACCTTGGACAGGTCGAGGATGTCGTTGATCAGCGCCAGCAGGGTCTGGCCCGAGCTGCGGATCAACTCGGCGTAGCGGCGCTGCTCGGGCGTCAGCGGCGTGGTCAGCATCAGGCCGTTCATGCCCAGCACGGCGTTCAGCGGGGTGCGGATCTCATGGCTCATGGACGCGAGGAAGCGCGACTTGGCGCGGTTGGCCGCCTCGGCCTCGGCCTTGGCCCGCTCCAGCGTGCGCTCGGCCGCGGTCACGTCGTGGTAGATGCTGACCACGCCGCCGGCCGGCGTGCGGCGCTCCAGCGCATGCACCACCCGCCCGGTGGGCAGCACCTGCTCGTGCTGGCCGCGGCCGGTGTGGTGAATGGCCATGCGCCGCTGCACCCAGCGCTGGCGCTCTTCCTCGCTGGCCTCGGGCAGCAGCGAGTGCGCATCGATGCGGGCCAGCTGCTCGAAGCTCACGCCGTCCGACAGGGCCTCGGCCAACCAGGGGTAGAGTTCGATGAAGCGGCGGTTCCAGGCCACGACCTGGTCGCGGCCATCGCACAGCAGGAAGCCGTCCGGAATGGACGACAAGGCCTGGTCCAGCGTGGTCTTGGAATGGTCGAGCGCCAGCCGCGCCTCGGCCAGGCGCCGCATGTGCCACTGCGCGATGATGGCCGCCGCCAGCACCATCAGCACGAACAGCAGCGCCGCCCCGCCGATCACCAGGCGCTGGCGCTCGGCCGGGGCCAGAGCGACGTCCAGCGGGATGGTGGCGGCCAGCATCAGCGGCCGGTAGAGCGTGGGCCGGGTCACCACCAGGGCGGGCGCGCCGCCGATGCGTGCCACCGAGCGCTGGGCTCGGCCGTCGGAGACCAGCGATGACAACGGCGGCGCCAGCCGGGTGCCCAGCATCGCGTCGTGCGCGGGCACGCTGAGCAGCAACTCGCCGTCGGCCCGCTCCACCGTGGCCAGCAGGCCCTCGACGTTGGCCACCGGGCCCATCACCGAGGCCAGCAGCACGGCGGGCACCTGGGCCACCGCCAGCAGGCGCTGCCCTTCGTGCAGGGCCAGCGGGCGGGCCAGGAACAGCATGCGCTCGGAGGTGACGAAGTCGACCACCGGCGCGCTGACGCTGAGCTGCGAGGTGGGCTCGGCCAGGGCCGCGGCCAGGAAGCCCGCCGGCAGCGGCAGGCCCAGACGGGCGCTGGCACCCTGGGCCGACGCGATCACCGTGCCCTCGGCGTCGAGCACGGCCAGGTCGCGCACCAGCAGGTTCTGGCGGATCGTGGCGCGCAGCAGGGCCTGGGCGGCGGTGGCGTCGAGCGTGCCGTTGGGCAGGCGCAGCGCGCGCAACGGCTCTTCGGTGCCGGCCAGCAGCACGTCCACACCGAGCAGGGTGCGGTTCAGGGCCGACTCGGCGCCGGCCATGAAGCGCTCGGCGCGCACGGCGGCGTCGTCCAGCGCCTCGGCATGCTGGCTGGCGGCCAGCGACACCGCGGCGGCCACCACCGCGCCGATGAACAGGGCCGCCACGCCGACGACGATGCGGCGCACGCGCCGCGGTGCGATCAGCGTGCCGGCGCTGGCAACAGGCGGGTTCACCGCGGCCGCGCCTCGATGCCGCTGGCTGGGCCGATGGCCTCGTTCCAGGCCGTGGCACAGGTGCCGCCGCAGCGCTGCACCCAGTTCGGCAGCACCCGGCTGGCGAGGATCTGGCGCCGACGCTGCTCGTCGGCCGGGGTGGCGGCGAGCACGGTCATGTGGCCCGGTGCGCGGCCGCCGCAGGCCACGGCCGGGGCCTGGCCGGCCAGGCAGCGCAGGCCGTCGGTCGTCTCGCGGCCCGACTCTTCCCACACCGCTTGCTCGACCCGGCCCAGCTCGCGCGCGATCAGCAGACGATCAAACTCGGCCAGCGCGCGCCACGCGCCTTGGTGGGCACCGAAGATCGCCAGGCCCCAGTTGATGGCCATCGGGTGCACGTGGCTGGTCCATTCGTGCAGCCCAAGCACATGGCCGGTCATGCTGCCGGTCAGCGTGCAGTCGACGGTGCCGCTGCGCACGTTGAAGGCCAGCTCGTTGAAGGGCAGGGTGACCGCGGTGGCGCCCAGGGCTTCGACGAAATCGACCTGGGTGGCGCTGGCGGTGCGCACGCGCCGGCCGGCCAGGTCGCCCAGGTCGCGAAAGGGCTGGCGGCAGAACAGCACCTGGGCTGGGTAGATGTAGAGCGCCAGCAGCTCGACGCCGTGGCGCTCGCGCAGCAGGCGCGCCAGCTGCGGCCGGAAGGCCTCGACGTTGCGCCGCAGGCTGGCGAGGTCGGGGTTCAGCCCGGCCAGGTCCGGGGCGCTGAGCAGCGGGTCGGAGCTGGCGGCCAGGTTGACCAGTGCGGTGCCGAAGGGCACCACGCCCAGCGACATCAGGCGCAGCATGTCCTGGCCGCGTATGCCGGCGCGGTCGGCGGCGACGATGTCGCCGCGCAGCCGGCCGCCGGTCAGCGCGGGCAGCTCCTGCGTCCAGAAGGGCTCTTCGTGGCGGGTGTAGGGGCTCAGGTCCTCATAGCCACCGACCACCCGCAGCACCGTGGTCGGCGGGGGGGCCGCCGTGGCCGACGAGGGGGCGGCCAGCCAGGCGGAGAGCCCTATAGAGAAGGCCAGTGCGCAGCCCGCAGCCCAGGCTCGGCCGCCGCGCCGGGTCCACCATGCGCCTGCCCACGCCATGTGTCGTGCGGGTCCCTTCGCCCGTGGGAGTGCCCGGCTTGACGCCGGGCAGGTCTGAATCAGTATGGCAGAGGGGGCGGGGGCTCACAACCCGCGGCGGCGGAACATGCCCCAGCCTTCCATGGTCAGCACCGGCTGGCCGTCCTGGTTGACCGTCGTCCAGCGCGAGCGCACCAGGCCCATGCCGGGCCGGCTCTCGCTGGCGCGGGCCTCCAGCACCGTGAGGTGGCCGCTGAGCGTGTCGCCGGCGTAGACCGGCTGTAGCCAGCGCAGGTTCTCGACCCCTGGGCTCCCCAGGCTGGCCGCGCGCAGCAGGTAGGCGTCGCAGAGCATGCGCATGGTCATCGCGCAGGTGTGCCATCCGCTGGCCGCTAGGCGGCCGAACAGCGAGGCCTCGGCCGCCGCGTCGTCGAGGTGGAAGGGCTGCGGGTCCCACTGGCGGGCAAAGTCGAGGATGGCCTCGCGCGTCACCGCCAGCGGGCCGTAGGGCCTGGTCTGGCCGATTTCGAAATCCTCGAAATGGATGGTCGGGGGGCTGGACTCCATGCTGCTTGTCGCCACAATGGCGCGCTTGTCGTTGCCTCGATGCAAGAGAGTCTGACATGACGCCACTCGTCCTGGGCCTGTTGCTGTTTCTCGGCGTGCACTCCACGCGCATGTTCGCGCCGGCCTGGCGCGAGGCGATGATGGCCCGGCTGGGCGCCAACGCCTGGAAGGGTCTGTATTCGCTGGTCTCGCTGGCCGGCTTCGTGCTGCTGGTCTGGGGCTACGGCCAGGCGCGCCAGCAGATGGTGGTGCTGTGGCCGGCGGTGCCGGCGCTCAAGCATGTGGCGGGCTTGCTGGTGCTGGTGGCGTTCATCCTGCTGGCGGCGTCGCAGGTGGGGCGCAATGCGATCCAGGCGAAGCTGCAGCACCCGATGCTGCTGGGCACCAAGCTCTGGGCCTTCGCGCACCTGCTGGCCAACAACACGCTGGCCGACCTGGTGCTGTTTGGCAGCTTCCTGGTGTGGGCGGTGCTCTGTTTCCGCAGTGCGCGCCGGCGCGGGCCGGTGCAGGTGACGGTGGTGTCGGGGCGCACCGCGATGGCGGTGGTGGCCGGCGTCGCGGCCTGGGCCTTCTTCGCCTTCTGGGCCCACGCGGCGTGGATTGGCGTGCGCCCGTACTAGCGGGCCCCCCCGCGAGGGTGCGCGGCCGCTTGGGGCGGCCCGGCGCGGGCAGCGCCGGATGAATCAAGCCGGGTCGACCGGGTCGGGGCGAGGGCCGAACAGGCGTTCGAACAGCTTGCTGCCGATCAGCTCGCGCACCTGCAGGCCGTTGAGCGATTCCTCGAACGCGCTGGGCTGCTCGACCTCGAACAGCTCGCGACCCAGCGGTTGGGTGTCCATCCAGCCCGGACTGTTGGGTGCCTTCTTGATGCCCATGGGCGGCAGCGCATCCAGCGGCGCCGGCCAGGTCAGCGGCGGCAGCTCGGGGCGGGGCGCAGTGCGCGCCAGCGGGCGAAGCGAACGGGACGTGAATGCGGGTTTCATGGCAGGCCCTCCGGGATCGGGCCGACAGGCCCTGGACAGCATGACCGCAAGGCTACGCGGGTTAACACCGAGGCAAGGGCCGGAACAGCGGGGTCAGCGCCGCTCATTTCTGGGGCCGCTCGCCGGGCAAACCGGTGACCGGTCGGCTGCCGGCTAGCGCTTGGCGATCTCGAACCGGTCCACGATGCGCCAGCCGGCCGGCACCGGCTCGTCGATCGAGGCGCGGCGCGGCACGTGGTCGATGCCCAGCATGAAGACTTCCAGGCCCGCGGGCGTGAGCCGGAAGCGCAGGAAGCCCTTGTGGTGCTGGCAGGCCAGCGAGCCGAAGGCGTTGTTGGGCAGCTGCCGGAACACCGCGCAGGCCAGGGCCAGGTAGGCGCCGAAGAGCAGCCCGCCCAGCACGATGCCTGCCGCACCGACGGCCACCCAGGTGGCCAGGGCCAGCAAGGTGTCGTGCAGCGGCAGCGGCAGCCAGGCGGGCGCCGGCCAACGCGGCCCGATCAGGTGGCAGGCCCACCAGTACAGCGCGAAGATCAACCAGCCGTGCGCCATGCCGTGGGCCAGGCCGCCGGCCACGCGCAGCATCGGTCGGGCCGGGCCCTCCCAGGCGGTCTGCACGCAACCGGCCAGCATGAACAGGTTCACGAAGGCGGCAAACGGGCTGTAGACCATGGCCTTGAGCCACAGCCAGTGCGCGGCGCCGAAGCCCAGGCTGGCCATGGGCGCGAAACCATCCGGCGCGTAGCTGGCCGAGAACACGCCCGAGTTGACGTAGGCGTTGAAGCCGTAGATCAGGCCCAGGCACAGCGCGAAGCCGAGGTTGGAATTCCACAGCTCGGCCAGCAACGTGGCGCCGCCCAGCGTCCAGGGCGCGCGCGAGAAACGCACGCTCAGCAGGCCCCACAGATTGGCGATGGCCAGCCCGCGCGTGCGCCCCGGCGGCGGGAAGTCGCAGACGTGCTCGTAGCCGGCCTGGCGCATGCTCGGCTCTTTCGGGTGCGCCGACAGGCCGGCGCGCACGCGCAGGCCCAGGTCCGCGCTGGCGGCCTGGGGCTCGGGCTGGCGGTCCAGCACCTTGGGGGCCTGCACCTCGGGGCTGTGGGTGGGGTGCAGGAAGGCGCCGCCGGAGCCGCAGGTGAGCAGGTGGGTGGACAGGCCGGACTGCGGGTCGACGGCCAGGGTCTCGCGGCTGTACAGGTGCAGGTCGCCGGCGATGCGGGCGCGGATGCGGGCACCGCGGGCTTCGACCAGGGCTTCCAGCCGCTGGTAGCGGCGCGGGTAGCCGGCCGCGGCGTGGTCGCCCAGCGGCCGCATCCAGTAGGGCTCGGGGTAGACGAGCAGCACGTCGTCGCCCGGCGCGATGCCGCCGTCGGCGCCGGGCGCCAGCAGGGCGGCGAAGGCCTCGAACTGCTGCCGGTCCAGGTCGCCCACCAGCGCGAAGTCCAGCCCCAGCACCCAGAAGCCGTGCGGCAGCCGGGCGGCGAAATAGGTCTGGCGCTGCGGCGTGCGCGTGCCGATCACCGCGCCCTTGTCGTAGTTGACGAAGTAGCGGCAGAAGGTGGAGGCCGAGTCGAACCAGTCGTGGTTCTGCGGGATCGCGACGATGAACTTGCGCGGTGCCGCTGCCGCATCGGCCGCGTCCCCGGCGGTCGGCGCAAACCGGCTGGCCGGGCTTTGCGCGGCGGCCAGCATCTCGATGAAGCGGTACTGGTATTCGAGCGCGCTGGCGCCGGGGTAGGCCAGGTCGCCGCCCAGCACCAGCAGCTCGCCCTCGGGCAAACTCAGCGGGCGGCCCTGGGCATCCGCCAGGCGCAGCGCGGGCGCGAGCAGGGCCTGGGCAACCGTGAAGGTGGCATCGCCGCCGTCGCCGGTGTCGGACATGAAGTCGAACCAGAAGGGCTCGGCCTCGCTGGCGAGGCGGGCCGACAGGTCGACCGGCTCGATGCTGGGCGAGAAGGTCTCGCGACGGTCGAGGTTGCGCTGGAAGCTGGCCGACTGCACCCACTCGCGCCCGGCTTGCCACAGCACGCCCGGCGCGAACCAGGCCACGGGGCGGCGCTCGCAAGGCGGGACGTTGGAGCCGAGCTGGCGCGTCATGGCGCGGATCCTAGCGCCACCCGCGTCGGCGCCGAGCCGTCAGCCGAACAGCGACAGCAGGCGTTGCATCGAGCTTTCCTGGGTACGGAACATCGAGATCGCGGCGTACTGCTGGACCTGGGCCGAGCGCAGCAGCGTCATGGTCTGGGCCGGGTCGGCGCTGGTCAGCCGGTCGTAGGCGCGGCTGGCGCTTTCGTAGCGCAGGTCGGCGGTGTCGGCCACCCGCTGCAGCCGGTGTTCGGTGGCGCCCAGGCTGGCGCGGTGGCCGCTGACCGATTTGAGCGCCTTGTCAATGGTGTCGATCAGCTGGCCGGTGTCGCCGCTGGCGACACTGCCGCCGGCGGCAGCATTCAGGTCGGTGTCCTGGCGCAGGTCGGGGGTGGTCAGCGTCATGGTGTCGCCGGAACCGGGGCCCGTGTTGATCTGGCGGTCGCCCGCGTCGCCGGCGAGCACTTTCTGGCCATTGAAGCTGGTGCCACCGATGACGCGGTTGACCTCCTGACCCAGCTGCCGGTACTCGGCGTCGAGGCTGGCACGGTCGTGGTCGTTGAGCGTGCCGTTGCGCGCCTGCAGCGCCAGCTCGCGCATGCGCTGCAGGTTGCTGCCGACCTGGCCCAGGGCGCCGTCGGCGGTCTCGGCCAGGGACAGGCCGTCCATCGCGCTGCGCTGGGCCACCCGCTCGCCGTTCAGCTGCGACAGGAAGCGCTCGGAGATCGACAGGCCCGCGGCATCGTCGGCGGCGCTGTTGATGCGGCGCAGCGTCGACAGGCGCTGGACGGCCATGTCGATGTTGCGGCTGGCGCCGTCGAGCCAGCGCGAGCTGCTGGTCAAAGGGTAGGAGCTGAACAACATGGCGACGGTCCGGACAGGGTGGCCTCGACCGCGCTGATCGGCTGCGCGCCCCGTCGCGTGAGCCGCGCGCGGCCTGCCATGCCGGACGACGTGACGAATGCCGCAAAATACGCCCTCAAGCCGCGCTTTTCGGGGCCTGTCGCGCGAGCGGTTATGCTCGCGCGCGTGCCCACCCTGGTCACCCAGTGCCCTTCACCCGCGGCAACAGGGCGAAACATTCACGCAACACGGCCTCTTCACGATGGGCCGCTCCCTAGGATCTGGATTCACCATGCGCTTCAATAAACGCCATCTGCTCGGCCTGCTGGCCGCCTTGCCCCTGGCTTGGATGACCGCCTGCGGTGGCGGCGGCGACAACGGCAACGACGCCAATGTGCGTCTGGTCAACGCCAGTCCCGGCTACGCTTCGCTGGACCTGTACGTCGCCGAGACCAAGGAAATCTCCGACGTCGCCTACGGCACGGGCAGCGATTACACCGGCGTGAAGTCCGGCGACAGCGTCGAGAACGTGTTTACCTCGTCCGGCTCGACCACCGAGCTGCTTAACCAGACCCGCTCGCTTGGCTCGGGTAAGAAGTACACCTTCCTGGCCTATGGCTGGGCGGGCGCGCTGAAGTCTGTTTACTTCACTGATGACGAGAGCGCTGCCGACAGCGGCAAGACCAAAGTAGGTGCCTACAACGGTGCCGTCGGTGCCGGGTCGGTCGACATCTACCTGACCGGCGAAGACGAGTCGCTGGAATCGGCCGAGCCGATCCACGCCGCGGTCGCCGAGTCCAGCAGCGGCAGCAGTGGCTACGTCAGCGTGACCTCGGGCACCTATCGCCTGCGTATCACGGCCGCTGGCTCGACCGACGATGTTCGCCTGGACGTGTCCGGCGTGACGATCAACAGCACCGAGGTGCTGACCCTCGTGACCACCCCCGGCACCGGCGGCGTGCTGGTCAACGCCATCGGCGTCGTCCAGGGCGGCACGGTCACGTCCTACCTGAACACCAAGGCCCGCGTGCGCGTGGTGCCGGCGGTGGCGGGCAGCGCGCAAGTGACGATGACCGCAGGATCTACCTCGTTGGCCACGGCCGCCCAGTCGCCCAGCATTGGTCTGTACAAGCTCGTGCCGGCCGGGGCGACGACATTGCACACCGTTGTCAACGGCACCACGCTGGCCGACACGCCGTTGACCTTGACTGCGGGCGCGGACATGACCGTGTTGGTCTATGGCACCAGCGCGGCTGCCTCCACGGTGAACCCAATCGCCGACGACAACAAGCTGCCGACGACGGCGTCGCGCTTCAAGCTGCGGCTGATGCATGCCGCTCCTTCGAAGGACGGGGAACAGCTGTCGATGCTGCTGAATTCCAGCCTCATCACAGAGTCCCTGGACGCCGGTCAGGCCAGCGAGTTCTCGACGCAAACAACAGTGACCGGTGCGCTGCTCGAAGTCTCTTCGCCGTCCGCCGGTCCCTTCTTCACGAAGAGCGACGTGGACTTCACGTCGGGCGGCGTGTACACGCTGTTTATCTTCGACTACCCCTCGGGCACCAACGGCGTACTGACAAACGCCCGCTGATCGAACCTGCAGATCCGACCTCATAGCGAGGCTGAGTCAAGCATAAAGCCGGTGCCCGTATGGGACCGGCTTTTTTTTGGCTGCCAGCTGTGTGAGTGGCTGGCTGTTTATAACTAGTTACATGCACATATTGGGGCTGAAGGAAAAACATATACTTGGTAAGCCAGTAGCTTTAGCTGGCGGTTCCAAAAATCTCAGGAGATGGCATGCGAAAAATTATGGTGGTTGCGCTAGCGATGGCGTCCGCGACAGCGGCTCAAAGCGCGGAAAGGTTTCTTCGAGTCGATAGGTCTGAGCTGGTGGACTACACTTATAATTGGAATGGTCAAGTCACACAGGGCAACGACGGTATTGAATATCAAGGGCTAGGTATTGGTGGTCCGATTTTTGGGAAGTTCGTTTGGCTTACTGTTGATTATCCTGTCAGCAACTACGTTGACTTCATATTCGTCAAGTGTGATGACAACGTGGGAAAGACAAAGTCAGCCCAAATTGAGATTTGGCTTGACTATAAGTACTTCGGAAAGAAAGACGTGTCTAACACGGGGTCGTCTTTGAGCTTTGCTGTCCATCGGAATGTTCAGCATGTCGAGGTCAGGTCCGTGCGCAACGACGGCAATCCAGTGGGAGACGAGACCCGTATTACCCAGTACCAGTCTTACAGGGAACTCTGAACCGCCACTGGCTAGTCCGATTTGGGCAGGAAAGACCGCAGGAAATCGGCCTTTCCTGTTTACCGTGTGGACGCCTTCTGCATGCGTAGCCGCTCGCTTTGCTGGCATGAAGTTGGGCTTGTAGTGCGCGATTGCTTATATTTGATATTGGTTGGTGTTCTCACGCCTGAGTAGCACTGCGGGCAGTCCGCTCCTTAGGAGCCGGCTACGCCGCGTATCGCGTATTGCTGTTTCTTGGCCATCATTTTGTCGGCTTAAGCTAGCCCGCCCATTGAGGCTTTCAGCGTTGCTTTGAGCTTGGTCGCCTAGTAGATCCGCCGTTCCGGGTCGGCGCCGCGCCAGGCCGGCGTGTCGTCCATCAGCCGGGGCCGCACCGACGAGGCGCGGTCGTGGGTGTTGCCCGTCAGCACGTGGCGACCTGGGCCCAGCGTGATGCAGCGGCCGCGGTAGACCGAGTCGGTGCAGATGTCCCACAGGCCGCCCAGCACCTCGACCGCGGACGCGGTGTCGTTGAAACCGAGGCGGCCCAGGTATTCGGTGGGGCCGGTGATGAACAGGCTGCGGCCGGTGAAATCGGCGTTCTCGTACAGCGTCAGTGCGCCGGTGGCCGGCAGCGGCTGGTTGTTGCTGCCGTAGACAGGGCGGATCGACGAGGCCTCGTCGTGCATCTCGCCGCTGAGGTGGTGGCGCCCCGGGTCCAGCGTGATGCACGTCCCTTGGTAGCCCGAGTCCTTGCACAACTGCCAGCGCCCGCGCCGCACCTCGACCGAAGACACGCGGTCGCCCATGCCGGCCTGGCCCAGCGAGGGCACCGGGCCGTTCACGGCGAGCGACTTGCCGCCGAAGTTGCCGTCGTCGTAGAGCACCACCGCGGCGCCGTACGGGTCGTCAGATCCGCCGCCGACCCAGCCGCCGCCGTCCTTGGGCCGCACCGAGCTGAGGTTGCGTTGCAGCGCAGGGGCCAGCGTGGCGTGCTGGCCCGGGCCCAACACCAGGCAGGAGCCGCGGTATTGGCTGTCGGTGCACAACTCCCACTGCCCGCTGCGCACCACGATCGACAGCGCGCGGTTGTCGAAGCCGTAGTCGGCCAGGTTGGGGTTGGCGCGGTCCAGCCCCAGCGCCATGCCCTGGAACTGCGGCTGCTCGTAGAGCTCGATCGGGGCGGCCAGCGCTGGCCCTGCCAGCACAGCGGCGCAGCAAGGCGCCAGACGGAAGAGGGTGCGGGTCAGCGGCGGCATGGCAGGCTCCGGTGGAGGCGGCTTGCGCCTCCGCCCGCAGCCACGGCCGTCAGCCGAGCCGTCCGGCGCGGAAGTCCTCGACCGCCTGAAAGATCTCGTTTTGCGAGTTCATCACGAAGGGCCCGTACTGCGCAATCGGCTCGCGCAACGGTTTGCCCGCGATCAACAGCGCACGCACCGGCTGTCCGCCGGCGGCGCCGAGGACCACCCCATCGGCCTCGCCGTCCTGCGCCAGGATGGCCATGCGCTGCGACGGCACGGCCGTGTCGCCCACCCGTGCTTCGCCACGGTAGACGTAGACGAAGGCATGGTGCCCTGGCGGCAGCGGCTGCTCGAAACGCGCGCCCGGTTCCAGCGCGATGTCCAGGTACAGCGGCTCGGTGTGCTCGCGCTGCATCGCACCGGCCACCGCCTGGGGCCCGCTGCCGGCGGTGCCGGCGATCACGCCCACGTCCACGCCCGGTGCCCGCCAATGCGGGATGTCGCCGGCTGGAATGTCGCGGTACCAGGCCGGCACCATCTTGTCCCTGGCCGGCAGGTTGAGCCAGAGCTGGAAGCCTTCCATGCGGCCCTCTTCCTGCTCGGGCAGCTCGCTGTGGATGACACCGCGTCCGGCGGTCATCCATTGCACGCCGCCGTTCTGCAGCAGGCCTTCGTGGCCGGCGGAATCGCGGTGGCGCATGCGACCGGCGATCATGTAGGTGACGGTCTCGAAGCCGCGATGCGGGTGGTCGGGGAAGCCGGCGATGTAGTCGTTGGCATCGTCCGAGCCGAAGGTGTCCAGCATCAGGAAAGGGTCGAGCCGGCGCTGCAGGTCCTGCGTCAGCACGCGGGTGAGCTTGACGCCGGCGCCATCGCTGGTGGGGCGGCCGACGACCAGGCGCTCGACCCGGCGCGGCCGGGCCAGCGTGGTGGCATTGGTCGATTCGAGCGTGGTCGTGGTCATTCGGGGTCTCCTGGTCTAGAGGGCAGTGTGCCTGGGCGCGGCAAGGCCCGCGCCGGCCGGGGGCGATCAGGCCAGCGCGGCTTCGCCTCGGCTCAGCAGGGCGTCGATCTCGGCGCGGGCGCTGGCCAGGGCCTGGGCTTCGGCGTCGGGGCCCATGGCCAGGCCTTCGGCGTAGACGAAGCGCACGTCGCTCATGCCCAGGAAGCCCAGCACCGACTGCAGGTAGGGCACCTGGCTGTCGCGCGGGGTGTCGCGGTGCACGCCGCCACGGCTGAGCACGGCGTAGACGGTCTTGCCGGTCAGCAGGCCCACGGGGCCCTTCTCGGTGTATTGGAAGGTGACACGGGCACGGGCGATGGCGTCGATCCAGTTCTTCAGCTGCGCGGTCACGCCGAAGTTGTACATGGGCACACCCAGCACAACGACGTCGGCGGCCTGGATCTCGGCGATCAGCGCGTCGTCCAGCGCCACGCGGGCGGCCTGCTCGGCGGTGCGGGCCTCGGCGGGGGTGAACAAGGCGCCCAGCGCCGTCTCGTCCAGCACCGGGTGAGGGTTGCGGGCCAGGTCGCGCACGGTCAACGTGGCAGAAGGATTCGACGAGAGCAGGCGCTCACTCAATTCATTGGCCAAGCGGGTGGAATGCGAGCCCTGGTCGTTTTCGAAGACGCGGGCGCTGGAATTGACTTGCAGGATCTTCATGGCGGGGCTTTCGGTGGGTGGCAAGCTCGTCGAGCTCGATGGCCTCACTGTATTGATCCATATGATCTAGATAAATCCACTGTGGCGCACATGTTTGTTCCTGTGATGGAACAATGAGTCCACTTGAAATCCCGCCAGAGTCATCCCCATGTCGATTGCCGTGGACCCCAACGACCTCGCCTTGTTCGCCCACGTGGCCGATGCAGGCAGCTTCACCCGCGCGGCAGACAAGCTTGGGCTGCCCAAGTCGACGCTGTCGCGCCGGCTCTCGGGCCTGGAGACCTTGCTCGGCGAGCGCCTGATCCAGCGCACCACCCGCCGCCTGATCGTGACCGAGTTCGGTGCCGCCGTGCTGGCCCATGCACGCCAGGTGGTGGCCGAGGTGGACGGGGCACTCGCCCTGGCCCAGCACCGCCAAGTCCAGCCAAGCGGCCTGCTGCGGGTGTCGATGCCAGGGGATCTGGCGCTGCTGGCGCTGGGTGGCATGCTGCAGCAGTTCGTGCGCGACCACCCGGCCGTGACGCTGCAGCTGGACCTGTCGCCGCGCCGCGTGGACCTCATCGCCGAGAACTTCGACCTCGCGCTGCGCATGGGCGACCTGCCGGACGATGCCCACCTGGCCGCGCGCCGGCTGGCCTGGTTTGGCGGCGGCCTGTTCGCGTCGCCCGACTGGGTGGCGGCCAACGGCCAGCCGGCACACCCAGACGAGCTGCTCGCTCCCGGCCACACGTGGCGCGCCCTGGCGGTGGCCGGGCAGAGCGGCGAGGCGCTGCCCTGGCGGCTGGAGCGGCCCGTCGAGGGCGGCGCCGCCACCGAAGCGCCCGTGCAGCGCTGGCAGGGCTTGCCGGCGACGCGCATGCTGGCCAACTCGCCGGCGGTGCAGCTGCAGATGGCGCGTGCCGGCCTGGGCATGGCGTTGGCCGGCGATTTCTTCGCTGCGCCCTACGTGCATGCCGGCGAGCTGGTGCGGGTGCTGCCCGACTGGCGCTCGACGCCGGCGGCGGCCTGGGCCGTGTTTCCGGAACGCCGGCTGATGCCGGCCAAGACGCGCGTCTTCATCGATGCCCTGGCCGACGCGCTCGCGCCCTGCCGCGAGCCGGGGGCCGATGTCTGCGCGGCCCAGCATTGCCCCGGGCCCGGGGGGGCGCCGATGCTGCCCAAGCCGGGAGGCTGAGGCTCTAGCCTTGAGGCACCGGCTGGCTGGCCAGCCGCGTGCACAGCAGGTCGACGACGAAGGCCTGGCTGTGGCTGCTGGACAGCGTGTGGTCGGCACCGGCCACCTTGCGCATCTGGAACCGGGGCTCGCCGCGCAGCCGGTTGCCGTCGGGGCCGAAATGGTGCTCGAGGTATTCCAGGCCGTAGTCGCCTTCGGCCACCACCAGCAGCAGGTCCGTGCCGCGCCCCACCAGCGCGCGCACCCCGCCCAGCACGTCGGTGTCCGGTGGCGTTCGCCGCAAGGCACGGCTCGTCCAGCGCGCGACATGCTCCCTGGCGATCGTGACCAGACGGTCGAGCACCCGCCGCAGATCCACCTCCCGCCGCAGCAGCCGCTGGTAGGTGGCCGGGTGGAACAGCGCGCCCAGGTAATAGGTCACCGGCTTGTAGCTGCGCCACAGCGCCTGCTCCAGGGTTTCGCCCTCGGGCCAGTCCAGCCGGCGCGGGTTCAGCAGCACCAGGCCGGCGACGCGAAGGTCCGCGCGGGCCGTCTGGTAGGCGGCGTAGGCGCCGGAGCACAGGCCGACCAGCACGAAGCGCTTCACGCCTTGCGCGGACAGGGCAGCCAGGGCTTCGGCCACGTCGTTGATCGACTGCTTGGAATACAGGCGGGACTGTGGCGATGCCGCGTCCAGCCGGCTGTCGCCGATGCCGGCCATGTCGAAGCGCAGCGCGCGCAGGCCCTGCGCCGCCAGCGCCCTGGACAGCTTCACGTAGAGGCGGCCCGGGCCCACGCGGTGGGTGGTGCCCACGTTGAGCATGAGCACGGCGGTCTCCGCCTGCGGGCCCGGCTCGGCAGGCTCGGCCAGAACGCCGAACAGCCGTGGCGACTCGCCGAAGCTCATCGGCCGCTCGACGACCGAGCCGATCCGGGCGACCGCCGGCTCGGGCAGCGTTTGCGCCGCCGCCACCGCCTGCGGGGCCATCGACTCGTCACGGGGAGGCGCCTGGCCCAACCAGGCCACGATGGCATCCAGCGTCGCGTCCGGCACGCCGGCCTCGTGCGGGTCCGTCATCATGGCGGCGTAGCCCGGCCAGGACGACACGGTCGTGTCGATCCCGGCCTTGCGGTAGGCGTCCGGCAGCGGCCCCGGCCCGGGCAGATCGTCGCGGTCGACGATCAGGGCCCGCGGCGCCGGGGGCGCGGCGAAGCCGCGGATGTCCAGTGCCTGCAGGTCGGCCAGCGTCTGGGCGGTGTAGACCGTGCCCATGGCTTCCAGGCCGGGGGCCGCGTCGCCGCCGTGGGGCGCGCCGGTGGCGCGCAGCTCCCGCACGAAGGCGCGCCCGGTCGCACAGGGCGCCCACCAGACGACACCGGCCACCCCGGGCTGCTGCGAGGCGGCAACCGTGGCTGCCAGCGTCGCGCCGGTGCGCACGCCGAACAGGGCCAGATCGCGGCAGCCGGACAGGCGGGGCAATTCGGCCATCGCGGCGGCAATGTCCGCCAGCCAGGTGCCGACCTGCCCGGGACCGGCATCGTCGCCCGGCGAATCGCCCGTGCCGTGGTAGTCGAAGCGGAGCACCGGGAAGCCTGCGGCGGCCAGCTTTTCCGCCAGGCGGGTGAAGGTTTCGTAGCTGCAAACGCCTTCGTAGCCGACCGGGCGGCACATCACCACGCCCGTCCCCTGCGGCGCCGCGCCGGCCGCGTGGTACCAGGCGAAGCATCGACGCTGCGGCGGCCCGAAGCCGATGGGCACCGCCAGGGTCGACGACTCGTTCGCAGGGCTGGCCAAGGTCTCCCTCATGGTGTTCTTGTGATCGTGTGCGGACCTGCGGTCGCGGTTGCAAGCAACGCATTCAGTATAGGGTGGGGGTGTACGCCCGGCCGGCAGTGGGAATTCCCGATCCCGCCGGGGGCTCGGCGGCGAAGTAGCATCGATGCCCGATACAGCAAGCCCAGGGGCCCGGCATGAAAGCGATCTTCAACGGCGTGGTGGTGGCGGAAAGCGACGACACGGTGGTCGTCGAGGGCAACCACTACTTCCCCGAGTCCGCGCTCAAGCGCGAATACACCACCTTCTCCAACCACCGCAGCTCCTGCCCCTGGAAAGGCCAGGCGCACTACTACAGCCTGCTGGTGAACGGCGAGATGAACCCCGACGCTGTCTGGTACTACCCAGAGCCCAGCGAGGCGGCGGCGCAGATCAAGGGCCGCGTGGCGTTCTGGAAGGGCGTCCAGGTCACCGAATAGGCGACGGGACGCGCAAGCACACAGCAGGCGCTGGAGCGACCACGTGGGCAGCGAGCCGTCGTCGGCCTTGGGCACGGTGCACCGACGCCGGCTGCGCGAGGTGTGGCGCTCGGCCGGCTGGCCCTGCCAGGACCTGGTCGAGGTCGAGTTGCTGGCCGCCGGCTGGCTGCATCGGGTGCGAGACGCCGACGGGCGCGAGACGCTGCGCGTCACCGACGCCGGCATCCAGGTGCTGGCCGCCACCTTGAGCCGCAACCGCGCCGCGCGCGATGCCCACGAGGCCCTGGTGGCCCGCGTGGCCACCGAGATGCAGCGCGCCGGCCGGGTGGTGTGGCGCGGCCTGAGCCTGCGCGCGCCGGTGGCCGGCGAGGTGGCCGGCCCGGGTGGCCAGGTGCTGCCCCAGACACGCTGGACGATGGCGATGCCGGACGTGTTCTCGATCCGCCACACCACGATCGAAGACCATGTCGAGCCCATCGTGCACGAAGTCAAGGTGCGCCGGGCCGACCTGCTGGCCGACCTGAAGCGCCCGGCCAAGGGCGAGGCCTACCGCGCATTGAGCAGCGAGTGCTGGTACGTGCTGAAGGCCGGCATCGGCGACGCCGCCGACGTGCCCGAGGCCTACGGCGTGATGTGGGCCCACCCGCTGGCGGGCGACGATGCGGCCTTCGGCGCGCTGGAGGTGCGGCGCCCGGCGCCGAAGCGGGCCTTCCGGCTGCCCTTTGCGCTGTGGATGGCGTTGGCCCGCGCCCACCCCTTGCTCCCGGACGAGGACCCGCCCCAGGCGCTGCTGGGCGCCCCGCCACCGGATTGAGGCGCGGCCCGGCCTGCGCTCACCCGAGCTTGTCGATCTGCAGGTAGCTGCTCTTGGTCGCCTGCAGCAGCGTGCCCGGGACCTTGTGCTCGATCAGCCCGTACACCTTGTCGCCCGCATCGAGCTGCACCGATGCCGTGTGTAGCACCATCCAGGCGTCGCCGTTGGAGCCCCGGGTGCGCGTGCTGCTCATGGCCACCACGCGCAGCGTGCCAGCAGCTACCTGGATTCCCGCGGCGACACGCGGGTTGTACAGCGTGACGCGCACCGTGTCCGCCGCGATGACCTTGGCCTGGACCATCAGCGCGGTCAGGGCCTCGTCGGGCAGCTGTGCCCGGTTGATCGACGTCATCGACGCCTGCGCGATGTCGCCGGGGAAGGTGACGGCGGCCGGGGCGACCGTGACGTCCACGCTGGCCATGCCGTTGAGCGCCAGCGGCGGCGGGGCCCAGCTGCCCTGGTAGCGCGCCATGGCCGGCGGGTCGGAGCCCGGCATGTTGACGAAGCCCAGACGCTCGTGGTCGTCCAGCGGCTGGTCGGGCTGCCCCAGTGCCTGCCGGCGGATGCCGATCTTGCGCAGGTCGACGTCGTTCAGGCTCTTGGCGTCCCAGTCGGACGAAAACACCAGCTCGTAGACGCCGGCGGTGTTCACCAGCAGCTTGCCATCGGGCTGCAGCGAGGCGTCGGCACCGGTCTGGAATACCGCGGTGCGCCAGGGCACGATGCCGAAGGTGTCGGGGGGCACGGCAAAGTCCTGCTCCAGCCGGAAGCGGGCCCGTGTGCGGCGGCTGGCGGCCTGGGCCGGCAG
>JBGAGZ010000043.1:0-42297 GCA_044226465.1 Burkholderiaceae bacterium | reverse complement strand
GAATCGGCCATCGCCAACCTGCGCGCGGTGCGAGCCGCCTGCCCCTATCTGAAGACCTTGATTGCCGTGGGCGGCGCGGCGGGGCAGGGCGACATCGACTGGGTGGCCGCGCTGGCCCGCGAGGCCGCTGTGTTCCGGTCGAGGCAGACCAAGGGCGACGACCCCGCGGTGCTGATCTACACCAGCGGCACCACCGGCCCGCCCAAGGGCGCGCTGGTCCCGCACCGCGCGCTGATCGGCAACCTCAGCGGTTTCGTTTGCAGCCAGAACTGGTTGCGCAGCGGTGCGGGTCTGGCGCCAAACAAGAAGCTCGGCCCCGGCGGTGCACCGGCCGACGCCGTGTTCTGGAGCCCGGCCGACTGGGCCTGGACCGGTGGGCTGATGGACGCGCTGCTGCCGTCGCTGTACTTCGGGGTGCCCATCGTCGCCTTCCAGGGCCGCTTCGGGCCCGAGCGGGCGTTCGAGTTGATGCAGCGCCACCGCGTGACCAACAGCTTCCTCTTTCCCACCGCGCTGAAGGCGATGATGAAGGCCGTGCCGCACCCGCGTGTGCGCTACCCCGGCCTGAAGCTGCGCGCGGTGATGAGCGCCGGCGAGGCGGTGGGCGACACGGTCTTCCACTGGTGCCGTGATGAGCTGGGCCTGGTGGTCAACGAGATGTTCGGCCAGACCGAGATCAACTACATCGTCGGCAACTGCAGCCAGACCATCGGCACCGACGGCCACCCGGCGCCCGGATGGCCCGCTCGCCCCGGCAGCATGGGCCGGGCCTACCCCGGCCACCGCGTGGCGGTGATCGACGACGAAGGCCACGAATGCCCCCGCGGCACGCCGGGCGACGTGGCGGTGCACCGGCGCGACATCCACGGCCAGCCCGACCCGGTGTTCTTCCTCGGCTACTGGAAGCGCGAGGACGCGACCCGCGCCAAGTTCACTGGCAGTACGGGGGACAGCTGGTGCCGTACCGGCGACACGGCCGTCATGGACGAAGACGGCTACCTCTGGTACCAGGGCCGCAGCGACGACGTGTTCAAGGCCGCGGGCTACCGCATCGGGCCCAGCGAGGTGGAGAACTGCCTGGTCAAGCACCCGGCGGTGGCGAACGCGGCCGTGGTGCCCAAGCCGGACGCCGAGCGCGGTGCGCTGGTCAAGGCCTACGTAGTGCTGGCCACTGGCTTCGCCGCCGGCGATGCGCTGGTGGCCGAGCTGCAGCGGCACGTGAAGGGCCAGCTCGCGCCCTACGAGTACCCGAAGGAGATCGAGTTCATCGACGCCCTGCCGATGACCACCACCGGCAAGGTGCAGCGGCGGGTGCTGCGGCTGCAGGAGGAAGAGCGGGCGCGCGCGGCCACGCGCTGAACGGGCGCGCGTCACTTGGCGCACTTGCCGGTGGCGACCCGCGCCGCGAGGAAGGGCAGGCCCAGGATGCCGCCCAGCGCGATCGGGCCGATCTGGCCCGTGGCCGCGGCGGGGTCCTTCATGCAGTCCGGCGTGCCGGCTTCGGCCACCCCGCGCGCGAGGGCCGTGTCGGTGCGTTCGATGGGGATCTGCGTGGCCGCGGCGGCACGCTCCTGCAGCAGCGGCTGCCGGCCGATCTGGCGGATGGCGGCGCGGGTCGCGACGCTGTCCATCAGGCGGCCGGTCGGTGGGGACGATGCGGCCGACGCAGCGGGGCCGGCGGGTGCGGCGGCGACCGGGGCAGGCTCCACCCACGTCGACTCGTGTGCTGGCGGCGCCACCACGGGCGGGGCATTGCGCGGTGGTGCAGGCTCCGGCGAGCGCACACGGGCCGGCGTGGTGGCGGCCTGGCGTGGCAGCACGGGGTCTGGGGGCGCCACGGGGGTGGCGAGCGGCTGCACCCAGACCAGGGCCAGCGGCTCGCGAGGCACGGCGACGGTGCGCCAGCGCAGCGTCTGCCACAGGCCCAGGGCCAGCAGCAGGTGCGCGGCCACCACCACCAGGGCCACGCCGGGGCGGCGCGCGCCCAGGGCGGCGGTGGCGGGGCGGTCAGTCGCCGGGTGCATCGCTGTCGGGGGTGTCGGGCGTGCCGGCATCGGCCCGGTATTCCAGCAGGTCGCCCGGCTGGCACTGCAGCACCTCGCAGATCAAGGCCAGGGTGTCGAAGCGTACGCCGCGCACCTTGCCGGACTTCAGCAGCGAGATGTTCTGCTCGGTGATGCCCACGCGCTCGGCCAGCTCGCGCGAGCGCATCTTGCGCCGTGCCAGCATCACGTCGAGGTGGACGACGATGGCCATCAGACGAAGCCCTCGTTCTCCTCCGCGACGCGCGCGGCTTCGGTCATGACGCGGGCGATCGCGAGGAAGACCAGGGCGCCCAGCAGCAGGGCATAGTCGTTGGACCCGACGGCGACCATCACCTGGCGCTGGCCGGGCGGGTTGTCCCACGACACGGCGACCGACATCAAGGCGCCGGACAAAGGCTGCCCCAGCGCCAGCGCCAGCATGCCCCAGGCGAAGCGCCGCAGGCTCGCCAGTGCGCGGGGGCTGAAGACGGCACCCTGGCGGTACTCGCCGAACAGCCGCCATAACTGCCACAGCAGCCACAGGCCGGTCGCCACGGTCAGGCAGCTCACCGCGGCCATGCGGGTGCCCATGGCCAACGTCAACGGGCCTTGGGCGAGGTGCAGCAGGTTGGTGCCGGCCACTGGCCCGCTGCCCAGCGACAGCAGCGTCTCGGGCGACAGCAACAGCAGCAGCGGCACGGCCACCAGCACCGGCATGGCCAGCAGCGACAAGGCCTGCACTGCCCGCGACAGGTTCTTCAGGCGCCGCGCCAAGGGGGCGGACGGCAAGGGCGAAGGCAGGGTGGGCGACTTCGGTGAGTGATCCATGAGTTTACTGTAAAACAGTAAAAAATAGATGTCAAACAGGATCGACTGAAACGGTACGCGACCTACTGGCAGGGCCTCCATCAGCAAATGGTCACAAATTGGTATCTTTGTGGCGACGGACCCAATCACGGACAAATGGAGACCGCCGTCCGAGGATGTTTCTCCTATAAAAATGATCCCGTTCATGGGTGAGTTGCCCATGTAATCGCTCTCACGAACAAGCGGTTTCAACAACGACTGGTACTTACTGGTTCTATAGTGGTTTTACCCGAAGCGCATGCCGACGCGAGCCTTGAGACTGCGCGGGCCCTGGGCGGGTGCCCAGGGCGCGAAGCACACGATCAAGGAGAACCTGTCATGACCCACACCGAAGGCACCGGGGACCGGCGCCACCGTCTCGACTGGTTGGCCGCGCTGTCGGCCGCCGTGGCCGCGACCGCGGTCTTGAGCCCGGCCGGCGCCGGGGCGCTGCAGCCGGGCACCGGCCGCATCGCGCAGCTGGCCGCCCCGGTCTGCCAGCCCTGGACCGCGGCGACGATCTACGTCGCCGGCGACACCGCCACGCGCAACGGCGTGAGCTACAAGGCCAACTGGTGGACGCAGGGCGAAGACCCGGCCACCCACAACGGCGGCCCGGGCAGCGGGCAGCCCTGGACGCAGATCAACAACTGCATGGGCACGCCGCCCCCTCCGCCACCCCCACCGCCCCGTGCGACGCCTGGAAGGGCACCTACACCTACCCCAAGGCCGCGCTGGTCACCGAAGCCGGCAAGGGCTACGAGGCCCAGGCCCAGACGCTGAACCAGGACCCGGCCACCCACAACGGCCCGCCCGGCAGCGGCCAGCCCTGGAGCCCGACGACGAAGTGCGACGCCCCACCGCCCAGCGCCGTGGTCTTCGGCTCGTACAAGGACATCACGATCAACCTGAACTGGAACACCAACGAGCTGTCGACCAAGGTCACCGGCGTCCTGCAGCCGGTGCTGAGCGTGATGCCGGCCAGGCAGAAGTCCGCCACCTGGGCCTTCGCCACCGGCGAGTGCGGCTCGGAGAACTGGGCTGGCGTGACCCCGGCGGCGCTGGTGGCCGCCAACGTGCAGAAGTGGGTCAACGCGGGCAAGAAGTACATCATCTCGACCGGCGGTGCCGCGGGCTCGTTCAGCTGCGGCTCGGACGCGAACTTCGAGAAGTTCATCGCCACCTACAACTCCAGCAGCCTGCAGGGTGTGGACTTCGACATCGAGGCCGGCCAGAGCCAGAGCGTGATCGACAACCTCGTCGCGCGGGTCAAGGTGGCAAAGGCCAAGCACCCGAGCCTGCGCTTCAGCTTCACGCTGGCCACGCTGGGCGGCAACTCGCCGCAGAGCCTGGGCGATGCGGGCGTGCGGGTGATGAACTCGATCAAGGCGCAGGGCCTGAGCGGCTACATCATCAACCTGATGACGATGGACTATGGCAGCACGACGCCGAGCAACTGCGTGGTGGTCAACGGCAAGTGCGACATGGGCAAGTCGGCGGTGCAGGCGGCCGTCAACCTGCACAACTACTGGGGCGTGCCGTACAGCCAGATCGAGATCACGCCGATGGTCGGCGGCAACGACACACAGGACGAGACCTTCGACCTCGGCGATGTCGACGAGGTGTCGTCGTTCGTGCTGGCCAACAAGCTGTCGGGCGTGCACTTCTGGTCGCTGGACCGTGACAACGACTGCGCGCCGGGCTGGGCCTCGCCCACCTGCAACAGCTACGGCCAGGCCGGCACCTGGGGCTTCACCAACCGCTTCATCCTGAAGCTTGGGCAGTGATGCATTGACAGCGCTGCATGGGGCACACTTGCCCCATGCAGACTTCCACACTGGGCCGCAGCGCCCTGCAGGTCAGCCCGATCTGCCTGGGCACCATGACCTTCGGCGAGCAGGTCGACGAGGCCCATGCCCACGCCATCCTCGACCACGCGCTGGCGCGTGGTATCAACTTCATCGACACGGCCGAGATGTATTCGGTGCCGCCGCGGCCCGAGACCTTCGGCGCGACCGAGACCATCCTCGGCCGCTGGTTCGCGGCGCGGCCCGGCGCCCGGCAGCGGGTGGTGCTGGCCACCAAGGTGGCCGGGCCGTCGCGCGGCATGCCCTGGATACGCGGTGGTGCCGCCAACCTGTCGCCGGCCGACATCGTGGCCGCATGCGATGCCAGCCTGGCGCGGCTGCAGACCGACGTGATCGACCTGTACCAGATCCACTGGCCCAACCGCAATGCGCCGAATTTCGGCTCCATCTACTTCGACCCCCGCCGCGACGAGACCTTCAGTTCGGTCCACGAGCAGCTCGACGCGCTCGCCAGCCTGGTCAAGGCGGGCAAGGTGCGCCACATCGGCCTGTCCAACGAGACGCCGTATGGCGTGGCCGAGTTCGTGCGCGTGGCCGAGGCGCACGGCTTGCCGCGCGTGCTGACCGTGCAGAACCCGTACTGCCTCGTCAACCGCTCGCTCGACAACGGGCTGGACGAAACGCTGTACCGGCACGGCGTGGCGCTGATCCCGTACTCGCCACTGGGCTTCGGCCTGCTCACCGGCAAGTACGACGAGCGCGGCATCGACGACCCCACCAACCCCGGCCGCATGGCGCGCTTCGAGCGCATGAAGCAGCAACGCTGGGGCCGGCCGGCAGCGCTGGCCGCGGCACGCCGCTACAACGCACTGGCCCGCGCGCACGGCCTGACGTCCACGCGCATGGCGCTGGCCTGGTGCTACGCCAATTGGCGCGTGGCCTCGACCATCATCGGCGTGACCTCGGTCGAGCAGCTCGACGAGAACCTCGACGCCTGGGGCACGGTGCTCGGCCCCGACCTGCTGAAGGCGATCGACGAGATCCGCCTGGAGATGCGCGACCCCGCCCAGTGAGCCGAAGCGCCATGGCCAAGAAAGACAAGCACGTCAGCGAGACCCCTGCCACCCAGTGGCTCAAGGCCCGCGGCGTGGCCTTCACCGAACATGTCTACGACTACGTGGAGCATGGCGGCACGGCCGAGTCCGCGCGTCAGCTCGGGCGGCCCGAGCACGAGGTCGTCAAGACCCTGGTGATGCAGGACGACCGGGCCGAGCCGCTGATCGTTCTGATGCATGGCGACGCCCAGGTCAGCACCAAGAACCTGGCGCGCGCCATCGGCGCCAAGAGCGTCGAGCCCTGCAAACCCGAGGTCGCGCAGCGCCACAGCGGCTACCTGGTCGGCGGCACCTCGCCTTTCGGCACGCGCAAGGCGATGCCGGTCTATGTGGAGGCCAGCGTGCTCGATCTGCCGGGCATCCTGATCAACGGTGGCCGACGCGGCTACCTGGTGGGCATCGCGCCCGCCGTGCTGAGCCAGGTGCTGGGCGCCAAGCCGGTGCACTGCGCGCTGCGCTGAGCGGCGCCGCAACCCGGCCCGCTCAGCGCCCCAGCCCGCCCGCGATGGTGGTCGAGCTGGACGCCATCACCGCGTCGATCTGGCGCAGCACCTCGTCGAAGGCCAGCGGCTTGGTCACGTAGGCGCGGGCGCCGGCGGCCAGGGCCGCGTTGACCGTCTCGTCCATCGCGTCGGCCGAGACCATGACCACAGGCAGGCGACGCAAGCGCGGCTCGGCGGCGATGGCGTGCAGGAGCTCCAGCCCACGGCCGTCCGGCAGCTGCATGTCCAGCAGCAGCAAGTCCGGTGGATGGGCCCGCAGCCGGGCCAGGCCTTCGGCCAGGGTGCCGCAGACCTCGAGCTGCAGGTCCGGCCGGCGGCCCACCAGCGCCGCCATCACCAGCGCGTTGACCGCGTCGTCTTCCACGTAGAGCAGCCGGCGCGGCCGGCCCTCGGTGGGCAACTCGTCGTTCGCCACGTCGTCCGCCGGCTCCAGCAGCTCGGGCAGCGGCTGCGCCACCGGCAGCGTCACGGTGAATTCGCTGCCCACGCCGGGGGTGCTGCGCACGCTCATCTGGCCCTGCATCAGTGACACCAGCGTGCGGGTAACGACCAGGCCGATGCCCGCGCCAGGCTTGCCCGAGGCCTCTCGGCCCAGGCGGTTGAACGACTGGTACAGACCGTCGAGCTGGGCCGGGGTCATGCCCAGGCCGGTGTCGCGCACGCTGATGCGCACGGCGGTGCCGTCGCTCGCGCGGCGCGCGCGCAGCTCGACCTGGCCGCCCGGCCGGTTGTACTTGACGGCGTTGCTCAGCAGGTTGACGAGCACCTGTTCGACCCGGACCGGGTCGGCGTGGACCCAGCGCGCGTCCTCGGCGATGTCGACCTGGCAGCGCACCTGCTCGCGCTCGGCGTCGGCGGCCACGAAGGCCAGCGCGTCTCGGGCCAGCGGGCCCAGGTCGAGCGGGCCCAGCGCCAGCCGCAGGCTGCCGGACTCGATGCGCGACAGGTCCAGCACGTCGCTGATCATGCCGGTCAGGTGCCAGCCGGCGCGCTCGATCAGGGCCAGGCCCTCGCGGCGCTTGGGGTCGCTCTGCATCACCGGGTCCTGCGCCAGCGACTGGGCGAAGCCGACGATCGCGTTCAGCGGCGTGCGCAGCTCGTGGCTCATGCGCGAGAGGAACTCGGACTTGGCCATGCTGGCCGCCTCCGCCGCGGCGCGTGCCTGCTCGGCGGCCCGGGTGCGCAGCTGGTCGGAGATGTCCGAGACGATGACGATCCACACCACCTCGCGCGCGCCGCTGACCGGCGTCAGCTGCAGCTGCGCCTCGAAGGCGGCGGCGTTGGTGGGCATCAGCGTCAAACGCTCGGTGCGCTGGGTGCGCTTGCCCAGGCGCTTGGCCAGCCAGTCGGCCAGGTCGCTCTCGCTGCCGGGGCCGCCCACGCCGCCACCCACCAGGGCCAGCCCGCCGAGCGAGCCGCGACGGGCGATGGCCTCGATCGGCTGGCCCAGCATCTGCGCTGCGGCGTTGTTGGCGTAGCGCGGCACCAGCCGGTCGTCAAGTGCCAGCAGGCCGTCGCGCAGCGAGCCGAGGATGGCCGAGCGCTCCTGCAGGCCGCTGCGCAGCTGCTGCTCGGCCACCTCGCGGCGCTGGGTCTCGGTGGCGCGCACGTCGAGGAAGTGGTTGAGCGCCTCGGTCAGCACGACGACTTCGTCGCCCGAGCCGTCACCGTTGTCCGACATCGGCAGGCGTGCCTGCGGGTCGTCGATCTTCAGCCCGCGCAGGTTGTGCACCAGCGTGCTCAGCCGGCGGGTGACCAGGCGGTGCATCACCCACAGCAGGCCGATCGAGATGGCCAGGATCTTGAGCAGTTCCCAGGGCAGGCGCTGCTTGGCGCGGTGCTCGATCTGGGCGTCGATCTCGGCGAAGGACTCGCTGATGCGCAGCGTGCCGATCGAGCCGGTTCGCGCGGCCACTTTCAGCGGCAGGTCGATCGTGCCCTGCGCCGCGGCCTGGTTGAAGCCGGCGCGCGCCACGTCGGCCAGGGGCTTGCCGTCGTCGGCCAGCACCTGCACCCGCACGATGGCACCGTCGCGCACCAGGTTGTGGGCCAGCAAGTCCAGCGTGGCGAGGTCGTAGTTCCACAGCGCCAGCGCGATGGGCGGCGAGCTCAGCGACAGAGCCGCCTCGGCCCGGGCCCGGGCGGCCTCGGCCAGCTCGCCCCGCTCGCGCCACAGCTCGACGCCGCCCGCCAGCACGAAGACCACCACGCCGAAGGCGGCCACGGCCAACATCATCCGGGCCACCAACGACGATTTCAGGCGCAACAACGAAACTTCCCCATGACAACTGTCCAGCATACCCAACTGCCGCCCCAGCGCCAACACGGATGGCGCAAGGACCGGCGAAGGTCCGGTGCGGGGCCGGCTTACACTCGCAACCCGTCGGCTACACCCCACAGTGGGGGGCGCTTGGCTCACCTTCGCACGGCATGGAACTGCTCACCCTCGCTTACCCGCTTGCCGCCGTGGTGGCGGCTTACCTGATCGGCTCGCTGTCGTTCGCCGTCATCGTCAGCCGCTTCATGGGCCTGGCGGACCCGCGCTCCTACGGCTCGGGCAACCCCGGTGCCACCAACGTGCTGCGCTCGGGCAACAAAGCCGCTGCCGTACTGACCCTGGCCTTCGACGCGCTGAAGGGCTATCTGCCCGTGCTGGCGGCGCTGCTGCTGCAGCCGCGTGCCGGCTGGGGCGAGGGTACGGTGGCGCTCGTCGGCCTGGCCGCATTCCTGGGCCATTTGTGGCCGGTGTTCTTCCGCTTCCAGGGCGGCAAGGGCGTGGCCACCGCCGCGGGCGTGCTGATGGCGCTGAACCCCGTGCTGGGCGCGGCCACGCTGGCGACCTGGCTGATCGTCGCAGTGATCACGCGCTATTCATCGCTGGCGGCCATCGTGGCCGCGGCCTTCGCGCCGTTCTTCCAACTGCTGAACTGGGGAGCCTCGGCCATGGTGCTGCCCATCACGGTGATGAGCCTGCTGCTGGTCTGGCGGCACCAGGCCAACATCCGCAAGCTGCTGGCCGGCACCGAGTCCAAGCTGGGCCAGAAGACCGCACACGCCACCGCGCCGCATGCCGCGGCGCACCCGCCTCACCACGGCTCCCATCACGGTTCCCACCACTCCAAGCGAAAGCACTGAACCCACCATGACGACGATCCAACGCTTCGACGTCGGCCCCCGCATGTCCGAGATGGCCGTCCACCACGGCGTGGCCTACCTGGCCGGGCAGATCGCCGAGGACGGCTCGCAAGACATCGCCGGCCAGACCCGCCAGGTGCTGGCAGCGATCGACGCCTTGCTGACCCGCGCCGGCAGCGACAAGTCGCGCATCCTGCGGGCGCAGATCTTCCTGGCCGACCTGGCCGACTTCGCGGCGATGAACGCCGTCTGGGAAGCCTGGGTCGTGCCCGGCCACACCCCGCCCCGGGCCACGGTGCAGGCTGCCCTGGCCAAGCCGGAGTGGAAGATCGAGATCGTGGTCACGGCCGCAGTGGCCTGAGCCCCCGCACGCCGTTGCAAATCACAGGCCCAGCCGGGACGGGTCGCCGCGCCCCTGGCGCACCAGCACTGGCTCGTCCGCGCTGAGGTCGATCACCGTGGTCGGCTGCATCGGGCAAGCGCCGGCATCCACCACTGCCTGCAACTGCTTCTGGAAGCGCTCGCGGATTTCCTGCGCCTCGTTCAGCGGCTCGGTCTCGCCCGGCGGGATGAAGGTCGTCGCCAGCAGCGGCTGGCCCAGTTCGGCCAGCAGCATCTGCAGCACCTTGTGCTCGGGCACGCGCAGGCCGATGGTGCGCCGCGAGGGGTGCGACAGCCGCCGAGGCACTTCCTTGGTCGCCTCGAGGATGAAGGTGAACGGCCCCGGTGTGCCCAGCTTCAGCAGCCGGTACTGCCGGTTGTCGACGCGGGCATAGGCGGCCAGCTCGGACAGGTCGCGGCACAGCAGGGTCAGATGGTGCTTGTCGTCCACCTGACGGATCTTGCGCAGCCGCTCGGCCGCCGCCTTGTCGTCCAGGTGGCAGACCAGGGCATAGCTGGAATCGGTGGGCACGGCGGCCACGCCACCGGCGTGCAGGATCTGCGCCGCCTGTTTCAGCAGGCGCGGTTGCGGGTTGTCCGGGTGGACCTCGAAAAGCTGGGACATGGCACGATTGTCACTGCCGCCGAGTCTGCCGCGTTTACATGCCAGACAAGGCACTTCGAAGACGGTGTGTGATCGAATGTCATCGGCTCGGCGCGTTCGCGCGTTGAGACCGGTACGCCTTGCAACGAGGAGGCCCTCATGACAGCGTTCACCGCCACCCGTCCCCTGCTCGGCCTGCTGGCCGCTACTGCCCTGCTCGCCCTGGGCGCCTGCGCCGGGGCACCGCCGGCGCCGACCGTCGATGCGCGCCTGATGACCGGCTGGCAGGACCACACCCGCCCGCTGTTCTACAACGGGCCGGGCCCGACGGCGGGCACCACCGCCTGGAAGGTGCCGGCCTTGCTGGACCGGGGCCACTACCGTGTCATCGACCGGCGCGGCAACGGCGCCCAGTTGGTCGACGGCTACACCTTCGAGATCGACGGCAGCGTCTACAAGGACATCTTCCTGATGCTGCCGTCCAGCTACGCGAACCTCGAGGCGGTGGAAGAGAAGTACGTGGCCCTCGCCGGGCCCGGCAAGTAAGCCACCAACTCAGCGCACTGCGCCGCTGGCACCTGCCGATGGGCCGGCCGCGGGCATCAGCAGCACGTCCGCCCGGCCGCCCACGCAGCCGCTGGTCTGGCCTTGGGCGCAGGGCTGCGGGCCGGTGCCTGGCAAAGGCTTGACGTGGAAGCCGGGCCGCTCCAGCAGCAGGTACCACAGGCCCACCACGGTGGCGGCGGTCACGGCCACGATGACCAGCCGCTGGCGGCGCGTGGTGGGGCGGAAGTCGTTCGGGGTGTGAGGTTTCTTCATGCTCAGTCGGCAATGGTATCGACCACGACCGGGTCGGCCGGCTTGCTCACGGTGCGCATGTTGAGCCAGGCGCCGGCGGCGCCGCAGGCCGCGATCACGCCCATGCCGACGAACGCCAGCGTGTCGGGCACCTGGCGGAAGATCGCCCAGCCCAGCACCGTGGCCACGGCGATCTGCAGATAGACGAAGGGCATCAGCGTGGCCGTCGGCGCCATGCCCAGCGCCAGGATCAGGAACAGATGGCCGACGGTGCCGAGCGTGCCGATGGCCAACATCAACCCGATCTGCCACGCCGGCGCCGCCTGCAGCGTGGCCCAGACGGGGATCGGCCCGAAGAGCAGAAAGGGCGTCAGGATCAGCGTGCCCGTCAGGCCGGTGTAGAAGTGGGTGGTGTAGGGGCTCTCGCTGCCCGACAGCCGGCGCGTCAGCACCTGGAAGCTGGCGTAGGTGACGGCCCCGGCCAACGGGAACAGCACGGCCCAGCCGAAGATGCCCGAACCGGGCCGGATGACGATCAGCGCGCCGGCAAAGCCGCCGGCCACCAGGGCCCAGCGCAAGGGGCTGACCCGCTCGTGCAGCCACCAGCCCGCCAGCACGATGACCAGCAGCGGCGTCAGCATGTTGATGGCGGTGAACTCGGGCACCGGCATGTGCTGCACGCCATAGAAGCTCATTGCGCTGGTGGCGGCCAGCAGCGCGCCGCGGATGACCTGGAAGCGCGGGTGGGCGGTGGCGAAGGCGCGTGGCCCACCACGCGTTGCCAGCCACACCGCCATGACCGTGGCCTGGAACAGGTAGCGGCCCCAGAAGAACAACAGCACGGGCATGAACCCGCCCAGGTATCGGCTGGTGCTGTCCATGGTCGCGAAGGCGCTGGCCGCCAGCGCGATCAACGTCACCCCGAGCAACGGCCGCGGGTGGGGCAGGGCGAGGCTCACGCGGCGGGGCTGTCGGCCGCGGCCGCGACAGGCCCGGGCTGGCCCACGCGCGGGGCACGCCGGCCGGCCAGGCTGTCGGCCCACAGCGACCACAGCGGCGTCGTCTTGCCGGGCAGGTCGGGCAGGGCGCCGAGAGGGGTGCGGCTTTCGCCCGGGGCGTGGAAGTCGCTGCCGCGCGAGGCCAGCAGGTCGAACTCGAGCGCCATATCGGCGTACTTGGCCACCTCGTCCGGAAAGTGGCTGCCGCAGGTCACCTCGACGCCGTGCCCGCCATGGCCCTGGAACTCGCCGAACAGCGCGAACTCTTCGGTGGGCGTGAAGCGGTAGCGCGCCGGGTGGGCGATGGCGGTGACGCCGCCAGCGCCGTGCACCCAGCGCAGCGCCTCGCCCAGGCCGGCCCAGCGGTGCGGCACGAAGCCGGGTTTGCCTTCTTTGAGGAAGCGCGAGAAGACCTCGTGCACGCTGGCGCAGTGCCCCTGCTCGACCAGGAAGCGCGCGAAGTGCGTGCGCGACACCAGTTCGGGGTTGGGGGCCAGTGCCAGTGCACCCTCATAGACACCAGGGATGCCCGCGCGCGCCAGGCTCTCGCCCATCTCCTGGGCCCGGGTGGTGCGGCCCGCACGCAGCGCGGCCAGGCCGGCGACCAGCGCCGGCTCGTCGGGGTCGAAGCCGAAGCCGAGGATGTGCACCGTCTCGCCAGCGAAGGAGACCGAGATCTCGACCCCGGTCACGTAGGCCATGCCCAGCGCTTCGGCCGCGGCACGGGCCTCGGCCTGGCCAGCGACCTCGTCGTGGTCGGTCAGCGACCACAGCTGCACGCCGCCTTCGTGGGCCCGCCGCGCCAGCGCACCAGGGGTGAGGCTGCCGTCCGAGCAGGTCGAATGGCAGTGGAGGTCGGCGTTCAGCAGGTGCACCACCCCATTGTAGAAAGCGGGGTCTGACCCGCGCTGGCCAGGGGTTGCTGGCCGGCCTGCGCGGTTGGCTCAGGCGCTCTTCGATGCCGCGTGGATGCGGCCACCCGAGGTGTCGTGGAACTGCTGCACCAGGTCCATGCGGCGGTGGCCGGTCCAGTCCGGGTGCGACAGGTCGATCACGTGGCAGGGGTAGGGCGGGTCCAGCACGGCGCGCAGTTCGGGCCAGGCATGACGCTGGTTGGGCTGGTCCAGCGTGTGCGAACGCTCGATCACCAGCAGGTGCAGCACCCAGCCCAGCGCGCGGGTGTCGGTCTTGGAGAAGAGCCAGGCGCGGCCCACCGCCGGCTCGCGCTTGAGCCGCTCCAGCAGTGGGCGGATCGTGCGGCCACCCAAACGGGCCGGGCCCAGCACCTGCGGGCCCGAGAAATCGGTCAGCACTGCCATCGCCTTGTCCGCCTCGCTCTGCAGCACGGCGATGCGCAGCCGCACAGCGCGCAGGGCCTCGATCTCCTCGCGCTGGATCAGGGCGCGCTCCAGCCGCCGGGCGGCGGGGAGGGCCCAGGTCGCGTCGAAGGCTTCATTGGCGCTGCCGGTGGCTTCGTCGATGCCGTGGTCGCACAGGTGGCGCAACAACTCCAGCGCCTCGTTGGCGTCCGGTGGCAGGTCGGGCAGCAGGTGGCGTGACGGCAGCAGGCCGCGCGCGTCCAGCAGCGAACTGGCCAGCAGAAAGCGCGCGCCGTTGCTGCGGCGGTGCAGGGCCATCGCCTCGCGGGCGATCGGCACCGCCGCGGCCGGGCCCTGGACCAGGCTGGCGGTGCGCACCCACAGCAGGTGGTCGTCCAGCGACAGGTTGCGGCCGGTGTGGCTCTCGGCCAGCTCGGTCAGCAGGCGCTCCCGCTCGCGGTGGGCGCGGTGCTGGTCGGCCCAGTCGTCGGCGACCTCGCGCTGCCAGTGCGCGTCCAGCACGTCGATCCAGCTGTCGAGTTGGCGGCCGAGCAGGCTCTCGGCGGCGCTGTGGCCTTCGCGCGCACGCTTGGACAGGCGGGCCGCTTCGCCCGTCAGCGCCAGCCGGTCGCGCAAGGCGGCGCGCAGGTCGTTGCGCGGCGGCGAGGCGTGCAGCGCGTCGTGCAGCCAGCCCTTGGCCTGCGGGTGGCGCAGGCTGGCGCCGATCAGCGCGCGCAGCTCGCGCAGCGGCAGCGCGTTGGGCAGGTGCGAGTCGCGCGTGCCGGCCCAGCGCTGCGGCCAGAAGACCTCGTCGAGAAAGTGCCGCTGCACGGCGGGCCCCAGCAGAGCCATGGCCAGCGCGCGGGGGCTGGTGCGCTCGATGGCCAGCCGGTCGGCGACCACCGCCTCTTCGCGCCCCAGCACCACGGCGCGGGTGTCGAAACGCGGCAGGAAGCGGGTCATGAAGGGCGACAGCACCAGGTCCACCCAATGTGGCAGCAGCCGCGCAGGCCGCCAGCCGCCCGACAGCACGGCCCAGTTGCGGCGCTGGCGCTCGACCCAGGGCGCCGGCGCGCGCCAGGCGCGGCGCCAGTCCGAGTCGCGGCGCAGCGGCGCGATGGCGTGGGCCACCAGCGCAGCCAGCGGCTCGGTGTCGATCGCCATCATCAGCGGCAGGCCGATCACCAGCACCTGCTTCGGCCAGCCCAGCAGTCCCAGGCGCGGCTGCGGCACCAGCCGCACGTCCATCGAAACGTCGAAGCGCAGCTCGTCGATGGCCGCGGCGTCCAGTCCGGCACGCAGCTTCTCGACCAGGGCGTGCACATCCTTGGCCTGCTGCGGGCCGACGGGCACCCCGCCGGGCAGCGGCGCCCGCAGGCGCAGCGCGCGCACCAGCGGCCAGGTCAGCGACGCCACCAGCAGCGTCAACAACAACCAGGCCGGGCCACTGCGCCACCAGCCCCACAGCGACAGCAGCAGCAGCGCCAGCAGGACCAGGCCCATCAGCACCAGCGCGCCCAGCGCCAGGGCGGCGTCCAGTGCGGTGCGGCGGGCGAACTCGCGCGGCTGGTCGCGCCAGTGGTTGGTGTGGCGGCCCACCTGGCGGCGGAACCATGCGTCGTCGACGGTGACGTGGGGATCGGTCATGTACTGCAGGACTCTTGTCGTGATTGTCGCGCCGCCAGGGCCCTCGTGGCGGCAGGGGTCGGGATCAACGTTCGATGCGCAACAGGCGCCCGCTGTCGGTGAGCAAATAGATCCAGCCATCGGGGCCCTGGCGCACGCAGCGGACGCGGTCGGCCAGGGCGCTGCCCAGCGGCTGGTCGCGCGCGACCTCGTGGGCACCGTCCAGCACCAGGCGCCACAGCGTCTGCCCGGCCAGCGCGCCGACGAAGGCGTTGCCGCGCCATTCGGGGAAACCGGTGCCGGTATAGAACAGCAGCGAGCTGGGTGCGGTGGACACCGGCACCCAGTAGGCCACCGGCTCGACGTAGCTGGGCGCATGCGTGCCGCCGCCGATGCGGCAGCCATCGCCGACCGGCGAGCCGTATTCGCAGCCGTAGCTCACCAGCGGCCAGCCGTGGTTGCCGCCGCGCTGCACATGGTTCAACTCGTCGCCGCCCTGCGGGCCATGTTCGGTATTCCACAGCTCACCGGTGTCCGGGTGCACGGCCAGCCCCTGCGGGTTGCGGTGGCCGTAGCTCCAGATCTCGGGCCGCGCGCCGGCGCCGAGTGCCGGGTTGTCGTCCGGCAGGCTGCCGTCGGCCCGGATGCGCACGATCTTGCCCAGCGAGGTGGCCAGGTCCTGCGCCGGGCTGCCTTTTTGCCGTTCGCCCAGCGAAATGAACAGGGTGCCATCGCGCGCGAACGCCAGGCGCGAGCCGAAGTGGCCGTTGCCGCTGACCTTGGGCACCTGGCGGTAGACGACCTCCAGCCCCTGCAACTGGTCGCCCACCAGGCGTGCTCGCGCCACGGCCGTGCCGGCCAGGCCGCTCTCGCTGCCGCTGCCGGGCTCGGAATAGCTCAGGTAGACCCAGGGCGTGGTGGCGAAGTCGGGGTCCAGCATCACGTCGAGCAGCCCGCCCTGGCCGTCGCTCACCACCGGCGGTACGCCGGCGATGTCGGCCTCGACGATCCGGCCGTCGGCAGACAGGCGGCGCAACCGTCCGGCCTTTTCGGTGACCAGCATTCGGCCGTCGGGCAAAAAAGCCAGGCTCCAGGGGCCGGACAGGCCGGTGTTCAGCGCGGTGACCCGCCCGGCGCCCGGCGGAGGGGGTGGCGGTGGGGGCGGTGGCGGTGTCTCGTCGGCGCCGCCGCCACCGCTGCAGGCCGTGCCCAGCAGGCCCCAGCCGGCCGCCAGCCACGCCAGCCGCGCGCCGCGGGCCAGGGCCGCACGGCGAGGCGAAGAGGTGGCATCAGGAGAAGGCCACATGACGGGTGCAGGCGGCTGACGCATGGTGCGCTTGATCTTGTCAGCCGCCCTTCGGCTTGCCAAGGCGAAGCATGACAGGCTCGAAACCAGTTGTTGCACAAGATGCTGCCAGTCGCATCGGACGTGACATTGTTCAAGCCGGCGTGGCGCCGATGGCGCGCCGCAGCGCGGGGGCCAGCCGCTGCACCAGTGGCCCGATGCGCTCGATGGCGGCACCGGCGTACGACAGCACCAGGCCGTTGTGCCGCGTGCCGACGCAATAGACCGACAGCGGGATCACGCTGACGCCCAGCGCCCGGCAGCGCGCGGCCAGCGCCTGGTCGTCCACCGTCTCGGGCAGGGCCAGGGCCAGGTGCACGCCGCGCGCGCCACCCAGGATGCGCAGCGGCGCGGCCTGCGGGGCGAGGCGGGCCAGCAGGTCCGGCACCTCATGCCACAGTGCCTGCACCAGGGCCTCGCGGCGCGCGCCGTACTCGCGCCGCAGCGCGCGCACGTGCGAGGCGTAGTGGCCTTCGGCGATGAAGCGGGCCAGCGCCTGCTGCACCAGCTGGTCGCCGTCGCGGTAGAAGTCGGCCGAGGCGTCGCCGAACACGCCGGCCAGGGCAGCCGGCACGACCATGAAGCCGACGCGGATGCCGGGGTACATGGTCTTGCTGAAGCTGCCGAGGTAGAGCACCCGGCCGCCGCCGCCCATGTCGGCGTCCAGCCCTTGCAACGCAGGAAAGGGCATGCCGGTGTAGCGGTACTCGCTGTCGTAGTCGTCCTCGATCAGCAGGGTGCCGTGCGCGCGGGCGTGGGCCAGCCAATCCAGCCGCCGCGCCAGCGGCATCACCGCGCCCGTGGGGAACTGGTGCGACGGGGTCAGGTAGGCCAGGCGCGCGGCCCCTGCCGACGCGGCGGTGGGCAGAGGCAGGCCGTCGTCGTCCACATCGATGGGCTGCAGCGCCAGCCCCAGGTCGGCCAGGGCCTGGCTCGCGCCCCAGTAGCAGGGGTTCTCGATCCAGACGCGGTCGCCGGGGTCGCACAGCAGGCGGGCGATCAGGTCCAGCGACTGGGCCGTGCTGTCGGTGACGATGACCTGGCGCGCCACGCAACGCACGCCGCGCGTGGCACGCACATGCTGTGCGATCGCCTCGCGCAGCGCCGGGGCGCCGCCGGGCTCGCCCATGCCCAGCAAGGCTGCGTCGGCCCGGCGCAGTGGCTGGGCCAGCAGGCGGTTCCACAGCGCATGGGGGAACAGCTCGGCGTCGAAGCCGCCGGGGCAGAACGGCTGCCGGCTCCAGAAACGGTGCAGCGGGTGGGCCTCGTAGCGGCGCCCGCGGGCCGACAGCGCCGGCGCGGGCAACAACGGCGCGGCACCCGGCTCCGGTGTGCCCGGCCGCGGCACCACGCGCTCGGGCGCGACGCGGCAGGCGTAGGTGCCCGAGCCCTGGCCGGCGACGACGAAGCCCTCGGCCGCGAGTTGCGCATAGACGGCCACCAACGTGTTGCGCGCCACGCCCACGCGCTGGGCCAGTGCGCGCGTGGCCGGCAGGCGCTGGCCGGGCGCCACCACGCCTTGCAGCACCGCCTCGCGCAGGCCCTGGGCCAGGCGGGCGCCCAAAGCCTGAAGCGGTCCGCCGGGTGCGGCCGTGCCGCTGCCGGCCTCGCGCGCCAGCAGCCAATCGGCCAGGGGGTCGTCGGCAGGGGCGGCCGGAGGGGTGGGGGCGGGTCTGGGCATTCGCGGGTCTTGCCAAGTGGCCCAATCATAGAGGTCAAGAGTGGACCAGGCCAATGGGCCAATTCAGGCCTACCATCGTGCCTCGTCCGCCAGCGCCCTGCCCGATGCCGTTCCCCATGCCCTCGATCCAGCCCCTGCCTTCCATCGACCGTGCCGACGCCGAGGCCGCGCTGGCGCGCCTGGGCGCCACCTCGGTCGAATGCGCTTTGGGCGATTTCACCTCGCTGGCGCGCGGCAAGCGGGTGCACCGCGACGACTTCCTGTCGCTCGGAGGCTGCAAGCTGCCCTCGGTGATCCTGGGCCTGACGCTGACGGCCGGCGAGCCGGACGAAGTCTTCGGCCCCATGCTGCCGACCAGCTACAGCGACATGGCGCTGGTGCCCGACCTGGCCACGCTGGCGCCACGCCCGGGCCGGCCCGGCGAAGCCACGGTGATCTGCGAGCCCACCGGCCGCTGGGCCAGCCCGCACCATGGCCGCGAGATCGACGCTGCCGAGCTGTCGCCGCGCGCCGCGCTGCGACAGGTGGTCGCGGCCTTCGAGGCCGAGGGCCTGCAGGCGCTGGTGGCGCCCGAACTGGAGCTGTTCCTGCTGCACCGCGAAGAGGCTGGGGCCGACGGCCAGGTGCGCCTGAGCAGCGCCCGCGCCCAGCCCGGCGCGCTGGCGCGCGAGGCCGCTTGCGAGGCCTTCTCGCTCGAACGGGCCGGCCACTTCGAGCGCTACTTCGACGAGCTGTACGCCGCCTGCGAGGCCCTGGGCATCCCGCTGTCGGGCCATGCCCACGAGTCGGCGCTGTCGCAGTTCGAGGTCAACTTCCGCCCCGGTGCGCCACTGGCCCAGGCCGACGCGGTGTTCCGCTTCAAGCGCATGGCCCGCGAGATCGCGGCGCGCCACGGCTTCCTGGCCAGCTTTGCGGCCAAGCCCTTCCTCGACCAGCCGGGCACCGGCATGCACTGGCACTTCAGCGTGCAGCGGCGGGGCGGCGGCCACGAGTGGCCCCATCTGTTCGCGCACGACAGTGGTGACAGCAGCGAGGCGCTCGGCCACTTCGTCGCCGGCCTGCAGATGCACACGCCCGCCGCGATGGCCTTCTTCGCGCCCTACGACATGGCCTACGACCGCATCGCGCTGAGCGACGCCTCGCCCTCGCACGCCAGCTGGGGGCCGGAAGACCGCTCGTTCGCCTTCCGCATCCCCTCGTCCGGCCCGGCCGCGCGACGCGTCGAAAACCGCTTGCCCGGCGGCGACGCCAACCCCTACCTCACCGTGGCCGCCACGCTGGGCCTGGGCCTGGCCGGCCTGCGCGCCGCCCAGGCGCCGCACCCCGGCGTGGGTGACGCGCATGCGCTGCCGCGCAGCCTGCCCGCCGCGCTGGACGCGCTGCAGTCCAGCGCCACGCTGCGCGAGTTGTTCGGCGCCCCGTTGGTCGACGCCTTCGTCGCCATCAAGCGCCACGAACATGCCGAGCGCGCCGCACTGGCCGACCCGCGCCACCAGTGGGACCTGACCCACTTGATCGAACTCGCCTGACGCCTTCTGGAGACCGAGATGTTCCGCAGCAGCCCCGCCCACACCGATACCTACTACGCCGCCACTTCGCGCGAGTGGCAAGTGCTGCGCCCAGCCCTGGCCGAGAGCCTGAAGGTCGACGTCTGCGTCGTCGGCGCCGGCTTCTTTGGCCTGTACTGCGCGCTCGAGCTGGCCAAGGCTGGCAGATCAGTCGCCGTCATCGAGGCCAGCCGCGTCGGCTGGGGCGCCTCGGGCCGCAACGGCGGCCAGATGATCATCGGCTTTCCCTGCGGCATGCAGCGCCTCAAAGGCGTGATGGGTGTCGAGCGCGCGAAGAACATGTTCGACGAGTCGCGCCACGCGGTGCAGCAGATCCGCGGCCTGATGCGCGACCAGCAGATCGATTGCGACCTGGTCGAGGGCCACCTCGAAGTGGCCGTGCTGCCGCGCCGCGTGGCCGACCTGACCGGCTGGATCGACGAGTGCCGCAACGAGTGGGGCTACGACAAGCTGCAGTTCGTCGACAAGGCCGCGCTGCCGCAGTACCTGAACTCCGAGCGCTACCAGGCCGGCATCATCGACCCCGAGGGCGCCCACATCCACCCGCTGAAGTACGTGCTGGGCCTGGCCCGTGCGGTCGAAGCCGCCGGCGCCACGATCTACGAGCAGAGCAAGGTCGAAGGCTTCGACGAGGGCCCGAACGGCGTCACGGTGCGCGTGGCCGGCGGCCTGCAGGTCAAGTGCGACCAGCTCGTGCTGGGCGCCAACGCCTACGTCGACCAGGTCGAGCGCAAGCTGGCCTCGCGCATGCTGCCGGTGGGCACCTTCATCGGTGTGACCGAGGTGCTGGGCGAGTCGGTCTGCCGCAGCATGATCCCGAAGAACCATGCGGTCTACGACAACCAGTTCATCCTCGAATACTTCCGCACCACGGCCGACCACCGGCTGCTGTTCGGTGGCAAGTGCACCTACCTGGGCGGCACGCCGACCAACCTGCCGGAGGCGATGAAGACCAACATCCTGCGCGCCTTCCCGCAGCTGCGGAGCGCGAAGATGGACTACGCCTGGGGCGGCCACATCGACATCACGATGCGCCGCATGCCCGACTGGGGCCGCCGCAACGACCGCGTCTTCTGGGCCCAGGGCTTCTGCGGCCACGGCGTGGTGCCCACCCGCGTGGCGGCCACCCTGGTCACCGAGGCCATGCAGGGCCGGCCCGAGCGGCTGGACTGGTTCTCGGGCATCGTCAACCCGCCGTTCCCCGGCGGCGAACGCCTGGGCGGCCTGATGCAGGCCGTGGGCATGGGCTGGTACCGGGTGCGCGACTTCGTCTGACACCGCATGGCGGCCGATTCGGGGCCGCCTTTCCCGCCTTGGTCAGATCGGGCTCGCGTCGCCGGCCCCCCTGCCTAGACTGCGCCTCGCCGTGTGGCAACCCGCCGCGCGCCACCACCGAGGAGCATCCCATGAAGTTGCAAGCGTCTCTTGGCGCCGCTGCCGCGGCCATCGCCCTGCTGCTGGCGAGCGTGCCGGCCGCCGCGCAGGATTCGAGCTACACGCCGGGCACGGTGTGGCAGCTGTCGAGCATCCAGGTCGAGCCGGGCCAGTTCGAGAAGTACATGGACTATCTGGCGGCCAACTGGAAGCGCGTGCAGGAGCTGGGCAAGAAGGAAGGCATCGTGGTTTCGTACCACGTGCTGTCGGTCAACAGCAACCGCAAGGACGAGCCGGACCTGGTGCTCGCCGTCGAGTTCAAGGACTACCAGACCAACGCGCAGCGCCTGGCCTTCCAGAAGAAGATCGAGGCCATGCTGGCGCAGGACGTGCGCAAGCAGGACGTGAGCTCAGGCGAGCGCCAGGTGCTGCGCAAGCTGGTGGGCAACATGGAGCTGCAGGAGCTGGTGCTCAAGTAGCCACCGGCCGCCGCGCGCGTTCGCCGGCGGCCAGCCTGGCTCACAGCTGGCTCATGCCGCCGTCGATGACGATCTCGGTGCCGACGATGAAGGCCGACTCGGGCGCCGCCAGGTGCAGCACCGTGGCGGCAACTTCGGCGGGCGTGCCGAAGCGGCCCAGCGGCACCTGGCCCTGGATGCTGGCGGCCACGCTGCCCAGCGTCTGGCTGTCGAAGCCCAGCTTGCCGTAGAGCGGTGTTTCCACCGGGCCGGGGCTGACCACGTTGACCCGCGCGCCGCGCGGCAGCAGCTCGGCCGAGAGCGTCTTGGCCAGCGAGATCAGCGCGGCCTTGCTGGCGGCGTAGATCGAAGAGTTCGGCATGCCGATGTGGGCGTTGATCGAGCCGTTGAGCACCACCGATGCGCCCGGCGCCAGCAGCGGCAGCAGGGCCTGCAGCTGGAAGAACGGGCCCTTGACGTTGGTGGCGAACATCTGGTCCCACAGCGCCTCGTCGGCGTCGGCCAGCGAGGCGAAGCGGGCCATGCCGGCGTTGATGAAGACGGCATCCAGCGTCACGCCGGCGTCGGCCAGCGTGCGAGCCAGTTGCCGGGCCGAGGCGAGGTCGGCCGCGTCGCTGCGGATCGCCAGCGCCTGCTCGCCCAGTGTGGCGTGGGCGCTGGCCAGGTCGGCCTCGTTGCGGCCGGTGATGACGACGCGTGCGCCTTCGGCGGCGAAGGCCTGGGCAGTGGCCAGGCCGATGCCGGTGGTGCCACCGGTGACCAGCGCGGTCTTGTGGGTGAATCGGTTCATGGTGAGCTCCTTGGAAGAACAGGTGTTGAAGAGGTGAGCTCATGGTGTCCGGCCACGGGCGATTTGCCGTACGGCCGCTTGCGCGGACATGTGCGACGGCGTCGAACATGTTTAGGATGCGCCGCATGCTCAGTGCCGAAGAACTGCAGATGCTGGAGGCCATCCGCGACAGCGGCAGCCTGTCGCGCGCGGCCGCCAGGCTGGGCAAGGCGCCGTCGACGCTGTCGCACGCGGCGCGCCAACTGGAGGAGCGCTTCGACGCCCTGCTGTTCGACCGCCGCCGCTACCGCCTGCAGCTCACCCCCGCCGGCCAGCTGCTGGTGCGCGAGGCGGCCCGGCTGGTGCAGGACGTGGCCCGGCTGAACCGCCGCGTGGCGCAGATCGCCCGCGGCTGGGAAGACCGGCTGTGGATCGTCACCGACGAGCTGTTCGAGTTCGAGACCCTGCTGCCGCTGATCCGCGATTTCGACGCGCTGCAGTCCGGCGTGTCGTTGCGCGTGACCCACGAGGTGCTGGGTGGCACCTGGGAAGCATTGCAGGAGGGTCGCGCCGACCTGGTGGTCGGCGCGACCAACGAGCCGCCCGCCATCCCCGGCCTGCGCTGGTTCGAGCTGGGCACGATGGCGTGGTGCTTCGCGGTCTCGCCGCGCCACCCGCTGGCCAAGGCGAAAGAGCCGATCTCCCGCGACGAACTGCTGGCCCACCGCGCCGTGGTGGTGGCCGACTCCTCGCGCCGCAGCGACGGTGGCCGCGCCTACGGCCTGCAATCGGGCCAGCCGACGCTCGCCGTGCCGTCGATGCGCGCCAAGATCCACGCCCAGTGCGAAGGGCTGGGCGTGGGCTGGCTGCCGGCCAAGCGCGTGGCCGGGCTGATCGCCCGCGGCGAGCTGGTCGAGAAGCAGGTCGTCGACCCGCGGGAACCCAACGTGCTCTACGTGGCGTGGCGCGGCGAGCCCGAGGGCCGCGCACTCGCCTGGTGGCTGGAACAACTCAAGGCGCCGCGGCTGGCCAAGCGGCTGGTCGACGGGCTGCCGCAGTGAGCGCCGCCACGCGCAACGAAACGTAGCCACGCATGCCCACCACTCCCCACGACGTCATCGTCATCGGCCTCGGCGCCATGGGCAGCGCCGCGGCGTGCCACCTGGCGCAGCGAGGCTGCCGTGTGCTGGGGCTGGACCGCTTCGCGCCGCCGCATTCGCAGGGCTCGTCGCACGGGCTCACCCGCATCATCCGCGAGGCCTACTACGAAGACCCGCTGTACGTGCCGCTGGTGCAGCGCGCCTACGCGCTGTGGCAGGACCTGGAGGCGCGCACGGGCCGCGAGCTGCTGCGCGCCATCGGTGGCGTGATGGTCGGCCGGCCCGACGGCGAACTGGTCAGCGGCGCCTTGCGCAGCGCGCGCCAGCACGGCCTCGCGCACGAGGTGCTGGCGCCGGCTGAAGCGATGCGCCGCTTTCCGGCGCTGCGCCTGGATGACCACATGGTGGCCGTGTGGGAGCCGCGCGCCGGCGTGCTCTTCCCGGAGGCCTGCGTCGAGGCCCACCTGGCGCTGGCTCGCGAGGGCGGTGCCGACCTGCACCTGGGCGAGTGCGTGCTGGGCTGGCGGCCGGACGGCGCCGGCGTGCGCGTGGCCACCGACCGCGGCGAGTACCGGGCGGGGCAGCTGCTGGTCACGGCCGGTGCCTGGGCCCGCTCGCTGCTGCCCGATCTGGCGCTGCCGTTCACGGTCGAGCGCCAGGTGGTCTGCTGGTTCGAGCCGGCGAGCGACCGCGCCGCGCATGCCCCCGCGCAATGCCCCATCCACCTGTGGGAGACGCCGCCGGGCCACTACTTCTACGGCATGCCGGACTTCGGCGACGGCGTGAAGGTGGGCATCCACCACGACGGCGAGACCGTCGACCCCGAGCAGCCCCGCCGCGAGCCCGACGGCGATGACCTGGCCGCCATCCGCGCGCTGCTGCGCCGCCACCTGCCCAGCGTGGCCGAGGGCCGGTTGCGCAGTTCGTCGGTGTGCCTGTACACCAACACGCCAGACGGTCACTTCTGGATCGACCGCCACCCCGAGCACCGCCAGGTGCTGATTGCCAGCCCCTGCTCGGGCCACGGCTTCAAGTTTTCCGCCGCGATCGGCGAGGCGCTGGCGCAATGGCTGTGCGACGGCGCGCCGCAGGCCGACCTGAGCCGCTTCGCGTCGCGTTGAGCCGGGCCCGGCCCCTGCCTCAGGGCGTCAGCGTGATCTTGGTGGTCGGGAACAAGAGGCTGAAATCCGTGCTGCCGCCGCAGGCCACGCTGTCCAGCACGATGGTGTTGCCGGCCTGGTCCCACACGCCCAACTCGCACAGCTCGTACTCGCCGGGCACATGGCCGAGCGCGGTGGCAACCTGCGTGCCGAGGTAAAGCGTGGCCGATGCCTGGGCACCGCCCAGCGGCGTGGCCCGCAGTTCGATGCAGGGGTTGTCGCCATTGATGCAGAAGGCCGCCTCCGCCCCGGCCAGCCCGGCCAGCGCCGTGTCGCCGGTGTCCGATGCCAGCACCTTGATGCCGACGAACGGCGCCAGGCCGGCCGTGCCCTTGGCCGCACTGGACAGCGAGACCACCGGCGTCAGCACCTGCCCGCTGCCCACGCTGGGCGCGGCCGTGTCGTGGCTGCCCTTGTTCACCACCGTGAAGCTGGTGTTGCCCAGTGCAGCCAGGGCCGCGTGGTCGTACTCGGCGTGGTTGCCTGCCACGTCCTCGACGCGGGCCTCGTCGATCGTCCACACACCCGGCTGCAGCAGGCGCCCGGCGAACAGCGTGCCGTAGCCGACGCGGCCGTCATGGCTCTTGACCGGGTAGGCCAGTTCCACCAGGGCCGGGATGCGCTGCCCCGACGGGCCGCTGGTCCAGAAGAGGATGGTGCGCACGCCCGACAGGTCGTCGCTGGCCTTGACCTGCACGCTGAACGGTGGCGAGGCCTTGGTCACGTTCAGCACCGTGCCCGCGTCGAAGGCGGTCAGCACGGGGGGCGTCACGTCCAGGGCGGTGGGCGCCTGGCCGCCGGCCAGGGCCGCGGTGGATGCCAGCATCAGCCAGGGCGCCAGCAAGGCGGGCAGGCGGCGGCGGGCGTCTGGTGTCGGGTGCATGGCATGCCTCCGGTCATCGGGTGTGCGGACCAGTGAAGTATGAGCAGGCACGACGCGCCTGTCATGACGTACCGCAAGCCGCTACCGGTGGCCGCTGGCACTCGCACTGGCATAGACTGCCCGCCACCATGACCGAGCCCTCTGCCCCTCTGCCACATCCACCGGGCCTGAACCGGCGTCAGGCGTTGGCGCTGGCGGCCGGCGCTGCCATCGCGGTGCCGGGTGCGGTGCACGCCCAGACCACGCCGGCGCTCGCGGCACCGTCGTTCGACACCTGGGCCGAGGCCTTCGCCGCGGACTGGATGCGCCTGTCGCCCGAGCGCGCCACCTTCAGCCAGTATTTCGGCGGGGCCGAGCAGGCCGCACTCGACCGGCAGCTGACGCCGCAGACGCCCGAGCAGCGCCGGCGCCAGCACGACCTGGCCCAGGCCGGCCTGGTGCGATTGACGGCCTTCGATGCCGGCGGCCTGACCCCCGGGCAGCGCACCGACGCGGCCACGATGCGCTGGAGCCTGCAGCGCACGCTGGCCGGCGAGCCGTTCGAAGACCACGGCTTCGTCTTCAACCAGTTCGGCGGCTTGCAGATCCGCCTGGTCTCGCTCTTCAGCGAGGCGCAGCCGCTGCGCCAGCCAGCCGACCTGGGCGCCTTCGTCGAACGTCTGGCGCAGGTCGACCTCCGGGTCGACGAGGCCATCGTGCGGGCCCGCGGCGCGGCCGCCAAGGGGCTGCTGCCGCCGCGTTTCATCCTCGAACGCGCTCGCACCCAGGTGCAGGACTTCCTCGCGCCGGCGGCGGCGCAGAACCTGTTCGTCACCGCACTGGCACAGCGCAGCGCGCTGATCGACGGCCTGCCTGCCGCGGACCGCGAGCGGGCGGTCGCCGACGCTACGCGCCTGGTCGAACAGCGCATCCGGCCGGCCTGGCAACGCGTGCTCGACCTGATGAACGAGCTGCACCCGCGCACCACGTCGGACGCCGGCCTGTGGCGCCTGCCCGAGGGTGCGGCGGCCTACGCCCAGGCTCTGGCCAGCGCCACCACCACCACGCTGACGGCCGAGCAGATCCACGCCATCGGCCTGCGCGAGGTGGCGCGCATCGAAGGCGAGATGGACGCGCTGCTGAAGACGCTGGGCCGCAGCACGGGCAGCGTCGAAGAGCGCATGACCGCCTTGCGCGCCGAGCTGCAACCCCCGGCCGAGCCGGACCCGCGGCCCGCGCTGATCGAGCGCTTCAAGGCCATCGTGGCCGACAACCAGCGTCGCAGCCAGACCTTGTTCAACCTGCAGCCGCGGGCGCCGGTGGACGTGCGCCGCGAGCCGCCGTTGACCGAGAAGACGGCGGCCGCACACTACAGCGCCCCCGCGCCGGACGGCAGCCGCCCCGGCGTCTTCTGGGCGCCGCTGCCGGGGCCGATCTTCAACGTGCCGGGCATGCGCAGCCTCGCGGTGCACGAGGCCGTGCCGGGCCACCACTTCCAGATCGCGCTGCAGCAGGAACAGGTGGCCTTGCCGCGCTGGCGCCAACGCCAGGTCTTCGGTGGCGGCAGCGCGCATGCCGAGGGCTGGGCGCTCTACGCCGAGCGCCTGGCCATCGACAACGGCTGGTACGAGGGCGACCCGCAGCAGTGGCTGGGCGCGCTGGATGCGCAGCTCTTCCGCGCGCGCCGCCTGGTGGTCGACACCGGCCTGCACGCCAAGCGCTGGACGCGCGAGCAGGCCATCGCTTACGGCATCGGCGCGCAGGAGGTGGAACGCTACGTGGCCAACCCCGGCCAGGCCTGCGCCTACATGATCGGCATGCTGCGCCTGCTGGAGCTGCGCGGCGAGGCGCAGCAGACCCTTGGCAAACGCTTCGATGCCAAGGTCTTCCACGACGTGGTGCTGAAGACCGGCTCGGTGCCGCTGGACGTGATGGGCGAGGTCGTGCACCGGTGGGCGGCGGGCTGACGGAGCGCCGGCCGTGAACCTGCCCAGCACCATCGACGTCCGGTCCTTCGACGAACTGCACGACGAGCCCGCGCGCTGGCGCGAGGTGGTGGCCTCGATTGCAGCCGAGCACTCGGCCGCCCCCATGCGGCCGGCCAGCGAAGGCACGGTGCTGGTGGGCCTGGTCGGTGACGAGCTCGTGGTCAAGCTCTACCCGCCCTTCCTGCGCGACCACTTCGAATTCGAGCAGGCCATGCTGGCGCGTCTGCACGGGCGGCTGTCGGTGCCCACGCCGCGCCTGCTGCACACCGGCGAGCGCGAGGGCTGGCCCTACCTCGTCATGACCCAGCTTGCCGGTGAGCCCATGACCCAGGCTTGGCCCGGCTTGCCCGAGCCCGAGAAGTGCCGCGTGCTTGCCGCGATCGGCCGGCTCGCCGCCGAGGTGCATGCGCTGCCGGTCGACGGCCAGGCGGCGCTGGCGCCCGAGTGGCCCGCGTTCCTGCAAGGCCAGCGTGCCCGTTGCTGGCAACGGCAGCAGCGCACCGGGCTGCCGGCCCATTTGCTGGCGCAGGTGGAAGCCTTCATCGCCGGCCCGGTGCCCGAGGGGCCGGACGTGCTGCTGACCGGCGAGTACACGCCGATGAACCTGTTGCACGGCGGCACCGACGGCCTCGCAGGCATGTTCGACTTCGGCGACGGCCTGGTCGGCCCGCGCGCCTACGACTGGCTGGGCCCGCTGTGCTTCCTGGCCGCCGGCCACTCGGCGCGCTGCGACGCCTTCATGGGCGGCTACGGCGCCGGCGCCTGGCGTGACCAGCGGCAGGTGCTGATGCGATTGCTGCTGCTGCACCGCTACAGCCACCTGCCGATCCAGCTGGCCAGTTGCCCCGGCTGGGAACAGGCGCCGAGCTTCGAGGCCCTGGCCGAGACGATCTGGCCCTGAGCGAGCGGCGTCAGTGCGCTTCGCGGCGCGCGGGCCGCGTGGCGACCGCCACCGCCAGCGCGCAGGCCGACAGCGTCCACACGATGACCGCGCCCGAGGGCAGGTCCAGCAGGGCCGACAGGGCCAGCCCCAGCGTGTAGCCCGCTGCGCCGATGGCGTAGGCCACGCCATGCCGCCGCGGGCCGCGCAGCGAGCGCGTGGCCAGGGCCGGCACGATCAGGCTGGTGAAGACCAGGTAGACGCCCACCAGCTGCACCGAAGCGGTCACCGCCAGCGCGAACGCGGCGTAGAAGCCGAAGCGGCCCAGCCGCCGCACCCAGCCGAAGCCCAGCGCCAGCACCAGCCCCGCCGACAGCCCCGCCAGCCACAGCAATTGGGTGGCGTTGACCCACAGGATCTGCCCGACCAGCAACTCCTTGAGATGCTCGCCGCCGTGCGGGTTGCCCGACAGCAGCAGGATGCCCGCGCAAGCCGCGAGGATGAACATCACGCCGATCAGCGCCTCTTGCTGCTCGGCGGCCTTTTTCTCGGTCCAGGTCAGCAGCAGCGCGCCGAGCAGGGCGGCGCAGACGGCCGCGGCCTGCACCGCGGCGCCACCCTCAGGCAGGCCCAGCGCGTCGGCGGCGATCACGCCCAGGCCGGCGATCTGGGCGATGGCCAGGTCGATGAAGACGATGCCGCGGTCCAGCACCTGCGCGCCCAGCGGCACGTGGGTGGCCAGCACCAGCAGGCCGGCCACCAGCGCGGGGCCGAGGATGCCCCAGTCGAGCGCGCTCCAGTTCATGGCTTGTTTCCCGCGCCGGTGCCCGCGGCCAGCAGCCGCGCCACGGTGTCGTCGAACAGGCCGAACAGGTCCTTGGCGCCGTCGGTGCCGCCCACGGTGAAGGGCAGCTTCACGACCGGCACACCGCCGTTCTTGTTCAGCCACTCGGAGGGGCGCGGGTCCTGGTAGGCGGCGTAGACCACCATGCGGGCCGGCGTGGTCTTCAGCGTGGCGAGCACGCCCTGAAGGTGCGAGGCCGTGGGCTCCACGCCGGGCTTGGGCTCGAGGACCGCCACCTCCTTCAGGCCGAGCCAGTCGTAGAGGTAGACGAAGGCCTTGTGCTGCGAGACCACGCTGGCCCCCTTCAGTGGGGCGGCCTGGGCTGTCCAGCGCGTCAGCGCCTGCTGCCAGCGCTGGCCGAAGTCGGCCTGGCGCTTGGCGTAGTCGGCCGCGTGCGGCGGGTCCAGCTGCTGCAGACGCGCCGACAGCGCGGTGGCGACCAGGGCGATGTTGCGCGGGTCGGTCTGGATGTGCGGGTTGCCGGCCGCGTGCACGTCGCCCTGGGCGCGGTCGAGCTGGGTCGGCACGTCGAGCTTGCGCACGGCGTCCGCCGCGTCGAAGTGGCCGGGCTGGCCGGGCTGCAGCTTGGCGTTGCCGGCCTGCTGCAGCAGCACGGGCAGCCAGCCGACTTCGAGCTCGGCGCCGGTGCAGGCCACCAGGTCGGCGTTGCGCGTGCGGGCGATCAGGCTGGGCTTGGCCTGGATCTGGTGCGGGTCCTGCAGCGCGCTGGTGGCGGTGCTCACCTCGACCAGCGGGCCGCCCAGCTCGATGGCCAGCGCGGCCCATTCGGGCTCGCAGGCAAAGACCTTGAGGGCGGCGTGCGCGGGCAGGGCCGCCAGCGACAGGGCGACGATGGCCAGGCCAGCGAGGGCCCGGCGCTTCAGTGCGGTGGTGTTCATGGGGTGCTCCTCGGGCAAGGGTCAGTAGCTGTGGGCGCCGTGGGCACCCAGGCTCATCTGGTACTGCAGCATCAGCTGGTTGTCGGTGGCGCCGGGGCGCGAGCGGTCCTGCGCCAGCTGCAGGCGGATGCGCGAGAACTCGCTGGCGCTGACGTCCAGCATCAGGCTGTTCTTGCGCGGGCCGTAGCCGGTCAGCGCGTACAGCCCGGCGCTGGCGCCGTAGTCGGGCGAGCCGGCGTCGAGCTGCTCGGTGCGCAGGCCCAGCCGCCAGCCGGGCAGGAACTGGTAGACGCCCTGCAGGTACCAGCCGGATTGGGTCGAGCGGTAGGCGGCCGTGTCGGCGCCATCGGGCGTCAAGTCGCCACTGCGCCGGCTCTGCAGGTATTCGCCCTGCAGCTTGAAGCTCGTGCGCGTGGCGTTGCCGTTGGGCGCCCACTTCCACACGCCGTCGGCCACCCACACGCGGGTGCGGCCGGTAAAGGCGCTGGCGAGGTCGCTGCCGTCCGCCGCCGTGCCGACCAAGCCGAGCCCGTCGGCGCGGGCGTTGAGCACCGACACGCCGGCGCGCCAGCTGTGGCTGTCGCCCACATCGCCGCCGGTGTGCAGCGTGAGCGCGGCCATGCCCAGGCCGTTGCGGCCGCTGAAGTTGTCCGACAGGCCGCCGGGGAAGCTGCGGCCGCGGCCCACTTCCAGCCCGAGCTCGACGAACTGGTCGGTCGGTGCCAGCCAGGTCATCTGCAAGCCATCGTCGTTGTATTGACCGCCGAGCAGGGCCTGGTAGGCGAGCGGGTTGTCGACGAAGTCCCAGGTGTGGGCGTGCTGCGGGTTCAGGTAGCCCACGCCCGAGAAGAAGCGGCCCATCTTCAGCGACAGGCCATGGCCCAGCGCGGTGGTCTGCACATAGGCCTCTTCCACCGAGACCGCGTCGTCGGGTGCCAGCGCAATGTTGGCGGCACCGCGCCAGAACGGGTCCACGCTGGCCGCGAAGCCCAGCTCGGTCTCGCCCAGGTTGAAGCCGCGGTCGCCCGGGCCGATCTCGGCGTCCACCGGCAGCTGGAAGCCGGCGATGCGGAAGCCGCCCGGGTCTTGCGAGGTGCGGGTGAAGCCCCCGGACAGGATCAGCGAGATCGCCGGGTTGAAGGCGTTGGCGGTGCCGGCGGGGGTGGGGGCGGGGGCCGCCGGCGCGGGCTCGGGCGCTGCCGCCGCGACCATGGGCGGCGCGGGCGGGGCGGCGGTGGGAGCCGCCGGGGCGGCGGCACGGGCCTCGGCGTCGGCCAGGCGCTGCTCCAGTGCCTTCAGGCGGGCTTCATAGGCTTCGCGCAGGGCCTGGATTTCCTGGCGCAGCGCGCCGAGATCCGCGGAAGAAGGAGAGGACGGTTGGTCGGCGGCGAAGGTGCTCAATGGCGCCGACAACGCGAGCGCGAGGCTCGCGGGCCACAAGGGATGCATGCGAAAACTCCGGGCGGAAAGGGTCGGGTGCCGGCCGGCGCGCAACAGCGCGCCAGCGGCAGCGGCGAACGATCAGCGCAGAGTCAGGGGTGGGGCGCGGCTGCGGTAAGCCAGCGCCACGAGGCCGTGCAGGGCCGAGGCCGCTGCAGCCACTGGCCGCGCTTCGGCGGCCAGCGAGGCCGGCAGGCCCAGCGGCGCCGAGGCCAGCGCGCCACCGGCCACCGCGCTGCCCGCCAGGCACAGGTCGCATTGCGCCGCGGTGTGCGTGGCCGTGCGGTCGTCGTCGCTCGCAGTGGCCGGGGCCCGCAGGTGCGACAGCGCATGCCAGGCCGCCGCCGACTGGGCCAGCGGCAACACCAGCGCCAGCCACATCAGCCAGTGCAGGCTGGCGCGGCGCAGGGTGGGGGCAGGGCGGCGGGTCGACATGGTGGCGAGCGCGCATCTTAAGCGCCGGCCCCTATGGATGGCGCAAGTGTCGATGGTGCCCCTGCATCAACCGCTGACGCTTGCGGCGGCTGGTAACGATTTGGTCTGCACCGCGGCTTCAACGCGGCGCGACACTGCCGACCCGTCGTGCGAGTCCACAGGGAGCACCCACATGAGAGCACTGCATCGTCGCCTTCCGTTCCCCTTCTGGGGCGCGGCGCTCGTCACCTTGGCCTTGGCCGGCTTGGCCCGCGCCGAATGCCCGCCCGCCGTCCCGGTCGAAGGCGCGCCACCGCCGTCACCGCTGCCCGTGTTCCCGCCCGACAACTGGTGGAACACCGACGTCAGCGCGGCGCCGGTCGATGGCAACTCGGCCAACTTCATCGCCTTCATCAACAACGGCGGCACGCGCCGCCTGCACCCGGACTTCGGCGGCGAGGTCAAGCCCGGCGGCGAGGCGGTCTACGGATTCCCCTACGCCATCGTCGACGGCGCCCAACCCAAGCAGAAGGTTAAGTTCCGCTATGCCGACGAGAGCGACGGCGTAAACCACACGACCGGCAAGCCGATCCCGTTCTACCCCATCCCCGCCGAGGCCATCACCCAGCCGCACTGGGTGGAAGGGGGTGCGCCGGCCAACGTCGACCAGCGCAAGAAGAACGACCGCCACCTGCTGATGATCGACTGCACGAACAAGGGCCTGTACGAGCTCTACAACGTCTTTTACGACCCGGTCGCCAAGAAGTGGCTGGGCGGCTCGGGCGCCTTCTTCGACATGACGAAGAACGACCGTCGCCCCGAGGGCTGGACCTCGGCCGACGCCGCGGGGCTGGCGATCTTCCCGGGCCTGGTGCGCTACGACGAGGCCTGGAACGACGGCATCGCCGACATGGGCCACGCCTTCCGCGTCACGGTGCGGGCCACCAACGGCCATGTCTGGCCGGCCTCGCACACGGCGGGCTCCACGCCCGGCGCCTTGCCGATGGGCGCGCGTCTGCGCCTGAAGACGGATGTCAACGGCGTGGACCCCGCCACCCGCACCAGCGACCCGCATGCGCGCAAGATCTTCCGCGCCATGCAGCGCTACGGCCTGATCGTGGCCGACAACGGCTCGGACCTGTACATCAGCGGCACCTTCGACGTGCGCTGGAACAACGACATCCTGAACCCGGCGTTCAACACGCTGATGGCCAGCGACTTCGAGGTCGTCAAGCTCGGCTGGAAGCCGTAGGGGCTCGACCGGTCCGCAGGGGCGCCTCAGCCCCCTGAATGAAAAAGTTCTGCCGGGGGTGATCTCCCGGCCCCTTCGTTTTCGCTCAATGAGACATGGGGCGAGCTGGTTCGCCCCTGCCTCAAGAGGCCAAGACGAAGGAGGTCGACACCCGCAGCAGAGACACCAACCCGATCTCTCTCACTTTTTCAACGCGTCGGCATGTCGCCGCGGGCGCCTCGCAGTGCGCCGCGCGCAGATGCTGCCGCCCATCGATTTTCAAAGACTCAGCAGAGGAACACCATGAACGCACGCATCTCTCTCAAGAAGCTCTCCGCCGCCCTGGGCATCACCGTCGCCGCGGCGCTGCTCACCGCCCAGCCCAGCTATGCCGCGTCGAGCCTGGCCGGCCCGTGGCAGATGGCCATCACCGGCAACACCGGGTGCGGCCTGACCACGATGCTGGTCGACGTGACGCTGGACGCCAGCGGCTTCGGCAACAACGCCGTGCTCAAGACGCACGGCCAGTGCGGCGACTCCACCGTCACGGGCCAGACCTTCCAGATCCTGTCCATCACCGGCCGCACGGCCAAGGCCAATCTGAGCTGCGGCGTGGGTTGCGGCTGGAACCTGGACGTGCAGATCGCCCCGGGCTACTCGGTGTTCAACCTCGCCGACGTCGACCCGGTGAACCCTGGCAACTACATCGCCGGGACCGCCGTCCGCCGCTGACGGGTTGCTACTGGCCGCAGGGAACGGGCGCCGAGGGGCTCACCACCTCGGGCTCCCGCCCGGCGGCCAGTGCCGCATTGGCGGCCTCCAGCGCCTCTTCGACCAGGGACAGCTCAGTCTTGCCCACGGGCCGCTCGCTCGGGTAGGGGCCCAGCTTGGCACCGCAGGCGGCATCTCGCGGGCTGTACGCCCAGAGGTGGATCTTGCCCTGGCCATCCACCGAGCGGATGTAGCGCGACAGCTCGCCGACGCGCTGCAGCTGCAGCAGGCTCAGCTGCCGCACTTCGTCCACGGTCAAGGGCTTCCACCCCGAGCCGTCGTGCACGTCGCACTGGTGCCGGCGCTTGTAGCCCTCGAAGAGAGTCGACTGGCCTTCCAACAGGTTCTGGTTCACTGTTTCGAAGCTGGCGGATGCCCGGTGCAGGGCTTCGGGCTCCAGCGGCTCCTTCAGCACCGTGGGCTTCTGCGGCGTGGTGCAGGCGTGCTGGTCCAGGCTCTCGGCACTTGGCGTCAGCACCAGGACGGCGGTCCGGTCGGGCGTGACCTCGACGATGTAGCCGGACAGGTTGCCGATGCGCTGCAACTGCAGCAGCAACTCCTGCCGCACCTCGTCCGCGCTCCACACATGGACATCGACCTCGGGCCGGGGATGGCAGCCGGCGAGCAGCAAGGGCAGGGCCACGCACGAAGCGGCCGCGCGAAACACCGGCCACGCGGCGCGAGGCCATGCGTTGGTGTGCAGGGAAGGGTCAGAGGTCACGCGCGATTCCTCGATTCGAAGAAGAAGAAAGAAGCTGGTGTCACAGGAAAGGCAGCGCCTGGGCCGTGGCGGTGTGGGCCAGCGTGTCACGCCAGACGGAATCGGCGGGCAGGCCATTCGCCAGGGCATTCGCGGCCTGCGCGAATCGCGCCTGGGCTTCGGGCGTGGGGTGCTCCGCCGCGTCCGTGGCCAGGCCGTACAAGGCGTTGCGTTGCAGCAGGAAGTGCTCGCTGGGCAAGCGGTCTTGCAGCAGCTGGCGCGCCTGTCGCCGGGCCTCGCGCGCCTCGGCCCAGCGCCCCTGACCATGCCACAGGCAGCCGACGAGGTCCAGCGTTTGCGCCCATTCAACCGCCTGGCTGTCCTGGTGCGCCCGTTGCCTGGCCTGCACGTCCGTCAACTCGGCCCACGCTTGCGACGTGCGGCCGCCTCGGACCAGCACCTCGGCGCGTACCCGGCGTGCGCGCAAGACCTCCATCGACTCGGGCTCGTAGCCCGCGGCCCGCAGACCCTGCACCACCGCGTCCATCTCTGCGGCGGCGCCTGGCAGCCCCAGCATGGCAGCAGCGCGCGCATGTGCCTGGTGCAACAGCAGGGCCTCCACTTTGGCATCGCTGCCCGTGGCCAGGGCGAGGCCTTGCTGCGCTGCGGCCACAGCCTGCGCCGCCTGCCCCTGTGCCAGCTGCGTGCTGGCCTTCAAACGCCACAACAGCGCCCGTTCACCCGTGGGCACATCGGCCTGCCCCAAGAGCATGTCCAGCTGGCGGTGGGCCTCGGGCAGCTCGCCGCGGTCCAGGTTCAGCAGGGCTGCGGTGCGCGAAAGCTCGATGCGGTCGGCCCGCCGCAGCATGGCCGACCGGCCGATGGCCATGGCCCGCTCCAGCGCCTGGCCGGCCGCCGCGAGGTCGCCTGCCTGTCGCGCCAGGATCGCCAGCGACTGCCAGGCCATCGCCGTCTCGGCGTGCTCGTGCCCGAAGCCGGCCTCGCAGTCCCGCACCGCCAGCCGCATCAGCGAGAGTGCATCACCCATGCGGCCTTGCGTGCGTTCGCGGTTCACCAGGACGTTGCGCGCGTAGTAGCGGGCCTTGGCGCAGTCGTCGCCTCGCTCGCACTCGGTCAGCGCCCGCTGGGCCAGTGCCGTGGCGCGGTCGGTCTCGCCCGCCCACCACAGGCTATCGGCCAGGCGTGCACGCGTCTTGTTGAGTTGGCCGTCGCCGCCGGGGGCCTGCGCTTCCAGCAGGGCCAGGCCGCTTTGCAGCAGGTCGAGCGAGCGCTCCGCCGAGCCGAGCCGCCCATAGACGAGCCCCAACTCGCTCAGCACCTCGCCATGCAGGCGTGGGTCGGCGCGGAACTGGGCGTTTGCGCGCGCCAGGGCGGTGTCGAGCAACTGAAGGCCGTGAGCCGCGCCACCCGACGCCGTTGGTTGTTCACTGGGTTCGGCCTCTTCGAACACGTCGAACATGAACTCGCGCACGGTTTCGGCACGGGCGCGGCTGGCCTCGCTGTGTTGGTACTCGCGCACCGCCATCGCGGCCGAGGCGCAGACCATGACCAAGCCGGCGGCCCCCGCCATGCTGGCGATGCGGTGACGCCGCCACAGCAGGCGGGCGCGGTGCGCCACTGTCGGCGGACGCGCCTTGATCGGTCGGTGGTCGAGAAAGCACCGAATGTCGTCGGCAAAGCGGTCGACCGAGGCGTAGCGTTCGGCCGGTGCCTTGCGCAGCGCCTTCAGCACGATGGTGTCCAGGTCTCCCGCCAGCTGTGCGCGCCACTCGCCGGCGCGGCGGCAGTGGCAGGCCTGCAAGTGCTCGGCGCTCAGCCTGGCCTGGCTGGGTTTGCCGGGCTGGCCGTGGAGCACGGCCTCCACCGTCTCGGCAACCGATGCCTCACCGCCTGCATAGGGCAGGCGACCCGTGAGCAGCTCGAACAGCAGCACGCCCAGCGCGTACACATCGGTCGCGGTGGAGATGGCGCCACCGTCGACCTGCTCGGGGGCGGCGTAGCGCGGCGTGAGTGCGCAGCCGCCGGCCAGCGTGAGGTCGGCACCGGCGGGCTCGCGCAGCAACTTGGCGATGCCGAAGTCGAGCAGCTTGGGTTGGCCCTCGGCATCGACCAGGATGTTGGACGGCTTCAGGTCGCGGTGCACGACCAGATGCTGGTGTGCGTAGCCGACCGCCGACAAGACCTTCAGGAACAGCCGCAGGCGCTCGTGCAAGCCCAGGCGCCGCGCAGCGCAGGCCTCGGTGAGCGGCAGGCCTTCCACCAGCTCCATCACGATGACGGGCTGCCTGGCCTCACCCACCACCACGTCGTACAGACGCGCGATGCCCGGGTGGGCCAGCATCGCCAGCACGGCTCGCTCCCGCTCGAAGCGCGCGGCCTCCACCGGCGTGCCCAGGGTGAAGGCCAGCATCTTCAACGCCACCTGGCGCTTGACGGCTCCGTCGGCCCGCTCGGCCCGCCAGACCACCGACATGCCGCCGCGGCCCAGCTCGCCGAGCAGGCGGTAGCCGGCGATGTTGGTGCCCGCCTGCAGCGCGGGGCCGGCGCGCCCGCGGGCCGATGCGCACCCGGCCACGACGGACTGGTGCAGCGGCCGCGAGCTGGCGCCGGTCTCCGCGGCCCGCAGCATGCGCAGTACGCGGCGCTGCAGCTCAGGCGCCTCGCCGCGCAAGGCGCCGAGCGCGGCGGCCCGCAGGCCGGCCGGCGCGTCCAGCAAACGGTCGAGCCAGGCCAGCGCCTGCGTGTCCAGCGCCGCCCCGGCTGCGGTGGTCATTGCACGACGCCGAGCGCGTCACACAGGAAGGCCTTGGCTCGCTGCCAGTCGCGCTTGACGGTGGGCTCGGACATCGCCAGTGCTTCGGCGATCTCGGGCACCTCCATGCCCAGCACCGAGCGCATTTCGGCCACCTGCAGCAGCCGGGGGTTGGCCTGGCCCAGGCGCTCCAGGGCCTCGTTCAGGGCCAGCATCTGCTCGGGCGTGCCGGCACTGTCGGCCACCTCGGCGCCCAGTGTCAGCGGGGCCAGCTCGGCAGAGCGCTTGCGGGCCAGCCGTTCGCGGGCCATGTCCACCAGAAGCGAACGCATGGCGTGGCTGGCATAGGAGAGAAATTGCTCGCGAGTGCCGAAGCGCAGGTCGCCGCGGCCTTGCAGGTCCAGGTAGAGCTCGTGGGCGAGGGTGCCGGTGCTGATGGGCGCGTGCTCGCGTGCGAGCCTGGCGCGGGCCAGCACCAGCACTTGCGCGTAGTGGTCCTGGAAGGACGAGCCCAGATTCTTGTCCAACGTCAAACTCCCCGACCTATTGGCCGCACCGCTGCGAAAAGCGAGGCGATCGTAGGTCGCGGTCGCGCCCTTTGCCTATCCGCCGAATGGGGGATGCGTGCGATGTGGATCGACCACACCCCCAAGAAAAAAGGCCGCGCTGAGCGCGGCCTTGCGGTCAGGCGAGCCGGGTTCAGTGGCCGGACGCGCCTGCGGCACCGAGGCCGGTTTCCGAGCGCACCTGCTGCGCCGGGAAGGCCTCGCGTTCCTTGGCGGCCTGGGCGCTGCGGTCCAGCACCGAGAACAGCCAGATGCCGACGAAGCCGATGGTCATCGAGAACAGCGCGGGCGAGGTGTAGGGGAACCAGGCCGAGCCCTTGGGGTTGCCCAGCGTCGCTTCCCACACCGAGGGCGACACGATGGTCAGGCCGACCGACGAGATCAGGCCCAGGAAGCCGCCGATCACCGCGCCCTTGGTCGTGCAGTCCTTCCACAGCACCGACATGAACAGCACCGGGAAGTTGGCCGACGCGGCGATCGCGAAGGCCAGGCTGACCATGAAGGCGATGTTCTGCTTCTCGAACACGATGCCCAGCACCACGGCCACGATGCCCAGCGCCACGGTCGTGATGCGAGACACCTTCAGCTCGGAAGCGCTGTCGGCCTTGCCGCCCTTGAACACCGTGGCGTACAGGTCGTGCGACACGGCCGAGGCGCCCGACAGCGTCAGGCCGGCCACCACCGCGAGGATGGTCGCGAAGGCCACGGCCGAGATGAAGCCGTAGAACACGTCGCCGCCGACCGACTTGGCCACCAGCACCGCCGCCATGTTGGCCGTGCCCGCACCGCCCTTGATGATGCCCTTGGCAGTGTCGGCGAATTCGGGGTTGGTGAGCACCAGGGTGATCGCGCCGAAGCCGATGATGAAGATCAGCACGTAGAAGTAGCCGATCCAGGTCGTCGCCCAGAAGACCGACTTGCGGGCTTCCTTCGCATCGGGCACGGTGAAGAAGCGCATCAGGATGTGCGGCAGGCCGGCGGTGCCGAACATCAGCGCCATGCCGAAGCTGATCGCCGAGATCGGGTCCTTCACGAAGCCGCCCGGGTTCATGATCGACAGGCCGATCTTGGCCGGGTTCATCGCGTCTGCCTTGGCAGCGGCCGCCGAAGCCGCCGCGGCCGCCTCGGGGGCGCTGGCGATGGCCGCGCTCGCGGCCGCCGCCGCCACGGCCGCGGCCTTGGCGTTGGTCGCGATGGCAGCCTTCACCGCCACGCCCTTGGCGAACAGCGCCTCTGGCGAGAAGCCGAATTGCGACAGCACCATGAAGGCCATGAAGGTGACACCGGCCAGCAGCAGGCAGGCCTTGATGATCTGCACCCAGGTGGTGGCCGTCATGCCGCCGAACAGCACGTAGACCATCATCAGGCCGCCGACGATCACCACCGCCATCCAGTATTCGAGGCCGAACAGCAGCTTGATCAGCTGGCCCGCGCCCACCATCTGCGCGATCAGGTAGAAGGCCACGACCACCAGCGTGCCCGAGGCCGCGAAGGCGCGGATCGGCGTCTGCTTGAAGCGATAGCCGGCCACGTCGGCGAAGGTGAACTTGCCCAGGTTGCGCAGGCGCTCGGCCATCAGGAAGGTGATGACCGGCCAGCCGACCAGGAAGCCGATCGAGTAGATCAGGCCGTCGTAGCCGTTGGCCATGACCGCGGCCGAGATGCCGAGGAAGGACGCGGCGGACATGTAGTCGCCCGCGATCGCCAGGCCGTTCTGGAACCCGGTGATGCCGCCGCCGGCGGTGTAGAAGTCGGCCGCGGAACGGGTGCGCGACGCGGCCCACTTGGTGATCCACAGCGTGCCGGCCACGAAGGCGGCGAACATGCCGATGGCCGTCCAGTTGGTGGCCTGCTTGGCGGCCTGGCCCAGGTCGGCCCCGGCGGCGAGCGCGCCACTGGCGGCACCGAGCGCGAGCAGCGCGGCGATGAGTTGACGGGCGCGGCTCATTTCACTTCCTTCGCGAGGATCTCGCGCGTCAGCGCGTCGAACTCGGTGTTGGCCCGGCGCACGTAGATGCCGGTGATCAGGATGGTGAACACGATCACGCCCATGCCGATGGGCACGCCGATCGTCGTCACGCCTTCGCCGAGAGGCTTGGACAGGAACTCCTTGTTGAACGCGATCAGCGCGATGTAGCCGTAGTACACGACGAACATGCAGATCGTCAGCGCCCAGCCGAAGCTGCTGCGCTTGCGTTTCAGCTCCTGGTATTTCGGGTTCGCGCGGATGCGCTCGGTGGTGGGGTCGACCATGTCTCGCTCCTGGTTCTATGAGGTCGGGCGCAGTGTGGTGGCCGACGCTGACCAAGCACTGACCCGACGCTGACCCGACGCTGACGATCTACCTGCGTGCACCCGTGGCTCAGCGCGGTGTAAGCGAGCGTCACGAAGATGAGGCTGTCGCGGTTCCTTCGCGGCCCTTCCGACATTGCTCGTGCCCAACGCTTTCAATTTCGACGCCTCGCCGTTCGACTGCCTGAGCGCTGCCGAGCGCCAGCTGGTGCGCGACAGCGTGGACATCGGCTACTTCAAGGAAGGCGCGGCCATTCTTGAGCCCGGTCAAGCGCCGGGCCACCTGCTGGTCGTCATCAAGGGACATGTGCGCCAGTTCGATGGCGACGAGCTCGTGGCCACGCTGGGGCCGGACGATTGCTTCGACGGCCGCGCATTGATGGCCGACCGCGTGACCAACCGTTTCATCGCGGCCGAGGAGGTGCTGGTCTACCAGTTGGCCAAGCAGGCCGTGGTCGAGCTGATCGCGCGCAACGCCACCTTCGCCGCGCTGCTGTTCGCCGACCTGTCGCACAAGCTCAGCGCCTTGTCCGAGCGGCACGGCCAGCACGAGATGAATTCGCTCAGCCTGGCGCGCGTGCGGCAGGCGGTGCTTCGCTCGGCGCAAGAGGTGGACGGCGAGACCGACATCGTCTCGGTGGCCCAGATCTTCCACACCCACCGCACCAGCGGCGTGCTGGTGCGCGACCGCCGCACGAGCCCGCCGCGGCTGGGTGTGTTCACGACGACCGGGTTGCAGCGGGCCATCCTGCACGGCACGCCGCTGAACCAGTTGCCGGTGCGCGAGCTGGCCAGCTTCAAGCTCGTGACCGTGCGGCCGGACGACCACCTGTTCGACGCGCTGGCGCTGATGATCCGCCACCAGGTCCACCGCCTGGTGGTGATGGACGGCGACCAGGTCAGCGGCCTGCTGGAACAGCTGGACCTGCTCAGCTTCCTGTCCAACCACTCGTACCTGATCACGCGCCAGATCCTGGACGCCGATTCGCTGGACGCACTCGCGCCGGCAGCCGGGCAGATCACGCGGCTGATCGGCGTGCTGCACCGTGGCGGCACGCGTGTGAGCCAGATCGCGCGCCTGGTGCAGGAGTTGAACGCCAAGCTCTTCGAGCGCGCCTGGCAGCTGGTGGCGCCGGCCGAGCTGGTGGCCAACAGCTGCCTGTTCGTGATGGGCAGCGAAGGCCGCGGCGAGCAGCTGCTGCGCACCGACCAGGACAACGGCCTGGTGCTGCGCGACGGCTACGACGCACCGGCCGACCTGCAGGCCGTCTGCCAGCGTTTCTCGGATGCGCTCGCCCGCTTCGGCTACCCCGAGTGCCCGGGCGGCATCATGGTCAACAACCCGGCCTGGCGGCACGATGCGAGTGGCTTCGGCCTGACGGTGCAGCGCTGGCTGTTGGCAGCCGACGCCGAGAGCCTGATGGCGCTGGCCATCTTCGTCGACGCGCACGCGGTGGCGGGCGACGCGGCATTGTTGCAGCAGGTGCGCGACAAGCTCTTCGCCGCCACGACCGACAACGACGCGATGCTGGCCCGCTTCGCCGCGGCCATCGACGCCTTCGACACGCAAAGCGGCTGGTGGAACAAGCTGTTCGCGATCGGCGACGCGCCGGCCGAGCGGCTGGACCTGAAAAAGGCCGGCACCTTCCCGCTGGTGCACGGCGTGCGCGCGTTGGCGCTGCAGGCGCGCCTGCCGCTGACCGGCACGGCCGAGCGTGTCGAGGCGCTGGTGGCTGCCGGTGCGCTGCCGGCCGACATGGCGCCGGACCTGGTCGACAGCCTGCACTTCTTCATGACCCTGAAGCTGCGCGCCGGGCTGGACGCGCTGGAGCTGGAGCGCACGCAAGAGCAGGGTGGCCGCCACATCGACGTGGGCCGTTTGGGCAGCCTGGACCGTGACCTGCTGAAGGACGCGCTCGCGGTGGTCAAGCGCTTCAAGGGCCTGCTGCGCCAGCGCTTCCGGCTCGATCTGCTGTGAGTGCGTCGCCCTGGTCACCGCGCGGG
>JBGAGZ010000042.1:0-42743 GCA_044226465.1 Burkholderiaceae bacterium | reverse complement strand
CCGGCAAGGATGAAATCTCTCCTGGCTGCCGGGCCGAGCTGAACGGCATGCGCAAGCTGCGCGCCATGGTGCTGGACGTGCGGGAGACGGTGTCCGGCGTCAACACCGCGTCGGAAGAGATCGCCAGCGGCAACGCTGATCTGTCCAGCCGCACCGAGCACCAGGCCAGCGCTCTGCAGCAGACGGCCAGCTCGATGGAGCAACTGGCCGAGACCGTGCGCAGCAACACCGAGAGCACGAACGAGGCACGCCGGGTCGTGACCGAGTCCAGCGACGTGGCGACCCGTGGCGCGACCATGATGCGCGACGTGATCTCCTGCATGGGCGAGATCAACACCAGTGCGGCCAAGATCTCCGAGATCATCAGCGTGATCGACGGCATCGCCTTCCAGACCAACATCCTGGCGTTGAACGCGGCGGTGGAAGCTGCCCGTGCCGGCGAGCAGGGCCGCGGTTTCGCAGTGGTGGCCTCCGAGGTGCGATCGCTGGCGCAGCGCAGCGCCGGGGCCGCCAAGGAGATCAAAGCGCTGATCGACGACTCGAGCGAAAAGGTCACCACCGGCTCGCGCCTGGTCGACGACGCCGGCCGCAACATGCAGGACATCCTGGACAGCGTGAAGCGCGTGGCCAGCCGGTTTGATCGGCGACATCGCCGAACGGCCGGCAGCTCGTCGCAGAGCAGCGGCATCGGCCAGGTGCACCAGGCCATCGCCCAGATCGACACGATGACGCAGCAGAACGCGGCGCTGGTCGAGCAGCTGGCGGCTGCGGCCCAATCGCTCAAGGGCCAGTCATCGCGCCTCAGCGATTCGATGAGCTCGTTTCACGTGACGGCCGCCTGAGGCCGGTTTCGCCGTCCAGTGCGCCGTCGAGCGCACCATCCGCCTGGCGCAGCGACGCCAGGCGTTTTCGCGTGCTGGGGTGGGTGGCGGTGTCGCCATAGGCCCCCATCTGCAGGAAGGCGGCGAACGCGTCCTGTGACGAGCGGCCCAGCCGGCGGATGGTGCGCAGCGCGAAGGCGTCGGCCTCGAACTCGTGCTGGTAGGCCAGCACCGAGGCGTCGCGCCCGAGCAGGGCGGCCACGGCGTCTGACTTCGCCTGGACCAGTTCGCCGGGCAGCCAGGCCTGGTAGAGGTTGCTCATCTGGCCCCAGTGGCCCAGGCTGACGTGCCCCAACTCGTGCGCCAGCACGAACAAGCGCTCGCCTTCGCCCAGATCGCCCAGCGACTGGTTGGCGACGATCACCTGGCCCTGCAGCGTCTGGGCCACCACCGCGCCGGTGACCACGCGCAGCTCGACCGGCCGCTCCAGCGCGGTGACCCGCAGCAACGCTTCGAAGCTGCGGCGCACACGCAGGCTGGCCGGCGCCTGCGGGTCCGCGTCGACGAAGCCGTCCAGCTGCACCTGCTGGGAGCGGTCCAGCACCTCGCCGATGCCCACGCCCAGGGCGGTGCCGGAGCACAACGCCAACATCGTCACGAACAGCGTCAACAGCAGCCGGCGCATGTGCACCACCTCCGGGCGTCACGGCCAAGAGGGCCGGATTCAACTTGTTGCACTGCAACAAGCGTGCCACGAAGGCGGGTTTACCCGAGGCTGCCTAGGCCTGGATCAGGCCCCACTGCAGGGCGATCAACGTCAGCTCCGACTGGTTGCCGACCGCCAGCTTCTGCTTGATGTGGTACAGGTGCGTGCCCACCGTGCTGGGCGACAGCTTCAGGTTGTCGGCGATCTGCACCACCGTCAGGCCGCGGGCCAGTTGCAGGAAGACCGAGAACTCGCGCTCGCTCAGGGCGTCGGTCGGGCTGGTCGCGCCCTTGACCTGGGCCATGGCCAGGGCGCGCGCGGTCTGCGGGTCGACATAGGCTTCGTGGGCGGCCACGGCGGTCACGGCGGCGATCAATGCGTCCGGCGCGCTGCGCTTGGTCAGGTAGCCCAGGGCGCCGGCACGCAGCACCCGCTGCGGGTGGGCCGTGTCCTCGTGGGCCGACAAGGCCAGCACGCGCGCCTTCGGGTCCTGCGCGAGAAGCCGCCGCACCGCCTCGAGGCCACCCATGCCCGGCATGGACAGGTCCATCACCACCACGTCGGGCTTGACACGCGGGTACTCGATGCAGGCCTGCTCGCCGGTCTCGACCTCGCACACCACCTCGAACGCGGCGTCGGCCAGCAGCATGCGAAAGCCGATGCGCACCAGGGCGTGGTCGTCCACCAGCATCACGCGGATCATGAAGTCTCCAAGGGCAGGCGCAGCCGCAGTCGGGCGCCGTGGGGTGTCACGGGTTCGATGTGCAGCTCACCGCGCAGGGCCTCGGCGCGCTCGGCCAGCCAGCGCAGGCCGTAGTGGCCCTTGCGCTGGTTCCAGTCTGGCGGCAGGCCCAGTCCGTCGTCGAGCACCGTCAGCGTGACGCCGCGGGCATCGCCCTGCAGCGACACGACCAAGTGCTGTGCCTTGCCATGCTGCAGCGCGTTGGTGATGCCTTCCTGCGCGGCGCGGTACAGCGCCAGGGCCAGCTCGCTGGACAGCTCGGCACCGCCCAGGTCGACCTGGGCCTGCAACTGCACATCCGGTTGGCTGCGGCGGGTGCGCTCGATCAGGTCGTCCATGGCCTCGGCCAGGCCGAAGTTGTCCAGCACCAGGGGCGACAGCCGCGGGATGATGCCGTGCATGGCCTCGTAGAGCTTCGAAGACTCGTCGGCGATCAGCCGCGCGGCCTGCTCGGACTGTGCGTCCAGCGGGCCGACGCGGTGCGCGATCGACAGCGCCATGCTGCGCATCGCTGTCACCGACTGGCCGAACTCGTTGTGCAGCTCGTGGGCGATCAGGCGCCGCTCCTGCTCGACGTGCTGCTCGATCCACCGCGTCAGCTCGCGGCTGTCGGACAGCTGCATCTCGGCGCGCACGGCGCGCTTCTCGGTGTCGATGTGGTCGCGCAGCTCGCGCACCATGCGGTTGAAGGCGCTGCCGATGGCCGCCGCCTCGGTGCCCGAAAGGGCCGGCAGCGACACATCGAAGCGGCCGGCCTGCACCTGGTTCAGCGCGCCCACGATGTCGGCAAACGGCCGCACCGCACGGCCCACCAGCCAGAACACCATCAGGTTGACCGCCGTGAGCAAGACGGCGGCCCCGCCCACCAGCCCCAGCATGTAGTCCCAGGCGTCCACCGCCGCCCGCGTGGCGTCGGCACGCACGACCAGCTTGCCGTCGGGGAACTCGAAGGCCTGCACCGACGGTGGTGGCGAGATCAGGGCCTCGAACCAGTCTGGCGCGTTGCGGCCGGCCTTGTAGGGCGAGGGCGGCGAGTGGTAGAGCTCCTGGCCGCTGGCGTCGAAGAGCTGGATGTCGTTCGAGCGCACGCGGCCCATGCCCTGCAGGAAGGCCAGCATCGCTGGCGTGCCCTGGGCCGCGTAGCGCCAGGCCGTGCGGTTGAGCATCTGCGCGGCCACGCGGTTGGCGGCCAACACCTCTTCGTGCACCGACTCGCGCATGCTGCGGAACTGCAGCCCCAGCACAGCGGCCACGAACAGCAGCGTCAGCGCACCGACGATCAGGTTGATCTTCAGCCGCAGCGTCATGACGCGAAGCTGCCGCAGGCGGCGAATGAATCCAGCGCCTCGACCATGGCCGCAGCCATGGCCGGGTGCGTGGGGTCGTGCCCGGCGTCGTCCACCCAGCGCAGCGCGGCGTGCGCCAGGTGGCGGTGCAAGGCGAGGGCGCCTTCAGGCCGGCAGACCCGGTCGCGGCGCCCGTGCAGCAGCAGCGTGGGCACGCGCGGCACGGCTTCGCAAAGCTCCAGCAGCGTGGGCGCCTGCAGCCAGCAGCCGTGCCGCAGGTAGTGGCACTGGATACGGTAGCGGTCGACCAGCGCATCGAGCAGGTCGGGCGATGGTGCCGGGCCGGCTGCCGCGCTGCCGCTGGCCAGGGCCTGCTCCCATTGCGACCAAGCCAGGGCCAGCGCGCGCAGCCGCGCCGGCTCGGCACGCGCCCATTCATCGGCCAGCCAGGGCAGCAGAGCGTCGCGCCGGTCGGCCGGTGCCAAGGCCGCGAAGGCCTGCCAGGCGGCCGGCTGCTCGGCCGCGGCCCCTTGGAAGAACCAGTCGATGTCTTCGCCGCGGGCGAGGAAGCTCGCGCGCAACAGCAGGCCCGCCACGGCGTCCGGCTCGGCGGCGGCATAGGCCAGCGCGAGCGCGGCGCCCCAGGAGCCGCCCACCACCAGCCAACTCGAAACGCCCAGGTGCTGGCGCAGCGCGCGCAGGTCGGCCACCAGGTGGGCGGTGGTGTTGTGCGAGACGCTGCCGCGCGGCTCGCTCAGGCCCGCGCCGCGCTGGTCCACGCAGACGATGCGAAAGCGCGCCGGGTCGAAGAAGCGCCGTTGCAGCGGCGTGCAGCCCGAGCCGGGGCCGCCGTGCAGCACCAGGGCGGGCAGGCCGCCGGGGATGCCATGCTCTTGCACCTGCAGCACATGGCCGTCGCCCACCGGCAGGCGGTGGCGGCGAAACGGCTCGGTGTCGGGATAGAGCAGGGCGGGCACGGTGTCGATGGTATCGGCAGACACCGGTACGCCGAGGCAGCAACGAGCCCACGGGAAGAATCCAGAAAATCATGAGGCGGTATTCATGATCCGGGGGCTAGGTCATCGGGGCGGGGGCGGCGACCATGCGTCACGGGATGCACACATCCCCGCGGGTACCGCCGGTGCCTGTGTCAACCCAAGGAGACTTGCGATGCAATGGCAGACCCCGACCGCGACCGACTACCGTTTCGGCTTCGAAATCACGATGTACATCTCCGCGCGCTGAGCTAGCACGCGACGCACTTCCCGCCCCTGGGGCACTGCTCCCGGGGCGGTCTGCTCATGCGCATCACGGTTCTCGGCTCCTCCGCCGGCGGCGGCTTCCCACAATGGAATTGCAATTGCCGCAATTGCGCCGGCGTGCGCGACGGCAGCGTTCGTGCGAAGCCCCGCACCCAGTCGTCCATCTTCGTGCAGCCAGCCGGCCCGGGCGGTGCGGGCACCGGCACCGACGGCGTGCTGTTCAACGCCTCGCCCGACATCCTGGAGCAGATCCGGTCGCACCCCGCGCTGCAGCCCAACCGCGCCCGGCGCGACACGGCGATCGCCGGCGTGGTGCTGATGGACGGCCAGATCGACCACGCCACCGGCTTGTTCATGCTGCGCGAGCGCGGCCAGCCGCTGCCACTGTGGTGCACCGACCCGGTCCATGAAGACCTGACCACCGGCAACCCGGTGCTCAGGGTGCTCGGCCACTACAGCGGCGTGGCCCGCCAGCGCATCCAGCCCGATGGCACGGCCTTCGGCGTGCCCGGCGCGCCGGGCCTGGTGTTCCGCGCCCACGCGCTGTCCAGCAAGGCGGCGCCGTATTCGCCGCACCGGGACGCACCGGTGCCGGGCGACAACATCGGCATGCTGATCACCGACACCGTCACGGGCCGCAGCGCGTTCTACGCGCCGGGCCTGGGCGAGATCACGCCCGCCTTGTTTGACCTGATGTGCGGCGCCGACGCCGTGCTGGTCGACGGCACCTTCTGGACCGACGACGAGATGATCGGCCTCGGCCTGTCGAAGAAAACTGCGCGCGACATCGGCCACCTGCCGCAGTCCGGCCCCGGCGGCATGGTCGAGTGGCTGGACCGGTTGCCGGCGCGCACGCGGCGCCTGCTCATCCACATCAACAACACCAACCCCATCCTCGACGAAGACTCGCCCGAGCGCGCGCTGCTGGCGGCGCACCGCGTCGAGGTGAGCGAAGACCGCATGACGATCGACCTCTGACACCGACATGACCACCGCCACGCCCGACACCGCCTTGGCCTGGAGCCGCACCGAATTCGAAGCTCGCCTGCGCGAGCGGGGCCGCAGCTACCACATCCATCACCCGTTCAACGTGATGCTCAACACCGGCCGCGCGACGCCGGAGCAGATCCGCGGCTGGGTGGCGAACCGCTTCTACTACCAGATCGCGATCCCGATCAAGGACGCAGCGGTGATGTCCAACTGCCCCGACCGCGAGGTGCGGCGTGGCTGGGTGCAGCGCATCCTGGACCACGACGGCTTCGAGCTCGGTGGTGTGAAGGACGAAGGTGGCATCGAGGCCTGGCTGCGCCTGGCCCAGGCGGTGGGCCTGGACCGTGAAGAGGTGCTGGACCAGCGGCACCTGATCCCGGCCGTGCGTTTCGCGGTCGATGCCTACATCAACTTCGCCCGCCACGCGCCCTGGCAGGAGTCGGTGTGCTCGTCGCTGACCGAGCTGTTCGCGCCCGAGATCCACAAGCAGCGCCTGGCCACCTGGCCCGAGCACTACCCGTGGATCGAGCCGGAAGGCCTGTCCTACTTCCGCAACCGCGTCAGCCAGGCGCGGCGCGACGTGGAGCAGGGCCTGGCCATCACACTGGAGCACTTCGACACCCGGCCCTTGCAGGAGCGGGCGCTCGACATCCTGCAGTTCAAGCTCGACATCCTCTGGGCGATGAACGACGCGATGGCGCTGAAGTACGGGGTCAATGCATGACGCTGACCGCGACCTTGGACAGCGTGCCGCGCGTCGGCCCCGGCTTTCGCCTGCAGTGGGAGCCGGTGCAGAACGCGCACGTGCTGCTCTACCCCGAGGGCATGGTCAAGCTCAACGGCAGCGCGGGCGAGATCATGAAGCGATGCAATGGCCAGGCCAGCGTGGGTGCCATCGTGGCCGAGCTGGAGGCCGCGTTCTCAGCGCAGGGGCTGGAGGGCGAAATCCTCGGCTTCATGGACATGGCCGCCAAGCAACGCTGGCTCGTTTGGGACTGATGCCATGAGTCATACCGTGGGCCCGCCGCTGTGGCTGCTGGCCGAGCTGACCTACCGCTGCCCGCTGCACTGCGTGTTCTGCTACAACCCGGTGGACTACGCAACGCAAGCCGAGGAACTGTCCACCGACGACTGGCTGCGCGTGCTGCGCGAAGGCAGAGAGCTGGGCGCCGTTCAATGCGGGCTGTCCGGCGGCGAGCCGCTGCTGCGCGACGACCTGGAGCTGATCGTCGCCGAGGCCCACCGCCTGGGCTATTACACCAACCTGCTCACCTCGGGCGTGGGTTTGACCGAATCGCGCGCCCGCGCGCTCAAGGCCGCGGGGCTGGACCACGTGCAGCTGTCGTTCCAGGACTCGACCCGCGAGATGAACGACTTCCTCTCGCACACCAAGACCTTCGAGCTGAAGAACAAGGTGGCGGCCATCATCAAGGGCCAGGGCTGGCCGATGGTGATGAACGTGGTCATCCACCGCCTGAACATCGACCACATCGACCGCATCATCGGCATGGCGGCCGAGTTCGGCGCCGAGTACATCGAGCTGGCCAACACCCAGTACTACTCCTGGGCCTTCCTCAACCGCGAGCAACTGCTGCCCACGCACGAGCAGTTGCGCCGCGCCGAAGCCGTGACCGACCGCTGGCGCGAGAAGCTGGGCGACAAGATGCGCATCTTCTTTGTCGCGCCGGACTACCACGAAGGCCAAGCCAAGAAGTGCGTCAACGGCTGGGGCAGCATGTTCCTGACCGTGGCGCCGGATGGCACCGCGCTGCCTTGCCACACCGCCAAGATGCTGCCCGGCCTGCAGTTCCCCAACGTGCGCGAGATGAGCCTGCGCGAGGTCTGGTTCGAGTCCGAGGGCTTCAACCGCTACCGCGGCACCGGCTGGATGAAGGAGCCCTGCGCCAGCTGCGAGCACAAGGAAGAGGACCTGGGCGGCTGCCGCTGCCAGGCCTGGCTCATCGCCCACGACGCCGAGGCCGCCGACCCGGTGTGCCGCAAGAGCCCGCACCACGACCGGGTGCTGGCGGCGGTGGCCGGTGCCGAGGCACGCGCGGCCGGCGGCGCGGTGGCCGTGGTTGTCGAGCACCCTCTCGTCTTCCGTGACCCGGTCAACTCGCGCCGCCTGGCCAAGCTGCCGGGCTGAGTGGCCTCTGCCTACTGCACCAGGTTCAGGATCTCGAGCTGCTCATCCACTGTCTCGAAAGTGCCGGTGCCGGCGGGCATCTGCATCAGCGGCTTGCCTTTGGCGTCCAGCAGCAGCACGCTGGGGTAGACCAGCATGCGCGCCCGTTCGTCGCCGATGGCGCGCATGAAGTCGGCATAGCCCAGCGTCTTGCCGCCCATCTTGAAGAACAGCTTGTCGGCCTGGATGGACAGGCTGGCCTGCAGGTCGTAGACAAGGTAGTCCTTGGCGAAATGCGGTGCCAGCGCCTCGGCGTTGCGGCCGAGGAAGGCCTCGTACTTGCGGCAATACGGGCAGTCGGTGGCGTGCAGGTACACGTACAGCCGCTTGTGCGCCTGCTGCGCGCGGCGCAGCGCGGGGTCGAGGTCGAACTCGTAGCGCTGGGGCAGGCCCGTGGGCGCGACCGAGGTGGGCGCGTAGGCCGCCGGAATGCCCATGGCCTGCGCCGGTGACCAAGCCACGGCCAGCACCAGCGCGGTGGCCTGCCAGGCGGCGTGCAGCGTGCGGCGCATGCTCAGCCCACCGCCAGCGTGCCGGTGAATCGGGCGTCCTTCGAGTCGGTGACTTCGGCGACCAGCTCGCCCTTGTCGCGGGGCACGAAGTTGAAGCGCCAGGTCGGGTTCTCGCTGATCGAGAAGTCGGTGTCGGCGTCGAAGACCTTGCGGCCGGCATAGCTGATGCGGATCGAGCGCACGAAATGCGGCGGGATGTACATCACCGTGACCTGGTTCAGCTCGAAGCCGGTGTCGTTGGGGTGAATGACGGTCAAGTCCACCGCGGTCGGCTGGCCCATGTGCAGCTCGCCGGGCAGCTTCATCACCGTCTTGCCGATCAGGTGCAGCGCGTCGCGGTTGGGCGGCGCCGAGCAGCCGCCCGAGGTCTTCACGTAGCGCGAGTCGGTGTGCAGCTCGCCATTGCTTAGCTCGGCCACCACGCGCACGTGGCTGTACTCGTCCACCCGGATGCGGGTCTCGAAGTCGGCCTGGCCGATCTCGGTGGTCAGGTCCAGCACGGCGGCCACCGGCGACGGGTTCTTGTCGACCGTGAGGTAGAGCTTGCGCACGTAGAGCTCGTCGCGCTGCGGGACCTTTGACACGATCTTCACCGGCACCGAGGCGCCGTAGGCGGCGCGCAGCGGCACGATCAACTGCACCGTGCCCTGGCCGGGGGTCAGCTTGCGGCCGCCGAAGAGCTTGGCACTCAGCGTGTCCCACTCGGGGGACGACGCGTTGTGCTCGGCGCTGGGCAGCCCGCCGATGGCGGCCTGGGCGTGGCCCGCCGCCAGCACCGCTGGGGCGCCGGCCAAGGCCGCGGCGCGCTGCAGCCAGCGACGGCGGGCGATGCCAAGCCGGGCGTCGGAATGGGGAATGCGGGGCATGGTGTTGTCTCCTTCGGCCGTGGTTGGGCTCTGTGATGGCGGCTCGGCGTGGCCGCTCACTGGACCATGAGTGCGCGCTCGTGACGCAAGTATGCGATCGATGCGTTGCGCCGGTGGATCACGTCGTACTGATCCCATGCGGCGAACTCCGGCAGCTCCAGCGCGTCGGCCACGTCGAGCAGTGACTCGCCCGCCGACACCAGGGCCTTGGCGCGGGCTTCCAGCTGGGTCAGATAGCGCTCCACCGCGGCGATCGCCCCGGGCTGCGACGCCGGCCCATGGCCCGGGACCACGCTGCGCAGCGGCAGCGCAGCCAGCGCCGCCAGCGCGCGGTGCCAGCCGGCCAAGTCGCTGTCCTGGATGTCGGGGATGCGGCCCGCGTCGACCAGGCCGCCGGCGAAGAGCACGCCGCTTTGCACATCCAGCACGGCCACATCGCCTGGCCCGCTGGAATGGCCGAAGTGCATCACCCGCAGCGGGCGGCCGATCAGGTCGAGCTCGTGCGTGGCTTCGAAGGTCTGGTCCGCCTGGTACATGGCGGTGTTCGCCATCGGCGCTTCGCCCACCTGATGCCGCAGCACCTTGAGGCAGGCCTCGCAACGCGACGCCATCAGCCCCACCGTGCGCTGGTGCATGCGCACGGGGATGCCGCGGGCCTGGAAGGCCGCGCCGCCGAACAGGAACTCGGGTCGGGTGTGGGTGACGAGGGCGACGCGCACCGGCAGCGCGGTCACGCTGGCCACGGCGTCTAGCAAGGCATGGCCATGGGCGAACGAGGTGCCGGTGTCGATGCAGACCACCCCTTGCGGCCCGACGACGAAGCCGGCGTTGCCGATGCGGCCCTGGTTGCTCTCGTCGGCCACGCCACCCGTGCCGCGGAGCACGAAGACCCCCGGTGCGACCATCATCAGCGGGGTGTCCGGCCGCGGACCCGTCAAAGGCATGGCGGCCGGCACGGTGGCTGGTGCGCGGATGCGCGACGCGCAGCCGCCCAGCGGCCAGACGGCCGCGCAGGCTAGGCCAGTGGCCAGGCCGAGCGATAAGCGGCGCCGACCCTGCGCGCTCACTTGCCCTCGACCAGCTTCTTCAGGTTGGCCAGGCCGGACTGGTAGACCCCGGTGACCGCGGCAACGGCGGCTTCGTCGTTCTTGTCGGGCGGCGGGTCGTTGTTGGGGTAGCCACGGTAGAAGGCGCCTCGCCATTCGACGGTGGCCTTGGCGTCGCCGTCGGCGCGCACCGTGATGGTCGAGGTGTAGTTGGTCACCGGCAGCGCGCCGCCGTCCTTGGCGCGGTAGCTGTATTTCATCTGCGCGTCGTTGTAAGCCTCGAGCGTCTCGGTGAGTTCGCCGCCGCCCTTGAGCTTGAGCTGGCGCACCGAGCCCTCTTCATTGCCTTTGTCGGCCGGGCTTTCGGCGATGGCGGGGTGCCAGTCCTTGAGGGCATCGAAATTCTTGATGCGCGCCCAGACCTTGGCCGCGGGGGCGTCGATGGTGATAGTCTCGACCACCTTCTGCCGGGTCGGGCCGTGGGCCAAGGCGGGCAGGGCCACCAGGGCGGCGCCCGCGGTGCTGGCGAGGACGAGGCCGGCGAAGGCGCGGCGGCGCTGGCTGAGGGTTCGTGGCCGGGGCATGGGTCTTGTCTCCTGGTGTGTCGTGGCCGGTGGATCGGTGGGTGGTCAAGGGGTGGTCAAGGGGTGGGCGGGGCGCCGATGAAGGCGCCGAAGCCGCGGCTGTTGCGGCCGGTGGCGATGCGGTTCAGCTCGCGGCCGGTGGCGGCGTCGAGCACGCTCAGGTTGTCGTCCATCCAGTTGACGACGTAGACCTTGTCGCCATAGGCGGCCACGCCCTCGGGGTAGCCGAAGCCGCCCAGGGTGCGCAGCGGGCTCAGCGTGTCGGCGTCGATCACGCTCACGGTGTCGGCGTGCTGGTTGGTGACATAGAGAAGGCGGTTGCCATCGGCCAGTGCGGCGCCGTAGGGCGCGCGGCCAACCGGGATGGTGGCCACCACGGCGAGGCTGCGGGTGTCGATGACCGAGACGTCGTTGCTCAGCACGTTCAGTGCATAGAGGCGCTGGCGGCCGGCGTCGTGCAGCAGTGCGAACGGGTGCTCGCCGACGCGGACCCGGCCCCGCACCTGCGCCGTGGGCAGGTCGACCACGGCGACGCTGTCGTCGTCGCGCTCGGCCACATAGACAGTCTGGCCGTCCGGGTGGGCGGCCACGCCCGCCGGCGCACGGCCGACGGCGATTTCCTGCAGCGGCGTGGCACGGCCTGGCGCCAGCACCAGCAGGCGGTTGCGGTACCAGTCGGCCACGAACACGCGGGTGCCGTCGGGCGAGGCGTCGATGCCCACCGGCCCGTCGCCGGCCGGCAGCGTGTCGATGACCGACTGGCTGCGCATGTCGATGACCGAGATGCTCTTGCTGTCCGGGTTCGAGACGAAGACCTTGCCGCTGCGGCTGGCTGCCACCACGCCGGCCGGCGAGCGGCCCACCGGCACGGTGGCCACGACGGCGTCGTTGGCCAGGTCGATGACCGTCACGTCGTGGCTGCCCTGGTTGGTGATGTAGGCGAATGGCGCCCCGTAGGCGGCGGCACCGCAGGCGGCGAGCAGCCACGCCGCCAGGCGCGGCGTGGTCGTTGGGTGCGGCGGTGCGGCGGTCACGGGTGGCGAGGTCGGCCAGGGTCTCAGCGCGGCGTGATGAAGCAGCCCTGCTTCACCTTGGCCTGCAGGTCGCGGTAGCGCTTGATCTGCGGCTTGACGGTCTCGTTGTCGCGCAACTCCCCGCCGCGCTCGCCACCGATGGTGATGGCGTTGACCACGGTGGTCATGTTCACGTAGTCGTCGTAGCTCACCTCGGCGGCCAGCGCGTCCAGCGCGCAGGAGCACTTGTTGACCATCTCGTAGAAGGGCCCCGGGTTGGTCTTCATGCATTCCTGCACGTAGAGCACCCGATCGGCGGTGGGGAAGTCGTTGGCCAGGGCCGGCGCTGCGGTGGCCAGGGTGGCGAGGCCGCCAAGGGCAGCGAGGGCGTGGCGCAGAGGGTTCTTGGTGCTCATGGCGTGCGGGGGATGGTCGGCGGAGGCGGTTGTCGGCGGTCTGCGGTGTGTCAAGGCTGGCGTGCGGGCGTCACGGTGGCGGTCTTGGCGAGGGTGGCGGTGGTGGACGCCGCGCCGTCGAGTACCAGCTCCTCGATCATCAGCGGCGCACCGCCACCGGGGGTGGTGTCGATGCGGGTGCGGATGGCATAGACGCCGCCGGGCACGGCGTCCGACAAGGTGAACACGTATTGCTTGTTGGCCAGCTTCTCGAAGCGCGCGCGCAGCGGGTCGTCCAGGTAGGGCGAGATCGTGATCTGCTGGGCCGCGATGTCCTTGCCGCGCCAGGGCACGCTGACAGGCACCACCTCGGCGCCCTGATAGACCGACATGCGGATGCGCTTGCGGAAGTAGTTCGCCTGGCCCGAGGTGAGGCGCTGCATCTCCTTGATGTCGCGCTCCAGGAAATACAGGATCGCCGGGTTGCCCTCGGCCTGCTCGATCTCTGGCATGGGCAGCCGACGCGCGCCGGTGAGGAAGTCGGCCTTGGCCGCGCAGCAGCGGCCATCGGCCTGCGCCTTCAGGTTGATGGCCAGCTGGTCGTCGAAGTTCTCTTCCAGGCTGCCGCGCTTGGCGAAGCTGTAGTGCAGCGTCAGCGGCGGCTTCAGGCCGGAGAGCTGGTTGCTCATGAACAGGGCGCGCTCGGCGGGCGAGTAGTCCTCGGCCGCCTGTGCCACCGGCAGGACGGCGGCGGTCAACAGGGCCAGGGCAGTCAGGGAAAGCGAAGCCAGCAGGGCGGTGGGTCTCATCGGCGCAGTGTCGTTGGTGGGTGATCAAGGCAATGAAGGGCGGCTGGCCTGCCGGCAAGGCGGCGTACCAGCCACCGGGCCGGCGGCCCGGGTGGGGATGCGGGCCAGGCGCTCTCGCGTGGCCTGGCGCTCGGGGTCGAGCGACAGCGCGCACTCGAGCGCGTTGCGGGCCTCGCCGTCGCGGCCCAGCTGAGCCAGGGCCACGCCCAGCAAGGCCCAGGGCTCGGCGTCGTCAGGGTCGCCACCGGGGGCGGCGATCCACTCGCGCGCCGTGTCGGCCAGCTCGGCCCAGCGGTCGTCGCGCATCAGCGCCGCCGCGCGCAGGAAGCGCGGCTGCGTGGCGGGCGAGCCCTGCCAGAAGGGCAGGCGCGAAGCATCCAGCGGCATCACGCGCTGCAGCTGGTGGCGCTCGCTCTCGTCGAGCAAGGGCGTGATCCAGTCGACCGGCGCGGCGAAGTAGTGTTCCTCGCCGCCGCGCAGCCGGAAGGTCAGCACGCCGACCAGCTCGCCGGCGTCGTCGAACAAGCCACCGCCGCTGGCCCCCGAGCTGAACCAGTTGCTGCTCTGGATGACGCGGCTGCCGTCGAAGCGATGCAGGTCGACGACCTCGCCGTCGCTGCTCTGGATGGCGGCGCCCCCGGTGTAGCCAAGCGCGGTGACGGCCTGGCCGAGCTTGAGCGCGGCAGCGCGCCCGAGGCGGACGGCCTGGGCCTTGAGCCCCGGCACGACCAGCAGGCACAGGTCGTGGGCGGTGTCGCTGGCCTGGGCCGTGGCCTGCCAGCGCACGCCGCCACGCACGACACTGACCTCGCGCGAATCGCGGGTCACGTGGCAGTTGGTGATGACCTTCTCGGGCGCCACGACCACCGCCGAGCCCAGCGAGAAGCCGCCGCCGATGCGGGGCGCTTCAACGCGAAGCACACTGGCAGCCAGGCCGATGAGATCGGCACGGTCCATCGCCGCCCGCGCCGGCACGGCGCCGGCGAGCGCCGCCAGACAACAGGTCAACGAGGCGCCATGGTGGTTCATCGGTGGCAGGATGGCACGTTGCGCAAGACCCCGCACCGGCTGCAGTGTCGGTGCTAGGGCTTGGGCGCTGCGTAGGACTCGTCCACGACCGGCACCCCGTATTCGGCCAGGATGGCCTGGATGGCGTCGCGCTGCGAGTCGATCAGGGACTCGACCTGCTGCTTCCATTCGCGTTCACCGTAGCGCACGCCCATGGCCATCTGATAGTCGAAGCGCACGCCGGGCTCGGACTTCAGCGGCACCACGGCCAGCGCCGGGCTGTGCACGCGCTTGGCGAAGTAGCCGGCAATCGGGCCCCAGACAATGGCCACGTCGATCTTGCCAGCGGCCAGGTCCTTCTCGATGATCTCGCCCGGGTACTGCTGCGGGTCGGGGCTGAGGATGGGGTAGGGCACGCCGTTGTCGACCAGGCCGTGCTTGCTCAGCCAGTCGGACGCGGGCGAGCGGTCGTAGACGCCGATGCGCAGCTTGGCCAGGCGCGCCCGGTCCATGCGCAGCAGATCGTCGGTCGACTTGACCTGGTCCAGCCCGCGGCCCTGCGGGAGCACCAGTGCATAGGTGCTGCGGTAGTAGGGCTTGGTGACCGAGACCTGGTCGAAGCCGACCGGCACGCCCATCACGATGTCGCAGGGGTAGTCCTGCCCCGGCAGCTTGTAGCGCAGCGTGTTGCGCACGAAGTTCATGCGCTGCGGAAACGAGTAGTAGGTGACCGGCAGGCCCATGGCCTTGCCGAAGACCTCGGCGATGCGGTTCTCGATGCCGTCGCCATGGGTGCTGGAAAACGGCAGGTTGTTCGGGTCCTGGCAGACCCGCAACTCGGTGCGCGCAGGGGGCGCCTCGGCGGGCTTGTCCTGAGCTGCCGCCGTGCCGGCGGCGAGGGCGGCGACACAGGTCAGCCAGGCGGGCGCGGTCATGGCGTGATCGGCTCCACCTTGGCGCGGGTGATGGCGCCGTCGGAGCGGCCCTTCAGGTAGGCGTACAGGTGGTCGATGTTTTCCATCACGACCGGGCTGGTCTTGAAGCTCTGCATGCCCTTGTCCAGCCGTCCGTTGGTCACCGTGGTGACGAATTCTTCCTTGGTCAGCGTCTTCAGGCTGTTGACCAGCGAGGGGCCGACCAGGCCTTCCTGGTTGGCGCCGTGGCAGCGGTCGCAAGCGGCCTGGCGCCAAGTGCGAAAACCCTTCATGGTTTCAGGGTCGACCTTGTAGCCGTCGACCACGGTGTAGAGCGGTGTTTCGGCGAAGGCCGCGGCACTGAACAGGACCAGACCGAGCAGAAGAGTCTTCCGAACCATGGTGATAGCGATCTTTCTACAGCTTTCGTTGCGAGACGGGGGATGGGGCCCTGCGGCGCCATCCCCCGGTGCGGGTGAGGCGGCGGGGGTTTTCAGGCCCCCGCTGAAGCTTCAACGCATCAGTTCGGCAAAGCGAAGACAGTCAACGAGCCGCCGAGCTCGGTGTACTGGTTCAGTTCACGATAGCCACCCACGGCGCCCAGGCCGTCGGTGTCCTTTTCCAGGCCCGCGGCCATGCCGATGCCGGCCCAGCCACCAATGCCCGAGAACACGCCGATGAACTGTTTGCCCTTGTGCTCGTACGTGAACACGTTGCCGATGATCCCTGAGGGTGTCTTGAACTTGAAAAGTTCCTTGTTGATGTCCTTCTTGTCGACACACTTCAGATAACCCTCGAGCGTGCCATAGCACGACAGACCACCCGCGGTGTTGAGCGCGCCGCTCCAGACCGAGAACTTCTCGGCATGGCTCTGCACGATCTTGCCGCTGCCGGCGTCCCAGGCGATGTAGTTGCCCATGCCGCCGTGGCTGCCAGGGGCAGGGAACATCGACAGCGTGGCGCCCACGTACGGCTGGCCCGCGGTGTACTCGACCTTGAACGGCTCATAGTCCATGCAGACGTGGTTCGTCGGCACGTAGAAGAGCTTGGTCTCGGGGTCGAAGGCCGCCGGTTGCTGGTCCTTGCTGCCGAGCGCCGCCGGGCAGACACCCTTGGTGTTCACGTCCGGGCCGTTCTGCGCGGTGGAGTACTTGGCCACGACCTGCGGGCGGCCGGTCTTCATGTCCACGTGCGTGGCCCAGTTCACCTTCGGGTCGTACTTCTCGGCGACCAGCAGGGCGCCGTTGGTGCGGTCCAGGGTGTACGCGAAGCCGTTGCGGTCGAAGTGGACCAGAGCCTTGGTCGGCTTGCCCTTGACGTTGATGTCCGCCAGGATCATTTCATTGATCCCGTCGAAGTCCCACTCGTCGAACGGCGTCATCTGGTAGACCCAGTTGACCTTGCCGGTGTCCACGTCGCGCGACCAGATCGACATCGACCACTTGTTGTCGCCCGGGCGCTGGCTCGGGTTCCAGGTGGACGGGTTGCCGGTGCCGTAGAACATGGCGTTGAGCGCCTTGTCATAGCTGTACCAGCCCCAGGTCGTGCCGCCACCGATCTTCCACTGGTCGCCCTTCCAGGTCTTCAGCGAAGAGTCCGGGCCCACGGGCTTGACGGCGCCGTCGGTCCAGGTGGTGGTCTTGTTCGGGTCGATCAGCATTTCGCTGTCGGGACCGACGCTGTAGCCCTTCCAGGCCGGCTTGCCGTCGCTCAGGTTGTAGGCGGCGATGAAACCGCGCACACCCCATTCGCCGCCGGAGATGCCGGTGATGACCTTGTCCTTGAAGACGTGCGGCGCGTTGGTGTTGACGGCGCCCAGCTTCGGGTCGCCGTTCTTCACCGACCAGACCAGCTTGCCGGTCTTGGCGTCCAGCGCGATCAGGTTCGAGTCGGCCTGCTGCAGGATGACCTTGCCTTCTGCATACGCCAGGCCACGGTTGACCGTGTCGCAGCACATCTGCGGGATGACCGCCGGGTCTTGCTTGGGCTCGTACTTCCACAGGATCTTCTGCGTGTCGAGGTCGATCGCGAAGACCTTGTTCGGGAAGGGCGAGTGCAGGTACATCTTGCCGTCGACCACCAGCGGCGAGCCTTCGTGGCCGCGCAGCACGCCGGTGGAGAACGTCCACGCGACCTGCATCTTGCCGACGTTGCCGGTGTTGATCTGCTTGAGCTGGCTGTAGCGCTGGTTGTACATGTCGCCAGCCTGCATCGCCCAGTTCTTCGGGTTGGCGATGTTCTTCTCGACATCGGCGTTGGCCAGAACCACGCCTGGAAGCGCCAGCAGCGCCAACCCCACACGCGACCAGGCGGGCCGATACGTTTGCCCAGAAATTCGCATTGCTGTCTCCTTGTTGAAGTGACCGGAGCCCTGCCGCGCACGTCGATCCTGCCGAGGAACTGCGAACGCGGCCTTGAGAACTCGGCCAGCCCATGTCTGCAATTCCTGCGCCCGGTTTGGCGAACTGTGCCCGGATGGCGCGCCCGACCTCGTGCCAGCCTGTCACGCGATGTGTCAAACACCCGGGGACTGCCCGGTTGGCCGGGCGTGAAGACCGCGTTGCGGGCGTTGCAATGCACGCCGAATTTCAGGGATCGTCCCGATAGGGAAAACACTGGGTCAACGATGGCAAAACCGCGTCGGCGAGCGCGGCCGGCCCGGGTGAGCAGGCGGCCCGCTGACAAGGTGCGCCGAAAGCGTTGCATAAGCATCGGCACAAAGTGTTTCATCGCCCGCCGGGGCGAGCGCTGCCGGCCCGGCCATTGCTCTGTTGCCGGCTATCCTCGCCTTCGTTCCACCCTTCACGGCCCGCCCAGCGGCCCGCTCGATGAACCCGACGATGCCCGCGCCCGCCATGCTGAGAAGCCGCGCGCTGACCAAGCGCTACGGCGAGCAGGCAGCGCTGCGCGGGCTGTCGTTCGAGCTGGGGGCTGGCAGCTTCGTCGCCTTGCTGGGGCCCAACGGCGCTGGCAAGTCCACCCTGTTCCAGGTGCTGACGGGCCTGTTCGCCGCCGACGAGGGCGATGTCGAGGTGGCGGGCCATTCCCTGCGCCGGGCGGCGGTGGCCGCGCTGCGGCAGATCGGCGTCGTGTTCCAGCAGATCGCGCTGGACCTGGACCTGAGCGTGCGGCGCAACCTGATGTTCCACGCCGACCTGCACGGCCTGCCGGCGGTGCTGGCGCGCTCGCGCATCGTGCAGGACTGCGATCGCATCGGGCTGGCCACCGACCTGGACCGCCCGGCGCGCGAGTTGTCCGGCGGCGGCCGACGCAAGGTCGAGCTGGTGCGGGCCAACCTGCACCGGCCGGCGGTGCTGCTGATGGACGAGGCCACCGTCGGGCTGGACCCGAAATCGCGCCAGGACCTGCTGGCCTCGCTGCGGGCAGACGTGCGCGAGCGCGGCGTGTGCGTGCTGTGGGCCACCCACTGGGTCGAGGAGGCACAGGCCGCCGACCGGGTGCTGGTGCTGCACCGCGGCAGCCTGCTGGCCGACGGCACGCCCGCCGAGGTGACCGTGGCCCTGGGCGAGTCGACGCTGGAAGCGGGCTTCATCGCCCGCACGGCCTGACGGGCTTGAGGCGCGATCCCACCGATGACCCCGAGCACCCCTCCCGACGCGATACCGGCCCGGCGCAGCGGCCTGGCCCACGGCCTGCAGGCGCTGCGGGCGATCGTGCTGCGCGAGCTGCTGAAGTTCTCGCAGCAGACCGGGCGGCTGGTGTCCGCGCTGGCGCGTCCGCTGCTGTGGCTGGCGGTGTTCGCCGCGGGCTTCCGCAACACCCTCGGCGGGGCCGTCACCGAACCCTACGGCGTCGCCGTGGCCTACGACGTCTACATCGTGCCCGGCCTCGTGGGCATGGTGCTGCTGTTCAACGGCATGCAGTCGTCGCTGTCCATGGTCTACGACCGCGAGATGGGCCTGATGCGCCTGCTGCTGACCGCGCCGTTGCTCCGGGCTTGGTTGTTGGCCTGCAAGCTGTGCGCGACGGCGCTGCTGTCCGTGCTGCAGGCCCTGGCCTTCGTGGCGGCGGCGCTGCTGCTGGGCACGGCGCTGCCGGTCTTCACCCTGGCTAGCTTGCATGCGCTGCTGGCCTTGTTCGCCGGGGCCCTGATGCTCGGCGCGCTGGGGTTGCTGCTGTCGGTGCACATCCGGCAACTGGAGAACTTTGCCGGCACCATGAATTTCGTGATCTTCCCGATGTACTTCCTGTCCACCGCGCTCTACCCGCTGAGCCAGCTGCAGGCCTCGCGGGCCGAGTGGGTCTACCAGCTGGCGCGCTTCAACCCGTTCACCCACGCGGTCGAGTGGCTGCGCTTCGCGCTCTATGGCAAGGACCCGGGCGCGTCACCCTGGGTGGTGCTGGGCTGCCTGGCGGTCTTCTTCACGCTGGCTTGCTGGGGCTACGACCCGCAACGCGGCTTCGGCGGACTGACCAAACGGGGAGGCGGGACATGAGCGCCAAGAGCACTTCAGGGCGCTGGCGGCGCGACCTGGGCTGGGTGGCGCTGGCGGCGCTGGCCATCTACCTGCTCTCGCTGGGCTTCGAGATCCACGAGCGCTACGAGCGCTGGCTGGACCGCTACGAACACTGGCAGCTCGACGAGCTGCCCCTGGCGCTGGCGGTGCTGGCCTGCGGCATGGCCTGGTACGCCTTCCGCCGCCGGCAGGACGCGCTGGCCGAGGCGGCGCGGCGCGAGCGGGCAGAAGCCCACGCCAACGAGTTGCTGGCCCACAACCGCGAGCTGGCGCAGGGCCTGATCGCCCTGCAGGAGAACGAACGCCAGGCGCTGGCCCGCGAACTGCACGACGAGTTCGGTCAACGCTGCAGCGCGATCCGCGCCGAAACGGCCTGGCTGCGCCGCTGCGCCGGCGACGACCGTGAAGGCATGCGGGCCGCCGCCGAACGGGCCGATAGTGCGGCGCAGGACCTTTACCAGTTGGTGCGCGACCTGCTGCGCCGCTTGCGCCCGGCCGACCTGGATGCGCTGGGCCTGGTCGCCGCGCTGCAGGCCCTGTGCGAATCGTGGGAAGAGCGCAGCGGCGTGAGCTGCACCTTCCACCACGATGGCGTCGCCGCGCCGCTGGGCGACGCGGTGGACATCGCGGTCTACCGCGTCACCCAGGAAGCCCTGACCAACGTGATGCGGCATGCCCAGGCCAGCCAGGTGGGCGTGCGCCTGGTGCGCGCGGAGCCAGGCATGCTGCAGCTGAGCATCCAGGACGACGGCCGCGGCATGGCCGAGGGGCTGGCGACGGCCGGGCTGGGCTTGCTGGGCGCCACCGAGCGGGCCGCGGCCATCGGCGGCGAGCTGGTCGTCGACAACGCACCCGGCGGCGGCGTGCGGCTGACGATGCGCGTGCCGCTGCCGGCGGCCACCGTCGCCGCGCCGCAGCCCATGGGGGAGGCCGCATGATCAAGGTGCTGCTGGTCGACGACCACCCGGTGGTGCGCAGCGGCTACCGGCGCCTGCTCGACCAGGCCGGCGACATCCGCGTGGTCGACGAGGCGGGTGACGCCGATGCCGGCTATGCGGCCTTCGCCGCCCAGCGGCCGGACGTGCTGGTGACCGATTTGTCGATGCCGGGCGGCGGCGGGCTGGAACTGATCCGGCGCGTGCTGCTGCGCGAGCCCGAAGGCCGCGTTCTCGTCTTCAGCATGCACGACAGCCCGCTGCTCGTGCGCCGCGCGCTGGACGCCGGGGCCCGTGGCTACCTCACCAAGGCCAGCCCGCCGGAAGGCCTGGTCGAAGCGGTGCGCGCCCTGCACGCCGGCCGCCGTCACCTGGACGCGAGCCTGCCCGCCAACCTGTTGCAGCGCGACGCGGTCGACGAGGCCCAGCGCCTGGCCGACCTGAGCCCGCGCGAGTTCGAGGTCTTCCGTCTGTTGGCCCAGGGCCACACCCCGGGCGAGTGCGCGCAGGCGCTGAAGCTCAGCGCCAAGACGGTGTCGAACCACCAGACGCTGATCAAGGAGAAGCTGGGCGTGGCCACCTCGGCGGCGCTGGTGCACCTGGCCATCCGGCACGGCGTGGTGTCCAGCGCTGGCGTCTGACGCCGCTTCGACGCGGCGTGCGCACGCCGGGAAGTTTTCCCTGTCGGCCTGGCCGGGCCTTTGCTAGCGTCGGTTCAAACGGCCAGCGCAGCACCTGGCCTGAAGAACCGAGGAGACACCGATGAAACGACCGACGACGCCACACCGGCGTCGCCGCCCGCTGGCCCTGGCCGCGCTGGCGGCCCTGGGCTGTGGCGCAGCCCAGGCACAGGACCTGGCCGATGCAACCCCCGCCGTGCAGCGCATCGAGATCGTCGGCGTCACGCCGGTGCCGGGCGCTGGCGAGCAACGCGACCAGATCCCGTCCAACGTGCAGACGGCCAGCGACCGCCGGCTGCGCCAGTTGCAGAGCCTGAACCTGCCGGACTTCATGGGCGGCCAGTTGCCCAGCGTCAACGTGAACGAGATGCAGGGCAACCCGTTCCAGATGGACGTGCACTTCCGTGGCTTCAGCGCCAGCCCCTTGCTGGGCACGCCCCAGGGCTTGTCGGTGTTCCAGGACGGCGTGCGCATCAACGAGCCCTTCGGCGACGTGGTCAACTGGGATCTGATTCCCCAGGCCGCCATGGCCAGCATCACGCTACTGCCGGGGTCCAACCCCTTGTTCGGCCTGAACACGCTGGGCGGCGCGCTGTCGATCCAGACCAAGAGCGGCGACACCCACCCCGGCACCGAGCTGGAACTGGAGGCAGGCTCGTTCGGCCGCGTACGCGCCGAGGTGAGCCATGGCCGCAAGCTCGGCGAGCAAGGCCATCTGTTCATTGCCGCCAGCACGCTGGACGAAGACGGCTGGCGCGACTTTTCGCCCAGCCGGGTGCGGCAGCTCTTCGTCAAGGGCGGTGCCCACGACACCGACTGGTCCTGGGACCTGGCGCTCACGCATGGCCGCAACCGGCTGGTCGGCAACGGGCCGCTGCCGGAAACCATGCTTGCCCAGCGCCGCGAGCAGGTCTACACCGTGCCCGACATCACCTGGAACCGGATGACGCTGCTCAGCCTGAACGCCGGCCTGGACGTCGGCCGGCACCAGCACCTGGCGGCGACGCTGTACAGCCGGCGGGCTCGCGCGTCCACGCTCAACGGCGACCTGAACGACGACTACGACCCGGAAGAAGAGCCTTTGGCGGGTGTCGAGCACCGCACCCGCACGCAGCAGCGCGGTGAAGGCGTGGCCTTGCAGTCGAGCTGGACCGGCGGCCCGCACCACTTCAGCCTCGGCACGTCCTTCGACCGGGCCCACAGCGATTTCTCGCAGTCCGAGGCCTTCGGCGACCTGGACGCACGCCGCGGCGTCGTGCCGACCGAGCCCCTGGAAGCGACGGCGGTCATCCAGGGGCACAGCCAGACCGCCAGTCTTTTCGTGCACGAGCTGTACGAGGCGGCGGCCGGCGTCCACCTGACCCTGTCCGCCCGCTACAACGACACGCACGTCACGACGGTCGACATCGGGCGCCGCGACCTCGGCCTGCCCACGACGCTGGACGGCGACGCCCGCTACCGCAAGCTGAACCCGGCGCTGGGCCTGACCTGGAAGCTGGCGCCGGAGGTCACGGCCTACGGCGGCTGGAGCCAGGGCAACCGCGCGCCCAGCCCGATCGAGCTGGGTTGCTCGGACCCGGCCAACGCCTGCGTGCTGCCCAATGCCCTGCAGTCCGACCCGCCGCTCAAGCAGGTGGTGTCACGCACGCTGGAGGCCGGCCTGCGCGGGCCATTGCCGGCGCAAGGCCACTGGAACGCCTCGGTCTTCCACACTGTCAACCGCGACGACCTGCTGTTCGTCAGCAACGGCCTGGCGGCTGGCTACTTCAAGAACTTCGGCCGCACGCAGCGCCAGGGCGTGGAGCTGGGGGCATCGCAAGCTTTCGAGCAGTGGCAGTGGTCGGCCAGCTACAGCTTTCTGCGCGCCACCTACGAAAGCGCGGCCTGCCTGTTTGCCGAAGCCAACAGCACGGCCGAGACCAGCCCGGCCTGCACCGGCGAAGGCGAGATCGAAATTCGCCCGGGCAACCACCTGCCGGGCCTGCCCGAGCACAGCTTCAAGCTGGCGGTCGACTGGGAGCCGGTGCCCGACTGGAGCGTGGGTGCGCAGTGGCGTGCGTTCTCCAGTCAGTTTGTGCGTGGCAACGAGAACAATGCCCACCGGCCCGACGGGGGCGCCTTCAACGGCTCCGGCCGCCTGGGCGGCTTCGCGGTCGTCGACCTGACCGCGCGCTGGAAGCCGGCCGACGGCTTCGAAGTGTTCGGCAAGTTGAGCAATGTGTTCGATAAACGGTACGGCACCGCCGGCCTGCTGGGCAGCAACAGCTTCAGCGCGGCCGGCACGCTGCTGCCGCCGGACGAGTGGCGCACCGAGCAATTCGTCGGCCCCGGCGCGCCGCGCGCAGCCTGGGTGGGGGTGAGCACCTCGTTCTGAGCCCTGGCCGCGGCGCTGGCGCGGGCCGTGCTTGGTGGCACCATTGGGCGCAGCAACCGAGGGAGGCGCATGGACGACGACGAGGCCTTGCTGGCCGACTGGCGCGGGCGTGCCCTGGCGCTGGAGGCCGAGGTGGCCAAGGCGGTGATCGGCCAGCAGCGGGTGATCCGCATGGTCAACACGGCGGTCTTCGCGCGCGGCCACGTGCTGCTGCAGGGCGACGTGGGCGTGGGCAAGACCACGCTGCTGCGGGCCTTCGCCCAGGTGCTGGGCGGCGACTACGCGCGCACCGAGGGCACCATCGACCTGATGCCCAATGACCTCATCTATTACACCCACATCGGGCAGGACGGGCGGCCGGCCGTCGACCCGGGCCCGCTGATCGGCCACGGCGAGAGCCTGGCGATCTTCTTCTTCAACGAGATCAACCGGGCGCGGCCGCAGGTGCACTCGCTGCTGTTGCGGGCCATGGCCGAGCGCAGCGTGTCGGCCTTCAACCGCGAATACCGCCTGCCGCACTTGCTGGTGTTCGCCGACCGCAACCGAGTGGAGCGCGAGGAAACCTTCGAGATCTCGTCGGCGGCGCGCGACCGCTTCATGATGGAGATCACCATCGACCCGCCGGCCACCGAAGACGACCGGCGCCGGCTGATGTTCGACACGCGCTTCCATGACACCGATGCCCTGGTCGGCGCGCTGACGGCTGCCATGATTGACCACCAAGCGCTGAACACGGTCTCGGCCCAGGTGCAGCGCAGCATCACCGCGTCGGATGCGCTGCAGGGCTATGCGCTGGCGCTGTGGCGCGCCACAGCGGCACCGGCCGAGTTCGGCGTGCGCCTGCCGGACCTGGACACGGCGCGGATGATGCTGGCCGGCGCCAGCCCGCGCGGCATGAGCATGCTGTTGCGCGCGGCGCGTGTCACGGCCTGGCTGCAGGGCCGCGGCTACGTGACGCCCGAGGACGTGCAGGCCGTGTTCGTCGAGTGCATGGCGCATCGCCTGGTCTACCAGCCGGTGTACGAGATGCGGCGCCACGAGATCTCGGGCCCGCTGATGGCCGGCATCCTGCAGAGCGTTGCGGCGCCCTGAGCACCGGGCGAGACCGAGCCGCATGGATCCCGACGCCACCGTGAAGGAGATCCACTACCGCGTGGCCGGCACGGTGCGGGGCCACTTCCCCGGCCGCCACCGCAGCGCGCGTGGCGACAGCGGCTTCGAGTTCCGCGGCCACGCGTCCCTGCTCGACGTGCCCGACCCGCGCCGCCTGGACCTGCATGCCAGCCTGCGCGACCCGATGGGGCAGTGGCTGGTGCGCATCCGCAGCGAGCGGCGATCGATCCCGGTCACCATGGTGGCGGACCTGTCGGCGTCCATGGGCTTCGAGGGCGCACGGGCCCGGCTGCAGGTGCTGGCCGATTTCACCGAGAGCCTGGCCTGGTCGGCCTGGCGCAATGCCGACAGCTTCGGCTTCATCGGCTGCGACTCCCAGGTGCGCGAGGCCTTCTGGCAGCCGCAGACGCGTTCGCGCGGCGCGGGCATGGGCATCGCCACCGCGCTGCGCGGCTGGCAGCCCGAGGGGCGCTCGGCCCAGGGCCTGCTGCAGGCCCATGGCTGGCTCAGCCGCCATCGCGCGCTGGTGTTCCTGCTGTCGGACTTCCACCTGCCGCTGCCCCTGGTGGCCGAGGTGCTCGACAGCTTGTCCATGCACGCCGTGGTGCCGGTGGTGCTATGGGACCGGCAGGAGCTGGCGCTGGGCCCGGCGCGCGGCCTGGCCCAGCTGGAGGACCCGGAGACCGGGCAGCGTCGCCTGGTCTGGTGGCGGCCCGCGCTGCGCCAGCGCTGGCTGGCCTGGCAGCAGGCGCGGCGCGAGGCGCTGCTGCACTTGTTCCGTTCTCGGCTGCTGGCGCCGCTGTTCGTCGAAGACGGCTTCGACGCCGACGCCGTGACCCGGCACTTTCACACATGAAGGCGCCGGGCTGTCGGCAATGGGCGTGGGCAATCGTGCTGGTGGCCGGCGCTACTGGCATGGCCGCCGCCGCCGAGGTGAGCGTGCAGGAGCCACGCGCCTTCGGTTATGCGGTAGGCGACACGGTGTCGCGCGTGGTCACCCTGCAGCTGCCGGCCGGCCAGTCGCTGGACCAGGCCTCGCTGCCGCAGGACGCGCGGCGCGGCCAGGCCATCGAGCTGCGGCGGGTGACGCAACGCAACGTGTGGCGGGTCGATGGCCGGCAGCTCGAGCTGAGGTTCGACTACCAGGTATTCCTGTCGCCGCTCGAGCTGCGGACGCTGGAACTGCCGCCGATCGTGTTGCGCCTGAACGGCGGGCCGCGCGTCGAGGAGCTTCGCGTCGACGCCTGGCCGGTCACGGTCGGGCCGCTGGCACCGGCCGAGGCGCGGCAGCGCGAGGGGCTGGGCGACCTGCGGCCCGATGTGGCGCCACCGCTGGTCGACACGGGCCCGATCCAGGCCCGCCTGCTGGCCTGGGGTGCGGGGGCGCTGCTCGCGCTGGCCTACCTGGCCTGGGTCTACCTTGGCCTGCCCTGGCTGGCGCGGCGGCAGCGCCCGTTCGCCGCGGCCTGGCGCGCGCTGGGCCGCCAGCCGGCACCCGGCACGGACGAGCAGCGTCGCGCGGCCTATCGCCAGCTGCACGCGGCCCTGAACCAGACGGCGGGCCAGGTCGTGTTCGCGCAGGACCTGGCCGGCTTCGTTGCGGCTCACCCGCGCTTCGCTGGCTTGCAGGCCGAGCTGGCCTTGTTCTTCCAGCGCTCGCGCGAGCAGTTCTTCTCTGGCGCGGCCGCGCCTTTGGCCGAGCACGACGGCTGGCTGCTGGGCCTGTGCCGCCGTTGCCGCGACGCCGAGCGGGAGGGCGCGTGAGCTTTTCGCAGGCCTGGTTGCTGTGGCTGTTGCCGCTCGCGCTGCTGACCTGGCTGCCCGGCGCCACGCAGGCGCTGCGCAGCGGCGTGGTGGGCCTGCTGCCGCGTGACCGCCTGTCCAGCCTGCTGCAATGGGGCTTGCGGTTGGCGGCGTTGCTGGCCGTGGCGGCGAGCGTGGTGGCGCTGGCCGGCCCCTACCGGCCCGAGTACACGGTCGAGCGCGTGGGGCAGGGGGCCGAGATCGTGCTGGTGCTGGACCGCAGCCGCAGCATGGACCAGGGCTTCGCCGGCGGCCAGGGCGCCGCGCCGGTCAAGGGCACGGGCCCCGAGGCGCTGGACTACTACATGCACCTGGTCAACGCGCGCGAGCGGGTGCAGAAGGGCCAGGCGGCGCGCAAGCTGCTGGGCGACTTTGCCGCCAAGCGGCCGGACGACCGCTTCGGCATGGTCGTCTTCAGCACGGTGCCGATGCGGGTGCTGGACTTCACCCAGAAGCAGGAGGTGATTCAGGCCGCCATCGCTGCCGGCAACGTCGGCCGCGGCCTGTCGGAGACCAACATCGCGCTGGCGCTGGAATCCGGGTTGTCGTATTTCGAAGGCCGGCCCTACACCGGCTCGCGCATCGTGCTGCTGGTGTCCGACGGCGGCGACCAGCTCGACCCCGACGCGCGCGAGCGCATCCGCCACCTGGTGCGCAAGTACCGCGTGGGCATCTACTGGATCTACCTGCGCTCGCTCAACAGCCCTGGCCTGATGCTGGAAAAGGGCGAGGCGCCGTCCAACCTCGAGGTCGTGCCCGAGTACGTGCTGCACCAGTACTTCGAATCGCTGGGCGTGGCCTACCGCGCCTACGAGGCCGAGAACCCGGCGGCCCTGCAGAAGGCGATCGACGACCTGGCCCGGCTCGAGAACCTGCCCATCGTCTACCAGGACATCGTGCCGCGGCGCGACCTGTCGGCCTGGGCCTGCGCGGTGGCGCTGGCGGCCGTGCTGCTGCTGCTGTCCGCCAACCTGTGGGAGATCAAGCGATGGGCCTGAGCTGGCCACGGCGAACCCGGATGGCGCTCGCTGCCCTGGCGGCGGTGCTGGCGTTGGCGGGCATCGAGGCCGTGCGCCTGTGGCAGGCCCAGGCCTTGAACCGCCGCATCCTCGCGGGCGTGCAGACGGCGCCCGCTGCCGATGCCGTGCCCGAGCTGCAGTTCGCGCATGCCCATGCGCTGGCGGCCAGTGGCGTGGTCGACGCGCCGCTGAAGCGCTACCAGGCCCTGCAGGGCGACCCGCGCCTGGGCCAGGCGGCCCGTTTCAACAGCGCCAACCTGCTGCTGCGAGAGGCGATGCGCCTGCGCGACGGGCCGAGCCCGGGGCAAGCCATCCCGCTGGTCGAGATGGCCAAGGAGACCTACCGCGACGTGCTGCGGGACGATCCGAGCCAGTGGGACGCGCGCTACAACCTCGAGCGTGCCCAGCGCCTGGTGCCCGACCCCGACGAGGCCGAGACCAGCCTGGCCGAGGAGCCGCGCCAGGCCGAGCGTGCGGCCACCACGATGCGCGGCTTCTCGCCTGGCCTGCCGTGAACTGGGTGGCCCGATGGGTGGCCTTGGCAAGCCAGGCCCTGCGCCGAGACCGCGAGCGTTGGCTGCTGGCCGGCGCGGCCGCTGCGCTTGCCATCGCCTGCCTGGACCTGAGCGTGCCGGCCGAGCGCTCGCTGTTCGAGCACGTGGTGGTGCTCGACATCACGCAGAGCATGAACGTGCAGGACCAGATGCTGGCCGGCCAGCCGGTGTCGCGCCTGACCCTGGCCAAGCAGGCGCTGCGCCGGGCCTTGCGCGAGCTGCCCTGCGGCTCGAAGGTCGGCTGGGCCGTGTTCACCGAGTACCGGTCGTTCCTGCTCATGGCGCCGGTCGAGGTGTGCGCAAACCTGGGCGAGCTGCAGTCCACGCTGGGCCGCATCGACGGGCGGATGGCCTGGAGCGGCAACAGCGAGGTCGCCAAGGGGCTGCACAGCGGCATCGCGGTGGTCAAGCAGTTGCCGGGCAAGCCTTCGTTGGTCTTCGTCACCGACGGTCAGGAAGCGCCGCCAATCGACCCGCGGCATCGCCCGGCCTTCGACGACAAGCCCGGCGACGTGGCGGGCCTGCTCGTCGGCGTGGGCGGGCTGCTGCCGGTGCCCATTCCGAAGAGCGACCCGCTGGGCCGGCCGCTGGGCTTCTGGCGGGCCGACGAGGTGATGCAGACCGACCCGCGCAGCCAGGGCCGCGGGGCCAGCGTGGGCGGCGAGCGCATGGCGGAGGACGCGGCCGCGTCGGCCCCGCCGATGCCGGGCGCCACGCCAGGCAGCGAGCACCTGTCGTCGCTGCGCGAGGGCTATCTGCGCTTGCTGGCCGGCGAGCTGGGGTTGGGCTACCACCAACTCCAGCCTGGCGCAGACGGTGATGCCAGCGCCGGCCTGGTCGGCGCCATGACCACGTCATCGCTCGCGCGGCCCGTGCCGGCCCGCATCGACTTGCGCCCGCTGTTCGCCGGCCTGGCCTTGCTGTTGCTGCTGGCGCGCCATGCGGGTTGGCTGCGGCGCAGGTTGCGCAGTGCACGCAGTCAGACCTGAGGGGTGTCTGTCGGCACGACGGCATGCTGCCGACATTTGCATCGGACCGCGCGGGCAGCCCCCCAAGATTGAAGGTCTGCAAGCGGCGAACTGGCCGTGGTTTGCGTGGGCGACGCCTTGTCGCGTGTTCGGTGAACTTCTAGCATCACGCCTCCCGATTCGGCAGCGTCTGCCGCCTGAATCAGGAACGTGCTCTCACCTTCCCAAACGTCTTTTTGATTGAGGAGAAAGTTGTGAAAGAAGCATTTGCAGTCATCGGCGGCGTGGCCGCCTCGCTCGTCTTCAGCGCATCGGCGCTGGCCGCAGGGGCCACCCTCTCCGCAGACGGCAGAACCACCATTTCCGTCGGATCTACCCAGGTCAAGCCGATGCAGTTGCCGGCCAAGGTCCAGGGCTTGAAGGAGATCGTCAACACCTTCAACACCGACCCCAACAACGCCTACGACTGCTGCAACGGTTGGACGGTGTCGGCGACGGGATCGATCACCGGCTTCCAGCAGGATGTGGCGATGCCGTTCACGCCGAACAAGAACTACGCCGTCAAGACGATCACCGTCGCTGTCGGGTATGTCGCCGGCACCAACGGCGTCAGCGTGAGCCTCAATGCCGACGCGGGCGGCTTGCCCGGCGCCGTGATCAAGAAGGCTTCGGTGACGGGCCTGCCCGTGTTCGGCACCTGCTGCGTCACCGCGTCGATCGGCGCCAAGGGTTCGCCTGTCACCGCCGGCACGCAGTACTGGGTCGTCGTCAAGACGGACAAGAAGACTGCGGACACCTGGGACGCCTGGAACATGAACAACCTCGGCGTCACGGGCGACTTCGCCTTCAACACGGGCACCGGTTGGCAGCTCACCAACGGCCCGACGGCTGCCTACAGCGTGATGGGCAAGTAAGCCCTTGACGACCTGGGGCCTGCTGGCGTGCCGAGCGGGCCCCTTACGGGGCTCAGTCACCCAACTCGCCGAAGTCGCTGCTGCGCACGACGACAAAATCCTGCTCGCGCGCGGCGAAACGGCGACGCACCTTGTCATCGATCTCCGACGCGTGCTCCTCGTACGAGGTCAGCCAGCCTTCCGGCCCGGGCGGGCTGTGCAATCAGCTTTCTAGCACCTCGCCGGGAATGATGGCCTTCACCTGGCGCCCGCCGACATCGACGAGGACATTGATGGCCCGGATGGCCGGGTTGACTGTGCCGCGAGCGTTCATGCGAGCTCCCAAAGGGTTCGATGAATCATGGCGAATGACTGTGCCACCGTGGTGACAGTTTGTCATGCCCGCGGTAGGCGCAGGGTTGACCTCGATCGAGGACCCCTGGACGCCGGTCGCCGCTGGACGGTCGACCTGTGGAGCCCGCCGACCGACCCGACCGACGTCGAGTTGCTCGCCCGCACGACCATCTACTACCGAAGCCCCAACTGCTCGGTGATCCTCACCTTGCCGCGGTCCATTCGCGCTACCTCGCGGGGCTGAGCGTCCAGCAGCAAGGCCCTTTTGCTTTGACCGCTCAATCTGCCTTTGGCCCGGTGTAGCACCGCCGCCTATTTCAGCGCCGGGTGAGGGTCAGATTGCGGTGGCCGCGAGGCGAGACGCAAAGTCTTCCATTGATGCGTGCGTGCGGTGGGCCCGCGAGGTGACCAGCAAATGGGCCGGTCGTCCAATCGCTTGACTCGGTTGATGCCCCGCCGCGAAGCCCGACATCAGCACGATTCGAAGGAGGTTTCCGGCATGGGCGGGGCCTGTGTGAGGTTTTGGCCCGGCTGGCTCAAGGTTTGACGCGGGTCTTGCCCGTGGCTTGGTTGTTCGCGGCCACAGGGTCCTCGGTGGTGGCCACCACTTGGGCCACGTGCTTGAGCGTGCCGCGCGACTGAGGGATCAGGGACAACGTCACTTGCGCCTGGGCTGCGGAGGCCAAGGCCCCCAAGGTGCACCGAACGACGCCCGCGTCGGTGATGCACTCGCCCTGCGACGACGTGACGCTGTCCAGCGTCGCCGTCGCCGGCAGCGTGTAGCTCAGCTCAACCCCCTGCGCCTCGACGGGGCCGTTGTTGAGCGCATTCAACGTCACCTGTACCGGCAAACCGACATGTGCCGGGTCAGGGGTGTCGGTCAGCGTCAGCGACAGGTCGGCCAGCAGTTGCCGGAACTTCGCCGTTTGCCCGCCCACCGCATGCACGCTCCAATCCTGGCCGATGGCCAGACCGACCGCCGACGAGCCAGGCGCCAAAGCCACCCAGGCCCGGCTGCCATCGGCCCGCACCTTGGTGACCGCCATCTCGAACAGGGTACTGGCTGCCAGATAGGCGTTGTTGCCACGGTCCAGCAGCATCTGGGCATGCAGCAGCGAATTCACGCCTGGGCCGTCTCCGTCCGGCTGATCCCACAGCACCTCGCCGTTCTCGCTGTACTTCATGAAGGCAGCGCCCGCGCCGCCCGCGCCCGGAAATCCGCTGAGCACCGGCCGGTCGTCGCTGCCCACCTCGACGCGCATCGCCGTCATCGCGTGCTGACGCGTCCACAACGTGGCCCCGCTGGGGGACAGCTTGCGCAACTCCGTCCCGTCGTTCACGAGGTAGGTGTTGCCGGCGCTGTCGCCGGCGGCATCGCCCTGGGGCGTGCTGGAGTAGCCGCCCTGGCTCCACAGCAATTGACCTTGGGCATCGAGCTTGGCGTAGCCGTTGAGGATGCCGAACCGGCTGCGCGCGATGACCAGCAAGGCATGGTCCGGCGTCCACTTGAGGTTCACCGGAACGCCGATGCCTGCCGTGTCCGAATAGGTCCAGACGTCACTTCCGTCCGTGGCGATCTTGCTCACTTGCGTGACCAGGCCGTTGGCGCCTGCACCCAGGCCGAGCACGAGAACATTGTCCAACTCGTCGAGCAGGATCTTGCGGGTGGACGAACCGTCAAAGACGCCGCCGATGTCACGCCGCCAGATCAACTTGCCCTTGGGGCTGAACTTCAGCAGCAGGCCATGGACGTCCACGGGGTTGCTGTAGCCCGAACGCACGGTGCCCGACACAAGGATGTTGCCCTTTCTGTCCGTGCCCACCCAGGTGGCCACCTCGTGCCGGCCGCTGTCGTTGTTGTTGGACGAGGCCTCCCACAGCAGCGCGCCGGTGGCATTGCGCTTGGCAAGGAAGATGTCGCCGCCGGGCGCGTAGTCCCACCGCGCGGTGTAGACATCCCCACCTGCGTTGAGCGCCACTGAAACACCCCCGGGCTGGTTGACCCACTCGGTCTGGACCTGGGCCTGGGCCTGGGAAGAAAACGCCAAGCTGGCCAGAAGACCAAAGACGCACAAGTATTGCTGCATACCAACTTTCTGAAAGTGACGACGTCAAGGGAGCGGCCGGACCAGGAGGGCAGCGTTGAAGCCGTAGCTCCGGTCGAAGTGGTAGGCGTTGCCGTACAGGGTGTCGCTGACCCAGACCTCGCCGACCACGTCCGAGGCCGGCGTCGAACTCCAGAGTCCGAGGGATTGGGGCCAGGGGAAGGCCACGCGGTCCATCGACGGCGCGTACTGCTTGCGGTCGACCAGGCTGTTGAGGTCCTTGAGGTTGGGCAGGCGCCAGGGCAGCCCGGTGTCGGTCGCCATGGCCTTCGCCGCGGCCATCGCGCTCGGCCAGTCGAGCCAGGTGGCCGCGCCGGTGCAGGCGGTGCCGCTCCAGGACTGGCCCAGCGGGCAGCGCAGCCACACCATGCCAGTCAGGGTGTCCGTCACCTCGGGACCATTGGGAACGTAGCGCTTGCCGGACCCCAGGGCGCTGCCACGCACCAGCATCACGGGCCAGGGGCTGGTCCGCCCCTGAAAGCTGACGACGCCACTCAACAGATCGGTCAGCCAGCCATCGCTGTGGAGGTAGGTGAAGTCATCCCCTGACCAATAGGGAAACGGCCGCTGGTTCGGGAACCACTGGGTGTCGATGGCCATGCCATTGATGCCCGGCGAGCCGAGGTCGGCCAGGCTCTGCAGCTCCAGCGCGGTGGGTAGGCGCCAATCGCTGGCGCCGCACAGCCCGCGGCCATTCACCAGGGCCACGAACTCGCTGGCGTCGCCGGCCTGGTGCTGGGCGGTCTGGGTGTAGACGAGGTCGGCGTCGCGGTCGCCGCCGTCGTCGGTCTTGAGCTCCCACGTCAGACCGGTGACCTTGTCCTGCGTGCAGCCCCAGTCGTTCGCACCCGAGCCCAACGCCGCGGACTTGCTGCAAGCACCCTTGCCGGCCAGTTCGCCGCTGTTGCAGACCTTGACGAAGCTGAAGCCCAGGCGACCATCCTTCTTGGCCGGGCTGGTCACGTCGCGGCCGAACTCGCCGTCCTGGTCCGTGCCCTGGCAAGCCGAGACGAGCTGGCCCGCGGCATTCAGGCACTTGACCATGCCGCTGTCGTTGAGCCCACCCTTGGCGTGGGCGGGTGCGGCAACGGCCAAGCCCAGCGCGACGCCGGCGGCCAAGAGATGAAGGGAAGTGTTCATGGCGTGGTCTCTTCGATCGGTTTGTTGATGGCGCATCACTTGACCTTGATCTTCACGGTCGCGGGCGCGCTGTCGAGCAGGTCGTCGCGGGCCACGTAGCGGAAGCTGTCGCTGCCCGTGTAGCCCGCCGCGGCCTCGTAGACGAAGCTGCCGTTGGGGTTGAATTGCAGGCTGCCGTGAGACGGGCCGCTGATGAGCCGTGCCGACAGCGGGTCGCCGTTGCCGTCGCTGTCGTTGAGCAGCACGCTGCGCTCGGAGCCGACCACCAGGCGCTTGCCGGCGCGGGTGCCGAAGCTGTCGGCCACTGCCAGGGGCGCAAGGTTGGCCTGGCCGGACGAGCAGTACATGCCGCCCTTCTGCGTCGGGCCAAAACCGCCCCAGACGATCATCTGGTTGCCGGTCCAGACCGTGGACCAGCGCCCGCCCCACAGCGGCGTGGGCGCACGCAGCATGCTGGTGGGCGTCCATTGGTCGGTGGCCAGGTGGTAGCGGCCACCGGTTGGGTAGTTGTCGCCACCCCAGACCACCAGGTCCGAGCCGGTCCAGACGCCCTGGGCCACGCGCGGCGATGGTGCGTTGGTCAGCGAGGTGGGGGTCCAGACCCCGGTGGCGGGGTCGTAGCGCCCGCCGTCGTTGAAGTACCGCACGTAGAGCTGGTCGTAGCCGCCCCAGAAGACCGCCTCGGTGCCGGTCCACACGGCCACGGGCCACATGCGGGCTTCGGGTTGCCCGGCCGACTTGTTGATCTGGACCCACTTGTTGGTGGCCGGGTTGTAGCGGCCGCCGCGCGGGCCCAGCTCGCCAGAGTCGATCGACCCGCCCCAGACGACCATCTCGGTGCCGGTCCACACGGCGCCATGGTGGTCGCGGTGGCCGGGGTCATTGGTCATCGTGGCGTTGGTCCACTTGTTGGTGGCGGGGTTGTAGCGCTTGGCGCCCAGGTTCGAGCCGATGCCGCCGTAGGTGATCATCTCGGTGCCGGTCCACACCGCGCTGTGGCCGTAGGTGACCAGCGGCGCGTTCTGCTGCGAGACCGTCTTCCAGCTGTCGGTGGCAGGGTTGTAGCGGCCGCCCGAATCGGGCGTGAAGGGGTCGTGCGGGCCGGCGCCCCAGACGATCATTTCCTGCCCCGTCCACACCGAGGCGGCGTTGTTGCGCGGCGCAGGCTGGCCAGTGGTGCTGATCGGCGTCCAGGCGTTGGTGGCCGGGTCGAAGCGGGCGCCGAGGTCCGGCAGCACATAGCCGTAGCCGCCCCACAGGACCATCTCGGCGCCGGTCCATTCGGCGTTGTGCATGGCACGCGCGGCCGGCACGTTCATCGTCGTCATCGGCCACCACTGGTCTTGTGCGGGGTTGTAGCGCGCGCCGTCGCCATGGAAGGCGAAGTCCTCGTCCAGGCCACCCCACAGCAGCGCCTCGCTGCCTGTCCAGACCATGCTGCTGGCCTGGCCGGTGGTGGGGCCGTTCAACGTGGTCATCAGGGACCAGGTGTCGGTGGCCGGGTCATAGCGGCCGCCGGCGCCCCGCGAGGGCCAGCCGCCGTGCACCAGCATCTCGCTGCCCGTCCAGACGGCGTTGTGCTGGTAGCGCCAGGGTGGCGCGCCCACGTTGGACACGGCCGACCAGGTGTCGGTGGCGGGGTCGTAGCGGCCGTTGCCGCCGTCGCCCATCACGCCGCCCCAGGTGACCACCTGCTGGCCGGTCCAGACGGCCGTGTTGAAGTAGGTTGCCTGCGGCGCGCCCGCGATGGACATCGGCGTCCAGTGGTTGGTCTTGGGGTCGTAGCGGGCACCGTCGCGGTAGAGCTTGCCCTGCGTCACGTCGTAGCCCGACCAGACCACCAGCTCGTTGCCGGTCCACACGCCGGGCATGTAGGCCCGCGGGGCCAGCGGCGCGGCGGGCAATGCCGCCCAGCTGTCGCTCTTGGGGTTGTAGCGGCCGCCCGTGTTCACCGGCACGCCCTGGATGCCGCCCCAGACGATGAACTCCTTGCCTGTCCAGGCCGAGGCGGCCCATTGCTGGCCGATGGGGGCGCCGCTCGTCGACATGGTGCGCCAGGTGTCGGTGACGGGGTCGTAGCGGCCACCCGTCTGCGTGCCGTCGCCGCCGAAGACCAGCATCTCGCTGCCGGTCCACGCGGCCGAGTGCGCATGACGCGCGCCGGGCGCGCCGACGCTGCTGACCGGCGCCCAGGTGTCGGTGGCGGGGTTGTAGCGGCTGCCGTCGTTGTAGTAGGCGCCCACGGCCTCCATGCCGCCCCAGACGATCATCTCCTGGCCGGTCCAGACGGCGGTGTGCTCGTAGCGGCCATCCAGCCCGGCCAGCGTGGGCCGCCAGCTGTCGTCGCGGCAATTGGCGTTGGGGGCCAGCGTGGGCAGGCGGTAGTCGGCCGCGGGCTGCGCCACCTGGGTGGCCAGGTGCGGGCGCTGGCCGGCCCACCAGCGGTCGAAATCCTTCTTGGGCCAGGCGACGGTACGCAGCTGCACGCGGTCGGCGTCCAGCCGGTCGATGGCCACGGCGTAGAGGCGCCGGCCGTCTTCGCGCAACGGGCCGAAGCGGCCCAGCACCGGGTTGCCGTCGCGCCCGCCCTCGCGGTGGCGCAGGGCCTTGACGCGGTCGGCAAAGGCTTCGGGTGTCAGCAGCTGAGCGCCGGGCGTGGCCAGCGCCGCGGCACGGTCGTGCACCAGCACCAGGTCGCGCCGCTCGGCGGTGGCCGGCTGGCCGGCGGCCATCTCGCGGCGGGCCTGGCGCCGCACGGCGCCCTGGATGCGGTCGTCCGACGCGAAGTAGGACTGGACCAGCCGGTCCGCCAGCAGCGGCCGCGCGATGCACTCGGCCGCCAGGTGCGGGTCGTTGCCCAGCGCGGCGAAGAGCTCGGCCAGCACCTGGGGCGACTGGGTGGATGCGGCCATGCGGTCCAGCTCGGCCTGCAGTTGCTCGGCCGTGATCTCGGTGCGCCACCACTGGCTCAGGGCCGAGGTCTTGCGCAGCGCGTCTTCGGCCTTGCGGCGCAGCACCGCGGCGGGCACGGCCTGCTCGAACGGCAGGCGCGGCTGCGCCTCACCTGCGGCGACGCGGTGCTGCCAGTACACCTGCTCGACGGCCGCCTGGCAGGCGACGCGGTCTTCCAGGCTCAAGGCGCCGGGTGCGGCCAGCGCCAGCGGCGCGGCCAGCCAGCCGGCCAGGGCGCTCAGGGAAGTCAGCGCAAGGCGCATGGTGTTTTTCAAGGGGTCTCCTCCGGTCTGGTTCGGTGGCGCGGGGCGCGCGCCACTCCACAGAGTCGGTGAAGCTCACTCTGATACCTTGGAACCGCACTGGACACCCCCTAGGCGGCCCTAGAAGAGCTCAAATCCGTGTGGCTTTGATGTTGCTCAATTTGGGTGTGGGCGGATGGCAGGGCTCTGCTGGGCTCGCCACCGCGTTCTCTCGTCTGACCCTCGGATCCCCTGCCAAGACGATGAGACGCGATTCGCAGCGGAGCGAGGCCGCACCCCACAGGGTGTTGCTGGTTGGAGAAGCTTGGGTTGACTACCTCAGGTTGACGACTTCCGAGCTAGATCAGAAGCTTCGCGCCTGTGCTGCAGCACTGCCCGCCCAAAGGCGGACGCGGCCTCCGCCAGACCATCTGCCACCTGAATGGTCGCTCTCGACAAACGCTTCGATTGGCGGCTCATGGCCGGCTGCGTAAGCTCACCGGAGTGCCAGAAACCGACCACTCGCCTCCAATGTGCAGCAGCCGTGCCATTGCCCTCGTTGCGTGATCGCCGCGTGACATGGCTGCCGATGCAACGACAGCTCGTCATGTGACGTGTGCGACATTCACAGCCAGCGGCCCGGTCGTCGTCGGGCAAGGGGATGCCCGTGGAGACGTCGTTGAGTGACTTCGACCTTGTCGTGATCGGCGCGGGCAGCGGCGGTGTCGCCGCGTCGCGCCGCGCTGCGGCGCACGGTGCACGGGTGGCCATCTTGGAGGGCCGCCGCGTGGGCGGTACCTGCGTGCTGCGGGGCTGCGTGCCCAAGAAGCTGCTGATGTACGCCGCCGAGTTCGGCGAAGCCTTCGCCGCCGCCCGCGGCTATGGTTGGTCGATGGCCGAGCCCGCCTTCGAGATGCCCCGCTGGGCCGCCGCCAAGGCCGCCGAGACGAGCCGGCTCGAGGGCATCTACCGCCGCCTGCTCGAAGGCAGTGGGGTCACCTTGATCGAGGGCCATGGGCGCCTTGCCGGACCCGGCCAGGTGATCGTGAAGGGTATGGACGGCACCGCGGTCGAGATGACGCTCGGTGCACGACACGTGATGCTCGCCACCGGCTCCAGCCCCGTCACCGATCGCATTCCCGGGCTGGAGCTCTGCGCGACCAGCGACGATCTGCTCGACCTGACCGAGTTGCCCCCGGCGGCCGCCATCGTCGGCGCGGGCTTTATCGCTGTGGAGTTTGCGAGCATGCTGGCTCGGCTGGGTGTCACGGTGTCGCTGTATTTCCGCGGGCGGCTGCCGCTGCGCGGCTTCGACGAGATGCTGCGCACGGCAGCGATGGCCGAACTGCAGGCGGCTGGCGTCGAAGTGCACGCCGAGACCGTGCCGACGCGCGTGCAGGCGGTCTCCGGCGGCCTGCTTTTGCTCTTCGGCGACGAGCGCATGCGCGAGTTCCCGTGGGTGCTGAATGCCACCGGCCGGCGGCCCAACAGCGCCGGTCTGGGCCTGGAGTCGGTCGGCATCGAACCCGACGCGGCCGGCGCGGTGCCAGTCGGAAACGACGGCGAAACGGCCGCACCCGGCGTCTTCGCCATCGGCGACCTCACGAATCGGGCCAACCTCACGCCGGTGGCCATCGCCCAGGGACGCGCTCTCGCGGACACGCTCTATGGCGGCACGCCGCGCACGGTGGATCTTTCTCGCGTGCCGACCGCCGTGTTCATGCTGCCACCGATGGCAAGCTGCGGCCCGACCGAGGCCGAGCGCGCGGCAGCCGGCGTGCCAACAAAGGTCTTCGAGGCAGAGTTCCGGCCCATGAAGACCGCGTTCATCGGTGGCGTCCAACGCACCCGCATGAAGCTTCTGGTGGACACGGCCACCGACCGCGTCGAGGCCGTGCACATGGTGGGCCCGGACGCGCCGGAGATCGTCCAGAGCCTGTCGGTGGCACTGACGGCCGGTGCCACCAAGGCGCATTTCGACTGCACGCTCGCGATGCATCCCACTGCGGCCGAGGAATTCGTGCTGATGCGCGAGCCGGTGCGCGCGTTCTAGGGCGAAGCTTGCCGCCTTCTCGGCCCAGTTGTCGGGGCGAGGATTTCGCTCGGCTGCTCTCAGGGAAGCCACCGGATTCACAGTTCCGGCCAGGGGCCGCCGTTCGCGCTGCGGCGAAAAGCGGTCGCCCAACCCGCAGAAGTGACGAGAACCTATTCGACCCGTTTGAGCGAGCCAGTATCTCAAGTCCCCCGTATACAGGGTGTGTGCGTCACCCACTGGCGGGCGTGCAATGCGAGCTTTGGCACAGCTTGATCGCGACCGGCGAGGCCGAATGTGATTTTCCATTCATGTGGCACTCTCAGCTTGTGCGGGGGCCATCGGGGCCACAACCTCTTCTGCTTTGGCTGTCCGCATGACTCTCAGCGATACCACCATGACTTAGGGCTCAAGGGTGTCGCCCCAAGTCGAGAGCAGCGCTGAATGAAACCAGAATGAGAAGTGAACGATGCAATTCGTCGGGCTATGGCAATGGATCAGTGCCGCCGCATGGTGCCTGGGCATGCTCGGCGCTGAGGCGGCCACCGTGGGTCGGCCCATGCATTTGTTCAAAGGTGCCGAAGGGGTGCGCCCAACAATGCCGCTGCTGCTCGGCTAGGAACTACTGACGGTGTGCGAGGGCAGTTCACCGAAGCGACGGCGGTAATGCGCCGCAAAGTGCCCGAGATGAAAGAAGCCGAAGCGGGCCGCCACGTCGGCCACCCGCATCGCCGACCCCGAGTCCATGCCGCCTTGCCCAGCAGCCCGCAACTGCCCGCGCACCTGGTCCAGGCGCAGATCGCGCAGCCAAGACATGGGGCTGGAGCCCACGTGCCGAGCGAACCCATGCTGCAGCGATCGGGAACTGGCCCCAGTCATGCTGCACAGATCTTCCAAGGTGATGGGCAGTTCGAGGTGGGCGCGCAGGATTTCCTGCGCCTGCCGGACTGCGCGCGGCACCACGGGCATGGTCTCACCCGGCGTGCCGGCCGCCAATGCGGAGGCGTGGTTGTGCGGCAAGGCAAGCAACAGCGTGGACAGCAGGTGGTTCTCGGCCTGCTCCGCCAGGGCCGGTTGGCCCGCAAAGCCCTCTCCCCCCTCCAGCACGCACTGCAGGTAGCCCACCAACGCAGCGAGGCCCCGCGCCCCCGGCCGCTCCATGTCGACCCCAAGGTCGAACAACAGGGGCTCTCGCAAAGGCGCCTGCAGCAGTGACTCCAGCCGGGCGGTCAGGGCCCCGCTGTCCAACTTGACGATGAGGTGCGGGCTGTCAGCGGCCCAGCACATGCTCAGCGGCTCGGTCGGTGAGGGCAGCGAAGCCAGCAACGGACCGGACTCGATGCTTTGTCCGCCGCATCGCACTTGCGCCCCGCCGCGCAGCGGGATCTGCAGCAGAAAGAAGTCTCTCAGGTAGCCCGGCTCGATCCGGACAGGAGCACCGTACTGGACGTAGTTGAGGCTGGCATGCCGGTGAATCAGCGCGCTGTGGTGGCAGGCGTCGAGGCGGCTGCCCCTCAGCGGCGACAACTCATGCGGACAGAAGATGCGTGCCACGAACTCGCGCGCTTCGTCCACATCGTGGCTGTGAAAGATGCGATGCCGCTCAAGCGGGAGCGGCGCGTGGTCGGCCGGCGAGCTGTTCATGGGTCATAACTTCCCAAACGTTGAGCACGCCCGCACCCTCAAGGTTGCGGCGAAAGACAGAGAGAGGCCGCAAGCGTAGCGGCATCAGGGAGACCAGCGGGGCGTCACTGCAACATCACCCCCCTTGAATGACAGGGAAGACCCACCCTCATGTTGGGGAGACCTTGCGCTTAGTGGACGAGCTTCGCGCTTTCCGGACGTTCCAGCAAGAGGTGGCTGCCTAAGCTGCGCCCACTTTTTCAAACCGTCCTTTCAGGAGACTCTCATGACCCGTTCATCTTCACGCCAGGCCCGCACATCCCACGGTTTGCTGACCCCGATCGGCAGCGCCGTCGTGCTGGCATTGACCTTGTCGGCCACGGCCCAGGCCCAGGTCACCCCCGAGATGGAGCGCCTGGCACACCAACTTGAACTGCAGAAGCCACTGAAGGATGGGCGTGGCGAGCCGGTGAAGTCGCCGACCGATGCGTCGGCCCCGGCCGTGGTCTTGCCAGAGCAGATGGACGTGCTGCAGAACCTGCTCGCGAAAGCCAAGCCGCGCCTGGCCGTGCCGCTGCGCGTGGCGCTGGCTTCCGTCGAGTCGGGCTGGACGGCGTTCCGCGACGGCAGTGGCGACCTGTCCCTGTCACATCTGGACGCGAGCCTGAAGGCTTTGGGCGACGCGCAGCGATCGTTGGCTGACGCCATCGCGATTGCCAAGGACAGCACCGCAGTGCGCCTTCGGGAGGTGCAGAGGAACCTGAGTGTCGCGGCGCAACGCGTGGCGCACGATGTGAATGGTCAGGCACACGCCGCCGGCGTCTCGGAGGGCCGGCTCTCCCAGGCGGACGCACAGATCGCGGCGGGCGATGCCGCCCACGCGCGCGGCGACTACGTCGGCGCGTCCGGCCCGTTCGCCGCCGGGCTCTCTCTGTCTGCCAACACCATCGTGTTCAACGTCGACCGCTTCGAGGCGAACATCCACAGCGCGTACGACAGCCAATCTGTGGGCAACTCCTACGCGATCTCGCTCGGCGGCCAGTTGCACAGCGAAGGCAAGAGCGGGGTGGCGCGCACCGCCGCGGATGGCGGCGCGTTGTCGCAGTCGCCGACCAAGGAGATGCACGTCGCCAGCGTCAGCAAGTCCATCACCGCCATCGTGATGATGAAGCTGCTGGCTGACAAAGGGCTAAGCGCCGACACGCTGGTCGCGCCCTACCTGCCCAGCGACTGGGTGCGCGGCAAAGGTGTCGAACTGCTGAGCTTCAAGAGCTTCATGACGCACCAGAGCGGCATCGACCAGAACGGGGTGAAGGGCTCCGACTACGCGTCGCTGCGCGAGGTGATCGCCAAGGATGTCGGCTCGAAGTCCTTCAACTACAACAACGCGAACTACGGCATGTTGCGGGTGCTGGCCGCGGGCGTGATGGGGATCGATCCGGTGAACTTCACGGAGTTCGATCCGGGCTCGCTGACCGCTGCCGCCTTCATCATCGAGGCCCAGACGCTGTACAGCGGCATCGGCGTGTCGGTCGACTGCGGACCCAACGATGAGAAGCCCACCGTCCAATACCGCTTCCCCGACACCGGCAAGGCGGGCTACGCCGAGCCGGCTCGCGGCCTGACCTGCGGCGGCTACGGCTGGCACATCAGCGCACGCGAGATCACCAATGTGATGGCCCATTTGCGCTACACGTCGGAGCTGGTGCCAGCAGCGTCGTTCGCCGAGATGAAGTCCAAGTACCTCGGGCTGATGGACCCTGCGCGCTACGGAAGCTTCGTCAATGGCAAGTTCGGCGTGTACCTGGGCCACGGCGGCGATTGGGACCACGGCAGCGGCGGCCTGGATGCCTGCTACCTGATGTTCCCCATCGTGGTGGAAAGCGCAGTGCTGATCAATTCGAGCGGAGGCAAGTACGGGGCTTCGGGCGTCTATCAGTGCACGGCTTTGAAGGAGGCCTTCGACAGCGCCTGGGTGGCGAAGTGAGGTGAAAGGGGCTCGCTGAAACAGGCTTGGTGGCAGATGACGGGGTTGATGAGGGCCTTAGCACAACCCACTCCAGTCTGCGCCGGTTCAAGACGTTCTGGCTGGCCGCTGACGCTGCGCCTGTCCTCATAGCTGAACAACGTCGTTGACCATGATCATCGGGTCGTGAAGGGCGACGGCGTGAGATCCAGCGGCACGGATCTGTCGGCATCCGGCCAGGAGCAGCCTTTGCAGCCCTCGACCCGGTACCGGACATTCACCCACGCGCTTTCGACGCCCGCCCAGGGCGACTCGTGTACCAGCGGGGTCGGACGGCAGATGGCCGTGCGCCGAACGCTTCGCCGCACAACGC
>JBGAGZ010000125.1:0-4960 GCA_044226465.1 Burkholderiaceae bacterium | reverse complement strand
ACCTGTCGGCGCGCACCGAGCAGACTGCTGCCAACCTGGAGCAGTCGGCCGCCTCCATGGAACAGATCTCGGCGACGGTCCGCAGCAGTGCCGACCACGCCAGCGAGGCGGCGCACGTGGCCGCTGGCAACGAGGCGCTTGCGGCCGAGGGCGGGCAGGTTATGCACGACGTCGTGAAGACGATGGAGTCGATTCGTCAGTCGTCGACGAAGATCAGCGACATCATCGGCACGATCGACGGCATCGCGTTCCAGACGAACATCCTCGCGCTCAACGCCGCGGTCGAAGCTGCGCGTGCCGGAGACCAGGGACGCGGGTTTGCTGTCGTCGCTGCGGAGGTTCGTTCACTGGCCCAGCGCTCGGCGAACGCCGCCCACGAGATCAAGGACCTGATCTCGGGCAGCGTCTCTCAAGTGAATGCAGGAAGCGCCGTCGTCGATGCGGCCGGCGCCAAGATGGCCGGCATCGTTCAGGCGTCCCAGCGCCTGAATGGGCTGCTCTGCGAGATCGCGAACGGCACCCGCGAACAGAGCCAGGGCATCGTGCAGATCGGCCAAGCCGTCAACGAGCTGGATCGGATGACCCAGCAGAATGCCGCCCTTGTCGAGCAGACCGCGGCCGCAGCGTCGGCCATGAAGCAGCAGGCCACGGCACTTGCAGCCGAGGTGGATCGCTTCCGGATGCCCGCAGGCGTGGAAGGCTGAGCGGGAGACGCAGGTCCTCCTATGAAGGCGCCCGCCGTGGCCCGAACGTCCCTCATGCGGTGGGCTGCCGCCGCTCGCTTCTGATGGTCGGGGTGCTCTGGCCGGCCATGAGCAGCCCTTTGAGTTCGCGACCCGGTACCGGGCATTCACCGGTGCGCCTTCGACGCTCGCCCAGGACGGCTGGCGTACCAACGGGGCCGGACGGCCGACGGCCGTGAGCCGAAGGCTTCGCTGCACATCGCCTCGACGGGACGCAGCAGCTCAGACAGGAAGTTCACGAAGTCCTGGACGACCGCGTCCCGCTTCGACTCGGGCCGAATCAGCGCGCTGAACGGCGGCGAGTCGCTGCTCTCCCAGTCGACCAGCACGGGCTGCAGCAGGCCGTCGCGAACGAAGGACCAGACCGACAGGTCGGCGAAGCGCCCCAAGCCCTGCCCCAGCAACACGGCCTCGCCATCGCGCATGTGGCGCCACAGGTCCAGGACCGTGCCTTCCGGCGTCCGCACCAACGGGCAGACGTGGTTCACCAGCTCGGCGGGGCGGCCCGGCATGCCATGCCGCCGCCAGTAGGCCGGGCTGGCGCAGATGATCAGACGGCTCTGCGCCAGCGGCCGCTGAACGAGGTCGACGCTGCCCGGCCAGCCCAGCGCGACCAGGACATCGACACCTCGCGTCGCCGTGTCCTTGACGGTGAGGAAGTCCACCGTGCGCAGGTCGATGTGCACGTGGGGATGCCGCTCGTGCCACTCACCCAGGGCCGGCACCAGCAGCGCGCGCGACAGCAGCGGCGGCGCGCCCACGACCAGCGTGCGCGCGCGCCGCGCTCCGGGCGCGGCCAGCGCTCGGTCGGCGTCGGCCAACTGGGCCAGCAGGGGCGTGCAGTTCTCCAGGTACTGCGCCCCCCGGGCCGTGAGCGACAGGCCCTGCGTGCTGCGATCGAGCAGCTTCACGCCCAGGTCGCGTTCCAGCGCGGAGACCAGCTTGGTCACCGCCGGCACGCTGACGTCGAAGCGGCGGGCCGCGGCCGAGAAGCTGCCCTCCTCGGCGGCGGCCACGAAGTAGTGCAGGGCGCGCAGCTTGTCCATGGCGGATTGTTCCCGCATAACGCCTTAACCGACGGTTAAAGCGCATTGTGCCCTCCACAGGCTTTCGTGCGACCGTACCGGCTCCTACAGTGAACCCCATCGACCCCGTGGAGCACACCCATGAAGACCGCCACGCTCACCGCCGACCTCGCCGCGCCGCGCGGGCGCAGCCTGACGCTTCTGAGCGGCGCGTTCGCGCTCTTCAACGGCCTGCGCATCGTCGCCTACCTGCCCACGCTCGCCGCCATCCAGACCAGCGGTCAGGCTGACCAGCACTCGCTGTTCACCTGGCTGACCTTCCTGGGCGCCAACCTGACGATGGCGCTGTGGCTGCACGAGCAGAACGGGCGGCGCGTCAACCGTGCCGTGGCCGTCAACGCCTTCAATGCCTTCATGTGCGGCGCCATCGCCGCTTCCATCGCCTGGCTGCGCTGGCTGCAGCCGGGCGCCGCCTTCCCGACCCTGTTCTGAACTCCGGAGGATTCCATGCGCTACCTGTTGTCCTGCATCGCGGTCCTTGCGGCCGTGGCCGCCCCTGTCGCCGCATCGGCGCAGGCCGCTACTGCAACGTCTTTCCCGGCCAAGCCGCTGCGCATGTTGGTGCCGGTGCCGGCGGGCGGGCCCAGCGACTTCATCGCGCGCCAGGTGGCGCAGCAGCTGAGCGCCTCGCTCGGCCAGGTGGTGACGGTGGAGAACAAGCCCGGGGCCAACGGGCTGGTCGCGGCGCGCGAGGCGCTGGCGGCGCCGGCCGACGGCCACACCCTGCTCTACGCGCCGGGCTCGATGATCGCCACACCGCTTCTCGCCAGGGGCTCGGGCCTGGACTGGGCGCGCGACCTGGCTCCGCTTGGCAAGGTCGGCCGGGTGCCGTTTGCCCTTGCCGTGCACCCCAGTGTTCCCGCGCAGACCTTGGCCGAGTTCGTGAGGCAGGCGCGCCAGCAGCCGAACGCCTTCAACGTGGCCACCAGCACGCCCAGCGAGGTGCTGGCGGCGGCGCAGTTCATGAAGGCCGCCGGCATCCAGCTCACCCGGGTGCCGTACAAGGGTGGCACCCAGGCCCTGCCCGACCTGCTGGCGGGCCGCGTGCAGCTGATGTTCGGGCCGCTGTCGCTGCTGCAGGGGCAGGCGAAGTCGGGCGCGCTGCGTGTGCTGGCCGTGCTGGAACCCGAGCGCAACGCTGCGCTGCCCGAGGTACCGACGATGGCCGAGGCGGGCATGGGCGGCGTGGCCGTGCCCACCTGGCAGGGGGTCTACACGGCGGCCAAGGCGCCCGAGGCTGCCCGTGGCCGGTTGGCCGCCGACATCGCCGCCGCCGTGGCACGGCCCGAGATGCGCAGCGAACTCGAGCGCCGCATGCTGGCCCCCGAGAGCGCGACGCCCCAGGACCTGGCCTCGACCATCACGCGCGAGCTGGCCGTCTGGTCGGCCCTAGTGGACGAGTACAAGCTGACCGCCGATTGAAGGCCGCGGCGCCAGCGATGCGAGTGCTGTTCTGCACCACGGGAGGCCTGGGGCACCTGTTGCCGCTGCGGCCGCTCGCCCAGGCGCTGCGCCGCCTGGGGCATGAGGTGGCCTGGGTGACGGCGCCCGATGCCTGCCCGGCGCTGCAGGGCGACGGCTTCGACCTATTCGCGGCCGGCCCCACCTTCGGGGCGAGCCGGGGCGAGTTCCGAACGGCACATGCCGGCGCAGCGGGACTCACCGGAGAGTCCTTGTCGGCGTACACCTTTCCGCGGCTCTTCGGCGCGGTGCTCGGGCCGGCCATGCTGGAGGGCGTCGAACGGGCCGCCCGCACCTGGCGGCCCGACTTCGTGGTGGGCGAGCCCGCGGCGCTGGCCGTGCCGCTGGTCTGCCGGCAGTTGGGGCTGCGCCATGCAACCCACGGCTACGGCCTGCGGCCGCCGCGCGAATACGTCGAGGAGGCGATGAACTTCTTCGGGCCTTACTGGCGAGCGCGTGGGCTGGACGTGCCCGCTGACGGGGGGCTGCATCGCCACCTGGACTTAGACATCGCGCCAGCCAGCCTCCAAACTTCCTCCGGACCGAAGGACGGTCGCACTTTCCGTTTCAGTGCCTACCGCCCGGCAACGACGTTGCCCTCCGCGCTGCCCGCCGAATTGCAGGCAGCACTGCAGCAGACGCCGGCGCCGCGACCCCGGATCTACGTGACCTTCGGCACCGTGTTCAACCGCAGCCCGGCGCTCCTCGTCGCTGCCCGTGCCGCGGCCCTGCTCGGCGGGACGGTCGTCGTCACGGTGGGCCCGGATGGCGACCTGCCCGGCCTGGCGCAGCTCGGCGCGCATGTGCACGTGCATCGCTTCGTCGATCAGGGCGCCCTGTTGCCGTACTGCGATGCGGTGGTCTCGCACGGCGGTGCAGGCGCCATGCTCGGTGCGGCAACCCACGGACTGCCGCATCTGGTGCTGCCGCAGGCGGCGGATCACTTTCGCAATGCGCGCGCCCTTTCGCGGGTGAGTGCGGGCAGTTCCGTCGATTTGGAGCGTCAGTCCGTGGAGGCGGTGAGCACGGAGCTGTCGAAGCTGTTGACAGATGGCGCGATGAGCGTGGGAGCTACCTTGCTCGCCCGGGAGATGGCTGCCATGCACGATGCAGCGGCGGCGGCCCGCATGCTGGAGCGCTGGCATTCGTGCACACCTCTGGTATCGGGCTAGACAGACCGCTTCTCGCCGCAAGGGTTGTCGGCTTTGGGCCGTTCAGCGCCGACCATCGGCCCTGACATTTAGGCAGCGGTGCGACTTGAAGCGGACGGCCAAAGGCTGTCTTCCCGACCACCGACTACCGCGACGCACTTCTTGATCCAAGACTCTCACCACTGGTGAGAGCCTTGCTAAGGCACCGGGCAATAGTCGGCCTCCTCTCCGTCGGCCGCAGGTCCTAGTGAAAATCTCTACTACTCGTTGCAAGCCCACCCAGCAGCGCCGTCAGATCCTCGACATGCCCGGCGATGAGGTTGCGCACGTCGCCATCGCGCTGCCAGGTGCCCTTCACCGCCATCAGCTTTGAACGCAGGAGCGGCCCGCGCAGCTGCGCCTTGAGCTTGGGCCACACGATCACCTGCACGCTGCCGGTCTCGTCCTCCAGCGACACGAACATCACGCCCTTGGCGGTCTCAGGCTGCTGCCGCACCGTCACGATGCCGCAGGCCCGCGC
>JBGAGZ010000041.1:0-43121 GCA_044226465.1 Burkholderiaceae bacterium | reverse complement strand
GGCAGCGGCTTGTCCAGATTCGCCAGCACCCCAACCGCCGATGGCCAGCGTGGGCTTGAAGTAGAGTAGATGTCGGTGCCGCCGCCCAGCGGCGTGTCGTGCACCAGGTAGTAGGCCATTTGCGCGAAGGCCAGCGTGACCATGATGAAGTACACGCCCCAGGTGCGCAGCGACAGCGCGCCCATGAACAGTGCATAGAGCGCCGAGACGCCCACGCAGGCCGGCAGCAGCCACCACAGCGAGGCCGAGTCGGACTCGGGCGACAACCGCACCGCCGCATAGCCCGCCAGGCCGAAGAGTGCCGCCTGGCCGAAGCAGACCAGGCCGGTCATGCCGACCAGTAAGCTCCAGGCTCAGCGCCAGGATCGCGAAGATCATGATCTTGGTGACCAGGTCCACCGCGAAGCTGCCGCCGACGACCGGCACCAGGGCCAGTGCCAGGGCGGCGGCGGCCACGAACGACGTCTTGCCCAGGTCCGCCATCGCGCTCAGGCCTTGAACAGCCCGTCCGGCTTCCACAGCAGGATCAGCGCCATCATCACGTAGACCAGCACGCCGGCCGCCTGCGGGAAGACGACCTTGCCGAAGGTGTCGACCAGGCCGATCAGCAGGCGGCCAGCAGCGCACCGCGGATCAGGCCGGATGCCGCCGATCACCACCACGACGAAGCAGATCAGCACCCTGGTTGCCGCCAGGGGTACACCGACGACACCGGCGCGGCCATCGAGCACCGATGCCACGCCGATCACCACCACCACGTAGAGGAACTTGATGTCGACGCCCAGCCTGGTTGCCCATGCTCGACGACACCGGCGCGGCCACCATGCCGGCCAGCACCGCGCCGGCAGCGAACACCACCCGGTAGAGGAACTTGATGTCACGCCCAGCGACTCCATCTCGCCCAGCCGGATCATCATGCCCAGGCGGGTCTTGGCGAACACCAGCCACATGCCCAGCGCGAGCAGCAGGCACACGGCGGAGATGAACAGGCGATAGACCGGGTAGCTCATCAGCCCGCCCAGCGCGATGCTGCCCGCCAGCCACTCGGGCGGCGCGACGCTGTGCACGTCGTCACCGACCAGGATGGAGCGCAGCTCCTCGAAGACGAGGATCAGGCCGTAGGTCATCAGCACCTGCTGCAGGTGCTCGCGCTCGTAGAGGAAGCTGAAGAACGCCCACTCCAGCGCATAGCCCAGCAGCACCGCCAGCACCAGGCCGACGGCCAGCGTCGAGAAGAAGCCGCCCCCCAGCGTGGCGGCCACGGCCGGCGCCAGGGCGTAGGCCATGTAGGCGCCGATCATGTAGAAGCTGCCGTGCGCCAGATTGATGACGCCCATGATCCCGAAGATCAGCGTCAGCCCCGAGGCCACCAGGAACAGCAGCAGCCCGTACTGCAGCGCGTTCAGGCATTGGACGAGGAAGGTGGCGAAGTCCATCGAGAGCGCGCTGCGACCCGTCCCGGTCAGCTGGCCTTGCAGCCGCGCGCGGGGTCGGCCAGGGCCTTGACTGCGATGCCGGTCACCTTGTTTTCCTTGCCCGTCACCTGGCGCAGGTAGATGTCCTGCACCGGGTTGCCGGCCTTGCTGATCGTGAACGTGCCGCGCGGGCTGTCGATCTTGGCGGCCTGCACGGCGGCGGCGAACTCGGCCTTCTTGCCCACGTCACCCTTCACGGCCGTCAGGCCGATGCCCAGGATCTGGCCGGCGTCATAGCCCTGCACGGCGTAGACATCGGGCTGCAGCTTGTAGGTCTTGGCGTAGGCCAGGCGGAAGGCGTTGTCGCGCGGCGTGTTCAGGCTGTCGCCGTAGTGCATGGTGGTGATCAGGCCGTCGGCGTCGGCGCCCTGGGCTTCCAGCGTGCCGTCGGTCAGGAAGCCGGGGCCGTACAGCGGGATGCTCTTCTTCAGGCCGGCGGCGGCGTAGTCCTTGACGAACTTCACGGCGCCGGCGCCGGCGAAGAAGGTGTAGACCGCGTCCGGCTTGGCGGCCGCGATCTCGGTCAGCAAGGCCTGGAACTCGACGTTGGGGAAGGGCAGGTTGAGCTCCTTGACCACCTGGCCACCGTTCTTCTCGAAGGCCTCCTTGAAGCCCTTGACCGACTCGTCGCCGGCGGCGTACTTCCAGGTGATGGTCACGGCCTTCTTGTGGCCCTTCTTGGCCACCACCTCGCCCATGGCGTAGGCCGGCTGCCAGTTCGAGAACGAGCTGCGCACGATGTTCGGGCCGCACAGCGGGCCGGTCACGGCGTCGGCACCGGCGTTGGGCACCACCAGCAAGGTGTTGCTTTCCTTGGCCACCTTGGCCATGGCCATGGCCACGCCGGAGTGCACCGTGCCCACCAGCACATCGACCTGGTCGCGCTTGACCAGCTTGTTGACGTTGTCCGTGGCCTTGGACGGATCGCTCTCGTCGTCGACCTTGAAGAACTCGACCTCGCGGCCGCCGAGCTTGCCGCCTTGCTCGCTCACATACAGGCGAAAGCCGTTCTCGATGGCGTTGCCCAAGGCGGCATAGGTGCCGGTGTAGGGCAACATCAGGCCGACCTTGAGCTTGGGGGCCGACTGGGCCGACAGCGGGCCGGCCGCCAGGCTGCAGGCAACAAGGGCGGCGGTGGCGAGCAGGGCGCGGCGAGGGGTCATGTGTGTCTCCGTGTGACGTGTGTCGGCCGAGGGTATCGCAGGCGCCACCTGGCGCCGGTCGGGACTAGCACGGGCGCCAGAGGATGCAACATTGTGCGTAACGTGTTCGAAGCGTACGTCATAATAACCAATTTAGGCAATATAGTGCATACCCTCGAACGCTATGCTTCAACCATGAACCCCTCTGCTCTTCCCTCCGTTCTCGTCGTCGGCGCCGGCATCATGGGCGCCGGCATTGCGCAGGTGGCTGCCCAGGCGGGGCACCGGGTGATGCTGTTCGATACCCGTGAAGGGGCGGCGGCCGCGGCGCGCGACAAGCTGGGCCAGACGCTGCAGGGCCTGGTGGCCAAGGGCAAGCTCGGGGCGGGGGACGCGGAGGCCGCGCTGGCCCGCATCGCCCCCGTGGCGCGGCTGGAAGACGCGGCTGACGCGGGCCTGGTGGTCGAGGCCATCGTCGAGAACCTGGAGGTCAAGCGCGCGCTGCTGCGGCAGCTCGAGGCCTGCGTGTCGCTCGAGGCGGTGCTGGCCTCGAACACCTCGTCGATCTCGATCACCGCGCTGGCCAATGGCCTGCAGGCGCCGGGCCGGGTGGTCGGCATGCATTTCTTCAACCCGGTGCCGCTGATGAAGCTGGTCGAGGTGGTGTCCGGCCTGCAGACCGAGGCCGGCGTGGCGGAGCGGGTCTTCCAGCTCGCCACCGCCTGGGGCAAGACGGCGGTGCACGCGCGCTCGACGCCCGGCTTCATCGTGAACCGCATTGCGCGCCCTTATTACGCTGAAACCCTGGCCTTGCTGCAGGAGCGCGCCGCCACGCCCGCGGTGATCGACGCCTGCCTGCGCGGCGCGGGCTTTCGGATGGGCCCCTGCGAGCTGATGGACCTGATCGGACACGACACCAATTTCTCGGTCACCGAGTCGGTCTACCAGGCCAATTTCTTCGACAAGCGCTACCAACCCTCGCTGGTGCAGCGCGAGATGGTCGACGGTGGCCTGCTGGGCCGCAAGTCCGGGCGCGGCTTCTTCGCCTATGGCGACGGGGTGGCGCCGCCGTCGCTGCCGCCGGTCGACCTGGGGCCGCTGCCGCCGGCCGTGCGCTGGCATGGCGCGGGACAGGGCGGGCGTGCGATGGCGGCCTTTGGCCAGCGCTGGCGCGAGGCGCTCGCGGCCGCGGGCGTGCAGGTGACCACGGTGAGCGACTCGAGTTGGATCGGCCTCGAGGCCGGCGCCGCCCGCCTTACCTTGACGGACGGCCGCACTGCCACGCAGCGCGCGGCCGACGAAGCCTGCGCCGACCTGGCGGTGTTTGATCTTCCGATTGCCGAACTGTCGGCCGGTGCCTGCCTAGCGTTTGCCGGTGCCGAAGGGGCGAGCGCCGCTTGGCTGGCCCAGGTGGGTGGCCTGCTGGCCTGCGCCGGCGTGCAGCCGCAGCGCCTGGACGATGCCCCAGGCCTGGCCGTGGCCCGCACCGTGGCCATGCTGGTCAACGAGGCGGCCGACGCGGTGCACCAGGGCGTGTGCAGCGCCGAAGGCGCCGACTTGGCGATGAAGCTGGGCGTCAACTACCCGGCCGGCCCATTCGAGTGGCTGGGGCGCTGGGACGGCGCCGCGATCGTCGCGCTGTTGGACCGCCTCGACGAGGCCTGCCGCGGCGAGCGCTACCGCGTCAGCCCGGGGCTGCTGCGCCACTGCCCACGCCGCCCAGGTTCGGCACGCTGACCAGGCAGACGATGCCCTGCGGCTCGCGCTCGCGCCACGAGACCGAGCCGCCCATCAGCTTGACCCGCTTGCGGATGCCGCCCAACCCCAGGCCGTGAGACCACTTCGCGGGGTCGCGGCCGACGCCGTCGTCGCTCATGGTCACGGTGAACAGGCCTTCGCTCAGCCGCAGTTCCATCTGCACCTTGCGGGCCTTGGAGTGGGCGATGGCGTTGCTGATCAGCTCGCGCACGATGCGGGTGAGCGATGACCACTGCACCATCGACAAGGTCAGGTCCTGGTCGAAGGTCGCCGTCCATTCCAGCTCGCAGCCGATGGCTTCCAGCCGCTGGGTGACGTCGGTCTTCCACTCGGCGGCGGCCAGGGCCAGCGAGTGGGTGGACGCGGCCAGGCCGCGCGTCAGCGTCTTCAGATCCTGCAGGGTGTGGCGGACGTAGTCCTCCATCTCCTTGCTCTGGGCCTTGTACATCAGCGTCAGCAGCCGTGCGCCGATGTCGTCGTGCAGGTCTTGCGCGATGCGCTGGCGCTCTTCGCTGCGGCCGCGCTCGACGGCGCGGTCGTGGGCCAGGGCGCGCATCAGCTGCTCGACGATGCGGTCGGCCAGGCGTGCGTCTTCGGGCGTGAACAGGCGCTTGCCGCGCTCGGCGAACTTCAGCGCGATCTGGCCGTCCAGCATCGGGCCCTGGGTCAGGTTGGGCGTGGGCACCAGCAGGACGGCCCCGTTGCCCACCACGCGGCTCTGGCGCGAGTGGCCGCCGGTGCGCGTGGCCTCGAGCGGCTCGAACACGTGGCGCAGCAGGTCCGTCATGCGGTCGGCTGCGCGCTCGGGCTTGGCTTCGACCTCGCGGGCAATGCGGTACAGGTGCTCGAACATGCGCTCGGTGGTGAGTGCCCGCGCGCCCATCATCTGGTTGACCAGCCACTGCCGGATGGCGGCGTAGGCGCCCAGCGCCACGAACAGCGACAGCGTCAACGACGCGAACTGGCTGAACGAGAAGACGGCGACGAACAACAGGTCGACCGAGGTGGCGACGGTGCTCACGCCGGCCAGCATCGCGAACTCGCGCATCACGTTCTGCGAGCGCGAGATGAAGGGCACCATCAGCACCACGGACGCGAGGAACACGCTCCAGATCACTGGGCCCACGGCGGCCAGGGGCTGCACGTCTGGCGGCATGCGCGGCACCAGCACCACGGCCAGCGTCAGCAGCACCAGCGCCGCCACCGTGACCGAGGCGAAGCGCCGCATCGCGATCGCGAAGGGGTGGGGCTGCGGGCCCACCTGCCAGGCCAGGAACACGATGCACAGCACGCCGTCGGCGATCAGCACCGACTGCGAGGTCCACCACCGGTAGGGCGCGCCACCGGCCACCGCATAGACCGCGAAGGCCAGCGTGGCGCCCCAGCCCAGCAGCACCGGCACGGTGCGCCAGCGGTTGCGGTAAGGGTGCAGGGCCGTGGCGTGCAGGATGGCCGTGCCGGTGACCAGGTCCAGCAGGGTCAACAGGCTGTGCTCGTGCAGCACCAGTGCGCTGGGCAGCGCCAGCGCCGGTACCGAGCCGATGGCGGCCAGCAGCAACTGGCCCGACTGCGACAGCGCCATCAGCGCGTACAGCAGGTTGCGCCACTGCGGCTGCACCAGCGGGACGATCCAGCCGACCAGGAACAGCACCATCGCGAAGGCGCTGAGCAGCCAGAACATCGCCCCCAGGCCGGCGTAGCCGCGCGGGCGCGGCACCACGTCGACCACATGGCCGTCCTTGAAGATGAAGGCCACATGGCCGGCCTCGACGGCGCGCGCCACCGCCAGGCGGGTGGCGATCAGCCGCTCGCGCTGCAGGTCGTTGGCCAGCCAGCGGGCCGAGTGGGTCAGGGCCAGGCCCCCGAAGGGCATGGCGCCATCCGGCCCGGTCTCGATCGCTGCCAGCTCCTTGCCGACATGCTCTTTCAAGGCCGGCACGCTGGAGTAGACCAGCTCGATCCCGCCGTCCGGTGTCACCCGCCATTCGGCCGCCACGTGCGGGTTGTTGGCCATCACCCGCGCGAGCAGGAAGACGGTCAGGCAGGCCACCACGGCCGCCAGCAGCAGGGCCTGGCGGCGCCAGCCGATGCGCGGCGTGGCGCTGCCGACCGCGCTGGTGACCGTGCCGCTGCCTTCGCCGAAGCGTGAATCGCTGGGCCAGGCGCTGTCGCCGGCGATGACGGTGTCGGCTGCGTCGTCGGACGCGGTGGCGGTCATGCGCAGCGGTCCGCGGCGCGGCGGCGCATGGGGGCCGGGCTCAGACCAGGCCTTGCTTGCTGGCCAGCACGGCCGCCTCGGCGCGGCTGGACACGTTCAGCTTGCGGTAGATCGACTTGATGTGATCGTTGACGGTGAACCACTTGATGCCCATCAGGTTGGCGATCTCCTTGATCGTGAAACCCTTGCTGAGGTAGGTCAAGACCTCGATTTCACGCGGCGTCAGGTGGGGCAAATCCACCGGCTTTTCGATCGGCACCGGGCGGTTGCCGCCAACCGAGGCGTTGTTGGCGGCGCTGTTGCCCACCGGCGCTGGCGAGGGCGAGTCGGCCGCCGCGCCGTGGCGGAAGTGGGTCAGCAGGCGGCGCGCGATCGCGGGCGACAGCGGCGGCTGGCCCAGCACGATCTTGCGCAGTTCCTCGACCAGCACGTCGAAGCGGTCTTCCTTCAGCAGGTAGCCGTCGGCGCCGCACTGCAGGGCGGGGAAGAGGTGGTCGTCGTCCGAGTACAGCGTGGTCACCACCTTGGTGGCGGGGTACTGGGTCAGCTCGGCGAGCAGCTCCAGGCCGTTGCCATCGGGCAGCTCGAGGTCGACGAGCATCAGCTTGAACGGGTCGGCCCCGTGCAGGCCATGCGGGCCGGTCAGCGCGATCTGCTCGCGCGCGGTTTCGAGGTCACCGGCTTCGGTGATCGAGATCGGATCGCTGAAGCTTTCCCGCAGGACACGCGACAGGAAGTCTCGTGCCACCGGGTTGTCTTCCAGGATCAGCACCTTCACTGTCATTTGCGCGCTCCCTTTACAACTCAACGTGGGCCGGCATGCTAGCAGCGTGCCAAGGGAGCACCGAGCCCCCTTTTGGGGGACGTTGCCTCCGCGAGAGTCCCCCTATTTCTAGGGGTTGGTGGCGGGCGCGTCAATCGGCATTGACCATCACCAGCTTGCCCTTGATCTCGCGGGCCGCCATGCGGCGATAGGCCGTCGCCAACTCGCTCATGGGCAGCAGGGTGTCGATCACCGGCTTGATCTTGCCCTCGCCGTACCAGCGTGCCAGCTCGCCCAGGGCCTTGGCGTTGGCGGCCGGCTCGCGGCGCACGTGGTCGCCCCAGAACACGCCGACCACCGACGCGCCCTTGAGCAGTGGCAGGTTGAAAGGCAGGGCGGGGATGCCGCCGGCAGCGAAGCCGACGACCAGGTAGCGGCCGCGCCAGGCGATGGCGCGGAAGGCCGGCTCGGCCAGGTCGCCGCCGACCGGGTCGTAGACGATGTCGGGGCCGCGACCGCCGGTCAGCGTCTTCAGCTCGTCGCGCAGGCTCTGGGTGCTGTAGTTGATGGCGGCGTCCGCGCCGATGGACAGGCAGGCGGCGCACTTGTCGTCGGTGGACGCAGCGGCGATCACCTTGGCGCCGGCGGCCTTGGCGATCTGCACCGCGGCGGTGCCCACGCCGCCGGCCGCACCCAGGACCAGCACGGTCTCGCCCGCCTGGAGCTGGCCGCGGTCCAGCAGGGCGTGGTACGAGGTGCCGTAGGTGAAGGCGAACGCGGCGGCATCTTCCAGCTTGAAGCCCGGCGGCAGCGGGATGGCGTTGGCCGCCTTGACGCAGGCATGGGTGCCGAAGCCCCCCGAGCTGCCGATGGCCGCCACCGGCATCCCCGGCTTCAGGCGGGTGACGGCGCTGCCCACGGCGTCCACCGTGCCGGCGAATTCGGAACCGGGTACGAAGGGCAGCTCGGGCCGGATCTGGTACTTGCCCACCACCGTCAGCAAGTCGGGGAAGTTGATGCTGGCCGCGCGGATCTTGATGCGAACCTCGTCCGCCGCGGGCTCGGGCGTGGGCAGCTCGCGCCAGACGAGGTCCTGGGGGCCGGTGGTGGTTTCGCAAAGCCAGGCGTGCATGGCGGCGCTCCGATGGTTGGTGTTGATGTCGGGCAAGACTGGCCGGCATCATAGGCACGCGGGCACGACCCAGGCGTCACCCGGGTGACGCCTGCCTACAATCGCCGCCCATGCGCATCCTGATCGCCAACGACGATGGTTACCTGGCCCCCGGCATCGCCGCGCTGGTGCAGGCCTGCGAGGGGCTGGGCGAGATCGACGTGATCGCGCCCGAGCAGAATGCCAGCGGTACCTCGAACGCGCTGAGCCTGACGCGCCCGCTCACGGTGCACGAGGCACGCGGTGAGCCGGTCAAGGGCTTTCGCTTCGTCAACGGCACGCCGTCTGACAGTGTGCACATCGCTCTGACCGGCTTGCTGCCGCACAAGCCCGACCTGGTGCTGTCGGGCATCAACCAGGGCGCCAACATGGGCGACGACACGCTGTATTCCGGCACCGTGGCCGCGGCGATGGAAGGCTACCTGTTCGGCGTGCCGGCCATCGCCTTCTCGCAGGCCGAGAAGGGCTGGATGCACCTGGACGCCGCGGCCCGCACGGCGCGGCGCATCGTCGAGGCGGTGCTTGAGTCGGTGCGCGAGCGGCCCCCAGGGCAGCGCGCCTGGCTGCTCAACGTCAACATCCCGAACCGCGCCGATGCCGACCAGCTGCCGTGGGTCACCACCCGGCTGGGCCGGCGCCACGCCAGCGAGCCGGTGATCAAGCAGATCAGCCCGCGCGGCGAGACGGTCTACTGGATCGGCCCGGCCGGCGACGCCCGCGAGGCCGGCGAGGGCACGGACTTCCACGCCGTGGCCAACGGCCAGGTGTCGATCACGCCGCTGCAGGTCGACCTGACCGACCACGCGGCACTGCCCGACTGGCAGGCCCGGCTGGGCACGCCCAAGTGAGCGACAAGAAGCCGGCCGCGCCCCGCGCCCCGCGTTTCCCCGCGTCGTTGGCCTCGCGCGGCGCCGCCACGGCGGCGGCACCGCTGCTGCGGCCCCAGCGCCTGCTGCACGAGGCGGCCCAAGACGCCGCGCGTCTCGTCACGCCGCAGGGCCTGGGGCTGGACAGCGCGCCCGTGCGTCTGCGCATGGTCGAACGCCTGCGTGCCGACGGGGTGCGCTGCGAGCCGGTGCTGCAGGCCATGGCCCAGGTGCTGAGGCACGAGTTCGTCGACTCGGCCTTGGCCGCCCAGGCCTACGAGGACACCAGCCTGCCGATCGGGCTGTCGCAGACGATTTCCAAGCCGTCGGTCGTGGCCCGCATGATCGAGTGGCTGTACCTGGGCGAAGGCGCCCGCGCCCGCGGTCACTTGGGCCGCGTGCTCGAGGTGGGCACCGGGTGCGGATACCAGGCGGCGGTTCTCGCGCCGCTGGCCACCATGGTCGTCTCGGTCGAGCGGCTCAAGCCGCTGCACGAGCTCGCCGCGCGACACCTGGGCCGGCTGCAGGTGCCGCGCTGCCGGTTGGTCTTCGGCGACGGCATGCGCGGCCACCCACCCAATGCGCCGTATGACAGCATCATCGCCGCGGCGGGCGGCGACGACCTGCCAGCGGCCTGGCTGGACCAGTTGGCCGTGGGCGGCCGGCTGGTGGCGCCAGCGCGCTCGCCCGACGGCTGCGGCCAGGTGCTGGTCATCGTCGACCGCACGCCCGAGGGCCTGCGGCGGCAGCTTGGCGAGGCGGTTCAGTTCGTCCCCTTAAAATCCGGCACCCATTGACAATGAACACAGCACAGGGGAAGCAGTTGGCGACAAGCATGAACGCAAGGCGGTGGACGCGAACTTTCGGCCTGGTCGCCGCGGCCGTGCCCTTGCTGCTGCTCGCGGCCTGCTCGACGCCGCTGCAGCAAGCGCCTGTCGAAGAGCGGCCCACGGCGAAGACCCCGGCCAAGCCGCCGGTGGCGCCGCCCGAGGCGGCCAAGCCCGCGTCGGCGCCGGCGAGCGCCCCGGCCGACACGCGCCCCGCCACCTACACGGTGAAGCCTGGCGACACGCTGATGCGCATCGCCCTCGAGTCCGGCCAGGCCTGGCGCGACATTGCACGCTGGAACGGCATCGACAACCCGAACGTGATCGAGGTCGGTCAGGTCCTGCGGGTGCTACCGCCCACAGGCGAAGCCCAGGTTGCGACCAAGCCGCTCACGCCGCCCAAGATCGAGACCAAGCCATTGGACGGCAAGCCCGCCACGGCGGCCAACGGCGCCAGCGCGCCCGCCTCTGGCGCGTCGAGCGCAGCGCCGGCGGTCCCGGCCCGAGACAACGACGACGACGTGCAGTGGGGCTGGCCAGCGGCCGGCCCGGTGGCCACGCCGTTCGACGAGGCCCGCAACAAGGGCCTGGCCATCACCGGCAAGGCGGGTGACCCGGTCTTCGCGGCCGCTGATGGTCGTGTGGTCTACGCGGGCTCGGGCCTGCGCGGCTACGGCAACCTGGTGATCGTCAAGCACAACGCCACCTACCTCACCGCCTACGCCCACAACCAGACCCTGCTGGTCAAGGAAGACCAGGTGGTCCGCAAGGGCCAGAAGATCGCCGAGATGGGCTCGTCGGACGCGGAGCGCGTGCAACTGCACTTCGAGGTGCGCCGCCAGGGCAAGCCGATCGACCCGGCCAAGCTGCTGCCATCGCGCTGAGCAGGGCACCCGGCGCCGGCATGCCGGCGCCACCCTCCGAGAGGGTGCTCAGGCCGCTTGGGAGCGGCCCGGCGCTTGCCTGAGGCGCCGCCGTCATTCACCCCAGTCACCGCCTGCGGGCGGCGCCGCCGTTTTCGCCCGCCAAGGACACGCCACCCATGACCGCACACGACGAATGGCTCAGCGTCGAGTCGCTCGACATCGAAGCCCAGGGCGTGGCCCACAACGCCGAGGGCAAGGTCGTCTTCATCGAGGGCGCGCTGCCGGGCGAGCAGGTGCAGGTCGACGTCGGCCGCCGCAAGAACCAGTGGGAGCAGGCGACGATGCGCGCGATGCGGCGCGAGAGCGCGCAGCGCGTGCGCCCGGCCTGCCACCACTTCGGCCTGCATGCCGGTGCCTGCGGCGGCTGCAAGATGCAGCACCTGCACGCCGGCGCCCAGGTCGCCATCAAGCAGCGCGTGCTCGAGGACAACCTGGCCCACCTGGGCAAGGTCAAGGCCGAGCGCATGCTGCGGCCGATCGAGGGGCCGACCTGGGGCTACCGGCTGCGCGCGCGCCTGTCGGTGCGCTACGTCGCCAAGAAGGGCATGGTGCTGGTGGGCTTCCATGAGCGCAAATCCCGCTACGTGGCCGACATGAGCGAGTGCCACGTGCTGCCCCGCCACGTGAGCGACTTGCTGCTTCCGTTGCGCGCTTTGATCGGCGCCATGGAGGCGCGTGACCGCCTGCCCCAGATCGAACTGGCCGAGGGCAACGGCGTCACGGCGCTGGTGCTGCGCCACCTGGAGCCGCTGTCGCCGGCCGATGCCGAGCGATTGCGCCGGTTCGCGGCCGAGCACCGGGTGCAATGGTGGCTGCAGCCCAAGGGGCCGGACACCGTTCACCTGCTGGATGAAGGCGGGCCCGAACTCGCCTACACGCTGCCCGAGTTCGGCCTGACCATGCCGTTCAAGCCCACCGACTTCACCCAGGTGAACCACCAGATCAACGAGGTGCTGGTGGGGCGGGCCCTGCGCCTGCTCGACGTGCAGCCGACCGAGCGCGTGATCGACTGGTTCTGCGGTCTGGGCAACTTCACGCTGCCGCTGGCGACGCGGGCGCGCGAGGTGCTGGGCATCGAAGGCAGCGAGGTGCTGGTGGCGCGCTCGCGCGAGAACGCGGCGCGCAATGGCCTGGGCGCCAAGACCAGCTTCGCGGCGCGCAACCTGTTCGAGCTGAGCGCCGACGACCTGGTGGCGTTCGGCGCGGCCGACAAATGGCTGGTGGACCCGCCGCGCGAGGGGGCCTTCGCACTGGCCAAGGCCGTGGCCGACCTGCACGAGAGCCCGCGCGCGGGCTGGCAGCCGCCCCGGCGCATCGTCTACGTCAGCTGCAACCCGGCCACGCTCGCGCGCGATGCCGGCCTGCTGGTCAACGTGGCCGGCTACCGCTGCACGGCGGCGGGCGCGGTGAACATGTTCCCCCACACCGCGCACGTGGAGAGCATCGCCGTCTTCGATCGCGCCTGAAGACGCGCGAAGCGTCGCCGCCTTCGAGTGGCGCGCCCGGATCCGGCGCCGCTACCCCCACATCATCGCCTTGAACCCGCGCCAGGACAGCAGGCTGCCAGGCAGGCGGCGCTCGTTCAGGATGTCGGCCAACCGTGCCAGCACGCGCGGGCTGCGCAGCGCGCGCCAGACCACCAGGCTGACCAGCAAGGGGTGGCGGTTGAAGCTGGCGGCCTTGCGGTACATCGCGAAGCGCGGGCGCAGCGCGTCGAGCCGGACCCGATACGCGGCGATCACGGCATCGTCATTGTCCGCGCCCTCGATCACCGCCTCGGCCGCTGCGATGCCCGTCTCCAGCGCCTTGCCGATGCCCTCGCCGGTGAGCGCGTAGGTCGCGCCTATCGCTTCGCCGCTGACCAGCACGCCAGGGGCAGCGCTTCGTGCGCCGGCCAGGTCGCAGCGCAGCGGCGCACCTTTCAGTTCGGACAGGCGCTCGCCTTCGCGCATCAGCCGGGCGGCCTGGGCGTCGACCTTCAGGAAGTCGTCGAACAGCAGGCGCAGGTTGCGGGCCTTGTGGCGCTCTTGGGCGGCGCCGCCTGACGACGGATGGCTGTCGAGGATGCCCACGCCGATGTTGAACACCCCGTCGGGACCGGGGAAGACCCAGCCGTAGCCGTCGCGCAACCGCCGGTGCCAGACGAAGCGCAGCGCGGCGGCCGCCTCGGGCAGCCCGGCATGGCGCACGTAGACGCGCAAGGCCATTGCGCTGGGCGTCCGGCGCTCGCACAAGCCCGTGGCAAGCAGTGCGCCTGGTGGGGCACCGGTGGCCAGCACGAGCCAGCGGCAGGCCACCTCACGGGTTTGCCCACCGGCACCGAGCTGGGCGCCGACCACACGGCCACCGCCATCGAGCAGCGGGGCGATGAAACGGGCGGGCGCCACCATCCTGGCGCCGGCCTCGACGGCGGCGCGGCACAGCAGCGCGTCCAGCTCGCGGCGCGGCAGCACGGCCAGTTCGCCCGGCACGTCGATGGCGCTGCCGCTCGGCGCGACACAGCGCGCCACGCTGGCCGGCAGCGCGACGCCCATCACACGCTCGTGCAGCCCCAGCCGGCGCAAGGCGGCATGGCTGTCAGGCACCAGGCACCAGGGCATCGCCACAGACCTTGTCGCGCGGGAAGGCCTGGGCATCGACCAACCAGACGTCGTGCCCAGCTTGGGCCAGCACGCGGGCGCAGGCACTGCCGGCAGGGCCGGCACCGACCACCAGCACCCCGCAGGTGGCGGGCAGGTCGGCCAGCGGGCGGTTCCAATCGATCGTGTAGGGCACGGTGCTCACGGGGTGTCGGCGGGGGGGGGGCAGGGTCGGGTTTCAAGGCCTGTGCCGGCATTTTGCCGCCCGGCCGGCAACGAAAAGGGCCCCGAAGGGCCCTGGTGCGGGAGCCTGGCGGCGCGACTTCAGTCGCTGTCGCCGCCGAAGATGCCCAGCAGGCTGAGAAGGCTCTGGAACACGTTGTACAGGTCCAGGTAGAGCGCCAGCGTGGCGGTGATGTAGTTGGTCTCGCCACCGTCGATGACCCGCTTCAGGTCGTAGACCATGTAGGCCGAGAACAGCGCGATGCACAGCACCGCCATGGTCAGGAAGGCCGCACCGGATTGCACGAACACGTTGATGATGCCGGCCGCCATGATGACCAGCGCACCGACGAACAGGAACTTGCCCATGCCGGACAAGTCGCGCTTGATCACCGAGGCCAGCGTGGCCATGGCCAGGAACACGAGCCCTGTGCCACCGAAGGCCGTCATCACCAGCGACGGCCCGTTGCGCAGGCCGAGCACGATGGACAGCAGGCGCGCCAGCATCAGGCCCATGAAGAAGGTGAAGGCGAGCAGCACGCCGACGCCGGCGGCCGAGTCCTTGGTCTTCTCGATCGCGAACATGAAGGCGAAGGCGCCACCCATGAACACGAACAGGCCCGCCACCGGGCTGATCAGGCTGTTGATGTTCATCGCCACGCCGACCCAGGCGCCGAGCACCGTGGGGATCATCGACAAGGCCAGCAGCCAATAGGTGTTGCGCAGCACGCGGTGGCGTTGCGCCGCCAGCGAGCCCGTGCCGGCGAGGCCGGTGTAGGTTTGCAGGCTTTCGTTCATGGAACCTCCGTTGATTGCAGTGGCGCTCGAAGAGCGCGTCGGGTCAGACCCGCAGGCCGGAATTCTAGTTCCGCGCGGACGGGCCGTCTCCCGTCGCGCGGTGCCCGGCGGCCCCGGCACGCTTGGCTGAAGGGCACGCTCAGGCTATACTTAGCGGGTTTACCCCAAAACACCGCCGCCCAGCGAAACTCCCCCACACGGTTTCCTCTCGAGTCCTGCCCGAGCCTCGTTTTTCACGGGGCAGCAAGTGGGCCCGGGCTGGGTGCGCGAACACCGGAGTTTCCTTTGTTGCCTGCTTCGCCGAACGCCCTGGTCCCCACCAAGGCCCCCGCCATCCTGGCGCTCGCAGACGGCACGGTCTTCTCTGGCACCTCGATCGGCGCAGCCGGCCACACGGTCGGTGAGGTGGTGTTCAACACCGCGCTCACCGGCTACCAGGAAATCCTCACCGACCCCAGCTACTGCCGGCAGATCGTCACGCTGACGTATCCGCACATAGGCAACTATGGGGTGAACGACGAGGATGTCGAGGCGTCCAAAGTCCATGCCGCGGGCCTGATCATCAAGGACCTGCCGGTCCGCGTGTCCAACTTCCGCCAGTCGCAGACGCTGCCGGAATACCTGCGCGCCCAGGGCACGGTGGCGATCGCCGACATCGACACGCGTCGCCTGACGCGGGTCCTGCGCACCACCGGCGCGCAGAACGGCTGCATCGCGACCTTCGCCGAAGGGCACCCCGTCAGCGACGCGGACATTGCCGACGCGGTGGCGCGCGCCAAGGCCGCGCCGAGCATGGCGGGCCTGGACCTGGCCCAGGTCGTGAGCATCGACCAGCCCTACGACTGGGCAGAGACCGAGTGGAAGCTGGCGCGCGAAGACGGCACGCCGGGCTACGGCCGACTCGCCAACCCGAAGTTCCGCGTCGTGGCCTACGACTTCGGCGTCAAGCGCAACATCCTGCGCATGCTGGCCGAGCGCGGCTGCCAGGTCACGGTGGTGCCGGCCAAGACATCCGCGGCCGAGGTGCTGAAGCACCGGCCCGACGGCATCTTCCTGAGCAATGGCCCTGGTGACCCCGAGCCGTGCGCCTACGCGATCACCGCGGTGCGCGAGCTGATCGACACCGGCATCCCGACTTTCGGCATCTGTCTGGGCCACCAGATCATGGCGCTGGCCTCGGGGGCGAAGACCTTCAAGATGAAGTTTGGCCACCACGGCGCGAACCACCCGGTGAAAGACCTGGACGCGGGCCGCGTCTCGATCACCAGCCAGAACCACGGTTTCGCGGTGGACGAGAAGACGCTGCCCGCCAACCTGCGCGCCACGCACGTCAGCCTGTTCGACGGCACGCTGCAGGGCCTGGCCCGCACCGACAAGCCGGCCTTCTGCTTCCAGGGGCACCCGGAAGCCTCGCCCGGCCCGCATGACATTGCCTACCTGTTCGACCGTTTCACCGCGTTGATGTCGGAGAAGAACTGAATGCCCAAGCGTACCGACATCCAGAGCATCCTCATCATCGGCGCCGGCCCGATCATCATCGGCCAGGCCTGCGAGTTCGACTACTCCGGTGCCCAGGCCTGCAAGGCGCTGCGCGAAGAGGGCTACAAGGTCATCCTGGTCAACTCGAACCCGGCGACCATCATGACCGACCCCGACACGGCGGACGTGACCTACATCGAGCCGATCACCTGGCCGGTGGTCGAGAAGATCATCGCGAAAGAGCGGCCGGACGCGATCCTGCCGACCATGGGCGGCCAGACCGCGCTGAACTGCGCGCTCGACCTGCACAAGCACGGCGTGCTGGCCAAATACGGCGTCGAGATGATCGGTGCCAACGAGCACGCGATCGAGAAGGCCGAGGACCGGCTGAAGTTCAAGGACGCGATGACCAAGATCGGCCTGGGTTCGGCCAAGTCCGGCATCGCGCATTCGATGGACGAGGCCTGGGCCGTGCAGAAGAGCATCCTGGCCGACGTCGGCGGCTCGGGCTTTCCGATGGTCATCCGCCCCAGCTTCACGCTGGGCGGCACCGGCGGCGGCATCGCCTACAACCCGGAAGAGTTCGAAGAGATCTGCAAGCGCGGGCTCGACCTGTCGCCGACCAACGAGCTGCTGATCGAAGAGTCGCTGATCGGCTGGAAGGAGTACGAGATGGAGGTCGTCCGCGACAAGGCGGACAACTGCATCATCGTCTGCTCGATCGAGAACCTCGACCCGATGGGCATCCACACCGGCGACTCGATCACCGTCGCCCCGGCCCAGACGCTGACGGACAAGGAATACCAGCTGCTGCGCAACGCGTCGATCGCGATCCTGCGCGAGATCGGCGTCGACACCGGCGGCTCGAACGTGCAGTTCTCGATCAACCCGGACACGGGCCGGATGATCGTGATCGAGATGAACCCGCGCGTGTCGCGTTCGTCGGCGCTGGCGTCCAAGGCCACGGGCTTCCCGATCGCCAAGGTGGCCGCCAAGCTGGCCGTGGGCTACACGCTGGACGAGTTGCGCAACGACATCACCGGCGGTGCTACGCCGGCGTCGTTCGAGCCGTCGATCGACTACGTGGTGACCAAGATTCCGCGTTTCGCCTTCGAGAAGTTCCCGGCCGCCGACCCGCACCTGACGACCCAGATGAAGTCGGTGGGCGAGGTGATGGCCATGGGCCGCACCTTCCAGGAGAGCTTCCAGAAAGCGCTGCGCGGCCTGGAAACCGGCATCGACGGGCTGAGCGAGCGCTCCACAGACCGCGAAGACATCATCCAGGAGATCGGCGAGGCTGGGCCGGAGCGCATCCTTTTCGTCGCCGATGCCTTCCGCATCGGCATGACGCTGGACGAGATCTTCGCCGAGACGGCGATCGACCCCTGGTTTCTGGCGCAGATCGAGCAGATCGTGTCGACAGAGAAGGCCCTGGCCGGCCGCACGGTGGACGATCTGAGCAAGGACGAGTTGTTCTTCCTCAAGCGCAAGGGCTTCTCGGACAAGCGCCTGGCCAAACTGCTGGGCACGAACCAGCATGCGCTGCGCGCCAAGCGCCACGCGCTGGGCGTGCGCCCGGTCTACAAGCGGGTGGACACCTGTGCGGCCGAGTTCGCGACGCAGACCGCCTACCTCTACTCGACCTACGACGAGGAGTGCGAGGCCGAGCCGACGACCAACAAGAAGATCATGGTGCTGGGCGGCGGGCCGAACCGCATCGGCCAGGGCATCGAGTTCGACTACTGCTGCGTGCACGCGGCGCTGGCGATGCGCGAGGACGGGTACGAGACCATCATGGTCAACTGCAACCCGGAAACCGTCTCGACCGACTACGACACGTCCGACCGCCTGTACTTCGAGCCGGTGACGCTCGAGGATGTGCTCGAAATCGTCGACAAGGAAAAACCGGTCGGCGTGATCGTGCAGTACGGCGGCCAGACGCCGCTGAAGCTGGCGCTGGACCTGGAGCGCGCCGGCGTGCCCATCATCGGCACCAGCCCCGATTCGATCGACGTGGCCGAGGACCGCGAGCGCTTCCAGAAGCTGCTGCACGAGCTGGGCCTGAAGCAGCCGCCCAACCGCACCGCCCGCACCGAAGACGGCGCGCTGGCGATGGCGCGCGAGATCGGCTACCCGCTGGTCGTGCGGCCCAGCTACGTGCTGGGCGGCCGTGCGATGGAGATCGTGCAGGACGACAAGGACCTCGAGCGCTACATGCGCGAGGCCGTGCGCGTGAGCGAGAAGTCGCCCGTGCTGCTGGACCGTTTCCTCGACGATGCGATCGAGGTCGACGTGGACTGCATCAGTGACGGCACCGATGGCCCCGACGGCGTGATGATCGGCGGCATCATGGAACACATCGAGCAGGCCGGCGTGCACTCCGGCGACTCGGCCTGCTCACTGCCGCCGTACTCGCTGTCGCCAGCGCTGCAAGACGAGCTGCGCCGCCAGACCGCGCTGATGGCGCGGGCGCTGAAGGTCGTCGGCCTGATGAATGTGCAGTTCGCCATCCAGGGCCAGAACGGCGACACCCGCGACGAGGCCGTCGTCTACGTGCTGGAGGTGAACCCCCGCGCCTCGCGCACGGTGCCCTTCGTGTCCAAGGCCACCGGCCAGCCCCTTGCCAAGATTGCCGCACGCTGCATGGCCGGCCAGAGGCTGGCAGACCAGCGCGGCAAGGACGGCCAGCCCCCGCGCGAGGTGATTCCGCCGTACTTCAGCGTGAAGGAAGCGGTGTTCCCGTTCAACAAGTTCCCAGGCGTGGACCCCATCCTCGGCCCCGAGATGCGCTCGACCGGCGAGGTGATGGGCGTGGCCTACAGCTTCGGCGAGGCCATGCTCAAGAGCCAGCTCGGTGCCGGCTCGCGCCTGCCGGCCAAGGGCACGGTGGTGATCACGGTCAAGAACAACGACAAGGACCGCGCGGTCAAGGTGGCCAGCGACCTGGTCGACCTGGGCTACCAGGTGGTGGCCACCAAGGGCACGGCCGCGGCCATCGCGGCGGCAGGCGTGCCGGTGAAGCTGGTCAACAAGGTCAAGGACGGCCGGCCGCACATCGCGGACATGATCAAGGCGGGCGAGATCCAGCTCGTCTTCACCACGGTGGACGAAACCCGCACCGCGATCGCCGATTCGCGCTACATCCGCACGGCGGCCCTGGCCAACCGGGTGACCTACTACACCACCATGGCCGGATGCGAGGCGGCCACCGAGGCGCTGAAGCACCAGGACGATCCGAACGTGCTGTCGCTGCAGGAGCTGCACGCCGCGCTGGCCTGATCCGCCAGCATCCCACGGGGCCGGTGCGGGCTTGCAGCCCGCCCAAACTGCTCTAAACTTCCGTCCCGAAGCGCGCCTGTTGGCGCGTTTTCCTTTTTGCCACGAATCACATGAGCACCATTCCCCTCACCAAGCGCGGCGCCGAGAAGCTCAAGGAAGAGCTGCAGCGGCTCAAGACCGTCGAGCGCCACGCGGTGATCCAGGCGATTGCCGAGGCGCGCGCGCAGGGCGACCTGTCCGAGAACGCCGAGTACGACGCCGCCAAGGACAAGCAAGGCTTCATCGAGGGCCGCATCCTCGAGATCGAGGGCAAGCTCGCCGCGGCCCAGATCATCGACCCGGCCACGCTGGACGCCGGTGGCCGCGTGGTCTTCGGCGCCACGGTGGAGCTGGAAGAGGAAGAGTCGGGCGCCCAGGTGACCTACCAGATCGTCGGCGACGACGAGGCCGACCTGAAGCTGGGCCTGATCTCGATCAGCTCGCCCATCGCCCGTGCGCTGATCGGCAAGGAAGCCGGCGACGTGGCCGAGGTGCGGGCCCCCGGTGGCGTGAAGAGCTACGAGATCGTGGCGGTACGGTACCAGTGAAGGCTACGGAGCGCGCGCGGCGGCTGGTCCCGGCCCTGTGGGCGGGGGCGCTGTTGTGCATCGCGCTCGTGGCCACGCCGGCACCCTTTGCCACGCTCACCACGCAGGATGCCGGCCGGGTCGTCGCCCGCATCTTTGCGCAGGAAGCCTATGTCAGCCTGGCGCTGGGGGTGGTGTGCCTGCTGCTGGAGCGCCAGGCTGCCGCCGGCCCGGACGGCGAAAGCCGGTTGTCGACCGGGATGCTGTTCCCGCTCGTGGCCATCTTCTGCACCGTGCTGGGCTACTTCGGCCTGCAGCCGATGATGGCCGCGGCCCGCGCGGGCGAGGGGCCCTGGAGCTTCGGCCAGTTGCACGCCGTCAGCCTGGTGCTGTTCGGCATCAAGGGCTTGGCCGTGCTGGCACTGGCCTGGCGCGGCAGCCTGGGCCCTGTCAGCCCTGCTGGGCCTTCTTCTTGACGCTGGTCGCGCGAGGTTTCGCGCGCTTGATCTGCCCGCCCGAGGTCACGCGCTCGTTGCCGAAGACCTGCACCTTCTTCACTGTCGCGCGGTGGTTGCCGCTCTTGGAGAAGCTGACGATCTTCACCGTTCGCGGGCCGGGCTTGCGGTCGTCCCGCTCGGCCGTGGCCTTGGGGGGAACAGGGCGCCAAAGCACCAGCAGCTTGCCGATGTGCTGCACCGGCGCGGCGTTCAGGCTGTCGGCCAGCGAGGCGAGGGCGGCTTCGCGGGTCTCGCGGTCGTCAGAGAACATGCGCACCTTGATCAGGCCGTGGGCCTTCAGGGCCGCGTCGGTTTCCTTCACGATGGCCGGGGTCAGGCCCTCGGCACCGATCATCACCACCGGGTCCAGGTGATGGGCTTCCCCGCGCTTTTCCTTGCGGGCGGCGGGTGTCAGGTTCAAAGCAGGCATTGGTGCATTATCCCAGGCGAAATGAAGATCAAGACAAAGAGCAAGAAGGTCAACAAGGCGTGGTTGCACGACCACCTGACCGATCCCTACGTGAAGATGGCCCAGAAAGAGGGCTACCGGGCGCGGGCCGCTTACAAGCTGAAGGAGATCGACGAGGCCTTCCAGCTCTTCCGCCCGGGGCAGGTGGTGGTCGACCTGGGCGCCGCGCCGGGCGCGTGGAGCCAGTACCTGCGCCGCCGCTTCGCGCCGAAATCGGCCGGCGTGGGCGGCGCCGCGACGGGCGAACTGGACGGCACGATCATCGCGCTGGACCTGCTGGATTTCGAGCCCGTGGACGGCGTCAGCTTCATCCAGGGTGATTTCCGGGAAGACGAGGTGATGCACCTGCTCGAGGCGGAACTCGCTGGCCGACCGGTGGACGTGGTGGTGTCGGACATGGCGCCCAACCTGTCCGGCATCGCCTCGTCGGACTCGGCCCGCATCGCCCACCTGGTCGAGCTGGCCATCGATTTCAGCAGCCGGCACCTGAAGCCGGACGGTGCGCTGGTCGCCAAGGTTTTCCACGGCAGCGGCTACAGCCAGCTGGTGGAACTGTTCAAGCAGCAGTTCCGCGTGGTCAAGCCGATCAAGCCCAAGGCGTCGCGCGACAAGTCGTCCGAAACCTTTCTTGTCGGAATCGGTCTCAAAAAGCGTTGAATCGGCTGCGATGGCTCAATAACCCGGCGTTTTCGGCGCCTCTGGCGGCGTTGACAGCTGGTTTCCCGTTGCAATATGCGGGGGTATTGAGTCGACTAGAATCAACCCTATATGCCTGGGGTGGCAAATCGCCTCGTTGGTGCCTCGCTGGAGGCTCGTCTGTCCGCCTACCCCACATGAGTCTGGCAAAGGAACCGCGGTGAACAATCAGTGGATTTCGAAGGTCGCCGTCTGGCTGGTGATCGCCTTGGTGTTGTTCACTGTCTTCAAGCAGTTCGACAAACCACGCTCCAATGAACAGGTGACCTACACCCAGTTCATGGAGGACGCCAAACAGGGCCGCGTCAAGAAGGTCGAGGTCCAGGGCCGCACGCTCAAGGTGACGCCGAGTGACGGCCAGCCTTTCAGCATGTCGGCGCCGCAGGACATCTGGATGGTCGGCGACCTGATGAAGTACGGCGTGCAGGTGTCTGCCAAGCCGGAAGAAGAACCCTCGCTGCTGCAGACGCTGCTGCTGTCCTGGGGCCCGATGCTGCTGCTGATCGGTGTGTGGGTCTACTTCATGCGCCAGATGCAGGGCGGCGGCAAGGGCGGCGCCTTCAGCTTCGGCAAGTCCAAGGCTCGCATGCTGGACGAGGCCAACAACACCACCACCTTCGCCGATGTGGCCGGCTGCGACGAGGCCAAGGAAGAGGTCAAGGAACTGGTCGACTTCCTGAAGGACCCGCAGAAATTCCAGAAGCTCGGCGGCCGTATTCCGCGCGGCGTGCTGCTGGTCGGCCCCCCGGGCACCGGCAAGACGCTGCTGGCCAAGGCGATTGCCGGCGAGGCCAAGGTGCCGTTCTTCTCGATCTCCGGCTCCGACTTCGTCGAGATGTTCGTCGGCGTGGGCGCGGCCCGCGTGCGCGACATGTTCGAGCAGGCCAAGAAGAGCGCCCCCTGCATCATCTTCGTTGACGAAATCGACGCGGTGGGCCGCCACCGTGGTGCCGGCCTGGGCGGCGGCAATGATGAGCGCGAGCAGACACTGAACCAGATGCTGGTCGAGATGGATGGCTTCGAGACCAACCTTGGCGTGATCGTGATGGCCGCGACCAACCGGCCGGACATCCTCGACCCGGCGCTGCTGCGGCCGGGCCGCTTCGACCGCCAGGTCTATGTGACGCTGCCCGACATCCGCGGCCGCGAGCAAATCCTCAACGTGCACATGCGCAAGGTGCCGGTCGGAAGCGATGTCAAGGCGGACATCCTCGCGCGCGGCACGCCGGGTATGAGCGGTGCCGATCTGGCCAACCTGGTCAACGAGGCCGCGTTGTTCGCGGCGCGCCGCAATGGCCGTGTCGTGGAAATGATCGACTTCGAGCGTGCGAAGGACAAGCTCTACATGGGCCCCGAGCGCAAGAGCATGGTCATGACCGAGGAAGAGCGACGCGCCACGGCGTACCACGAGTCGGGCCATGCCATCGTTGCCGAGATGCTGCCGGGCACCGACCCGGTGCACAAGGTGACGATCATGCCGCGTGGCCGCGCGCTGGGCGTGACTTGGCAGTTGCCCGAGCGCGACCAGTACAGCCGCTACTACAAGCAGATGCTCAACGAGATCAGCATCCTGTTCGGTGGGCGGATTGCGGAAGACCTGTTCATCAAGGAAATCTCGACCGGCGCATCGAACGACTACGAACGTGCCACCCGCATCGCGCGCGACATGGTCACGCGCTACGGCATGAGCGAACTGCTGGGCCCCATGGTCTATGCCGAGAACGAAGGCGAAGTCTTCCTCGGCCGCAGCATGACCAAGACCGCCAACATCAGCGAAAGCACGCAGCAGAAGGTCGACGCCGAGATGCGCCGCATCCTCGACGAGCAGTACGCTGTCGCCCAGAAGATCCTGGAGGACAACCGCGACAAGGTCGAGGCGATGACCGATGCGTTGATGGATTGGGAGACCATCGACCGGGATCAAGTGCTGGACATCATGGCCGGCAAGCCACCACGCCCGCCAAAGGATTGGGTACCTTCGGCCAGCCGCAATGGCGGCGGCACCACACCGCCGGTCAACCCGGACAGCGCGCCGGCCGCCGCGTAAAGCCACGCGTCCGCACCGCTGACCGACAACGACGGGGCCTTGGGCCCCGTTGTGCTTGCTTCAGTCACCTCGCATGCCGCCGACCTTCTGGCAGACCGCCCGCTTCAAGATCGACCTGACGCGCCCGCAGGTGATGGGCATCGTCAATGTCACGACCGATTCCTTTTCCGACGGCGGCCAGCACGCTACGACGGCCGAGGCCTGCGGGCACTGCGAGCGGCTGGTCGACGAGGGCGCCGACATCCTGGACATCGGTGGCGAGTCGACCCGGCCCGGCTCCGCGCCGCCGTCGCTGGAACTCGAACTGGAACGGGTGCTGCCGGTGGTGCGCCACGCCGTGACGCTGGGTGTGCCGGTGTCGGTGGACACCAGCCGGCCCGAGGTCATCGCCGCCGTGCTGGATGCCGGCGCCGACATCGTCAACGACGTGCGGGCGCTGCGTGTGCCCGGCGCGCTGGCTGCGACAGCCGCTCACCCGCGCGCGGGTGTCTGCCTGATGCACATGCAAGGCGAGCCCGCCACGATGCAGCAGGCACCCAGCTACGGGGACGTGGTCGCCGAGGTGAGCGCCTTTCTGCGCGAGCGGCTCGATGCCGCCGAGTTGGCGGGTGTCGCGGCCGACCGCATCGTGCTGGACCCCGGCTACGGCTTTGGCAAGACGCAGGACCACAACCTGACGCTGTTTGGGCGGCAACGCGAGCTGCTGGTGCTGGGCCGGCCGCTGCTGGTCGGTTGGTCGCGCAAGGGCATGCTGGGGAAGATCACGGGCAAGCCGGTCGAATCCCGCCTGGCTGCAAGCGTCGGCGCGGCCCTGGCCGCCGTGGCGCTCGGTGCCCGCGTGGTGCGCGTGCACGACGTGGCAGCAACGGTCGACGCGCTGAAGGTCTGGAATTCCGCCGGCCTGGGTGGCACCGTCTGAGCACCCACAAGACAGCAGAGGAGCACAACAACATGACACGCCAATATTTCGGGACCGACGGCATCCGTGGCACCGTGGGCCGGGAGCCCATCACGGCCGACTTTGCGCTGCGCCTGGGCCATGCCGTGGGCCGCGTGCTGCAGCAAGGCCTGCAGCGCCGCGGCAGCGAGCGGGCACCGTCCGTGCTGATCGGCAAGGACACCCGCATCTCCGGCTACATGATGGAGTCGGCGCTCGAAGCCGGCTTCGCCTCGGCCGGCGTCGACGTGCTGCTGACCGGGCCGTTGCCTACGCCCGGCGTGGCCTACCTGACGCGGGCGCTGCGGCTGGACCTGGGCGTGGTGATCAGCGCTTCGCACAACGCCTACCAGGACAACGGCATCAAGTTCTTCTCCGCCAAGGGCGAGAAGCTGCCGGACGCGTGGGAATTGGCGGTCGAAGCCGCGCTGGCCGAGCCGCCGCAGTGGGTGGATTCTTCCCGGCTGGGCCGCGCCCGCCGGCTGGCCGACGCGCAGGGGCGCTATGTCGAGTTCTGCAAGGGCACGGTCAGCGGCGAGCTGAGCCTGAAGGGGTTGAAGCTGGTGGTCGACGCCGCCAACGGTGCCGCCTACCAGGTCGCACCGGCGGTGTTCCACGAGCTGGGCGCCAAGGTGATCAGCATCGGCTGCTCGCCCAACGGCACGAACATCAATGCCGGCTTCGGCGCCACCGCGCCGCAGGCCCTGGTCGACGCGGTCAAGGAACACGGTGCCGACTACGGGGTGGCGCTGGACGGCGACGCCGATCGTTTGCAACTGGCCGATGCCCAGGGCCGGCTCTACAACGGCGACGAACTGGTCTACCTGATGGCCATGGACCGCCGCGCTCAGGGCGAGCCCGTGCCGGGGGTGGTGGGCACCCTGATGACCAACATGGCCGTCGAAGTGGCCTTGACCGGCCAGGGCATCGATTTCGTCCGCGCCAAGGTGGGCGACCGCTACGTGTTGGAGGAATTGGGCAAGCGCGGTTGGCTCCTCGGCGGCGAGGGCTCGGGCCACCTGCTGGCGCTCGACAAGCACAGCACTGGCGATGGCATCGTGAGTGCGCTGCAAGTGCTGCAAGCGGTGCAACGCAGCGGGCGCAGCCTGGCCGAGCTGCTGGCCGACGTCAGCCTGTTCCCGCAGACCATGATCAACGTGCGCCTCGCCGACGGCGCGGACTGGACCCGCAACAGCGTGCTGGCGGGCGAGATCGAGGCGGTGAAGGCGGCGCTGGGCCGCCAGGGCCGGGTGCTGATCCGGCCGTCCGGCACCGAGCCGGTGCTGCGCGTGATGGTCGAGGCGCGCGACGCCGACACCGCGCGCAGCCATGCCCAACGGCTGGCAGAAGCCGCACAGGCTGTCACATGACGATTTCGTGACGTTGTCGTGACGGCGCACGGCGCGGCGTCTGCGCCTCCGGTCGCCATTCGCGGCGTCACGCGGCTGTCACAGAACCTTCCTACAGTGCCATTCAATCGAGCGGCAGGGCCTGGGGCCCTGAGCGCGTTCGAATGGCAGCTGAAGAAAGGTTCGACACATGCTGACTTCCCTGATTCGCCCGATGTCCTTGTGGGCCGGTGTGGCCACGCTGGCGCTGGCCGGCACCGCCTTCGCGCAGGACGTGACTGGCGCGGGCGCCTCGTTCCCCGCCCCGATCTATGCCAAGTGGGCCGATGCCTACAACAAGGCCAGCGGCGCGCGCATCAACTACCAGTCGGTCGGCTCGGGTGCCGGCATCAAGCAGATCAAGTCGAAGACGGTCGATTTCGGCGCGTCTGACATGCCGCTGAAGGACGAGGAACTGGCCGCCGACGGCCTGTTCCAGTTCCCCACCGTGATCGGCGGCGTGGTGCCGGTGATCAACGTCAAGGGCCTGACCCCCGGCCAGCTCAAGCTCACCGGCGCGGTGCTGGGCGACATCTACCTGGGCAAAGTCACCAAGTGGAATGACCCAGCCATCGCCGCGCTGAACGCCGGCGTGGCGCTGCCGGACGCCGACATCGCCGTGGTCCGCCGCGCCGACGGCTCGGGCACCAGCTTCATCTTCACCAACTACCTGAGCAAGGTGAACGCCGAGTGGAAGGCCAAGGTCGGCGAAGGCACGGCCGTGAACTGGCCCACCGGCGCCGGTGGCAAGGGCAACGAAGGCGTGGCCTCGTACGTGCAGCGCCTGCCGAACTCGATCGGCTACGTCGAGTACGCCTACGCCAAACAGAACAAGATGACCCATGTGCTGCTGAAGAACAAGGACGGCGCCTTCGTGGCCCCGGACGACTTGAACTTCAAGGCCGCCGCCGCCAACGCCGAGTGGAGCAAGACTTTCTACCAGGTGCTGACCGAGCAGCCGGGCAAGGACTCGTGGCCGCTGACCGGTGCCACCTTCATCCTGATGCACAAGGTGCAGGCCAAACCCGAGCAGGCCAGTGCCTCGCTGAAGTTCTTCGATTGGGCTTACGCCAACGGCGACAAGATGGCCGCCGAACTGGAATACGTGCCGCTGCCCGACTCGCTGAAGGCCCTGGTTCACAAGCAGTGGGCCGAGGTCAAGGACAGCGCCGGCAAGCCGGTCGCCCTGAAGTAAGCCGGATCGATTCGCGTCGCGATTGGAGCGGGCCCCAACACGGGGCCCGCGGCTTGACCAAGACCACCGAGGAGCGCCAGGTGACCGCTACACTGCCGGCCAGCCCCATTGCCAACGAGCTGTCCATGGAACGATCGTCCCCGGCAGGGCGCCCGGGCGGGCGCGCCATGCGTGCCCCGTGGGCCGACCGGCTGTTCGCCATCGCCGCGCACGGCGCCGCCTGGCTCACGCTGGCGCTGCTGGTCGGCATCCTGCTGTCGCTGGTGGCCGGCGCGGCGCCGGCGATCAAGGAATACGGGCTGTCCTTCCTCTGGCGGACCGAGTGGGACCCGGTGCAAGACCGCTACGGCGGCCTGGTGATGATTTACGGCACGTTGATGACCTCGTTCATCGCGCTGCTGATCGCAGTGCCAGTGAGTTTCGGCATCGCGCTGTTCCTCACCGAGCTCTCGCCGCAATGGCTCAAGCGCCCGCTGGGCGTCGCGATCGAGCTGCTGGCCGCCGTGCCGTCGATCGTCTACGGCATGTGGGGCCTGCTGGTCTTCGGGCCGCTGCTGGCCACCTATGTGCAGCAGCCGCTGCAGCATCTCTTCAAGGGCGTGCCGGTGCTCGGCGCGCTGTTCTCAGGCCCACCGGTGGGCATCGGCCTGCTCTCGGCCGGCATCATCCTGGCGATCATGATCATCCCCTTCATCGCCTCGGTGATGCGCGACGTGTTCGAGGTCACGCCGCCGATGCTGAAGGAGTCCGCCTACGGCCTGGGCTCGACCACCTGGGAGGTGGTCTGGAACGTGGTGCTGCCCTACACCAAGACCGGCGTGGTCGGCGGGGTCATGCTGGGCCTGGGCCGTGCGCTGGGCGAGACCATGGCCGTGACCTTCGTCATCGGCAACATGAACCAGCTCAATTCGATCTCGGTGTTCGAGGCTGCCAACAGCATCACCTCGGCGCTGGCCAACGAGTTCGCCGAGGCCGGCGAGGGCCTGCACCAGGCCTCGCTGATCTACCTGGGTCTGGTACTGTTCTTCATCACCTTCGTCGTGCTGGCCTTCTCCAAGGTCCTGCTGGCGCAGCTGAAGAAGAGCGAAGGGAGCAAATCATGAGCAGCCTGGCGACGCTCGACTCCGGCCGCCTGGCCAAGCACCATCACCGCAAGCGGGTCAACGTGGTGGCGCTGACGCTATCGCTGGCCGCGATGGCCTTCGGCGTGTTCTGGCTGATCTGGATCCTTTACGAGACGGTTCGCCTGGGCCTGGGGGGCTTGAGCTGGGCGGTGTTCACCGAAATGACGCCGCCACCCCAGGCGGAGACCGGTGGCCTGGCCAATGCGATCTACGGCTCGCTGATGATGGTGTCGCTGGCCACGTTCATCGGCACGCCCATCGGCATCATGGCCGGCATCTACCTGGCGGAATACGGCCAGCGCAGTTGGCTGGGCAAGACCACTCAGTTCATCAACGACATCCTGCTGTCCGCGCCGTCCATCGTCATCGGCCTGTTCATCTACTCGGTGGTGGTGGCACGCTTCAAGTCCTTCTCGGGCTGGGCGGGCGTGCTGGCGTTGGCGCTGATCGTGATCCCCGTGGTGATTCGCACGACAGAGAACATGCTGAGTCTGGTGCCCAACGCGCTGCGCGAGGCGGCCTATGCGCTGGGCACGCCGAAGTGGAAGGTCATCCTGTCGATCACGCTGAAGGCGGCGCGCGCCGGTGTCGTGACGGGCGTGTTGCTGGCGCTGGCCCGCGTGTCGGGCGAGACGGCGCCGTTGCTCTTCACCGCGCTGTCGAACCAGTTCTGGACTTCCAGCCTGACCGAGCCGATGGCCAGCCTGCCGGTGACGATCTTCAAGTTCGCGATGAGCCCCTACGAGAACTGGCAGCAACTCGCCTGGGCGGGCGTTTTCCTGATCACGCTCGGCGTGCTGGCGCTCAATATCCTGGCGCGCGTGCTGTTCCGCAACAAACACTGAGAGCCCTGACCCATGGACGCGAAAGTCGACCTGTCCGTGACCGAGAAAGCCAAGATCTCGGTGCGCGATCTGAACTTCTACTACGGCAGCTTCCATGCGCTGAAGCACATCCACCTCAACATCCCCGAGAAGAAGGTGACGGCCTTCATCGGGCCGTCGGGTTGCGGCAAGTCCACGCTGCTGCGCACCTTCAACCGCATGTTCGAGCTCTACCCCGAGCAGCGGGCGGAAGGCGAGATCCTGGTCGACGGCGAAAACGTGCTCGACAAGAAGCTGGATGTGTCGCTGATCCGTGCCAAGGTCGGCATGGTGTTCCAGAAGCCCACGCCATTCCCGATGTCGATCTACGACAACATTGCGTTCGGCGTGAAGCTGTTCGAGAACCTGTCGCGGGTCGAGATGGACGAGCGGGTCGAATGGGCGCTGAAGAAATCTGCGCTGTGGAACGAGGTGAAAGACAAACTCGGCCAGAGCGGCTCGGGTCTGTCCGGCGGCCAGCAGCAGCGGCTGTGCATCGCGCGTGGCATCGCGATCAAGCCCGAGGTGCTGCTGCTCGACGAACCCTGCTCGGCGCTGGACCCCATTTCGACCGGCAAGGTTGAAGAGCTGATCCACGAGCTCAAGAGCGACTACACCGTGGTCATCGTCACCCACAACATGCAGCAGGCGGCGCGCGTGTCCGACTACACCGCCTACATGTACCTGGGCGACCTGATCGAGTTCGGCCCGACCCGCGACCTGTTCATGAAACCTCAGAAGAAAGACACTGAGGACTACATCACCGGAAGATTCGGATGAATCTGCCGGTGATGTAGCGGCGCAGACTGACTTCGCCTCAGGCGAAGTCAAGCGAAGCGGGTCGCAGCCACTACATAACGCAAAGGCACAACAATGACCGACAAGCATCTTTCCACCCAGTTCGACGCCGAGCTGAGCGGCGTTTCGACCCGGGTGCTGGAAATGGGCGGCCTGGTCGAGGCCCAGGTCGCCCAGGCCATCTATGCGCTGACCAACTTCAGCGCCGAGACGGCCACCCAGGTGCTGCAGATGGAAGAGCGGGTGAACCAGCTCGAGGTCGATATCGACGCCGACCTGTCGGCCATCATCGCCCGGCGCCAACCCACCGCGCGAGACCTGCGCCTGCTGATCGCCATCAGCAAGACCATCGGCAACCTCGAGCGCGTGGGCGACGAGGCGGCCCGCATCGCCCGCACGGTGCAGCGGTTGATCAACACCGGCGTCTTCAGCCGGCTGCGGCTGCCGGTGGGCGATGTGTCCTTCGAGGCCACGCTGGCCATCGCCTCGCTGCGCAAGGCGCTGGACGCCTTCGCCCGCCTGGACACGGTGCAGGCGCTGGACGTGATCAAGAACGACAACCAGATCGACGCCGAGTTCGACGGCCTGATGCGCAAGCTCATCACCTACATGATGGAAGACCCGCGCACCATCTCGGCCAGCATCGACCTGGTGTTCGTGGCCAAGGCGATCGAGCGCGTCGGCGACCATGCCAAGAACCTGGCCGAGCAGATCATCTACATCGTCAAGGGCCAGGACGTGCGACACAACCCGGTCGAGGCGGTCGAAACGATCGCGCTGACCCGGAACTGAAGAAGGGAACGACCGAACATGCCCACCGTGCTCGTGGTCGAAGACGAAGCGGCGATCGCGGAGCTGGTTGCCATCAACCTGCGCCACGCCGGCTTCGAGGTGACGCTGGCCGAGAACGCCGACCAGGCGACCGTGGCGGTCGACGCCGTGCTGCCCGACCTGGTGCTGCTGGACTGGATGCTGCCGGGCCAGTCCGGCGTCGCATTGGCCCGCCGCTGGCGCGCCGACGCCCGCACGCGCGAACTGCCCATCATCATGCTGACGGCGCGTGCCGACGAGACCGACAAGGTCGCCGGACTGGACGCGGGCGCGGACGACTACCTCACCAAGCCTTTCTCGACGCAGGAGCTGCTGGCCCGCATCCGCGCCGTGCTGCGCCGGCGCATGCCCGAGGCACTGGACTCGGTGGTCGAGGTTGGCGGCCTGAAGCTGGACCCGTCCACCCGGCGCGTCAGCCGCGAGGGTGTGGACCTGAAGCTCGGCCCCACCGAGTTCCGCCTGCTGCATTTCTTCATGACCCACCCTGAGCGGGTGCACAGCCGCGCCCAGTTGCTGGACCGCGTCTGGGGCGACCATGTGTTCATCGAGGAGCGGACGGTCGACGTGCACGTGAAGCGGCTGCGCGAGGCGCTGCTGCCGGCGCGCTGCGCGTCGATGATCGAGACCGTGCGGGGCGCCGGCTACCGCTTGACCCAGCAGGCCGTGGCTTCGGCGGCCTGAGGCAGGCCGGCTCACGATGTCCTGGTTCTGGGTGCGGGTGCTGCTGGCGGTGACGCTGGCGGTCGCCGGCGGCCTGGTCGGCCACGTCCTCGGCGCGTCGGCTGGCATGGCGCTGCCCGGCGTGTTGGCCGGTGTGGTCTTCGCGGTCAGCGCTGTGACGCTGGTCGACATGGTGCGCGGCCAGCGGCTGCTCAACTGGCTGAGCGGCCCGTTGGCCGGCGAGCCGCCTCGCCTGGTCGGCGTCTGGGGCGAGATCGCCGTGCGCATCGAACGCGCGCTGCGTGCCCGCGAGCGTGCCGCCGAGGCCGAGCGCGAGCGGCTGGCCCAGTTCCTGTCGGCCATCGAGGCCTCGCCCAATGGCGTGCTGCTGCTGGACGCCAACGAGCAGATCGAGTGGTGCACCCAGCTGGCGGCCGAGCACCTGGGGCTGGACCGGCAGCGCGACCTGCGCCAGCGCATCACCAACCTGGTCCGGGCGCCCGCCTTCGTGGCCATGCTGCAGGCGCGTGCCTTCGAGCAGCCGGTGCAGATTCCGCAGCCGGGCGGGCGCGGCCTGCTGTCGGTCATCGTGCGGCCCTATGGCGACGGCCAGCGGCTGGTGCTGACGCAGGACATCACCGAGCGCGAACGGGCCGATGCGATGCGGCGCGACTTCGTCGCCAACGTGTCGCACGAGATCCGCACGCCGTTGACGGTGGTGGCGGGCTTCGTGGAGACGCTGACCAACCTGCCCTTGTCCGAGGTGGAGCGCAAGCGGGTGCTGCTGCTGATGGGGCAGCAGGCCCAGCGCATGCAGTCCTTGGTGGGCGACCTGCTGACGCTGGCGCGGCTGGAGGGCAGTCCGCGTCCGCCCAGTGACGCTTGGCTGCCGTTGATCCGCCTGGGCGCCGGGGTGGAGATGGACGCGCGGGGCTTGTCTGCCGGCCGGCACCGGCTGGGCTTCGACTGGGGCGAGGGTGTGGAACTGGCCGGCAACGAGGCCGAGTTGCTCAGCGCCGTCACCAACCTGGTGGGCAACGCGGTGCGCTACACGCCCGAGGGCGGAGAGATCGACGTGCGTTGGCGCGGCCGGGCGGACGGTGGCGGCGAGATCGTCGTGCGCGACACCGGGCCCGGCATCGCGGCCGAGCACCTGCCGCGCCTGACCGAGCGCTTCTACCGGGTCGACGGCAGCCGCTCGCGCGACACCGGTGGAACCGGCCTGGGCCTGGCGATCGTCAAGCACGTGGCCCAGCGCCACGCGGGCGAACTGCTGATCGACAGCACGCCGGGCCAGGGGTCGACTTTCACGCTGCTGCTGCCGGCGGCGAGGGTGCGCGCGGCGCACTCTTCCGTCGCCTTGCAGGCCTAGCAGGCCGCAGGTCAGCTGGCAGGCACGCTGCCGGTGCGGCTCAGGGCTGCCGGCGCAAGACCAGCACCTGCTCGCTGCGCTCGGTGGGGCGGCGCAGGTGGGCAGCCAGCACCCAACCCGTGGGCACCGGTGGGGGCGGGGCACTGCCGCGCCAGGACAACAGCAGGTGGTCGCAGTCCGTCATCGTGGCCCCGGCGCCTGCGCTGGTATTGACCCGGTGGTGGCCGAAGACCTCGAGCGCCGCGACGTTGGCGCGTGTCATGCCCGGGGCCCGAACGCAGGCCCCTGGCGGCACGTGCTGGTCCACCAAGGCCACCAGCGCGCGCGGGCTGCGCGCGTAGTCCAGCGCGGGCAGCAGCAGCGTCATGGTCAGCAGCCAGGCCAGGGCCACGCCGCTGGCCGGCAGCACCAGGCTCTTCCACAAGGGGTGTCGGTGGCGCGAGGTGCGCCAGCGCACCAGCCAGAGCCAGGCCACGGTGCCCAGGGCCGCCGCCACCAGCTCGATCAGCGAGAAGCGCGGCGCGAAGCCGGGTGCCAGCCGCAGGATGTTGGCCATGGGCTTGGCCGGCACGCCGGTCTGCATGGACAGGTAGACCACCCACACTGCCAGCGCTGCAACACTGAAGAAGAAGACCGAGAACCAGTCGATTGCCGAGCCGGCGCTGCGCTTGAGCGTGGGCAGTGCGAAGGCAGCCAGCACGGCCAGCCCGGGCAGGGCCAGCATCAGCGCGCGGTCCGAGCCACCCATGGCGATGGCAGCACCCACGGCGACAAGCACCGTGGCCAGCGGCACGGCGATGTGCCGGCGCAGCCAGTGCCGGCGCCAGCGCCACAGCGTCCACAAGGCCAGCGGCCAGACCGGCCAGGGGAACCACAGCAGCAGCCGCGCGGTGCCCAGCCAACTGGGCAGGCTCAGCCGCGATTGCCACGCCCCCAGCGCCGTGGCGGCGCCCACCGCCAGCAGCAGCGAGGCCAGTAGCCAGGGCCACAGCGCCCGCACCTCGGCATAGCTGGAGCGCAGGGTGATGACCAGCGCCAGAACCCCCAGGCCCACGGCCATGCTGGGCGCGCCGCTGGTGGCCAGCGCGGGCAAGGCCAGCAGCAGGCCGGCGCGCACTGGTGCGGACCGGTAGGGCGCGGCGGCCAGGGCCCACAGCAGCAGCGAGACCTCGCTCAGCTGCATCAGCTCGGGCGTCGTCTCGTGGCCCAGCTGCAGCAAGCCCAGCGTGGCGATGATGGCCAGCAGCGCGCCGTCGGCCAGCGCGCGGGCGTAGTCCACCGGGTCGGCCTCGCCGCCGAAGGCAAAGGGCACCGGCTGGGCCGCCTCGGTGCGGGCCAGGTGGAAGGTGGCATACCAGACCAGGACCAGCGTGAGAGCCAGCAAGGCGGCAAACGGCAGGCGAGCAGCGAGCGCCGGGTCCAACAGGCCGCCCAGAAGCTTGATGAACAGCGCACCCAGGGCATGGGGCAGCAGGGCGGTTTCCGGTGGCAGGTCGCCCAGTGTGGGCGCCCACCAGGGCGTGCGGCCCTCGGCCATGCCCAGCATGGTGGCGAAAGCCGTCACGTCGGCATTGCGCCAGGGGTCGCGCCCGAACAGGCCGGGCAGCAAGTAGGCGGCGCAGAAGGCCAGCAAGGCCACGCGGGGCAGGCGCTCGGCGGCGCGCTGGGTGACCAGGGCCGGGTTGGGCAGGGCAGGGGTCGGCTGGCTCACGGGCGGCATCATGCCAAGGCTTTGGGGTGGCGGCGCAGGTGGTGCGGAAAAACAAAAAGGCAGCCGAAGCTGCCTTTCTTGGACCGGGGCGAGTGCCCCGCTAGCTGCCAGGGCATTGCGCCCTGGGCCTCACTTCTTGAGGCCGACGCGGGCGAACTTGTTGCGGAACTTCTCGACGCGGCCGCCCAGGGTGTCCACGCTCTTTTGCTGGCCCGTGTAGAACGGGTGCGACTCGCTGGTGGTTTCCAGCTTGAACAACGGCAGTTCGCGGCCATCGTCCATCTTCACGGTTTCCTTGGTCTGCGCGCACGAGCGCGTGACGAACTTGAATCCGTTGGACAGGTCCACGAAGCAGACGTCGCGGTAGTTGGGGTGAATGCCTTCTTTCATGGCGCAAGCCTCTCGCTGTGATGTGTCGGCAGCCACGCGCGCACCATGCGCACGCACTTGCCAGAGCGGAATTTCTCTGGTGTTCCGATGACGGAAAACCGCAAATTATAGCCCAAGCGGCAGATCAGCCCCCACGCCGCATCATGTCGAAGAAGTCGAGGTTGGTCTTGCTCGCCTTCATCTTGTCGAGCATGAACTCCATCGCCTCGATCTCGTCCATCGGGTAGATGAGTTTGCGCAGGATCCAGGTCTTCTGCAGGATCTCGGGCTTCATCAGCAGCTCTTCGCGCCGCGTGCCGCTCTTGTTGATCAGAATCGACGGGTAGACACGCTTCTCGGCCATGCGGCGATCCAGGTGGATCTCGCAGTTGCCGGTGCCCTTGAACTCCTCGTAGATGACCTCGTCCATGCGGCTGCCGGTGTCGATCAGCGCGGTGCCGATGATGGTCAGCGAGCCGCCTTCCTCGACGTTGCGCGCCGCGCCGAAGAAACGCTTCGGGCGCTGCAGCGCGTTGGCGTCCACACCACCGGTCAGCACCTTGCCGGAGCTGGGCAGCACATTGTTGTAGGCGCGGGCCAGGCGGGTGATCGAGTCGAGCAGGATCACCACGTCCTTGCCGAGCTCGACCAGGCGCTTGGCGCGCTCGATCACCATCTCGGCCACCTGCACGTGGCGGGCGGCCGGCTCGTCGAAGGTCGAACTGATGACCTCGCCGCGCACGGTGCGCAGCATTTCGGTCACTTCCTCGGGCCGCTCGTCGACCAGCAGCACGATCAGGTGCACGTCCGGGTGGTTGGCGACGATGGCGTGCGCCAAGTGCTGCATCATCACCGTCTTGCCGGTCTTGGGCTGGGCCACGAGCAACGCGCGCTGGCCTTTGCCGATGGGGGCGACGAGGTCGATGATGCGGCCGGTGATGTTCTCTTCGCCCTTGAAGTTGTCACGCTCGAGCTTGAACGCCTCTTTCGGGAAGAGCGGCGTCAGGTTCTCGAACATGATCTTGTGCTTGTTCTCCTCGGGCGTCAGGCCGTTCACGCGGTCGACCTTGACCAGCGCAAAGTAGCGCTCGCCGTCCTTGGGAACGCGCACCTCGCCTTCGATCAGGTCGCCGGTGTGCAGGTTGAAGCGGCGCACCTGGCTGGGCGACAGGTAGATGTCGTCGGTCGATGCCATGTAGCTGGTGTCGATCGAGCGCAGGAAGCCGAAGCCGTCGGGCAGCACTTCGAGCACGCCATCGCCGAAGACCTGCTCGCCGGCCTTGGCGCGCTTCTTCATGATCGCGAACATCAGCTCCTGCTTGCGCAGACGCGAGACGTTGTCGATCTCCAATTCCTCGCCCATCTTGATGAGGGCGGAAACGTGAAGCGCCTTGAGTTCTGACAGATGCATCGACAAACACCCTTGGGGCAAGCAGCCGCGCGCGCCACCCTTGGCGCCGGGCCTGTCCGGTGTGCGTCCTGTGGCCTGGTTTGCCGGTTTTGCCGGCGGCCTGAGGGGCGCTGACCGCGAAAAGAGAAAGTGGGTTCGGGGAGCTTGGTGGCCTGAATCCGACGCGCTTTGACGGTGGGGTCACCGTGGGCGCCGTGGCCTAGAAGCCTGCAATTTCAAGCATCGGGGCGGTGCCGGTGAGGCCGCCGCACCCGTTGCGTCAGGCTAGATTATAGATGGCCGTCGAGGAAGGCAGTCAACTGGGCCTTGGACAGGGCCCCCACCTTGGTGGCGGCGAGTTGGCCGCCCTTGAACAGCATCAGCGTCGGGATGCCGCGGATGCCGAACTTGGCCGGCACGTCGCGGTTGTCGTCGACGTTGAGCTTGGTGATCTGCAGGCGTTCGCCGTACTCCTTGGCGGTCTCGTCCAGGATCGGCGCGATCATCTTGCACGGGCCGCACCACTCGGCCCAGTAGTCGACCAGCACCGGCTTGTCGGACTGCAGGACATCGGCCTCGAACGAGGCGTCGGAGATGTGCTTGATCAATTCGCTGCTCATGAAAAGTCCTCGGGAGATGGCCTCGGCGGCCGGGGAGGGGCGCGTGCGGTCGGTGCTCGGCCCGGGTGGGGCAGGTGCTGGCGCAACCGCGGAAATCAAGGCCCCGATGCGGTCGCCTCCACCCGTGCGCCGTCTGCGTATTCGCAGCGTAGGCCGGGCACAATGATTCTGACATAAAGCCTGTCGGCACGCCGCCGCGGGGCCCGCCGTGGCCCTGCTGGAAACGGGTGCTTCGCCGCCCACTCGATGACCCTTGCCCCGACGACCTTGGCCGCCCCGCCGGGCCGCACCGACGCGGCCTGGTGGCGTGCGCTCGCGGCGCAGTGGCAGGCCTGGGCCGCCGCCGGCGGCGTGGCGGCGCGCGATGCCGTCTGGCTGCTGCCCTACTCGGCGCTGCTGGCGCCGGCGCGTCAGGCGCTGGCCGCCCTGGGCGGCTGGCAACCGCGGGTCGAGACCCTGGCCACGCTGCGGGCCCAGGTGGCCCCTCCGGGAGCGCCTTCGGCCGGGCCGGGTGCCGACACCGTGCTCAACCGACTGCGCGCGACGCAGTGGCTGCGCGAGGCCGGCGGTGCGGCCTGGGCCGGCCAGGACCCGCGCGCGCTGCGCCACGGCGTCGACGCCCTGGTGCGCTGCGCCCAGGCCCTGCAGCAGGCGGCGGCCGCGCTGCCGCCGGCGCACCGTCAGGCCTGGTGGCAGGCCGCGCGCACCCAACTCGGCGGCGGTGCCGGCCCGGGTGGCATCGAGCGGCTGCTGGCCCGTGTGGCGCTGGAATGGGCCGCAGGCGCCGACCAACCTGGCGAGGCGGATGACCTGCTCTCGCTGCGCCCGTCGGCCTGGGTGCTGCTGCGCGCCGGCGGCGCCGAGCCGCTGGCCGACATGCTGCTGGCCGAGGCCGCCACCCGGGGCGTGCCGTGCCTGGTGCTCGACGCGGACCCACCACCTGGCGCCTTGTTCAGCCAGTCGCTGGCCGGGGACCCGCCCGCCGAGGCGCTGTGCCTGGACGCCGAGGCCGAGGCCCAGGCCGCCTGCGCCCAGGTGCTGGCCGAGCTGGCTGCCCAGCCCGACGCCCGCGTCGCCCTGGTCGCGCAGGACCGCGAGGCCGTGCGACGGGTGCGCGCCCTGCTGGAGCGCTTCGGCGTGCCGGTCATCGACGACACCGGTTGGCGCCTGGCCACCACCCGCGCCGCGGCCCGCGTCGTGGCCCTGCTGCGCAGCGCCCAGGGTGTGCGCCCCGGTCGATCCGACGCGAATGCAGCGGACCAGCGCCTGGACTGGCTCAAGGACGACCCGCTGGGCCTGGCCCAGCCCGACGCGCTGGCGGCGCTCGAAGCCCAGTGGCGCGGGCAACGTGTGACTGAAGACGCTGCCGAAGCGGCCGCCGCGCTGTGGGCCGCCGCGCAGGCCCGGCTGGCGGCGTTGGCCGCCGCGCCGCGCGTGCTGCCGCTGCATGACTGGCTGGCCCGTCTGGCCGCGATCTGCCTGTCCGAGCCCGACGAGGCTGCGCGCTGGCGCGACGACGCCGCCGGCCGCGCCGTGCTCGCCAGCCTGAGGCTGGAGCCGCCCGCCAGCACCGCGCCCGACTGGCAGGCCGCCGCGCAGCAGGCAGCGATGACGCTGGACGAGTTCGCCGCCTGGGTCGACGAGGTGCTGGACGAAGCCAGCTTCGTGCCGCCGCACGATGCCCAGGCGCGCGTCACGGTGGCGCCCTTGGCGCGGGCCATCCTGCGACCCTTCGACGCCGTGGTCTTCCCGGGTTGCGACGAACGCCGGCTGGGCGCGGCCGAGCCGGCGCCCGAGCTGATCTCGCCGGCCCAGGCCGATGCGCTGGGGCTGGAAGGCCTGGCCGCGCGCCGCCAGCGCGAGGCCCTGGCCTTCGCCCAGCTGCTGCGCCTGCCGCGGGTCACGCTGCTGCGCCGCACCGCCGAGGGCAGCGAGCCTCTCGGTGCGGCGCCCCTGCTCGACCGCCTGCGCCTGGCCTGGCAGGCGGCGCCCGGTGGCCCGCGCGGCCTGGCCGTGGCCTCGCCCCGCCTGCCGCTGCGGCAGGCGCCCGCGCAGCCGGTGTGGCCACCCCAGCCGCAGGCCACGGCGCGCTGGCCCGAGGCGTTGAGCGCCAGCCAGGTCGAGGCGCTTCGGGCCTGCCCTTATCGCTTCTTCAGCCGCGTGCTGCTGGGCCTGGGCGAGGTGGACGAGCTCGACCGCATGGTCGCCAAGCGCGACTACGGCAACTGGCTGCACCTGGTGCTTTACCGCTTCCACCTGGGCCGCACGCCGGGCCAGGGGCTGGCCGCCGACCGGGCCCGCCTGCGCGCGGTGGCAGCCGAGGTCGAAGCCGAAGCCGGCCATGCCGAGGGCGAGCTGCTGCCCTTCCTGGCCAGCTTCGAAGCCTTGGTCGAGCCCTACCTGGCCTGGTTGCATGGCCGCGAAGCCGAGGGCTGGCAATGGCATGCCGGCGAGCTGGACCGGCGTGCCCGGCCCGCGGCCCTGGACGGCCTGGCGCTGCAAGGCCGCATTGACCGCCTCGACCGCGACCCGGCCGGCCGCCTGCAACTGCTGGACTACAAGACCGGCAGTGTGCAAGGCCTGCAGGACCAGCTGCGCGACCGCACAGAGGACACCCAGCTCGCCTTCTACGCGGCCTTGGTCATCGGTGCCGGCGACGCCGCACCGGCCGACGTCAGTGCCGCCTACCTGGCGCTGGACGACCGCGAAGGGCCGAGGGAGCTGGCGCACGCCCAGGTGGCCGCCACCGCCCAGGCCCTGGTCGACGGGCTGGGCGGCGAGCTGCGCCGCGCCCGCGCCGGCGAGCCGCTGCAGGCTCTGGGCCAGGGGCCGGTGTGCGAGCACTGCGAGGCCCGCGGCCTGTGCCGCCGCGACCAGTGGAGCACGGCCGCATGAGCAGCGGCGTTGCCTACAGGATCGACGGTGCGCAGGTCGACCGCGCCGCGTTCTACGCCGCCGCCTGCGACCCGCACCAGAGCATCGTGGTCGAGGCCTGTGCCGGTGCCGGCAAGACCTGGATGCTGGTCTCACGCATCCTGCGTGCGCTGCTGGCGGGGGCCGAGCCGCAGCAGATCCTGGCGATCACTTTCACCCGCAAGGCAGCCGGCGAGATGCGCGCGCGCCTGGCCGAATGGCTGGCCGAGTTCTCCGACGCCCGCGCCACGCATGCCCAGCGCGTGCAGGCCCTGGTGGACCGGGGCGCGCCAGCGGCCGAGGCCGAACGCCTGGCGCCCGCGCTGGGCGCGCTGCACGAGCGCGTGCTGGCCAGCGGCCGGCCGGTGCAGGTGCGCACCTTCCACGCCTGGTTCGCCCAGCTGCTGCGCATGGCGCCGCTGGAGCTGCTGGTCGAGCTGGGCCTGACGCCCGGCATGGCCCTGGTCGAAGACCCGGCCGAGCTGGGCCCCGAGCTGATGCGCCGCTTCCAGCGCCGGGTGCAGGCCGATGCCGACCTGCGCACGGACTACGTGGCCCTGGTGGCCAGCCAGGGCCGCAGCATCGTCGGCCGCTGGCTGGACACGGCCTGGTCGCGCCGCAGCGAGGTCGAGCTGGCCGATGCCGCCGGCACGCTGGCCGGCACGGTGCCGCCGGCCTGGGCCGTGTTCCCCGCCTGTGCCGGGCTGGACCACCCGCTCGACGCCTGGGGCGAGCCGGGCCTGCGTGGCCTGCTCGGCACCGTGGCCCGGGCGCTGCTGGGGGTCGACAAGGCCAACCACCAGAAATACGGCGGCCTGGCGCGCGAGGCCCTGGCCGCCACCGACGCGCGGCGTGGCTTCGCGCTGGCCTGGGAGGTGGTCCACACCGGCGAAGGCAGCGTGCGCAAGCTCAGCCCGGTGCCGCCCGAGTTCGCCGAGCTGGCCGACACGCTGGCTGCACTCGACCAGCAGGTCAAGCAGCACGAGGCCCATGTCGACCATGGCCGCATGGTCCGGCTGGCGCGGCTGCTGCTGGCCGAGTACGCGGCGCAGAAGCGCGAGCGGGCCCTGGTCGACATGGGCGACCTGGAGCTGGTGGCGCTGAAGCTGCTGGGCCAGAGCGGCTGGGCCGGGTGGGTGCAAGAGCGGCTGGACGCGCGTCTGCGCCACCTGCTGATCGACGAATTCCAGGACACCAGCCCGCTGCAGTGGCACGCGTTGCAGCCCTGGCTGGCCGGCTATGCGGGCGCGGGCGGCGGCGCCAGCGGGCACGAGCCGCTGTCGGTCTTCATCGTCGGCGACCCCAAGCAGAGCATCTACCGCTTCCGTCGCGCTGAGCCGCGCGTGTTCGCGGCCGCCGGTGAATTCGTCGCCACCGGGCTGGGCGGCCGCCTGCTGTCGTGCGACCACACGCGGCGCAACACCACCGGCATCATCGATGCGCTGAACGGCGTCTTCGGCCAGGCGCAGGCGGCCGGCGCCTATGCCGGCTTTCGCCCGCACACCACCCAGGTGGCCGAGGCCGGCGACGGCGTCTTCGCGCTGCCGCGCGAGCCCAAGCCCGCCCCCAAGCCGCGCGCGGACCGCGATGCGCCGCTCGAATGGCGCGACAGCCTCACCGAGCCGCGCGCCGAAGAGCAGGAGCGCCGCACCGCCGCCGAGGCCCGCCACGTGGCCGCCGCCATCGACGAGCTGCTGGCCGCGGGCCGGGTGCGGCCCGGCGACATCCAGGTGCTGGCGCGCAAGCGCAGCGTGCTGGGCCACCTGGCGGCCGCGCTGCGGGGGCGGCACATCCCCCATGTGCGGCCGCAAGATCTGCAACTGGCCGACGAGCCCGAGGCGCGCGACCTGATCGCGCTGCTGGACGCGCTGGTGTCGCCCGGCCACGACCTGTCGCTGGCGCAGGCGATGAAGAGCCCGGTCTTCGCGGCCAGCGACGCCGACCTGCTGTGGCTGGCCCAACGCAGCCGCGGCCGCGGCACCTGGTGGGCCACGCTGCAGGCCGCAGGCGGCGACGCACCGCCGGCCCTGGCCCGCGCTGCGCCGCTGCTGGCACGCTGGGCCGAGGCCGCGCGCCTGCTGCCGCCGCACGACCTGCTGGACCGGGTGCTGCACGAGGGCGACATCGCCGCCCGCCTGGTCAGCGCGGCGCCGCCCGAGCGCCGCGAGCACGCCCGCGCCGTGGTCGACGCGCTGCTGGCGCAGACCCTGGCGCTGGACGGTGGCCGCTATGCCACGCCCTACCGCTTCGTGCGGGCGCTCAAGAGCGGCTGGCTCACCGGCAGCGTCGCGGCGGCCGAAGACGCGGTGCAACTGCTCACCGTGCACGGTGCCAAGGGCCTGGAGGCCGAGGTCGTGTTCCTGATGGACTGCGACCCCGAAGGCCGCAACCCCGAGCCCGGCGGCCTGCTGGTCGACTGGCCGGTCGACGCGGCCCACCCGGCGGCGCTGGCCTTCGTCGGCCGCTGGGGCCGGCTGGCACCGTCGCTGCAGCCGCTGAAGGAGCAGGAGGACCAGGAAGCCGCGCGCGAAGAGCTGAACGGCCTGTACGTGGCGATCACCCGCGCCAAGCGCCGCCTGGTGGTCTCGTCGATCGAGCCGCGCCGCAAGGCGTCCGACCCGGCCTGGTGGGACCGCATCGCGCCGCAGGCCCAGCCCTGGGTGCCAACGGCTGACGACCCGGGTCCCCTGCCGAGTCCGACCGCCGAGCCGGGCGCTGCCGGCACCGTGGCGGTGGTCGACTGGCCCGCGCCGCGCCTGGCCGGCCCGATCCTGCCGCGGGCGGCGCCGGCCGGCGTAGGGGCTGCCGCCGCGCCGGCCGGGGGCGACAGCCGCGCCACCTTGATCGGCGAGGCCTTCCACCGCCTGATGCAGTGGGCCACGGCGCTGGGCCAGGCGCCGGCGGCCGGCTGGCTGGACGGCGCTGTACCCGCCGCAGCGGCGGCCTTCGGGCTGACGGCAGACGAGGCCGCGGTGGCGCGCCGCGCTGCGCAGGCGGTGTTCGCCGGTCCGGCCTGCCGGGGCCTGCTCTGGGGCACGGCCATCGCCTGGGCGGGCGACGAGGTGCCGCTGGCCGACGCGGGCGACGCGTTGCGCATCGACCGCCTGGTGGCCGTGGACGAGCCTGGCCAGCCGCGCACCTGGTGGGTGCTGGACTACAAGCTCGAGCCTCG
>JBGAGZ010000040.1:0-43520 GCA_044226465.1 Burkholderiaceae bacterium | reverse complement strand
GCTGCGCCGGTGTGGGCTCTTCCTTGTGGGTGGCGATCAGCCACTGGTGGCCGAAGGGGTCGACGATCCCGCCGGCACGGTCGCCCCAGAACTGGTCCATCAGCGGCATCTGCGGCTTGGCGCCCGCGTCCAGCGCACGCTGGACCACCGCGTCGCAGTCGGGGAAGTACAGCGTCACCATCGTCGACGAGCCGCCGACCGTCAGCGGGCTGAGCGCGCCCATCTGAGGCCGCTCTTCGGTCAGCATGAAGTTGGCCGGGCCCACCTGCAAGTGGCAGTGCACCACGCCACTGCCCTTGGGGTCGTCGAGGCGGACGACGACCTGGGCGCCGAACACACGCTGGTAGAAGGCGATGGCATCGCCCGCCCCGCGGATGGTGAGGTAGGGAATGCCGCCGATGGCGGGCGGAACGGGCTGGACCTGGGTCATCTCTTCTCTCCTTGGCATGGCGGTGGGCGAGGCACGGTGGCGCTCACCTGCACGACGAACGGCACGGGCCGGTTTCGACCGGGCGGCGAGGAAATTCACAAAGGGTCCGAACGGGCACGGCCCAAGGAGAGCTGGTCTTGGATCACGAGCGCGTGGTCTCGCGGTCTTTTGCCGAGCGACGATGAAGGCGGCTATGCAACGGCTGCGGTCGTTCAGCCCTGCAGTCACAACGGACACTACCGACCCAAAGCCGACAACCCAGACTCGAAGAGCGGTCCGCCTAGCCCGATTCCAAAGGTGCGCACGAATACCAACCCTCCAGCATGTTGACCGCTGCGGCCACATCGGGCATGGCAGCCATCTCCTGGGCAAGTAGGGTAGCTCCCGCGCTCAGCGCGCCACCAGCCAACAGCTTCGACAGCTCCGTGCTCACCGCCTCCACGGACTGACGCTCCAACTCGACGGAACGACCCGCACTCACTCGCGAAAGAGCACGCGCGTTGCGGAAGTGATCCGCCGCCTGTGGCAGGACCAGATGAGGCACGCCGTAGGCAGCCGCACCGAGCATCACGCCTGCGCCCCCGTGGGAGACCACCGCATCGCAGTGCGGCAGAAGGGCGCCCTGATCGACGAAGCGATGGACGTGCACGTGCGCGCCGAGCTGCGTCAGATTGAGTAGGTCGCCGTCCGGGCCCACTGTGACGACGACCGTCCCACCAAGCCGAGCCGCGGCACGGGCAGCGACGAGGAGCGCCGGGCTGCGGTTGAACACGGTGCCGAAGGTCACGTAGATCCGAGGTGGCTGCGCCGGCGTCTGCTGCAGTGCTTCCTGCACCTCGGCGGGCAGCGCGATGGGCAACGTGGTTGCAGGGTAGTAGGCATTGAAGCGGAAGACGCGATCGTCATGCGATCCGGTCGAACCTTGTAGGCTGGCTGGCGCGATGTCCATTTCCAGGTGTCCATGCAGCCCTCCGTCAGCGGGCACCTCCACCCCACGTGCTCGCCAGAACGGCCCGAAGAAGTTCATCGCCTCCTCGACGTACTCGCGCGGCGGCCGCAGCCCGTAACCGTGAGTCACGTGGCGCAGCCCGAGCTGCCGGCAGACCAGCGGCACGGCCAGCGCCGCGGGCTCGCTCACCACGAAGTCGGGTCGCCAGGTCCTGGCGGCCTGTTCAATGCCGTCCAGCATCGCCGGCCCCAGCACTGCGCCAAAGAGCCTCGGAAAGGTGTAGGCCGACAAGGGCTCTCCGGTGAGCCGCGCGGCGCCGGCATGCGTCGTTCGGAACTCGCCCCGGCTCGCCCCGAAGGTGGGGCCTGCCGCAAACAGATCGAAACCGTCGCGCTGGAGCGCCGGGCAGGCATCGGGTGCCGTTACCCACGCCACATGGTGCCCCCGCCTGCACAGCGCCAGGGCCAGCGGCCGCAGCGGCAGCAGGTGCCCCAAGCCCCCTGTGGTGCAGAACAGCACGCGCATCGCGGACGCCCTGGCCTTCAATCGACGGTCAGCTTGTACTCTTCCACCAGGGCCGACCAGACCGCCAGCTCACGCGTGATGATCGAGGTCAGGTCCTGGGGCGTCGCGCCCTCGGGAGCCAGCATGCGGTGCTCGAGCTCGTTGCGCATCTCAGGCCGCGCGACGGCTGCTGCGATATCGGCCGCCAACCGGGCAGGAGCGGCCTCCGGCGCCTTGGCCGCCGTGTAGACGCCCTGCCAGGTCGGCACGGCCACGCTGCCCATGCCCGCCTCGGCCATCGTCGGTACCTCGGGCAGCGCGGCGCTTCGCTCGGGGTCCAGCACGGCCAGCACTCGCAGCGCGCCCGACTTCGCGTGACCCTGCAGCAGCGACAGCGGCCCGAACATCAGCTGCACTCGGCCCGCCAGCAGGTCTGGCAGCGCCTGGGTACCGCCCTTGTACGGCACCCGCGTGAGCTGGATGCCGGTGGCCTTCATGAACTGCGCCGCTGCCAGCACCTCGCTGGGCGTGCTGGTGGCCACGTTGAATGCATTCGGCTGCTGGTGCGCCTGCTTCACGAACTCGGCCAGCGTCTGCGCTGGAACACCTGGGTGGACGGCGAGGGCAAACGGCACTCGGCCGACCTTCCCCAGTGGTGCCAGATCGCGTGGCCAGTCCAGGCCCGAGCCCTTGGCAAGCAGCGGCGTGGCGATCATCGAGCCGGGCGCATAGAGCAAGGTGTGGCCGTCGGCTGGCGCCGCCAATGCCTCGCGCGCCGCGACCAGCCCGTTTGCTCCGGGTTTGTTCTCCACCATCACCACCTGGCCGAGCGAGGCACTCAGCTGCTGCGCCACCTGGCGCGCAATGAAGTCGCTGGGCCCGCCAGCTGGCACTGGGACCAGCATGCGCAGCGGCTTGGTCGGGAAGGACGTGGCGGCGGCGGCCTGCGCCGATGCGGTGACAGGGGCGGCGAGAGCGGCCAGGGCCGCGATGCAGGATATCAGGTGGCGCATGGAATCCTCCGGCGTTCAAAACAAGGTCGGGAAGGTGGCGCTCGGCTGCAGCCAGCGCAGCCAGGCGATGGAAGCGGCAATGGCGCCGCACATGAAGGCATTGAAGGCGTTGACGGCCACGGCGCGGTTGATGTGTCGCCCGTTCTGCTCGTGAAGCCACAGCGCCATCGTCAGGTTGGCGCCCAAGAAGGTCAGCCACGTGAACAGCGAATGTTGGTCGGCCTGGCCGCTGGTCTGGATGGCGGCGAGCGTGGGCAGGTAGGCGACGATGCGCAGGCCGTTGAAGAGCGCGAACGCTCCGCTCAGCAATGTCAGGCGGCGCCCGCGTGGCGCGGCGAGGTCGGCGGTGAGCGTGGAGGTCTTCATGGGAGTGCTCCGCGGTGTCGATGGGTTCACTGTAGGGGCCAGCCCGGTCGCGCGAAAGACAGCGGCGGGCACAATGCGCTTTAACCGTCGGTTAAGACGCTCTAAGGGAACAATCCGCCATGGACAAGCTGCGTGCCCTGCACTACTTCGTGGCCGCTGCCGAGGAGGGCAGCTTTTCGGCCGCGGCCCGCCGCTTCGACGTCAGCGTGCCGGCAGTGACCAAGCTGGTGTCTGCACTGGAGCGCGACTTGGGCGTGAAGCTGCTCGATCGCAGCACGCAGGGCCTGTCGCTCACGGCCCGTGGCTCGCAGTACCTGGAGAACTGCACGCCCCTGCTGGCCCAGCTGGCCGATGCCGACCGGGCCCTGGCCATGCCCGGGGCTCGGCGCGCACGCACGTTGATCGTGGGCGCGCCGCCGCTGCTCGCGCGCGCTCTGCTGGTGCCGTCCTTGAGCGAATGGCACGACCGGCATCCCTACGTGCACATCGATCTGCGCACGGTGGACTTCCTCACCGTCAAGGACACGGCTACGCGGGGCGTCGATGTCGTGGTCGCCCTGGGCTGGCCAGGCAGCGTCGATCTCGTTCAGCGGCCACTGGCGCAAAGCCGTCTGATCATCTGCGCAAGCCCGGCATACTGGCGGCGGCACGGCATGCCGGACCGACCCTCCGATCTGGTGAACCATGTCTGCCCACTGGTGCGCACCCCGGAAGGCACGGTCCTCGACCTGTGGCGCCACATGCGCGATGGCGTGGTCGACGAAGTGGCCGTGGGCGGCTGGCTCACCTGCGCCAGCCGCGATGACGTGCTACAGGCCGTGCTGCTGGGGCAGGGCGTGGGGCGCTTCGCCGACCTGTCGGTCTGGTCCTTCGTTCGCGACGGCTTGCTGCAGCCCGTGCTGGTCGACTGGGAGAGCAGCGACTCGCCCCCCTTCAGTGCGCTGATCCGGCCTGAATCGAAGCGGGACGCGGTCGTCCAGGACTTCGTGAACTTCCTGTCTGAACTGCTGCGTCCCGTCGAGGCGTTGTGCGGCGAAGCGTTCGGCGCACGGCCATCTGCCGTCCGACCCCGCTGGTACACGAGTCGCCCTGGGCGGGCGTCGAAAGCGCGTGGGTGAATGTCCGGTACCGGGTCGAGGGCTGCAAAGGCTGCTCCTGGCCGAGGCGAGCCGACGGGCGGTCCGGACTCGACGCCGCAACGCCGCCCTTCAGGTTCTCGCCGCGGCGAAAGTTTCGAGCACACGGCGACCGGCTGCTTGTGGCCGAGATCGGCTGTGAACTGTCAGGGTGCGATTGACCGCAACCAGTCTGCGCTGACCTCTCGCCCTACAGGGTCCGTCGGCAGGCCCGAGTCGACCAGTGGCTGACGGCCGCATGGAGCGTCAGCGGTGGACGAAGTCAGTGGCGCAAAAACTGGCTGCAGTAACTTATTGGATTGGCTCCAGCCGGACGGCGATGGTGATCCCATCCGCGACCCGAAGTGCCGATGCGGCAATCTCCCGCGCATTGTTGATGCCGTGCGCAGAGACGATGCGGTAAGTTGCCTGATCGCGCTTTCGCAGCACCGTTTGCAAATCGAGAAGCCCGTCGGCATCGGTGAAGATGAAGCCGCGGCCCGCCTTGCCTGCCTGACAGTAGCCGACGACATCCCCCTGGTCATTGATCCCATAGGGGATGGTCAGATCGTCCCCAGGAAAATGCGGCAGCGTCTGCAAGACACCACCCACCGATCGCATGGCCAGCCATGTGGTGTCGTACAGGCTCGCGAAGCCGTAGGCGGCGATGTCCCCAAGCTCATTGATCGCCATGCCGACACATCGGTAGCCCGTGCCGCATCCCATGTCGGTCATGACCTGGGTTTGAAAGTTGTAGGTGAATGCGTGCGAGGTGTCGAAAGCAGGTGCTGATCCACCAACAACAACGCCGGCAGAGTTGATGCCCCAAGCCTCGGCAGTCTTGCCACCGCTCAGCGTTGGCAAGATGCGCATGACTCCGTCTTGCCAGACGAATGCGCGAACATCGGGGGCTGGAAAGGCGTGGTTGATGGTCCCCATGCCCACGACCAGACCTGCATCGTTGACACCCGTGGCCCAGGCGGACAGCGACGGATCGTGGTTGAAAGTCCCCAAATCCCGCACGTCACCGTGCGACCACCAGACTGCCCGCACGACATCCCTGGGCCGGGACTTGGACCGCGCGGAGCCCACGGAGACACCACGATCGTTCACCGCCGAGATCGTGAAGTACATGTTGTCGTCGAATGTCGGCAGCTTCTTGCAGCCCGGCCGGTCCTTGACGCAAATCTGTGGGGCTGGAATCGCATTGACGGCGACCGTGCCTGATCCACTGATTCCGGCTGCGCTGCCGCCGATATGCCGCACAGGCAACTCGACCACCCTGTACACCGGCGCAGCGCTGGCTGCCTGTGCGGCAAGCAGCAATGGCGCCAAGGCAAAAAGCAGGCCGGTGCGGATGGTCATTGCGGTCTCCTCAATGGCGGCATGCGGTACGAAAACTGCCCTTCTGCAGATCATAGGCAGTGCAAATCACACAACGGCGGCGTGGGATCGCGAGGTGACGCCCCCCCCGCGGCTCAGTCCTTCGGATTCGCCGGAGGCGGAGCTTCAGCAAGCAGCGCGTCGAGCGCGTCGCGGCGCAGCAGCCGGCCGTCGACAAAGACGGCGGCGATGCGGCGCGTGTTGCGGATGTCGCTCAGGGGGTCGGCGTCGAGCAGCACCAGGTCGGCGCGCTTCCCGGCCTCGACGCTGCCGCTGTCGGCCGACAAGCCGAGGAATCGCGCCGGCTCGAGCGTCGCGGCGCGCAAGGCCTCTGCCGGCGTCAGCCCGGCCGCGACCAGCAGCTCGATCTCCTCGTGCAGGGCATCGCCCGGGTAGACGCCGGGCATCGGTGCGTCGGTGCCGGCCAGAATCGTCGCGCCGGCGCGGTGGAGCGACTGCATGATTCGGCGAGCAACGTCGCGCCGTTGCGCTGCGCTCGCAGCCGCGTCGATGGGCTGGTCGCGCAGGATGCGCAGCCAGCGCGCCTGCTCGTCGGCACGAAGCTGTTTCCAGCGGGGGTCGCGCTCGGGGTGCGGGTCATGCGGCCGCGATTCGGTGTCGTCGAGCACCAGCGTCGGCACTTGCGCGACACCCGTTGCGGCGAGCTGCGCCGCGGCGGCGTCGCAGCGCTGGGCATCGAAGGCGGCGAGCACCCGCGGCTCGTCGGCGTCGCGCCGAGCGGCCAGCGCGTCGCCGGCGAGGTTGCGCCGTGCCGCGAGCGTGTCTTGCTCGATCGTCGAGCAGGCCTCGAACAACTGCAACAGGTGTTCTTCGCTCTTCTGGCCTTCCTGCGCCGCGGTGACCGCCGACACGCCTGCTGGCACATGCCCCATCAGCGGCAAGCCGCGCCGCTTTGCCGCGTCGAGCGCGCTTCTCCAGGCGGGCTCGCCGATTTCCGAGAACACCTTGATGAAGTCGGCACGCGCATCGGCGGCCAGGTCGACCTGGTGCGCCGCCGCTTCGGGCGACGGCCCCCAAGCGACGACGCCAACCGCAACGATGCGAGGCGCAACGAGCGTGCCGCTGGCCGCCGCGCGGCGCCAGCCGTCCACGGTGGGCAGCGATTCCGGCAGCGCGGCCATCTCGCGCACCGACGTGACACCGTTCGCCACGTACAGGGGCAGCGACCAGGTGTTCGGCGGCCGGTGCGATGCGTTGTTGAACAGATGCACGTGCATGTCGACCAGGCCCGGCATCAGGAAGCGACCGCGGCCGTCGACGCGCTCGGTGCCCCGCGGTATCGGCAGGTCGGACGGAACGCCGACCGCGGTGATGCGCCCGTCGGCGATGAGCACGGTGCGTGGCCCGATCAGGCGGCCGTGCTCGACGTCGACGACCGACACGTCCGCGATCGCCAGCGCCTGGGCGGCGAGGGCGAACGACGGAAAGGCCAGCGCGCCGAGCAGCGCCGTGCGCAGCGAGGTCAGAGCCCTCGCCGATCGAGGTCGGTCGCCGTCCATGTGGCCGCCCGCTCGCCCGCGGCGGCTTCCAGCTCGGCCACGGCGGTGGTCATGGCCTCGCGCAGGGCTTCGAGCGAGGCGTGCAGTTCAGGCTGGGCTGCCGCAGTCTCCGCGTCCAGGTCGTCGCATGACGCGGCCAGCAACTGGACGGCCTCGACGTTCACCGCCGAGATGGAGCAGGTGGTGTGCGAGAGGGCGGCGGGCCAGGTCGTCGCGAGGTGGTGCGACAGGTACGAGCCCTTGGCTTCCTGCTGCGCGGCGCGGGCCACCAGCCGCCGAAGGGCGAGGTAGGCCGCTGCGAGGTCTGCGCCTTGCAACGCGCCGTGGGCCAGCAGCTGCTGGACGCCTGCGCGCGCGTTGCCTTGGTCGGCCATCCAGAAGGCCGAGCGCAGCATGTCGGCCTGGGTGTCGGCAATTTCGCAAAGCCGGTTCAGCACCGAGAGAATGCCGATGGTCCGGGCACCGCCCTGGCCGACCTGGCATTTCAGGTGCGCCAATGTCGACCGGATCGTGCAGACGGTGAGCAGCAGGTCGTCGGCCGTGGGATCAGGGCGTGGCTGCCGCCGGGTGCTCTCTTGGGCGGCCTGGTTGCGGTGCGTGTTCAAGGAAACTCCAATGGGATCGGCTCAGGCGTAGTAGAGCCGAAGCACGGCGCCGCAGGGTGACCGGCGCGTCAGGGTTTGCCGCGCCGTCGTGTAGGGGGTTCTTGATCAAGCCCCGCAAAGCACGGGAAGGGCGACCCGGCCGTCCGGAGCCACCTGCCGCCTACGCCAGCTGTCGGCCCGGTCCTACAACGCTGTCCCCGCCCCGCTGGTCGAATGAGCCTATCGATCTACCGAGGGAAAAATCATGGGACCTGCACGCATTGCCGCCATCGCCGTCATCGTCGCCGGCTTCCTGGCAGTGATCTACGGCGGGTTCTCGTACACCAGCGAGAACACGGCCGCGAAGATCGGGCCGGTGGAGATCAAGGTGCAAGAAAAGAACCGCGTCAACATCCCGCTGTGGGCCGGCATCGCCGCCATCCTGGCCGGCGGCATGGTGCTGATCGGCACGCCTCGCAAGTAGGCCCCCGGCTGGCGTGAGTGTGGCGGGGGCCCGCTCCCGGCCAAGGGGCTCAGGCGTCGCGGTCGACGATGAGCAGCGTGCCGTGGCTGCCCGCTGCCACAGCATGCGCCACGCCCGCGGGCACGACGAACAGCTCACCCGCCGACACCTGGACCCTGGTGCCGCCAAGGTCCAGGTGCATCACGCCCTCGATGACCAGCAGCGCCTCGTCGAAATCATGCGTCTCGTCGGGGTAGGCCGCCTCGTCCATTCTCAGGACCTTGAGGTTGGCGCCGGCGGCCCGGCCCACCACCGTGGAGCGCCAGGCGCTGGCCAGCCGCGACGAGACCGCCGGGAGATCGATCTTGTCCATCGGTGTCAGGGCCTGCCGGGCGGCTGGTAGACGTCCACCGCGCAGACCGCGGACGAACAGCTGAGGTAGTAGGCGTCCAAGGGGCGCGGCACCAGCTGCTCGTGCAACGGTCGGCCGTCCAGCCTGAACGACACGGCGGACTCGGTGAACGCCACGTCGAGCGTGTGGGTCGCCTGCGCGTCGAGCAGGAAGGGAGTCTCCACCTTTCGGACCGCGACCGAGCGCCCTTCGGCGACGAGCACCTGCGGCACGAGCTCGGCCCGCTCCTGTGACTTGACCACCTGAAGGCAGGTCAGCTCCTCTTCGTTGCCCACGTAGACGCACAGGTTCAGCGTCGGGCGCCATCGCTCGGACGGCTGCAGCCTGTCGAAGCCGAATTCGAACCGGATCGGCTTCGGCACCTGGCCTGCCGGCGCGTCGAGCGAGCCCCTGAGCAGCTGGAACTCGCCCGGCCTGGCGTCGACCCGCAGGGTGACGTCCGGGCGCCCCGAGGGCTGCCGTGCCGTTGGCCCGCTCGCACACGCGGCAATGAGGCAGGCGCATGCGCCCAAGAGAGCCCGCATGCGGCGCGTGGCGCCCGCCGCTGGTGGCACGCTGGCTCGCCTCACGGCCGCGCACCGAACCGCAGTGCCGACCGGGCCTTGGCCCGGGCCGCCTCGACTTCGCGGTTGCGCGGCTCGGCCGCCGTCACCAGCGACGCGATGAGCTGCCTCGCCGACGCGGCCACTTCCTCGACGGCGCGCTCGAACGCCGCCTCGTTGGCCTTGGAGGGCACGTTGAAGCCGCTCAGCTTGCGCACGAACTGGAGAGAGGCGTCGCGAATCTCCAGCTCGGTGGCCGGCGGCTCGAAGTTGAACAGCGTCTTGATGTTGCGGCACATGGTGGTCGGGCCCCGGCTTCACTGCGGCGGCGGGGGCGGCAGCTGGGTTGGCGCCTGCCGGCCCCGGGCCTTGACGGCCTGGGTGATTCGCTCGTTCATCGTGGCGAATTCCGCCAGCAGCTTGCTGCACTCGGCTGCGGCCGCCTCGCAAAGACTGTCTGTCTCGACGGACACCGCGCCGTCGGCCGAGCGCTTGATGGTGCGGCGCACGACCGCCGGGTAGGCGTGGTGGTCGCTCGGCGTGAACGACCACTGGGCCGAGGCCAAGGGCTCGTTGACGATGGTCCAGCCGTCGGCATGGGTGACCACCGTGCCGTTGCCGTCTCTCGATTCAAGCGCCTGCAGGGCGGCGGCCACCGAGGCATAGCCGATCGGCCCTGCGGATGGTGCCGGCGGCGCGGCCGCTTCGGCCACCGCGGAGGCCGCCAGGGCGAGCGCGACGAGGAACGCCTGCCCGGTGGCAGACACGGTCATGGCATGAGCGGGTGTGGCGCGGGCGCGGTCAGTCATTCCAGATTCTTTCAACGAGTTCTCCGACTTCAAGCGGCGCTCCGTCGGGGCTGACGCCTTTCCATTCCTGCGGCACGGGCATGGCGCGCCGGGGTGGGCGGCCGTTCCACAGGGCGACCTTGAGCCCGAAGACCACCGGGCCCTGGGCAACCTCGAACGGTGGCAGGGCCTTGATCCTGGCGATGATCTGCCGTCTGAGTTCCAGATCGAGCAATGTATCGAAATCGAGCCAGACGTTCGACGCCGGCCCCGGCCGGACGGCGATGACGATGAAGCCGCCGGTGGACTGGCGGGCCGGGCTGGCCGCCACCGCCTCGCGGGTGGCGGCCTCGACCGCGCGGATGTAGTCGGCCATGGCGTCGACGCTGGCGACCCGCCGCTCCATCACTGAACTCGGCTGCAACAGGGTCACGCCGAGGTGGGTGACGGGCTCGGCCACCTGGGCCCACGATGTGCCGGCCAGCAGCAGCGCCAGGGCGACCAGACGCCGCCGCATCAGAAGAACCAGACGGTGCGGATCTGCTCGCCGACCACTTCGTAGACGGCGACCGCCGACACCGGGGTCTCTGCCAGTCCGGTGATGTCTTCGTGGTCGACGACGATGTGGCCCGAGACCATGCGGCTGACCAGCCTGGCGTGCAGGTTCGGCAGGTTGAACCGGTTCTTCGCATAGTGCTCGCCGAAGGCGGGCTTGCCCGACAGCACCGGCTCCTTGGCCGGCGGCCGGAAGACCTGGACGTCGTCTGTGTACTGGGCCAGGAATTGCTCGAGATGCCTGGCGTTGTAGGCATCGAGCTGACGCTGGACGGGGCCTTCAGGGTTGGACATGGTGTCGTTCAGCAAGGGGCGGTGGGGCGCGTTCGTGGGCGGGGGCGGCGGGCCGCTTTGCGCGGTCGTCCTACGACACCCCCCGGTGCCTTCGTACAGGGCTGGCCGTGCAAGCTCCTTAGGCTGGAGCCTTCCATTGACACAAACTGGAGTCGACCATGGGTAAGTACATCGTTGCCTGGATACTGGGCGTTCCTGCGGGGCTGCTCATCATTGCCTACCTGTTCTTTCACTGAGCGCCGCTGGCCGCAACCGCGGCCTCAGCGGCTGGCCGACGAGGCGGAGGCGGTGGCCGCCCTGACCTTGCCGGCCGCCGATTCGACCCCCTGCGCCACGGCGCTGGCGGCGGCATGCACGCCGCGGGCGGTGGCGCTGGCCGCGCGCTCAACGCCACGCGCCGCCGCCTTCGCGCCGCGGCGAACGCCGCTGGCCGCGGCCTCGGCCCCGTGCTCGATGGCTTGTTCGACCTTCTGAACCGGGCCAGGGCCTTGCGGCTCGGGCTCGGCGGCCTGGCACGGGGCCAGGCAAGCCAGGCCGAGGCAGAGCAGAAGGCGTGCTGGGCTGGTGTTCATCGGGCGTTCCTTCAGGGTGTCTTCCACGCCAGCCCTTGAACCGGGTGGGGGCGAGGCGGGTTCGGGCGAAATGGTACCGCCACGCATGCCAGCCCCGCGCCCGATCGCCGCATGCCGGCGACACCGGCCTGTCATCAGCCGGCCCTAGCGTACGCGGCACTCGAACCAACGCCAGGAGCCCGATCATGACCACACCGACCCGCCGCCGCTTCGTCCAGATGATGGGGGCAGGCGCCGCCGCCGGCACCGTGCCGCCCAGCATCGCCCGCGCGCTGGCCATTCCCGCGAACCGGCGCACCGGCACCATCGACGACGTCGAGCACGTCGTGATCCTGATGCAGGAGAACCGCTCGTTCGACCACCTGTTCGGCACGCTGCGCGGCGTGCGCGGCTTCGCCGACCCGCGCACGATCAAGCTGCCCTCGGGCAAGAGCGTGTGGCACCAGCCGAACGGCGGCGGCGAGCTGATGCCCTTCCGCCCGCCGGTGGACAACCTGGGGCTCACCTTCCTGCCCGACCCGCCGCACGGCTGGAACGACACCCACGCCGCATGGAACCAGGGCCGCATGGACCAGTTCGTGCCGAACAAGGGCCTGAGCGCGATGACCTACCACCTGCGTGGCGACGTGCCCTTCCACTACGCGCTGGCCGACGCCTTCACCATCTGCGACGCCTACCACTGCTCGCTGATGGGCCCGACCGACCCGAACCGCTACCACCTGTGGACGGGCTGGGTGGGCAACGACGGCCAAGGCGGCGGCCCGGTCATCACCAACGCCGAGGCCGGCTACGACTGGAGCACCTACCCCGAGCGGCTGGAGCGCAACGGCATCAGCTGGAAGGTCTACCAGGACGTGGGCGAGGGCCTGGACGCCGAGCACTACTGGGGCTGGACGGGCGATGCCTACATCGGCAACTACGGCGACAACTCGCTGCTGTACTTCCACCAGTACCAGAACGCCCAACCGGGCACGCCGCTGGCCGACAAGGCCAAGACCGGCACCCGCATCAACGACCTGGGCCGCGACCCGAACCGGCTGATGGACATCTTCCGCGCCGAGGTGGCCGCTGGCCAACTGCCGCAGGTGTCGTGGATCGTGGCGCCGGAAAGCTTCAGCGAGCACCCGAACTGGCCGGCCGACTACGGCGCCTGGTACGTGTCGCAGGTGCTGGACATCCTGACCGCGAACCCCGAGGTCTGGAGCAAGACCGTGCTGCTGGTCAACTACGACGAGGAAGGCGGCTTCTTCGACCACATGCCGCCGCCGGTGCCGCCGCAGACGCCCGAGCAGGGCGCGTCCACCGTGCCCACCACCAACGAGATCTTCCCCGGCGACGGCACGCACCCGGCCGCGCCCTATGGCCTGGGCCTGCGCGTGCCGATGCTGGTGGTCTCGCCCTGGAGCAAGGGCGGCTGGGTCGACTCGCAGGTCTTCGACCACACCTCGGTGATCCGCTTCCTCGAAGCCCGCTTCGCCAAGGGCAACGGCGACCTGGTGGAAAGCAACATCACGCCGTGGCGCCGCGCCGTGGCCGGCGACCTGACCTCGGCCTTCGACTTCGCCAACCCCAACGCCGCGGTGCCGCCGCTGCCCGACACCTCGGCCTTCTTCCCGGCCGACCTGGAGCGGCACGACGACTACGCCATCGTGCCCCCGGGTGACGAGAAACTTCCCAGGCAAGAGCGCGGCATGCGGCGCGCCCGTGCCCTGCCCTATGTGCTGCAGGCCCGCGGCGGCGTGGTGCGCGCGGACGGCTCGTTCCGCATCGCGTTCGGCAACACCGGCACGGCCACGGCGGTGTTCCAGGTGCATTCGGGCCGCGGCGGCGAGCTGCCCCGCAGCTACACCGTCGAGCCGGGCAAGCGGCTGTCGGGCAGCTGGGCGGTGGCGGCCCAGGGCGACAAGCGCTACGACCTGGGCGTGCGCGGGCCGAACGGCTTCTTCCGCGCCTTCAAGGGCCGCGTCGACGGCGCGGGCCATGCCGAGCTGGACCTGCACGCCGAGTACGGCGCCCACCAGGAAGGCATCGCGCTGCGCATCCACAACCTGGGCGACGCCGCTGTCGACGTCAAGGTGCTGGACCGCTACACCGGCAACGCCACCGCGCTGCCGCTGGCCGCCGGCCAGGTCGAGACGCTGCGCTGGGACCTGTCCGCCATGTTCGGCTGGTACGACCTGCTGGTGAGCGTGGCGCAAGACCCGCACTACAGCGCCGAGCTGGCGGGCCACGTCGAGACCGGCCGCCCCAGCGCCAGCGACCCCGCGCTCGGCGGGCTGCGCCTGGCCAAGCCCTGAGGTCGTCAGGGGCCCGGGGCCGGCCGGGCATCCCCAAGTCGTGGCTTGCGCCGGCGCCCGTGTTGCTGAAACACTGGGCGCCGGCCCCGATGGGCGGGCCGCCTTCACGGGAGCCACGCCATGGCCGACACCCTTGCAGCGAAGAGGCCGCTTCTTTCCAACCTGATCGGCAACGCCTTCGGCGCCGGGTTGGTGCTGGTGGTGCTGCCACTTTTCGCACTGGTGCTGGGCGTGGACTGGTTCAGCCGGCACGCCATCTTCGGCCTGCCGCTGCTGGCGATCCTGGGCATCATGCTGCTGTTTGGGGCGATGACGATCACCTCGTCGCTGTTCCAGTCGCTGGGTCTGGCCGACAAGAACGAGGCCCTGGCGCTGCCGCCGGGCTCGGTGCGCGCGGCGATCGCGCTGTCGCTGGTGGTGCTTTTCGCCACCATCGCGATCATGCTGTTCCAGACCCTGGCGCAAGAGGGTGCCCCGAAGCGGCTGGAAGGCCTGAGCGAAGAGGAAAAGACCCTCGTGCTCAAGCAACCCGGCACCCGCGTGATGGCGGTGCGCAAGCTGGCCTGTGGCAGCGCCGCGGCGTCGGCCCCGCCCCCCGCGCCGAACGCCCCGGCCTGCTACGACGTGGAGGTGGCCGCCACCCCCAGCAGCGAGGCCGTGGACCTGGCCAAGCAGTTGCTCACCCTGGTCGGCACGCTGATGACTTCGGTCACCAGCTTCTACTTCGCCGCCAAGACGGCGGCGCCGACGACGCCCAAGCCCGACGGCGATGGTGACGCCAAGGACGGCAAGGCTGCACCGGCCCCGGCGCCACAGGATGCCGCAGACGCGAAGGCCGTCGATGGCGAGGAAGTGATCGAGCCGCCGCGCTGAGCCGGGAGCCACCGCGCCAGCAGGTCCACCACCTCGAAGACGGCGCGGTTGTCCACCCGCGCCACCGCGGCACGAAACTCGGCCTGGCGCGACAGCAGTTCGGCCACGCCGGCCGCCACGCCGCGCAGCGAGGGCAGCACCAGGCCCAGGCCGTGCTCACGCACCCATTGGGCGTTGTAGCGCTCCTGCGGCATGGTCCAGGCGTTCAACGTGGTGATCACCGGCAGACCCATTTGCACCGCTTCGCTGAGGGCGCCCGGCCCCGGCTTGCCGATGAAGTAGTCGCCCAGCCGCATCAACCGGCACACGTCCGGCGTGAAGCCCAGCACCGCATGCGCCGCCGTCGGGCGCTGCCGCCGCAGGCGCTGGGCCAGGGCCTCGTTGTGGCCACACAGCAGGATCAGCTGGCGGTCTTCCAGCGCGCGGGCGATGGCCGCCATCTGGGCCGAGCCCTGGCCACCGAACATGACCAGGCCGGTGGGCTGGCCCGGGTCCAGGCCGAGCTCGCGCAAGGCCACGGCGCGATCCGGCGCGGGCGCCAGCTCGTGGAAGGCGGGGCGAAGGATCATGCCGGACACCAGGCTCACCCGCTCGGGCGCATGGCCGGCGGACAGGGCCTGGTCGCGTGCAAAGGCGGTGCCGCAGACGATGTGCTGGTGTCCCTTTTGCCGGTGGTGTCCAGGCTCGATCCAGAAGTGCGGCGGGTGGTCGGCCATGTCGGTCAGCACCGTCACGTAGGGCACGCCCGGCAGCACGCCGGCCAGCGATTCGTGCATCGCGCGGTTGAAGTTGGGCACCAGCGACACGACCAGATCGGGCTCGGTGGCCGCCCAGTGGGGCTGCAAGCTCTTGACCAGCGAAGTGTGGCCCAGCCGGATCATGCCTTGCAGCAGCTTCAGTTCCTGCTTCAGGCCCAACGTCCAGCCCTTGGCCAGGCGCTTGTTGTAGAGGTCCTCCGGCGCCAGGCCGGTGAGCTTGCGGAAGCTGCCGTGCGGATCGAGCACCTCGAACAGATTGACCAGGCGCACGGTCCACGGCCGGCCCTGGGCAGCGATGGTGTCGCGCAAGGCCTGCGCCGCCGCGCGGTGGCCGCCGCCGGCGTTGAAATAGACGAGGTCGACGGTGGGCTGTGCCATCGCAGGCGCACTGTGCCCAGGCCGCATGACACGGCAGTGACCGGGCCGATGCGCTTCGGTCGAGGTCTCGTTGCGGCCAGGTGCTGTTGTTCGATGGTTGATGGCTGTGGCGAGTCGCGGAGGGCGCTGCCCGCTGGGGCTCATTAGTCCGCGCCCTCGGCTGTGCCGAGGGTTCCCTGCAGTGCTCGCGTTCGTGGCCGCTGTCGAACTCACGCCGCTCACTCACGTTCGCTTTGTTCGAACAGTCGCCAGCGAGTCAGTTTTGGAGGCTCGCTGGCGCTCGCTGCCACGAACGCTGCGCGCTTCGGCGCTGCCAAATCGCCCCATCGGGCATCACCCTCCGCGAGGGGCGCGGTTGGAGGCGTGTCCAAGGGATCGAATAAGAACGCATCGCACACGCTCCCAACGTGACCTTCGCGGCGGGCAGCGACACCCGGCGGGCGGTACCCGGCGGGGGCGATTTGTGCAGCGGCGAGAAGCGCAGGGTTGCGGTCGGCGCGCGCAGCGCGCTTCGTAGACATACTCGCGCAGCTTGTCTGAGCGAAGTGAGCGCAGCGAACGAAGCGAGTTCTGCGCGCGACCGCAGCCCGAGCATCGCAGCGGAGTCGGCACGCCGTGCCGACCGCGGAACCATGAGCCCCCGCCGGGTACCGCTCGCCGCGACGCGCTACCAGCCAACAACGAAAAGGCGGCAACTGGCCGCACCCGGTCTCTTGGTCGAACCGATTGACTTGCGATTGCGCTGACAGCGCCCTAAGCCGGCAGGTGCATCAGGGCCTGCCCCATGCGGATGCGCGCGCCGGGCGCGATGCCATCGGCCAACGCGAAGCCGCGCGGCACGAAGACGATGATGGTCGAGCCGTGCTGGAACCAGCCCAGTTCCTGGCCCTTGGCCACCGTGGCGCGGCAGGCGATTTCGTCCGGCCCGCGGTAGCGGGTGTGCAGCAGCAGGTTCACCGCGTGCAACCGCAGGCTGGCCACCAGGATGGCGGCCACCGGCACCAGGGCGACCGGGTGGCCGCCGTTGTCCAGCCGCAGGCGCAGCACCGCGCGCTCGTTGCGGCAGAACAGGCGCTGGACCCGCGCGAGCGCGATCGGGTTGACGTTCCAGGTGTCGCCGGCGATGTGGGTCACGTGCTGCAACTCGGCGTCGGCCGGTGCGTGGAAGCGGTGGTACATCGCCGAGGTCAGCCGCAGCGTCACGTAGAGGCCATCGCGAAAGGGCCTCGTGTCCTGGCTGGGGCCAAAGAGCTCGGTCATTTCGTACGGGAAGCCCTTGGCCTGGAACACCGTCGTGCCCGCCACCGGCCCGCAGGCACCGACGATGGCGTCGCAGGGGCTGGTGAACACGGCCGGGTCGGGGTCGACCGGGCGCGCGCCGGGCTTCAGCTCGCGCACGAAGCATTCGTGCAGGCTGCCGAAGCGCTGCTGCTTCGCCTCGCCCAGGTCCAGTTCGGTGAACAGCCGCCAGACGGCGATCGACACGCGCGCCAGCAGCGGGCTGCGGATCTGGCTGAACCAGCCCATGAAGTGCGTCAGCGCGATGCGCGGCACGCGGTTTGTGAGCAGGAAGTTCAGGTCCTCCTGTTGCGCGATGCGGCGCAGGGCCAGCCATTTCATCGTGGTGTCAAGGCAAACGGTTCTGATGGCGGGATTGGCGCTTTTGTTTGCGACACATGGATGACACCCTGGCCACCATCGCCCTGCCCGCCCTCGCCCTGGGCGCCCTCGGTTGGGCACTGCCACGCGCCTGGCGCCGGCTGCAGCTCTCGCGCGCCAAGCACCGCTCGCTGACCGGCCATGCGCGCATGGCCAAGCGGGTGGCCGCGCTGATCCCCGGCTACGCCTACGACGAAGAGGCCTTCTTCAGCTCGGACGGCGCAACACCCGAGGTGCAGGCGCGACGCCGCGCCGGCTTCGCCCGCCTGGCGGCCACCTGTGCCGAGCGCTACCCGCGCAGCGTGGCCGCCACCAAGCAGGCGCGCGAGTCGCTGCCCGACCTGCAGTTCACCGGCGCCTACCGGGTGCCCTTCCAGTACAGCCCCCACCTGCGCCAGCACTTGAGCGTCGGCGCCTTCCTGCAGGCCTCAGCCGGCGTCACGGTGGAAGACCTGGACGGCAATGTCTTCTACGACCTCACCGGCTCCTACGGCGTCAACCTGCTGGGCTACGACGCCTACAAGCAGTGCATCGCCGAAGCCGAGGCCCAGGCGCGTGGGCTGGGCCCGGTGCTGGGGGCCTATCACCCGGTGCTGCTCGACGTGGTCGAGCGCTTGAAGCGCATCTCCGGGCTGGACGCGGTGAGCTTCCACATGTCCGGCACCGAGGCGGTGATGCAGGCCGTGCGCCTGGCCCGCTACCACACGCGGCGCAGCCACCTGGTGCGCTTCTGCGGCGCCTACCACGGCTGGTGGGAAGACGTGCAGCCGGGGCCTGGCAACCCGGTGCCGCCACGCGACACCTACACCCTCGAGGACATGGACGAGCGCAGCCTCACGGTGCTGCGCACGCGTGACGACATCGCCTGCGTGCTGGTCAACCCGCTGCAGGCGCTGCACCCCAACAGCGGCGCGCCCGGCGATTCATCGCTGGTCGATTCGAGCCGGCGCGCCGGCTTCGACCGCGCGGCCTACACCGCCTGGCTGCGCAAGCTGCGCGAGGTCTGCACCGCGCGCGGCATCGTGCTGATCTTCGACGAGGTCTTCGTCGGCTTCCGCCTCGCGCCGGGAGGGGCCCAGCAGTACTTCGGTGTCCAAGCCGACCTGGTCACCTACGGCAAGACCCTCGGCGGCGGCCTGCCGGTGGGCGTGGTCTGCGGCCGGCAAGCGCTGATGCAGCGCTTTCGCGCCGAGCGACCGGCCGACATCTGCTTCGCCCGCGGCACCTTCAACGCCCACCCCTACGTGCTGTCGGCGATGAAGGCCTTCCTCGACCGGCTGGACACGCCGGCGGTGCAGGCGCTCTACGACGGGCTGGACGAACGCTGGGACGCACGCGCCAAGGCCTTCAACGACGCGATGCAGTCGGCTGGCCTGCCGCTGCGCGCGGCCCATCTGTCGTCGATCTGGACGCTGACCTTCAGCGAACCGTCGCGCTACAACTGGATGCTGCAGTTCTACCTGCGCGCCCATGGCCTGGCGCTCAGCTGGGTGGGCAGCGGCCGGCTGATCTTCAGCCTGAACTACGGCGACGCGGACTTCGACGCAGTGCTACAGCGCTTCGTGGCCGCCGCCCGCGAGATGCAGGCCGACGGCTGGTGGTGGCACGACGCCGCGCAGACCAACCGCAGCATCCGGCGCGGCATCCTGAAAGAGATGCTGCGCCAGCGCTTCGGTCTCGCGGGCTCAGTGTGAGCGCACGTGGTCCATCGGGTCGACCAGCTCGCCCCGCATCAGGTGGAACGGCGCCTTGTGGTAGAGCCAGATGTCGTGGAACGGGTCGGTCAGGATCTTGGTCATCCACACCAGGCCGGTGGCCAGGCTCTGCTGCACGGCCAGCTGCGCCACGCGGAACAGCAGGCCGGTGATGCCGAGGAAGAACCAGGCCATGCCCACGTCGCGGGCGTAGTCCTTGAAGCCCAGCGCCGGCTCGATCAGGCCGAACAGGCTGGGCGAGGCCCACAGCAGCAGCGGGATCGCGGCCCAGGCGGCCATCAGCACGATCTTGCGGCGGATGTTGTAGCCGACCTTGATCGCTTCCTTGTGCTCGTCGCTGGCCTGGTTGACCTCGTCGTAGCCACGCGGCTCGAAGAAGAAGTGGCCGGCCTGGCGCGTGGTCATCGACACCAGCCAGGCCAGCAGGGCCGACCAGGCCGGGTCGACGAACAGCAACGCATAGGCCACCAGGAAGCTGACCGCGCTGACCAGGTGCAGGCTCTGGTTGATGCGGCTGTGGTGGTAGTAGCGGTGGTCGTCCCAGCGCTGGGTGGCCAGCTCTTTCAGAAAGCCATTCACGGGTGTGTCCTCGTTGCGGGTGAGTGACGCGATCGTGACGACGCTGTGTGAAATGACGGTGACGACGCCTTGTCATCGAACTGTTGCGCGGCCTGGGCACGATGCGCGGCATGAGCATGCCGCCCGCGCCGCGTCTGGAGACCGAAGGCCTCGTCGTCGACAGCTTCGCCGCACCGCGGCGCTCGCTGCGCATCGCCTGCGTCACCGAGACCTACCCACCCGAGGTGAACGGCGTGGCCAGCACCATGGCCCGCTTCGTCGAAGGCCTGCACCGGCGCAACCACGACGTGCAGCTGGTGCGGCCGCGGCAGGCCGCCAGCCAGTCCGCCGAGGCCCAGCCGCGCTTTGGCGAAACGCCTCCGCGTTTTCATGAAGTGCTGATGCGCGGCCTGCCGGTGCCGCGCTACCCGAATTTGCGCATGGGCGTGCCGTCCAAGCGGGCCCTGGTCAAGCTGTGGTCCACCCACCGGCCGGACGTGGTGCACATCGCCACCGAGGGGCCGCTGGGCTGGTCGGCGCTGCAGGCCGCGCTGCACCTGAAGCTGCCGGTGTGCTCGGACTTCCGCACCAACTTCCACGCCTACAGCAAGCACTACGGCGTGGGCTGGCTGCACCGGCCGATCATGGCCTACCTGCGCAAGTTCCATAACCGCACCCAGGCCACGATGGTGCCCACCGAGGCGCTGCGGCGCGACCTGGAAGGCGCGGGCTTCAAGCATGTGCACGTGGTCAAGCGCGGCGTGGACACCGAGGCCTTCAGTCCCGCTTTCCGCAGCGAGGCCTTGCGCGCGCAGTGGGGCGCGGCGCCGGGCGACCTCGTGGTCGGCCACGTCGGCCGGGTGGCGGCCGAAAAGAACCTGGTGACGCTGAGCGCCGCCTTCGAGGCCCTCCGCCGCAGCCACCCGCGGGCCAAGCTGGTGCTGGTCGGCGACGGGCCGCTGCGCGCCGAGCTGCAGCAGCGCTGGCCCGACGCGGTGTTCGCCGGCCAGCGCGTGGGCGAGGACCTGGCCGCGCACTACGCCTCGCTGGACCTGTTCCTCTTTCCCAGCCTGACCGAGACCTTCGGCAACGTGACGCCCGAGGCCATGGCCAGCGGGCTGGCGGTGGTGGCCTTCGACTATGCCGCCGCGTCGCAGGTGATCGCGCACGGTGCCAGCGGCCACCTGGTGCCGTTCGGCAACAACGAGGCCTTCGTGCGCGAAGCGCTGGCCGCGGCCGCGGACCCGGCCGCGATGCGGGCCCTGGGCCAGGCCGCGCGCGACACCGCCCTGCGCCTGGGCTGGGACGGCGTGGTCGCGCGCTTCGAGACCGTGCTGCAGCAGGTGATCGACCAGGGCGTGGAGCCGGCCCCCTTGCCACTGCGGGCGGCACGCCCGCCCTTGGCCTGAGCCGCGCGGCACGACCACCGCTCGCCTGAATCAACGCCGCGCCAGCCAGACCCCGAACACCGCCAGCGCCATGCCCACCAGGGACAGGCCGGTCAGCGTTTCGCCGAACAGGGCCCAGGCCATCAGCGCCGTGGTCGGCGGGGTCAGGTAAAACAGGCTGGCCACGTTCACCGCGCTGCCGCGGCGGATCAGCAGGTTGAGCAGGCTCACCGCGCCGAGCGACAACACCAGCACCAGCCAGCCCAGCGCGAACACGAAGGCGCCCGTCCAGTGCACCTGCATGGTTTCGGTCTGCCAGGCGAACAGCAAGGTGAAGGCCAGGCAGGGCACGAACTGCACGACCGAGCCGGTGCGCAGGTCGAAGGCCGGGCAGAAGCGCTTCTGGTACAGCGTGCCCGCGGTGATGCCGACCAACGCCAACACGGCAGGCATGAGCATCGTCGCGAGCGCCCCGCCGGTGTGGGTGGCCGCCACCTTGTGCGCCACCACCAGGGCCACGCCGGCGAAGCCCAGTGCCAGGCCCAGCCATTGCGTGGGCCGCACCCGCTCGCCCAGCAGCGCGCCGGCCCCCAGCGCGGTGAGCACCGGCTGCAGGCCGACCACCAGCGAGGCCACCCCGGCCGGCAGCCCGTGGCCGATGGCGGTGAACACACCGCCCAGGTACACCGCATGCACCAGCAGGCCGGACACGCCGATGTGCAGCCAGGCCTGGACCGTGCGCGGCCAGGGTGCCCCGGTGGCCCAGGCGATGCCGCCCATCAGCACCAGCACCACGGCGTAGCGGATGCTCAGAAAGGTCAGCGGCTCGGCGTCCGGCAGGCCGAACTTGGCGCCGATGAAGCCGGTGCTCCACAAGGCGACGAAGAGCAGCGGATAGAGCGAGGCGAAGCGGCTGGGGCTGGTTGCGGGCGGCGTGGTCGTGGCAGAGGTCATCGGTGGGCCAACGCTGGTGGCGGCGGCTGGCATTTCAAGTCTCGGAATCAGGGGGTTGAACGGTCGCCGCGGGTCACCACCTCGACCGTCATGAACCTCAGCTGGAAGCGCCCGCTCGTCTACCTGCTGGCGCCGGTGCTGATTCTCCTTTGCTTCGTCGGCTTTCCGCCGCCCTTCGCGCCACCACAGCGCACACGGCCGCCTCAGGAGCAGTCGGCGCCGGCGGAGGAGCGCCGCGCCGAGCGCCGCTGACCCTCGCCCAGCCGGCTCAGCGGATCAGCCCCTCGGCCCGCATCGCGGCCTGCACCGCCGGGCGCGCGGCGACGCGGTCGCGGTAGGCCTTGAGCACCGGCCAGCGTGCCAAGTCCAGGCCCACGAAGCGGAGCCACTCGACGACGGTGAACAGGTAGCCGTCTGCCACGCTGAACTGGTCGCCCATCGTGTAGGCGCGGCCTTCCAGCTGCTCGTCGACCCAGTCGAAGCGCTGGCTCAGCTTGGCGCGCACGCCGTCTTTCACCGCGTCGGGCAGGCTCGCGTCGAACAACGGTGCCATGGCCTTGTGCAGCTCGGCATTGATGAAGGCCAGCCAGGCCTGCAGGCGGTAGCGCTCGCGCGTGCCGTGGGCTGGCGCCAGGCCGGACCCGGGCTTCAGGTCGGCGATGTACTGCACGATCGCCGGCCCTTCGCTGAGCAGCTCGCCATCGTCGAAGGCCAACACCGGCACGTAGCCGCGCGGATTGATGCGGTGGTAGTCGCTGCCGTCCGGCAGGGTGTGGCGGCCGAGGTCGACCTTGACCAGTTCGATGGGAATGCCGGCTTCGCGCAAAGCGATGTGGGGCGACAGCGAGCAGACACCGGAGGCGTAGTAGAGCTTCATGGGGATTCCTTGTGCAAAGTGGAAGGCAAGGCGGTCAGTGAAACAAGAGGGTCAGGCGGCGGGCTTCAGCGAGGCCTCGCCATCGCCCAGCAGAAAGTGCGCGATCGACGCGATGGCCAGGAACACCGGGTACTCCCAGCCGCCGTTCGGGCTGGTGAAGACCCAGCCGTTGCCAGCGTGGATGTAGACAGCGCCGAACAGCACCGGCAGCAGGGCCAGCGAGGCCCAGCGGCCGTGCACGCCCAGCAGGATCAGCGTGCCGCCGGCGATCTCGGCGATGACCAGGGGCCAGGCCAGCGCTGGCGAGAAGCCCTGCGTGCCCATCCAGGCGGCCAGGCCGGCGATGCCGAAGGTCATCAGCTTCAGGACGATGGCGTGGCTGAGCCACATCAGGCCCAGTGCGATGCGCAGCAGGGACGCGGCGATCGACGGGCCGCGGGGAAGGGGTGCGGTGAGTTCCATGGTTCAGGCCTCGGAAGGAAGAAGAAAGGAAGAAGGTGCCGCCGAATGCAACGAGCGACCGGTCGGTGGACTGGAATCTAGGTTCCGCGGCATCGCACGAACAGTCGTCATGTGCGCATGAGCTGTATGCACATTCGCGGATGGTTCGGCGCGCGCGCCCGGCAGGCGCGGTGTCACCGCGGGGCGAGCCGTCGCTTCAGTGGGCCAGGCCGGGGTGGGCGCTGAGCTCGTCGAACATGAACTGGGTGAAGGCGCGGATGCGCGCCACCTGCTTCAGGTCCGGGTGGGTCAGGATCCAGACCTGGGTGTCCAGGCGCTCGTCCGGCGGCTCGAGCCGGACCAGGCCCGGCCGCGCCTCGGCCAACGGGCACAGCAGCAGGCCGACGCCGGCGCCCTGCTCCACCGCGTCCACCATGCCGACCAGACTGTCCACCCGCACACCGATGCGCTCGGCGGGGATGTTCTTCAGCAGCCACTGGGCCTGGGCCAGGTGGGACAGCGACTCGTCCGGCGCCACCCAGCGGTGGTCGGCCAGGGCCGTCTTGCGGCGGCCCGGGCCCGGCGCGTCCAGGTAGGTTTGCGCGGCGTACAGCGCGGTCTGGATGTTGCCCACGCGCCGGCCGACCAGGTTCTCGGGCGGGCGGTTCGAGCCGCGGATGGCCACGTCGGCCTCGCGCTGGGTCAGGCTGAGGAAGGAGTTGTTGACCACGATCTGCACCTGCACGGCCGGGTGGCGCTCGCGAAAGCGCACGATCAGCGGCATCAGCAGCCCGTGCACCAGGGTGTCGGTGGTGGTCAGGCGAACGACGCCCTTGATCTCGACGTCCACCCCCATCAGCTGGCGGTGCGCGCCGTCGATCTGCTCGCTGATGCCGGCCAGGCGCTCGGCGAGCTCGTTGCCTGACGAGGTGAGCGCATAGCCGCCGGGCAGGCGGTCGAACAACTGCGTGGACAGCGTGTGCTCCAGGCTGCCGATGCGGCGCAGCACGGTGGAGTGGTTGACGCCCAGCGCACGCGCCGCACCCAGGATGGAGCCCTGCTGCACCACGGCCAGGAACACCCGCAGGTCGTCCCAGCGCAAGGGCCGGGTGCGGCCCGCCGAGGTCTTCATCCTTCTCGCAGGTCCACGTACTTCCAGGTGTCCGCGCCGTCCAGAAGACGGATCTTCACGTCGCCCAGCTCGGCTGGGTCGAAGTTGCGGGCGTTGACGCCGGTGTAGCTGTCGGGCGTGACGACGAGTTTCTTCCACTGCATGACGCAACCGCAGGTCTTGCAGCGGATGAAGGTCTGCGACTGGCGGCCCCAGCGGTAGCCGTCGGTGGCGCCTGGCTCGGCCACGAGGCGGACCTGGGCGTCCTTGTAGTAGGCCCACAGCACGCCGTAGCGGCGGCACATGGAGCAGTTGCAGTTGGTGAGGCTGCGCGGCCGGCGCGGCACCTCGATCTTCACGGCGCCGCAGTGGCAAGTGGCTGTGAGCATGATCGCGGGTCTCCTTGGCGCGCCGACTGTACGCCTCGGCAGGGCGCCCCGGGCACCACTCAGGCCGGCAGGCCGACCCGGCGCCCGCGCCAGGCCAGGGCCAGCATCGCTGCAGCGATCGCGAGCCCGAAGCCACTCATCAGCGGCACGACGGGGGCGTCCAGCCACAGCAGGGCGGCGTAGCCGGCGAGCATGGCCAAAATGCTGGCGTTCTCGCTGCAGCCCTGCACGGCGATCGAGCGGCCGGCGCTCAGCAGCTGGCAGCCGCGGTGCTGCAGCAGGGCGTTCAACGGCACGACCAGCACGCCGCCCACCACGCCCACCATCACCAGCAGCGGCAGAGCGAGGCCCAGCGTGTGCACGCCCGCCACCAGCGGGATCATCAGCCCCAGCAGCACGCCGGCCGGCAGCACGCGGCGGGCCTGGCGCAGCGGCACCCAGCGGCCGGCTCCGCCCGCGCCCAGCACCACGCCCACGGCCACGGCGGCCTGCAGGTAAGCGGCCTGGCTCAAGGGCAGTTGCAGCGCGTCGGCTGCCCAGCGCAGCACGGCGAACTGCAGCGTCGCCCCCACGCCCCAGAACAGCGTGGTCACGGCCAGCGACAGGCCACCCTCCGGGTCTCGCCAGAGCCGGCCCTGGTCGACCCAGAAGTCGCGCAGCAGCCGCCCCGGGCGACGCGCCGCGGCAGCATAGCGGGCGCCACTCTCCGGCACGCCGACGTTGAAGCCACCGGCCAGGGCGTAGAGCAGCAGCAGCAGGGCGAGCGACGCGGTCAGCGTGCTGTCGTCGGCCACCAGCGGCAGGCCCGCCAGCGCGGCACCGCCCTGCTGAACCCAGGCATTGCCGAGCAACCAGGGGCTGACCAGGCCGCCGCCCAGCACCGTGCCCAGCAGCGCGGCGCAGACCACCGAGACCTCGATCCAGCCGTTGGCGGCCACCAGGCGGTCCGGCGGAACGATCTCGGTGATCAGGCCGTACTTGCAGGGCGCGTAGGCGGCAGCACCGAAGCCCACCACGGCAAAGGCCACCACCGGGTGCACGCCGGCCAGCAGCGCCAGCACGCCGAGCGCCTTGACGCCGTTCATCACGGCCATCAAGCGCGCCTTGGGAAAGGCGTCCGCCAGCGGGCCGACGAACGGGGCCAGCAGCACGTACGACAGGGTGAAGCCGAACTTCAGCAGCGGCGCCCACCAGCCCGGCCAGCCCTGCTCCTGCAGCAGGGCGATCGTGACGATCAGCAAGGCGTTGTCAGCCAGCGCCGAGCTGAACTGGGCCGCGATCAGCCATGAAAAGCCGCGCGGCCAGCGGCGAACAGCGAACGTCATGGCCCGCCATTTCAATGCGCTTGTGTGACAGGCATTGCGGGCCGCGGGTCGTTGATGACCCTCAAGTGACCATCAGGTGACCCTCAGGTTGCGCCGTGACCTGCCGAAGAACAGGGCACCATGAACAGCACCCACCTGCTCGCCGTCGAAGTGCCCCTGGCCGCCCGCCTGATCGAGATGCTCGACGACGGCGAAGCACCGATGGACGCCGGCGACTACCGCGCCGTGTCGGCCCAGCTGATCGACAGCCTCACCTTCGTGCCGACCGGCCAGCTGCTGACGCTGGCACGCGAGCACGGCGACTACGGCCCCGCCCACCTGGTGACGCCGCGCGTGCGGCGCCGCCTGCGCGTGCTGGGCGAGCTGGCCCAGAACGTGGTGTTCTCGCGCATCGGCCGCCTGGCCGACCTGCCGGTGTCTGCCGCCGAGCAAGCGCAGCGCGAAGCCATGGAACTGCTGGCCCGCCTGGGCAAGCCGCACTGACTTCGACCGGCTCAGCCGCGCGCCGGCACGCCCGCACCGGGTGCCCCATTCAGCCCGGGCGGTTGCGCATCCAGTCCGCCGTGTCGAACAGCGAGCGTTCCAGCCGCTCGCGCAGCGCCGGCTCGACGCCGCATTCGGCCATCGCCTGGTACATGCAGGCCAGCCACTGGTCGCGCTCGATCTGGCCGATGGCAAACGGCAGGTGGCGCGCCCGCAGCCGCGGATGGCCGAAGCGCTCGATGTAGTGGTTGGGCCCACCCAGCCAGCCGCACAGGAACCAGTACAGCTTCTGCCGCGCCGAGTGCAGGTCGGACCCATGCACGCCGCGCAGCACCGCGTAGGCGGGCTCCAGGTCCATCAGGTCGTAGAAGCGCTCGACCAGCGCCTGCACGCCGGGCTCGCCGCCCAGCCGCTCGAAAGGTGTCGGCCCCGCCTCGGGGGTCGCGTCGGCGTCGGCCTCGGCCATCAGGCGAGCAATCGGGTGGCGGCCGCGATCACGCCCTGCGCCGCCAGGCAGCCGGGGAAGGCCTCGAGCAGCAGCTGGCGCCGCGTGACGGCCTCGCGCACGGTCTTGTCGGTGCCGATCTCGCCCAGGAATTCGAGCTTCACCGGGCTGTTGAGCCCGGGCGACACATAACGGTCGACCACCTGCTGCAGCTGGCCGCGGATGGTGCGGCCGTCGCCGGCACGCGTGACCTGGTTGACCAGCAGGCGCAGGTCGCGCCGGCCCTGGGTGGTGGCCAGCACCTTGATGGTGGCGTAGGCGTCGGTCAGCGCGGTGGGCTCGGGCGTGGTGACGACCAGCACCTCGTCGGCCAGCGACACGGTGTAGAGCACCACGTCCGAGATGCCGGCGCCGGTGTCGAGCAGGATGCGGTCGAACTGCGGGCGGACCTTGTCGACCACGTCGACCAGCTGGTCGCGCACCTCGGGCGTCAGCCGCGAGTACTCGACCATGCCCGAGCCGGCCAGCAGCACCCAGAAGCCGCCGGGCGCCTGCACGATGGCCTGGTCCAGCGAGTTCTTGCCGGTGAACACGTCGTGCAGCGTGATCTTGGGGAACAGGTTGAGCACCACGTCGAGATTGGCCAGGCCCAGGTCGGCGTCCAGCACCAGCACTTTCTCGCCCTGGCGGGTCAGGGCTGCGGCCAGGTTGGCAGACAGGAAGGTCTTTCCCACGCCACCCTTGCCGCTGGTGATGGCGGTGATGCGGGCCCGCTTGCCGGGCGGCGCGGTGGCCGGGGTGGTGACGGTGTTCATTCGAATTCCCCGAAGTTCGATGTGCCGAACAGCAGGCCTTTTTCCTCGGGGCTGACGAGCGAGACGGGCGTCGGTTCCAGGCAGGTGCGGTTGCGGCCCTCGGCCTTGGCGCGGTAGAGCTGCAGGTCGGCCCGCTCAAGCCACAAATTGGCGCTGGAACGCACCCACTGCGGGGCATAGGCACCGCCGACGCTGACGGTGACACCCAGGTTCTGCGACGGGGTGAGCGGGATCGCCCGGGCCTCGATGCGGGTGCGCACCCGGTCGGCCACCGTCTGGCCGAAGGCGGGCGGGCAGTTGGGCAGGATGATGGCGAATTCCTCGCCGCCGAAGCGGGCCGGCAGGTCCATCGGGCGCACGGTCTCGCGCAAGCAGTCCGCCACGGCCTGGATCACCTGGTCGCCCACCGCGTGGCCGTGGGTGTCGTTCACCCGTTTGAAATGATCGATGTCCAGCAGCAGCAGCAGGGCTGGCTCGCCGGAACGGGCCACGCGGTCGATCTCGCGGCCCAGGGCGGTCTCGAAGCTGCGGCGGTTGGCCAGGCCGGTCAGGGCGTCGCGGCTGGACAGGTCGCACAGGCCGTCGATCAAGGCCTGCATCCAGGCCGCGCTGCCCGGGGCGCCGGGCGGCAGCGGGTGCCCGGACTGCTGCAGCAACTGCAGCGCCTGCTCGACGCGCAAGGCAGCGGCCGGGTCGGGCGTCGGATCGGCAGGCGGCGGGGTCACGAGGCGTGAAATATCGGACAGGGCCAGGGGGTTTGGCGCAGTCTAGCAGTGTGACCGAAGGCGCTGGATGCCGAAAAAGGCGTGGGAAGCGGGCTCAACTCCGCCCGCCATGCCTTGGGTGCGCCGGCATCATTTGTTTCCGTCGCACCCCCCTCACCGCCGCCTGACAAGAACCACATGAGCTCATTGCTAGACGCCCCCAGCCGCCCCGGCGCCGGTGACACCGAATCCATCGACCAGGAATTCAGCTTCGCGCCGGCCGACTTCGAGCGCGTGCGCAAGCTGATCTACCAGCGCGCCGGCATCAGCCTGCACGACGGCAAGCGGGCCATGGTCTACAGCCGCCTGTCGCGCCGCCTGCGCGAGACCGGGCACCGCAGCTTCAAGGACTACCTGGCCTGGCTCGAAGGCGCCACCGGGCTGGCCGCCGACCAGGAATGGCAGGAGTTCATCAACTGCCTGACCACCAACCTGACCTCGTTCTTCCGCGAAGACCACCACTTCCATGCGCTGGCCGACGCGCTGAAGACCCTGCCGAACCGCAACCCGCGCATCTGGTGCAACGCGGCGTCGACCGGCGAAGAGCCCTACTCGATCACCATGGTGCTCAGCGAAGTGCTGGGCACGGGCACCGGCGCCCGCCTGCTGGCCACCGACATCGACACCAAGGTGCTGGCCACGGCGCAGCGCGGCGTCTACGCGGCCGACGCGCGCGGCCTGTCGCCCGAGCGGCTGAAGAAGCACTTCATGCGCGGCACCGGCGCCAACGCCGGCTTCATCCGCGCCAAGCCCGAGCTGGGCAAGATGATCGACTTCCGGCCGTTCAACCTGATGAGCCCGAGCTGGTCGCTGGGCGAGCCCTTCGACATGGTGTTCTGCCGCAACGTGATGATCTATTTCGACCACGGCACGCAGCGCAAGGTGCTCGAGCGCATCCACGGCGTGATGAAACCGGGCGGCCTGCTGTTCGTCGGCCACTCCGAGAACTTCACCGACTCGCGCGACCTGTTCCACCTGCAGGGCAAGACGATCTACAAGCGGGTCTGACGCCGCCGCCGACGACCACGCCCACGAACATCCACGCGACCCAGGTTCCCCCCATGGCCACCTTGCCCTCCGCTTCCTCCTACGGCGCCGCGCGCCCTGCACCACCGCCCGCCATGGCCGCCGGCGCGGCCGGCAGCATCGTCGGCCGCACGCCGCGGCTGGAAAAGCTCAAGGCCCAGCCGCGAAAGCCGGGCGAGGCCTCGTTCTTCTTCTACGACGCGCACTTCAAGAACGAAGCCGTCAAGGTGCTGCCGGGGGAGTACTACTGCGACAACGAGGACCTGCTGGTGATGACCACGCTGGGCTCGTGCATTGCCGCCTGCCTGTGGGACCGCAACGCCCGCGTCGGCGGCATGAACCACTTCATGCTGCCCGAGGGTTCGGGCGACTCGGGCCGCTACGGTTCGTACGCGATGGAACTGCTGATCAACGAGATGATGAAGCGCGGCGCCTCGCGCCTGACGATGGAGGCCAAGGTCTTCGGCGGCGGCGCGGTGATCAGCGGCATGAACTCGATCAACGTCGGCGAGCGCAACACGCAGTTCGTGATGGACTTCCTCTCGACCGAGCGCATCCCCGTGGTGTCCAAGGACGTGCTGGACGTCTACCCGCGCAAGGTCTGCTTCCTGCCGTTCAGCGGCAAGGCGATGGTCAAGCGACTGGCGCCCGCCAATGCCGAGGCCCTGGTCGCCCAGGACCGCCTGGCCGCTCAGAAGGCCGCACCGGCCAACACCGGCGGCGGCTCGATCGACCTGTTCTGAGCCCCAGCCCGGCACGACGACAAAAGGAACCTGCACATGGCCAAGACCCGCGTGGTGGTGGTGGACGATTCGGCGCTGGTGCGCAGCCTGCTCGCCGAGATCATCAACCGCCAGCCGGACATGGAATGCATCGGTGCGGCGGCCGACCCGTTCGCCGCTCGCGAGATGATCCGCAACCTCAACCCGGACGTGATCACGCTGGACGTGGAGATGCCGCGCATGGACGGCATCGACTTCCTGTCCAAGCTGATGAGGCTGCGGCCGATGCCGGTGGTGATGGTTTCCACGCTGACCGAGCGCGGCGCCGAGGTGACCATGCGGGCGCTGGAACTGGGCGCGCTGGACTTCGTGGCCAAGCCCAAGATCGGCGTGGCCGACGGCCTGAAACAACTGGCCGAAGAGATCACCGAGAAGATCCGCATCGCGTCCAAGGCCCACGTCAAGCGCGCCCCCGCGCCGCCGGCAGCGGCCGCCGCGCCAGGCAGCGCCCCGGGCGTGGCCAAGGCCGCACCGAACCCCAGCCCGCTGGGCCGGCTGTCGACCGAGAAGATCATCTTCATCGGCGCCTCCACGGGCGGCACCGAGGCCACCAAGGAAGTGCTGGTCAACCTGCCGGCCGACAGCCCGGCCGTGGTCATCACCCAGCACATGCCGCCCGGCTTCACGAAGAGCTATGCCGCGCGCCTGGACACGCTGTGCAAGATTCGCGTGAAGGAAGCCGTGGACGGCGAGCGCATCCTGCCCGGCCATGCCTACATCGCCCCCGGCGGCCTGCACCTGAGCGTGGAGCGCTCGGGCGCCAACTACGTGGCGCGCGTGCGCGACGGCGAGCCGGTGAACCGCCACAAGCCCTCGGTCGAGGTGCTGTTCGAATCCGCCGCCCGCGTGGTCGGCCAGAACGCGTTCGGCATCATGCTGACCGGCATGGGCGCCGACGGCGCGCGCGCCATGAAGGCCATGCGCGAGGCCGGCAGCTACAACTACGCCCAGAACGAATCGACCTGCGTCGTCTTCGGCATGCCGCGCGAGGCCATCCAGCACGGCGCGGCCAACGAGGTGCTGCCGCTGCAGGACATCGCCCCGCACCTGATGGAAAAACTGCGCTCGATGCACGGTGCCTTGCTGCACCGCGTGTGACGGCTACAGGAACAGCGCCTGCAGGTCGCTGAGGAAGTCGAAGCCTTTCACGGTGGGTCGCACATGCGACCCATCGGCGTTTTCGAGCAGGCCCAGCGCGCGCGCCTGGGCCAGGCCGGGTGCGATGGCGGATGGCGGCAGCCCGGTGCGCTCGGTGAACAAGGCCAACTCGAAGCCCTCTCGCAGGCGCAGGGCGTTGAGCATGAACTCGAAGGGCAGCGCCTTGCGCGCCACCTCGTCTTCGTTGGACGACGCCTGGCCCGCCGCGGCTTCGGCCATGTAGCGCGCCGGCTCGCGCCATTTCACGGTGCGCAGCACCCGGTGCGGAAAGCTCAGCTTGCCGTGCGCGCCGGCGCCCAGGCCCAGGTAGTCGCCGAACTGCCAGTAGTTCAGGTTGTGCGAGCAGCGGTGGCCGGGCCGCGCGTAGGCGGACACCTCGTAGCGCTCCAGCCCCGCGGCCGCCGTGAGCTCGACCAGGCGGTCCAGCATCGTGGCGCTGGTGTCTTCGTCCGGCAGCACCGGCGGCCGCACGGCGAAGGCCGTGTTGGGCTCCAGCGTCAGGTGGTACAGGCTCAGGTGCGGCGGGCCGAAGCCCAGCGCGGTGGCCAGGTCCTGCTCCAGCTCGGCCAGGGTCTGGCCGGGCAGCGCGTACATCAGGTCGAGGTTGAAGGTGTCGAAGGTCGAAGCCGCTTCTTCGATGGCGGCGATGGCCTGGGCCCGATCGTGCACGCGGCCAAGGGCACGGAGCTTGGCGTCGTCGAAGCTCTGCACGCCGATCGACAGCCGTGTCACACCGGCGGCGCGAAAGGCACGGAAGCGTTCGCGCTCGAAGGTGCCGGGGTTGGCCTCCAGCGTGATCTCGCAGCCGGGCGCCAGCGGCAGCAGCGAGCGCAGGTCCGACAGCAGGCGCTCGATGCCCGCGGGCGAGAACAGGCTGGGCGTGCCGCCGCCAATGAACACCGTCTGCACCGTGCGGCCCCAGACCAGCGGCAGGCTGGCTTCGAGGTCGGTGCGCAGCGCGGCGAGGTACGGCTGCTCGGGCAGGTCCTGGCTGTTGCGACTGGCCCCAACCTCGTGGCTGTTGAAGTCGCAATAGGGGCACTTCTTCAGGCACCACGGCAGGTGCACGTAGACCGACAGCGGCGGCGGCGCGCCCAGCTGCAGCGTGCCCGGCCGCAGGAACTTGTCGGCCGCGTTGGCGGGGTTCATGACAGGTGCCAGGCCTGGCGCATCAACACCAGCATCTGCGCCGCCGCGATCGCCCGATGGCTGTTCGCGTTCTTGGCCGCCGCGGGCAGGTTCGCCACGGTCTGGCCCAACGACGGGATGAACATCAGCGGGTCGTAGCCGAAGCCGCCCTCGCCTTGCGCCGCCGCCAGGATCTCGCCGTTCCAGCGGCCGAAGGCAACGAGGGGCTCGGGGTCGTCGGCCGAGCGCAGCGCGACCAGCGCGCAGACGAAGCGGGCGCGGCGGTCGGCTGTTCCAGCCAGACGCTGCAGCAGCAGCGTGTTGTTGGCGGCGTCCTGCTCGCGGCGTTGGGCCTCGCGGTCCATGCCGGGCGCGGCGGCGAACGGCGCGAACACCGCCGACTGCACGCCCGGCAGGCCGCCCAGCGCGTCGACGCACAGGCCGGAGTCGTCCGCGATGGCGGGCAGCCCGGTGGCCGCCGCCGCGTGGCGCGCCTTGGCCAGGCCGTTCTCGATGAAGGTGTGGTGCGGCTCCTCGGCCTCGGCCACGCCGAGCGAGCCCTGCGTGACCAGCTCGATGCCCAGCGGCGCGAACAGCTGGCCCAGCTCGGCGAGCTTCTTCGCGTTGTTCGAGGCCAGCACCAGCTTCATCGCGCTCAGCCCCGGTTCAGCGGCCGAGCCAGGGCCACGCGCTGCGCCTCGGCCAGCTCGCCGATGCCCTTGGCGGCCAGGGCGAGCAGCGCGTCCATCTCGGCGCGGCTGAAAGGCACGCCCTCGGCCGTGCCCTGCACTTCGACAAAGCCGCCGCTGCCGGTCATCACCACGTTCATGTCGGTGTCGCAGGCCGAGTCCTCGGTGTATTCCAGGTCGAGCAGCGGCGTGCCCTCGACGATGCCGACCGAGATGGCGGCGACCGCTTCGCGCACCGGCGAGGCGGCGATCTTGCCGCTGGCCAGCAAGGTGGCAACCGCGTCCTGCGCGGCCACGTAGGCGCCGGTGATGGCGGCCGTGCGGGTACCGCCGTCGGCCTGCAGCACATCGCAATCCAGCGTGATGGTGCGCTCGCCCAAGGCCTTCAGGTCGAACACGGCGCGCAGCGAGCGGCCGATCAGGCGCTGGATCTCCTGCGTGCGGCCGCTTTGCTTGCCGCGCGCGGCCTCGCGGTCGCCGCGGGTGTGGGTGGCGCGCGGCAGCATGCCGTACTCGGCCGTGACCCAGCCCTCGCCGCTGCCACGCTTGTGCGGCGGCACGCGCTCTTCGACCGACGCGGTGCACAGCACGCGGGTGTCGCCGAACTCGATCAGCACCGAGCCCTCGGCATGCTTGGTGAAGCCGCGGGTGATGCGCAGCGGGCGCAGCGCGTCGGCGGCGCGGCCTTGGGTACGTTGGTAGCTCATGGGGTCCTTCTGGAAAGACGACCGGCGCCCGAGGGCGCCGGCATGGGATCAGAGGTTAGCGCGTCAGGAGCGCTTCTTGGACGACGAGCGCTGGATGGCCTCGTTGATCTCGCGGATCGAGCGCTCGATCTCGGCCTCGTCCAGGTCGCCCGGCGCGTTGTCGGCCAGGCTGGCCTGGATGGTGGACGCGAACACGTCCTCGCCCAGGCTGCGGGTGGACACGCCGGTGGTGGAATCGCTGTCTTCGACCGCTTCCCACTCGACCGCGAGCACGGTGACGTTGTCGCCGTGGGCGCCGCCGTTGCGCAGCGCGCGCTCGACCATCTCGGGCACCGCGTCGGACAGCGAGCGCGTGGCCAGCAGGTCGATGATCTCGTCGTCGTTGAGCTGGCTCCACAGGCCATCGGAGCAGACGATCAGCCGGTCGCCGGTCTGCAGCGTGACCGGGCCGACCGTGTCGACCACCGGCTTGCCCGGGCTGCCCAGGCAGGTGAACAGCACCGAGCGGTTGAACTTGGCGTCGATCGGCACGACCTGCGACAGCGTCTGCTGCAGCTCGGTGTAGGAATGGTCGCGGGTGCGGGCGATCAGCTTGCCGCCGCGCACCAGGTACAGCCGCGAGTCACCGCAATGGGCCCAGAAGGCCGCGCGGCCTTGCAGCACGCAGGCGACGACCGTGGTGCGCGGCGTGTCGACCAGGCCCTTCTCGGTGGCGTAGCGAAGCAACTGGTGGTGGCCGGCGAGGATGGCGTCCTGCAGGAAGCGCAGCGGGCTCTTCAGGCTGGACTTGGCCTCGCGCTGGAAGGCGCCAGCCAGGGTCTGCAGCGCCAGCTGCGACGCCACTTCACCCTCGGGGTGGCCACCCATGCCGTCGGCGAGCGCGAACAGGCCCGAATCCCGCGTGTAGCAATAGCCCATGCGGTCTTCGTTCTTCTCGCGGCCACCCTTTCGGCTGACCTGGTAGACGGAAAATCTCATCGTGCCCCCGTCTTCAGGTTTTCGATTTGCAATTTCAGGCGCTCGGTGAAACTGAGCGAGGTATAGCGCCGTTCGGTCTCGCGTGACAACTCTTTTTGCAGGGCGAACACGCTCTGGGGGCGGGACAGCGGGTCCAGCGCCATGCACCACTCGGTGACCTCGATGAGGTTGTCGGAGTAGGTGTTGCGCATGCGGGACATGGACAGCGTGAGCCGGTCCTTGTCGATGCGCTGCGGCGCGTCGGTGGGCGGGTAGCCCTGCATGCAGGCGTAGATGCAGGCGCCAATGGCGTAGATGTCGGTCCACGGCCCCAGCGAGCCATCGCGGCGGTACATCTCAGGCGCGGCAAAGCCGGGCGTGTACATCGGCCGGATGAAGTTGCCTTCCTTGCTCAGCACCTCGCGTGCGGCGCCGAAGTCCAGCAACACCGCCTTGTTGTCGTTGGTGATGAAGATGTTGGCCGGCTTGATGTCCAGGTGCAGCATCTTGTGCTGGTGCACGATGCGCAGGCCCTTGAGGATCTCGTCGAACAGCGAGCGGATCGTCGATTCCCGAAAGACCTTTTCCTGCTTCAGGTCGCGCGCGGTGACGATGAAGTCCTGCAGGGTGTCGCCCTGCAGGTAGTTCATCACCATGTAGACGGTCTCGTTCTCGCGGAAGAAGTTCAGCACCGAGACGACGCTGGGGTGCGAGATCTGCGCGAGCGAACGGCCTTCTTCGAAGAAGCTCTTGAGACCCAGGCGGTACAGCGGCTGCTTCTCGGGCTTGACGCGGGGAATCAGCTCGCCCACGGAGCGCTCTGCCAGCGAAGACGGCAGGTATTCCTTCAGGGCCACCAGGCGGCGCTCTTCGTCCTCGGCGAGGTAGACCACGCCAAAGCCGCCGGCCGCCAGTTTCTTGATGATCTGGTAGCCACCGACCACGGTGCCCGCGGGCAACGGGGCGGGTTTTGGCTTTGACATAATCAGGGTTTTGCTTGGTGCAAAAGCTTCATGCCAGTTTACAGCATGACCGGGTTCGCGAGCGCCTGCGCCGCTCCGGTGGCCGAGGGTGAAGCCCACCCCGCCGGCGTGACCGTGGAAATGCGCACGGTCAACAGCCGCTTCCTCGACATCGCCTTCCGCTTGCCCGACGAGCTGCGTCAGGTCGAGCCTGCGCTGCGCGAGTTGCTCACGGCCAACCTGCGGCGCGGCAAGGTCGAGGTGCGCGCGCTCATCGGCCGGGCCACCGATGACCACCTGCCCCAGCCCAGCCGCGAGCAACTGCACCGCCTGGCGCGGCTGGAAAGCACCGTGCAAAGCTGGCTGGACAAGGCCGCGCCCTTGAGCGTGCACGAGGCCTTGCAGTGGTGCCGCGGCAGCGCCAACGCCACCCCGGCCGGGTTGGACGAGTTGGCCGTGCAGGCCGCGCGCGAGGCGGTCGATTCGCTCAAGGACGCCCGCGCCCGCGAAGGCGAGCGGCTGGCGCAGATCCTCATTGAGCGCATCGGCACCTTGCGCGCGCTGGCGGCGCAGGCCGAGCCGCTGGTGCCTGCCGTCGTGCAGAAGCAGCAGCAGCGCTTCATGGAGCGCTGGGCCGAGGCGCTCGAGGCCGCTGGCGGCGGGGGCGCCGTGTCGGCCGACGCAGCGCGCGACCGGGCCCTGAACGAGGCGGCGGCCTACGCCATCCGCATCGACGTGGCCGAGGAACTGTCGCGCCTGGTCGCCCACCTGGACGAGATCGAGCGCCTGCTCAAACGCGGCGGCGAGGCCGGCAAGCGGCTGGACTTCCTGATCCAGGAATTGCACCGAGAAGCCAACACGCTCGGCTCCAAGTCCTCGGCGCTGGAGCTGACCGGCATTTCGGTCGACATGAAGGTCGCCATCGAGCAGATGCGTGAGCAGGTGCAAAACATCGAGTAGCTTTTCAGGGGATCCGAAGCGATCCACACAAAGAACCCCACAGCCTCACAGGAGCCTTGGGAACAGGAACAGACCGCGGCGACACGTCACCGACCGCAAACTGAAGGCATGGCTCGCGGTGGGCCCCGTTGACCGTGGGATTGGTGAATGTCGTTGAAGGATGACCTTCACGTCCGCCGGCGGCGCGAAGCAGGGCGCCGAGGTCACCAGCAGGTGCGCACCGGCCTGTGCGAAAGCCACCGCGTTGGCCAAGGTGACGCCACCGGCAGGCGCCAGCGCAGGCTGCAGGTTCGCGGCCAGCAGGCGCTGCCGCAAGGCACAAGTTTTGGTAGCGGGTGGGTGGGCGGCTCAGGCCTGCGCCGCCACCATCACCGAATAGGCCTTGAAGACGGCCGTGGCCGGCGCCCCGACCTTCAGCCCGAGGGCGTCGACGCCCTCGTTGGTGACCGAGGCGGTGACGGCCGCGCCGCCGGGCAGCGTGACGATGACCAGCGAGGACACGGCGCCCTTCTCGATGCGCGACACCGTGCCCGCAAGCTGGTTGCGCGTGGAGAGCTGCCAGCCCGCGAAGTCCGTCACCAGCACCACGGCCGAGGCCTTGACCAGGGCCAGCGCCTCCTTGCCGGCCTTGAGCTTCAGACGTTTGGCTGCGGCCGAGGTCAGCGTGGCGGTGATCTCGTCGCCGGACTTCAGCGCGATCGTCACCTCGGCCGACACGGGGCCGATGTCGACATGGCTGACGGTGCCGGCGAACTGGTTGCGGGCGGTGGTCTTCATGGACATTCTCCGAAGCAGGCCTTGCAGGGCGGGGTGTCGGGACAGGCGCTCTTCCTGTCGCTTCAGGAAGGCGGTTTGCGCGGCCTGCAGCTCGCCCCAGGCCTGCAGCAGGCCCAGGGCCGCGGGCGTGAGCCGCGTGCCGCCACCACCGGCGCCGCCGGTGGCGGTTTCGAGCAGCGTCTCGTTGGCGAGGTTGCAGGCGCTCTCCAGCAACAGCCAGGCGCCCTTGTAGCTCAGGCCCGCGGTGCGCGCGGCGCGGTTGATCGAGCCGGTGTCGTGCAGCGCCTGCAGCAGCGCGAAGAAGCGCGCATCGAGCCGGCCCGCGAGCCTGAGCTCGGCGCTGAGCAGGTTGCCGTCGTGCGTCATGCCCGTGCCTTCATTCCAGCAGGGCCACCGTCTTGACCTGGGCCCACACCGGCAGGCCGGGCGCCAGGCCCAGCGTGTGGGCCGAGCGGCGCGTCAGCCGCGCGACGACGGGCGCCGACCGGTCGCCCCCACCTCCCCCCTCGCCCACCCGCACGCGCACCAGGGCCAGCGCGGGGTGCTCATCGTCGGCGATCTGCTCGACCACGCCACGCAGCTGGTTGCCGATGCTGGTGCCGGTCTGCGGCGCGCGGGTCAGGCTCACGTCGCGCGCCAGCACGCGCACCCGCACGCGCTGGCCCACCGCCTGCCCGGGGTCGCGCGCCCACAGCGAGAAGGCGCCGCCGGCCACGTCCAGCCGCACCAGATGCCAGGCTGCGTCGCGCTCGGCGATGGCCGCGTCCAGCACCACGCCGGCCGCATCGCCCAGCGGCAGGCTCATGTCCAGCCCGGCCAGCATGTCGGACACACCGCCCTGACCCACCACGTGGCCGGCTTCCAGCAGCACGATGTGGTCGGCCAGCCTCGCCACCTCATCGATGGCATGGCTGACGTAGACGATGGGCACGGCCAGCTCTTCGTGCAGCCGGTCCAGGTAGGGCAGCACCTCGGCCTTGCGGCGGGTGTCCAGCGCGGCCAGCGGCTCGTCCAGCAGCAGCAGGCGCGGGCTGGTGGCCAGAGCCCGGGCGATGGCCACGCGCTGGCGCTCGCCACCGGACAAGCCGGCCGGCCGGCGCGCCAGCAGCGGGCCGATGCCCAGCAGGTCCACCACCTGGCCGAGCGCGATGCGGCGCTGCGCGGCGGGCACGCGCTTCAGGCCGTAGTCCAGGTTGCCCTGCACCGTCAGGTGGGGGAACAGCGCCGCCTCCTGGATCACGTAGCCGATGGGCCGCTGGTGCGTGGGCAGGAAGCGGGTGTCGTCCTGCCAGACCTCGTCGCCCCAGGCGACGCGGCCGCTCGCCCGCTCCAGCCCCGCGAGCGCGCGCAGCACCGTGGTCTTGCCGCAGCCCGACGGGCCGAACAGCGCGCTCACGCCACGCTCGGGCAGGGCCAGCGCCACGTCGAGCGTGAAGCCGGGGCGTGGCAGCCGCAGGCGGGCCTCGATCATGGCTGTGCCCCTGCCGATGGGGCGGTCTCGTCGCGCCGAGGCCGGTTCACCGCGTACAGGCTGACCAGGACCGCCAGCGAAAACAGCACCATGAAGGCCGCCAGGCGGTGCGCGTCGGCGTACTCGGAAGCCTCGACATGGTCGTACAGCGCCACCGACAGCACCCGGGTCGCGCCGGGGATGTTGCCGCCGATCATCAGCACCACGCCGAACTCGCCCACGGTGTGTGCGAAGCCCAGCACGCTGGCCGTTACCAGGCCGGGCCGGGCCAGCGGAAGCGCCACGCTGAAGAAGCGGTCCCACGGCCCGGCGCGCAGCGTGGCGGCAGCTTCGAGCGTGCGCTCGGGGATGGCCTCGAAGGCCTGCTGCAGCGGCTGGACCACGAAGGGCATCGAGTACAGCACCGAGGCCACGACCAGGCCGCCGAAGGTGAAGGGCAGCCGACCCAGTCCCAGCGACTGCGTGAGTTGGCCGACCGGCCCCTGCGAGCCCATCAGCACCAGCAGGTAGAAGCCGATCACGGTCGGCGGCAGCACCAGCGGCATGGCGACGATGGCCGAGACCAGCGGCTTCCAGGCCGAGCGGCTGCGGGCCAGCGCCCAGGCCAGCGGCGTGCCCACCAGCAGCAGCAGCACGGTGCTCACCGCGGCCAGCTCGGCGGTCAGCCGCACCGCTTGCCAATCGGTCGGGTTCATCGGGCCGCGCTCACTTCAGCCCGTAGCCGTAGCCCTGGATCACGGCCTTGGCGGCGTCGCCCTTCAGGTAGGCCAGCAGCGCCTCGGCCGCCGGGTTCTTCTCGCCGGTCTTCAGCAGCACCGCGTCCTGGCGGATCTCACCGTACAGCGACGGCGGCACCAGCCAGTACGAGCCCTTCACCGGCTGCCCGGGGACGGCCACCTGAGACAAGGCGACGAAGCCCAGCTCGGCATTGCCGGTGGCGACGAACTGGTAAGCCTGGGCGATGCTCTCGGCAGTCACCAGCTTGGGCGTCACCGCGTCGGTCAGGCCCCTGGCCTTGAGCACCTCGAGCCCGGCGGCGCCATAGGGCGCCACCTTGGGGTTGGCCACGGCCAGGTGGGCGAACGCGCCCTTGGCCAGCACCGCACCCTGGTCGTCCACGTAGCCGGGCTGGGCGCTCCACAGCACCAGCCTGCCGATGGCGTAGGTGAAGTTGCTGCCGGTCACGGCGTGCCCCTCGGCGACCAGCTTCTTCGGCGTCTCGTCGTCCGCGGCGATCAGCACCTCGAACGGCGCGCCGGCCACGATCTGCGCGTAGAACTTGCCTGTGGCCCCTGACGACACTTTGAGCGTGTGGCCGGTGGCCGCGGCAAAGCCCTCCTGGAGCTTGGCCAGCGGTCCGGCGAAGTTGGCGGCCACGGCGACCTGCACCTCATCGGCCAGGGCCGACGGGCCGGCGAGCGCCATGACGGCCGCGACGGCCAAGGAAGGGATCGACAGCGAACGAGACATCGTGGCTCCTGCAAAACGAAAGAGACGGGCGGCGGCGCGGGCCGTGACCGCCGTGGCGACAATCCGACAAAAGGTTGTGTAGTTTCCTACATAACGTGCGTCGGCCGTCGGTCTGGCCTTTCTTAGCAAGACGCCTGCTGCAGGGCTGGGGGCTGGACTCGAACGGCCCGGCCGGCGCCGTGCTCAAGGGCTGGGTCGAGAGTCGCTTCGGCCTGGTGCCGGCCTACCACGGCGGCTCGCTCGCGCGCTTCCCGTCACCCGCCTGGGTGGGCTACCTGGAGCAGAAGGCCGCGAGCCGCTACCACAACAACAGCATCCACCAGCAGCTGGACCTGCTCTACGAGTTCTGCCAATGGATGCTGAGGCGATTTCACCTGCTGGGCCCCGGGCCCTGGGCCACGCTGTGGCGCGGCAGCACGCGCTGCGAAGAGCAGGTGGTGGCCGGCAGCCTGCGGCAGCGCCACTGCACCGTGCGGCTGAACAACCTGGTGTCGTTCAGCACCCGCGAGTCCGACGCCCAGTGCTTTGGCGACTGGGTGCTGCAGGCGCAGGTGCCGCTGGTCAAGCTGCTGATGGTGCCGGGCCTGCTGAACACCACCTCGCTGCACGGCGAGGCCGAGGTGCTGGCGCTGGGCGGCGACTACGACGTGCAGGCCCGCTGTGACTGACCTGGCCGCGCTGACCGACCGGGCGCTGGGCGCCTACCTGGGCCTGGCCCTGGGCGACGCGCTGGGCGCGACAGTGGAATTCATGACCCCCGGCGAGATCGCCCGCAGCTTCGCAGCGCAGGGCGGCGTGCACCGCCACATCGTGGGCGGTGGCTGGCTGAAGCTCAGGCCCGGGCAGGTGACCGACGACACCACCCTGAGCCTGGCGCTGGGCCAGGGCCTGCTGCGCGGCGACGCGCTGGGCCGCGGCTTCGACATGCGCCTGGTGGCCGATGCCTTCGTGCACTGGTGGCGCGGCCGGCCGGTGGACTGCGGCAACACCTGCCGCCGCGGCATACAGCGCTACCTGCACGACGGCAGCCTGAGCGGCCCGGTGAGCGATGGCGACGGCGGCAACGGCGCGCTGATGCGCATGCTGCCCGCCGCGCTGGCCACGCTGGGCGACGACGCCGCCTTCGAGCAGGTGGCCATCGCCCAGGCGCACCTGACGCACCACCACCCACTGTCGGACGCGGCCATTCTCGGCATCGGCCGCCTGCTGCGCGTGCTGCTGGCCGGCGCCGGCCCGGCCAGCGAGCGGCGAGCAATCGAGCAGTTGCTGGCCACCGCCCCCGTCTTCCGCTTCGACCCCTACCCCGGCCGCGCCAGCGGCTATGTGGTGGACACCGTGCAGACCGTGCTGCACGCCTACACCACGGAGCCCGACTTCGAGGCCGCCGTGGTCACCGCCGTGAACCGCGGCGACGACGCCGACACCACCGGTGCCCTGGTCGGCATGCTGGCCGGCGCCCGCTGCGGCGCCCAGGCCCTGCCCGCCCGCTGGCTGGGCCGGCTGGCGCGCGACGTGGCCGGCCTCATCACCGACCAGGCCAGCGCGCTGCTGGCGCTGGCCTTGCGCCGCCAGGCCCTCGCCACCCCCTGAAGGACCACACCATGCCACTCCACGACTACCGCTGCCAGGCCTGCGGCGCCGAGTTCGAAACCCTGGTGCGAAGCGGCAGCGTGCCCGCCTGCCCCCGCTGCGGCAGCCACGCGCTCGACCGCCTGGTCTCGCGCATCGCGCCGCACGGCAACACCGCCACCCTGGTCGCCAACGGGCGACGCGCGGCGAACAAGGAGGGGCACTTCAGCCACTACTCGAAGGCGGAGCGGGCGAAGGTGCCGAAGTAGGTGGTCAAGACCAACGGCCGCCGACCGAGTGCATCACCCGATCGGCCGTGCCGCAGCGCGGGCAGGCCTAGTAACGGGTGCCGTCTATCGTCACCCTGACGACGTCGCCCGAGCCGACCACCAGCCCCGCAGCCTCGCAGTCCCAAGCATTCGCCTTGGTCGAAGGTATCGAGATCGAGGTCCCCTGACTGAGGTTCTCACACAAGACCGTGTGCTGCGTCCCCCACGTGGCCATCCCGGCAATGGGCGGGGGGTAGACATCGCGGTAGATCTGCAGCACGTCTGCACTGCTCAATGCGCGCTGGTAGATCCGTAGGTCGTCCATCGCGCCTTGAAAGAACGAGTTTGGCCCCGGCTTCGAAGCGGCAATGAGATAGTCGCCGCTCGAGTCGGCAGGGTTGCAGCCAGCCACGGCCGCCTTCGAACTGCTGAGCTGACCGTTCACGTAGACCCTGGCCGTCAAGCCGTCATAGGTCGCCGCCACGTGTGTCCACTCGTTGACGGGAATCGCCTTCTTGGCGGCCAGCGACGCGCCAGACATGCAGTTGTACAAATAGAAGGAGGGCACGCCGCTCTTGAGCGACAACTGCTTGTCCTCGAAATTTTCGACCAACTTCCGAAGCACGGTGCTGGTCTGAGAGGCGGCCGGCCTGAGCCACACGGAATAGGACAAGCCCGCGTCGACGTCAAAGTCAGTGGAAGTGGCTACGGTGAAGTAGTTGCCCGCACCCGTGAAGTCAAAGGCGTTGTCGCCCAATGGCCCCGGAACGCAATTCGCGGGGCCTGTCAGCTCGCCGTTGTGACCACGGCCAGTGGCATCTTTGCCATTGCACGCATTGAACGTGTAGCGCGCCACGAGGTTTGAAGTGGTATCA
>JBGAGZ010000039.1:0-44468 GCA_044226465.1 Burkholderiaceae bacterium | reverse complement strand
CGGCGCGCGCCCTGGGCTACCGGACGGTGGCGGTCTACAGCGATGCCGACGCCAACGCGCCGCACGTCGGCCTGGCCGACGAAACCGTGCGCATCGGGCCGCCGCCGGCGGCGCAGAGCTATTTGTCGATCGACGCGGTGCTCGGCGCCGCGCGCCACCAGTGCCGACGCCGTGCACCCGGCTGCAACTGTCGAACAGGCCGACTTCGCGGCCGCCTGCGTCGCCGCGGCGCTGATCTTCATCGGCCCGCCGGCCTGCCAGCCATCACGCGATGGGCGACAAGGCCGGCGCCAACGCCGCATGCGCGCCGCCGGCGTGCCCTGTGCCCCGGCTATCTGGGCGACGATGACCAGAGCGACGCCAGCCTGATGAGCGGCCGAGACCCTGGGCTACCGCTGCTGGTCAAAACCGTGGCGGGTGGCGGCGGTCGCGGCATGCTCTGGTACGCGGCCGACCAGTGGCTGCCGCCATTGCCGGCGCGCGGCGCGGTGCCAGTGCCTTCGACGACGACCGGCTGATGCTGGAGCGGCTGATCGAACACGGTCGCCACGTCGAGATCCAGGTCTTCGCGGACGCGCCGCGAAAAGCCGTGCGCCTGGGCAGCGCGACCGCGCTTGGCACCGGCAGCAGAAAGGTAGTCGAAGGCCCCCTCACCCGTGGTCACGCCGAGAAGCTGCGCGAGCGCATGGGCGCCGACGCGGCCACCGCTGGTCGTGGGCTACGTGGCGCCGGCACCGTGGAGTTCATCGTCGACGCCGGCGCGAACCCTTCTTCCTCGAGATGAACACCCGGCTGCAGGTGGAGCACCGGTCACCAAGCGCGTACCAGTTCGACGTCGTCGAGCCAACGGCCGCAGGTGGCGGCCGGCGAGCGCTGTCGCGCGTGCGCTGCCAAATGGCCAGCCGACGTGCGCTTCGAGGCCACGCCATCGAAGCGCGGCTCTATGCGGAAGACCCGTACGACGGCTGCCGCAGACCGGCCGCATCCTGCAGGCAGCCGGCGGTGGCCGTGCAGGCGGGCCAGGCGCCGGGTGGGCGCGGTCCTCGGTGCGCATCGACGACGGCATCGCCGAGGGCGGCGCAGTCTCCCCTACTACGACGCGATGGTGGCCAAGCTGGTCGTGCACGGGCGCGACCGCGCCGACGCCGTCCGCCGCCTGGTGGCCGCGATCGACGACGCGCCGCTGCTGGGCCTGCCCAACAACGCCCGCTTCCTGCGCGACCTGCTGCGCCACGAAGACTTTGCCGGCGCGCGGCTCACCACCACCCGGCTCGACGAGTGGGCCGCCGCGGCGCAGCCGATGGTGCAGCGTCCCGCCCCGGCCACTGAGACGTGGCTCGCGGCCTTCGCGCTGGCCGCCCGCGGCGAGCTGCCAGCGGGCGCACCGGCGGGCTTGCGCGCCGAGGGCGTCGCCACGGCAGACGATCACGCTGGCCTGCCAGGACGAGCGGCGCTCGGCCCGGGTGCGGCTGGAGGGTGCCACCGTCCAGCTGAAAATCGGCGACGCCGCGCATGCGGTGCAGGTCCCCATGCCACCGGGCCGTCGCGACGACCACCGCTGGCACCTGGTCGTCGACGGCGTCCAACCTCGACCACCTCGTCGCCCTGCGCGACCACGAGGGCGCCTGGTGGCTGGCCGAGCGGGGCGCGGCCTTCCGCTTCGCCGAGCCCTCCCCCGCGCCGGACACGCGCGCCGCGGCCGACCCACGCCAGGCGCGCGCCCCGGTGGCCGGCACGGTGGCCCAGGTGGCCGTCGCGCCCGGCCAGGCGGTGGCCGAGGGCCAACCGCTGGTCTGCGTCGAGGCCATGAAGATGGAGATGTGGTCCACTGCCGCCGCCGCCGGCACGGTGCGCGCGCTGCACGTGGCCCCCAAGGACACGGTCGCGGCGGGTGCGCTGCTGGTCGAACTGGAGATCCCCCAATGAGCAGTGACAAGGCCATCCTCACCTGCGCGCTGACCGGCGTGCTCACCGACCCGCGTCAGCACCCGGTGCCCGTCACCCCCGAGCAGATGGCGGCCGAGGCGCGCGACGCCTTCAACGCCGGCGCCTCGGTGATGCACGTGCACCTGCGCTCGCTGGAGCCCGGCATGGGCCATTTGCCGAGCTGGGACCCGGACGTGGCCGAGGCCGTGGTCGGCGCCATCCGCGCCGCCTGCCCCGGCGTCATCATCAACCTGACCACCGGCGTGCTGGGCAAGGACATTTCCGGCCCGGCCGCCTGCATCCGCCGCGTCCGGCCCGAGATCGCCGCCTGCAACGCGGGCAGCCTGAACTACCTGAAGATCAAGGACAACGGCCAATGGGCCTGGCCGCCGATGGTCTTCGACAACCCGGTCGCCAAAGTGCAGCAGTTCCTCGACGTGATGGCCGAGTGCGGCACCCACCCCGAGTTCGAATGCTTCGACGTGGGCATCGTGCGTTCGGTGGCCATGTACGTGAAGGCCGGCATGCTGAAGCCCGAGATGGGCAAACCGGAATGCAATTTCGTGATGGGCGTCGCTTCCGGCATGCCCTGCGACGCGGACCTGCTGGCCCTGCTGCCGCGCTGGCTGCCGCCCGGCGCGGTCTGGCAGACCACGCTGATCGGCCGCGCCGAGATCTGGCCGGTGCACCAGCGCACGGCCGAGCTGGGCGGCATGCTGCGCACCGGGCTGGAAGATGACTTCTACCTGCCCGATGGCGAGCGCGCCGGCAACGGCGCGCTGATCGAGCAACTGGCCGCCTGCGCCACCCGCGCCGGGCGCACCATCGCTTCACCCGCCGAAGCCCGTACGATGTTGGGACTCCAAGGAGCACACGCATGACGACCCGAAGCCTGAAGGGCAAGACCCTGTTCATCACCGGCGCCTCGCGCGGCATCGGCCTGGCCATCGCCACCAAGGCGGCGGCCGACGGCGCCAACATCGCGCTGATCGCCAAGACGGTGGACCCGAACCCCAAGCTGCCCGGCACGCTGCACAGCGCGGCGGACGCGGTGCGCGCCGCCGGCGGCCAGGCGCTGATCGTGCAGACCGACATCCGCGACGACGAACAGGTGGCCGCGGCCGTGGCCAAGACCGTGGAAACCTTCGGCGGCATCGACATCCTGGTCAACAACGCCAGCGCGATCAGCCTCACACCCACGGCCGCCACGCCGATGAAGCGCTTCGACCTGATGCACGGTGTCAACGCCCGAGGCACCTTCGCCTGCACCCAGGCCTGCCTGGCGGCGCTGACCGCCAGCGCCAAGGCCGGCCGCGAGCCCAAGGTGCTGACGCTGTCGCCCCCCTTGAGCATGAAGCCGCACTGGTTTGCCAACCACGTGGCCTACACCATGGCCAAGTACGGCATGAGCATGTGCACGCTGGGCCATGCCGAAGAGTTCAGGCGCATCGGCATCGCGGTCAATAGCCTGGTATAACGCGCACGGCCATCACCACCGCGGCGTTGCAGATGATCCCGGGGGTCGACACGGCCCTGTGCCGCCAGCCGGAGATCATGTCGGACGCGGCCTGGTTCATCCTCACCAGCCCGGCCCCGGCGCCGAGCGGCCAGTTCTTCATCGACGACGAGGTGCTGGCGGCCAACGGCATCACCGACCTGGACCGCTACGCGGTGGTGCCGGGCACCAAGAACTTCCTACCCGATTTCTTCCTCGACTGAGGATGAGCACGGCTCACCCGCCGCGGCGAGGCGGCCGAGCAGCAGCGGGTCGACGCCGCGCTGGTCGACATCTTCGAACACCGCATCCGCTTCAACGAGACGCTGGGGCTCAAGGTGATGTCGGTCGAGGCTGGCCGGCCGATGCTGCGCTTCGAGATGCGCGAAGCGCTGATCGGCCACTACGCGTCGGGCCGCCTGCACGGCGGCGTGATCTCGGCCACGCTGGACGCGATGGGCGGCTTCGCCATCATGGTCGCCCTGGCCGAAAAGCACGCCGACGAGACGCTGGAGCAGGTGGGCCACCGCTTCGGGCGCGTCGGCACCATCGACCTGCGGGTGGACTACCTGCGCCAAGGCCTGGGCAGCCACTTCGTCGCCACGGCCGAGATCACCCGCCTGGGCGGCCGCGTCGGCTCGACCCAGATGCGCCTGACCAACGAAGGCACCCTGATCGCGACCGGCGCGGCGGCGTACATCATCAACCGACATCCAGTTGGCTTGGTTGGCGCATGCCGAGGTAGCGGCCTCGCAGATCGTCCCAGGTGACGGGCAGGACCGTCACCTCCTCCCTGCTTTCGCTGCGCCGGTCACCCGCCCCCCTCTGCCGCCGCCGTGGTTTGTTGGGCAAAGATCAACTGCAACCGTGGCCGATCGGGACGGTGGGACACTCTGCGCAGCGAAATATTGGGAGGAGCCGGCGGTCGCAGACCGGCGGCGGGGACATTCGCGGAACATGATGGCCCAACGGCCTGATCTCGCCAATCTCTCGTCGCAGAGCCGCTTTCACGCGCCGCGCACGGGCGTCGCCTGCCGCAGCCCCACCCACTCCAGCTCGGCGATCACGAAAGTACCGATGGCCTGGACCTTACGCGAACACAGCCACGCCCAGGCTTTGCGGCACCGAAAGCCGAACGCGCCCAAGGCGCAGTCGACCACCAGAAGGAAGTTGAAGTGCCACCACCGCGCGCCGATAAGGGCTCGTGGATCGTGCGGCAGGTGCAACCAGGCCAGCAGCGCGGCCCAGGGCACGAGCAAGGCGCCGAGCGCGCGCAGGGCGCCGGCCGGCAGTCCGAGCCAGTTGGACAGCGGGTCGGCGTCGGCCAGCAGGGCCAGGGCAGTCAGACCGCTCAGCGCGGCATCGACACGCAGCACGCGAGCGAGGAAGGGGGTCATGGTTGTCGAGGTCATGGTCAGCTCCTGTCGGTCAGTGAGGGTGGTCAAGGTGCAGCCATCGTGGTCGCCGGCCTGCACCCGGTCGATGACCTGGCAGGTCATGGCCGGCCGGCGCCGCGGCGCTATCGTTGGCCCATGGACGCCGCCTCCCCTGCCCTCCACCCAGCCGCCCCCGTGGGCGAACTGCTGCGCCACTGGCGCCAGCACCGCCGCTGGAGCCAGCTCGACCTGGCCGGCGAGGCCGAGGTCTCGACCCGCCACCTGAGCTGCCTGGAAACCGGCCGCGCCCAGCCCAGCCGCGACATGCTGCTGCGCCTGGCCGAGCGCCTGCAGGTGCCGCTGCGCGAGCGCAACCGCCTGCTCACGGCCGCCGGCTTCGCGCCCATGTACCGCGAGCGCGCCTGGACCGACCCGGCGCTCGCGCCGGCGCACGAGGCCGTGCAGCGCGTGTTGACAGCGCACGAGCCGTATCCCGCGCTGGCCGTCGACCGGCACTGGAACATGGTGGCCTACAACCGCGCCGTCGACGCCTTGCTGGCGGGCCTGCCGGCCGAGCAACTGGCACCGCCGGTCAACGTGCTGCGGCTGTCCCTGCACCCTGAAGGGCTGGCGCCGCGCATCGTCAACTTCGGTGCGTGGCGCGAGCACCTGTTCGAGCGCCTGGCCCACCAGGTGCAGGCCAGTGGCGACCCGGCCCTGGCGCGGCTCGGCGAAGAACTCCGCGCCCTGCCCCTGCCCGCGGGCGCCTCGGCGGCGCCAGCCGCAGCCGCGCGTGGCCTGCCCGATCTGGCGGTGCCGCTGCAACTGGCTTCGCCCGCCGGCACGCTCAGCTTCATCAGCACCATCACGGTCTTCGGCACACCGGTCGAGGTGACCCTGGCCGAACTGGCGATCGAGGCCTTCTTCCCGGCCGACGCGGCCACGGCGCAAGCGTTGCGGGCCCTGGCCGACGCGGCCCCGGGTTGACCCGGGGGTTCGGGCGTCGCGCGGGTGACGGACAGTGGCCGCCCGGGCGGCGATAACCGATGATGCACACGCTGCCCCTCGAAAGACGACCATGAGCCAGACCGCCCCCTCGAGCACTGACACCACGACCCACTACCGCATCTGCCCGCTGTGCGAGGCCTGCTGCGGACTGGACGTGCAGGTGGCCGGCGGCAAGGTGGTCGGCATCCGCGGCGCCGAGCGCGACGTGTTCTCGCGCGGCTACCTCTGCCCCAAGGGCTTCGCGCTGAAGGACCTGCACGAAGACCCGGACCGTCTCCGCCAGCCCCTGGTGCGCCGCGACGGCGAGCTGGTGCCCGCCACCTGGGACGAGGCCTTCGCCGAGATCGAGCGCCGCCTGCCGCCCATCCTGCAGGCCCACGGCCGCGACGCACTGGCCCTGTCGGTGGGCAACCCGTCGGCGCACAAGATGTCGCTGCTGCTGTACTTTGCGCGGCTGGCGCGCAGCCTGGGCACGAAGAACATCTACTCGGCCTCCACGCTGGACCAGATGCCCAAGCAGCTGGCCTGCGGCTGGATGTTCGGCCACTGGCTCAGCGTGCCGGTGCCAGACATCGACCGCTGCGACTTCCTGCTGATCCTGGGCGCCAACCCCATGGCCAGCAACGGCAGCATGTGGACGGTGACCGACTTCCGCGGCCGGGCCAAGGCACTGCGCCAGCGCGGCGGCCGCATCGTGGTGGTCGACCCGCGGCGCAGCGAGACCGCGGCCATCGCCGACGCGCACCACTTCATCCGCCCCGGGGCCGACGTGTTCCTGCTCGCAGGCATGGTCCATACGCTGTTCGAAGAAGGCCTGGTGCGCCCCGGGCGCCTGGCCGACTGGACGCTGGGCATAGCCGCCGTGCGCGAAGCCGTCGCCGCGTTTTCGCCCGAAGCGGTGGCCGCACGCTGCGGCATCGGCGCCGACGCGATCCGCGGCCTGGCCCGCGAGCTGGCCGCCACCGAGCGCGCCTGCGTCTACGGCCGCATCGGCACCTGCACGCAGGAGTTCGGCACCCTGTCGTCGTGGCTGGTGGACGTGCTCAACGTGCTCACCGGCCACCTGGACGCCCCCGGCGGCGCGATGTTTCCCAAGGCCGCCGCGTTCGCCAGCAACGCCCAGGGCCGGCCGGGCATCGGCAAGGGCATCGCCACCGGCCGCCACGCCAGCCGCGTCAGCGGTGCGCCCGAGGTCTTCGGCGAGTTGCCGATGACGCTGCTGGCCGAAGAGATCGAGACCGCGGGCCCCGGCCAGGTGCGGGCGCTGATCACCGTGGCCAGCAACCCGGTGCTGTCGTCGCCCGGCGGGCCGCGCCTGGCCCAGGCGCTGGACCGGCTCGACTTCATGGTCAGCCTGGACATCTACCTCAACGAAACCACCCGCCATGCCGACGTGGTGCTGCCCGGCCCCTCTCCGCTGGAAGACCCGCACTACGACGTCAGCTTCCCGCAGCTGTCGCACCGCAACCATGCGCGCTACAGCCCGGCGGTGTTTCCGCCGCCGGCTGACCACCCACCTGAGTGGCAGAGCCTGCTGCGCTTAATGGCGATTGCCCGCGGCCTCGGTGCGCAGGCCGACGTGCTGGCGCTGGACGACGAGCTGCTGGCCGCCGACGTGAACCGGCAGGCCGGCGACCATGCACCGGCCATCCTGGCAGCGCTGCAGAAGAGTGGCCGCCGCGGCCCCGAGCGCCTGCTGGACCTGGCGCTGCGTGGCGGCCCCTACGGCGACCTGTTCGGGCTGAAGCCCGAGGGCCTGAACCTGGACAAGGTGATGGCCGCCGACGGCGGCATCGACCTGGGCGCCCTGCAGCCCCGCATCCCCGAGGTGTTGCGCACGCCCAGCGGCCGCATCGAGCTGGCCCCCGAAGCCTGCCTGGCCGACCTGGCCCGCGCCCGCGCGCGGCTGGGCGAGGCCGCGCCCGAGGTCGTCATCGTCGGCCGGCGCGAGGTGCGCAGCAACAACAGCTGGATGCACAACCTGCCCACGCTGGCCAAGGGGCCCGAGCGCTGCACGCTGCTGGTCCACCCCGACGACGCCGCCCGCCTGGGACTGGCCGAAGGCGGCCGCGCCCGGATCATGGCAGGCAGCCGGCAGATCACCGCGCCGGTGGCGATCAGCGCCGAGATGATGCCCGGCGTGGTCAGCCTGCCGCATGGCTGGGGGCACGACGCCCCGGGGGCGCGGCTGCAGGTGGCCGCCGAGCGGCCCGGGGCCAACCTGAACGCGGTGCTGGACGACGGCCTGCGCGACCCGCTGTCGGGCAACGCGGTGCTGTCGGGCGTGCCGGTGACGCTGACAGCGGCCTGAAGCTGGAGGGTACGATCGGGAGGTCCCCCTCCCTCCCGACCGACCCATCCATGCAAATCGTCTGCCTCGACCTCGAAGGCGTGCTCGTCCCCGAGATCTGGATCGAGTTTTCCAAGCGCACCGGCATCGCCGAGTTTTCGCGCACCACCCGTGACGAACCCGACTACGACAAGCTGATGCGCTTTCGCATCGGCCTGCTCGAGCAACACGGCCTGAAGCTGGCCGACATCCAGGCCGTGATCGCCGGCATGAGCCCGCTGCCCGGCGCGAAGGACTTCCTCGACGGGCTGCGCGAGCGCTTCCAGGTCATCATCTTGTCGGACACCTTCTACGAGTTCGCCGACCCGCTGATGCGCCAGCTCGGCCGGCCCACGCTGTTCTGCCACCGCCTGCTGGTCGACGACCAGGGCTTCGTGCGCGACTACCGGCTGCGCCAGCCGGACCAGAAGCGCCACGCGGTCAACGCGCTGAAGAGCCTGAACTTCCAGGTCATGGCCGCTGGCGATTCATACAACGACACCGGCATGCTGGGCGCGGCGCACGCCGGCTTCCTGATCCACCCGCCCGCGGCCATCGTCCAGCAGTTCCCGCAGTTCGCGGCCCACCACACCTACGAAGACCTGCGCCGCTCGATCGACATGGCAGCCGCGCGCCTGGCGGCGGGGTAGACGCTGAAGGGGCTTGTCGTCGGTCAAGACAGGGCACCGGCCACTCGGCCAGACTGAGCGCGTTCACACGCTGCCAACGACGCCGCCATGCCCCGCCGCATCCTGATCATCCAAGGCCACCCGGACTCAGCGGGCCAGCACCTGTGCCACGCGCTGGCCGCTGCCTATGCCGAGGGCGCTGCCGCCGCCGGGCACGAGGTGCGGACCGTGCCAGTCGCCACGCTGGACTTCCCGCTGCTGCGCAGCCAACACGACTGGGAGCACGGCGAGTTGCCGCCCGGCCTGGCAGCCGCCCAGGCCGACATCGCCTGGGCCGAGCACCTGGTGCTGCTGTTCCCGCTGTGGCTGGGCGACATGCCGGCCCTGCTCAAGGGCTTCCTCGAGCAGGTGGCGCGGCCGGGCTTCGCGTTCAAGGGCGATCGCACCAACCCCTTCATGCACAAGGGGCTGACCGGGCGCTCCGCGCGCATCGTGGTCACCATGGGCATGCCGGCGCTGGTCTACCGCTGGTACTTCCGCGCCCACAGCGTGAAATCGCTGGAACGCAACATCCTCGGCTTCGTCGGCATCGCACCAATCGAGCACACGCTGATCGGCAATGTCGAGACGCCCAACGAGAAGACGCGCGCCGGCTGGCTGTCGACGCTGCGCACGCTGGGCGAGGCGGCCGCGTAAACCTCGGGGCCGGTGGCCAGGTGGCCGGTCTATCATCGGCCAGCGCATGAACCCACCCTCGCGGTGCCCGCCCGGATGATCGACCGCCTGCTCGCGCCCCTGTCGCCCGTCACCCGCTGGTTCGTGGTCAACGCCAGCCTGGCACTGGCCTACTACCTCACCGCGCAGCTGGGCATGGCCTTGTCGATCGGGCCACTGCACATCACGGCCATCTGGCCACCGTCGGGCATCGCGCTGGCCGCCTTCATGCTGCTGGGCACGCGCGCCCTGCCCGGCCTGCTGGTGGGCGTGATGGCGATGAACGTGTTCAGCTTTCTCGGCCCGCTGCTGGGCTGGGGCCTGTCGACCTGGCTGGGCGCGCTGGCGCTGGCCACCGGCTCGCTGGGCCAGGCCGCGCTGATCGCTCAGATCCTGCGCACCGTACCGTCCCGGCTCGAAGCCTCGCCTGTGCGCCAGACCCTGCACTTCGCCCTGGTCGTCGGCGCCGGCTGCCTGATCGCGCCCACCGTGGGCCAGGTGATCCTGCAGGCCCTGGGGCTGATGCCGCGCGCCGCGGCCTTCTTCAGCTGGCTGACCTGGTGGATCGGCGATGCCACCGGCATGCTGGTGCTGGCGCCCGTGGCCCTGTTGGCGCTGCACCCAGCGCTGGCCTGCAAGCGCGTCGCGGTGCAGGCCTTTCCCATCCTCTGCATGGGCCTGGGCCTGACGCTCTTTGCCACGCTGTCGATCAGCGTGATGGACCGCGACGTGCATGCCGAGCGCTTCCGCTCGGACGGCACCCGCCTGGCCATGGCGCTGCAGAACCACCTCGACATGGCCGAGCGCGACCTGGAGATCCTGCAGCGCACCTTCTACAAGGTGGAGCTGACGGCCAGCGAGTTCCGCGCCGTCACCAGCCCCATGCTGGACCGCAGCCCCTGGCAGCAGGACTTCGCCTACCTGCCCCTGGTGCTGGCCTGGCAGCGTGACGGCTTCGAGACGGCCAACGGCGCCATGTCGCTGCGCGAGATCAGCCCGCGCGACACCGTGGTGCGTGCGGGCCCACGGCCGGAATACTTCCCCGTGCTGTGGACCGACCCGGAGGCCGGCCACGACGCCCTGGTCGGTATCGACCACCTGGCCGACCCGCAGCGCGGCCCCGCCATCCGCCTGGCGCGGCAGACCGGCCGCAACGCCGGCTCCACGCCGCTGCACTCGCTGGCCAAGTCGGCCTCGGTCGACCTGGTGCAGGTGATCTACGCACCGCTGAGCGGCCTGGACATCGTCAACAGCAGCCCATACGACGCGGACCACGTGCGCGGCATGGTCGCGGCCACCATCGACATGGGCCAGCTGCTGCGGTCGGTGGTCGCCCAGATGGACGTGCCCGACCACCACCTGCTGATGTACGACCCGGACGCCCAGGCTGCATATGCGCTGGAGCGGGTGCCCAGCGGCGAGCTGCATGCCATCAACCAGGCCGACCGCTCGCAGGCCTTGTCGAACATGACCGGCGGCATCCACCACGAGGTGAGCCTGCACGTGGCGGACCGCCACTGGACGCTGCTGATGCAGCCGGCCTGGGCCGACCTGGCGCCAAAGCCGGGTTGGTTGCAGGCGGGCATCCTGGCCTCGGGCATGGCGTTCACCGCGCTGCTGACGGGCTTCATGGTGGCCCGGCGGCGCCACGACATGCTGGTGCGCGACAACCAACAGGCCCTCGAGACCCAGGTGCAGCAGCGCACGAGCGAGCTGGCCACGTCCAACCAGAGCCTGCGCGACGAGGTGGTGGTGCGCCAGCGGGCCGAGCAGCAGCTCTACATGTTCCGCTGGCTCGCCGAGAGCGCGCACCAGGGCCTGGGCATCTGCGAGCTCGATGGCCGCGTGATCTACCTGAACCCGGCCCTGCGCAACATGGCCAAGGACCCGGACTGGACGCCCGGCACCAACCGCATGCTGCAGGACTACCTGGGCAGGCGCTTCGGACAGGTGTTCACCGACGAGGTGCTGCCCACGCTGCGCAGCCGCGGCTTCTGGGACGGCGAATGGCACGTCGGCCCCAAGCCCGACCGGCCGGAACGCTGGCTGGCGCAGTCGCACTTCGTGCTGAAGGACGACTTGGGCCAGCCGATCTACATGGCCAGCCTGATCACCGACATCACCGCCCAGCGCCAGGCCGAGGAACAGCTGCGCGTGTTCCGCTGGTTCGCGGAGAGCGCCCAGGTGGGCTTCGGCATCGCGGACTTCGACTTCCGCATGGTCTACATGAACCCGGCCCTGCGCCGCATGACCAACCACCCGGGCTGGCAGCCCGGCGACGCGCGCCTGATGCTGGACTACCTGGGCCAGCGCTTCCGCGAACGCTTCCTCGACGAGGCCATGCCGGTGCTGCGCGCCGGCGGGGTCTGGCAGGGCGAGATGCACACCCGCCCCCGAGACGGCCGCCCCGAAGGCTGGTTCGCTCAGAGCCACTTCGTCGTCAAGGACGACGAGGGCCACCCGCTGTACCTGGCCAACATCACCACCGACGTGACCGCCCAGCGCCTGATGGAAGACGAGTTGCGCCAGGCCCGCGAGCGGGCGGACGCCGCGAACCGGGCGAAGTCCATGTTCCTGGCCAACATGAGCCACGAGATCCGCACGCCGCTGAACGCCGTGCTCGGCTTCACCCAGGTGCTGCTGGCCGACCGCGAGATCAAGGCCGAGGCCCACCATCGGCTGGAGGTCATCCTCTCCGCAGGCAACCGGCTGCTGGGCCTGATCAACGACGTGCTGGACCTGGCCAAGATCGAGTCCGGCCGCATGAACCTGGTACTGCAGCCGGTGGACCTGCAGCGCGAGCTGCGCGAGATCGCCGACCTGTTCTCGGCCCGCGTCAGTGCCAAGGGCCTGGCCTGGGTGGCGGACCTGTCCGCGCTGCCGGCACCGTCCACCGTGCATGGTGACCGCACCAAGATCGGCCAGATCGTCATCAACCTGCTGGGCAACGCACTGAAATTCACCGAGACCGGCAGCATCCGCCTGAAGGCCTGGCGCGATGGCGAGCGGGGCGAGCAAGTGTGGGTCGAGGTGGAGGACACCGGCCCGGGCATGGACGAGGCCGAGCTGGAGCGGCTGTTCTCGCCCTTCAGCCAAGGCCAAGCCGGGCGCGACAAGGGTGGCTCAGGCCTCGGCCTGGTGCTGTCGCGCGACATGGCCCGGGCCATGGGCGGCGAGCTGACCCTGGACAGCACCCCCGGCGTGGGCACCCGCGCCCGGGTCATGCTGCCGCTGCCCGAGGTGGACGCCGCCCCGGCCGACCCGCTGGCCGACACCCGCATCGCCCACCTGGACGCGTCCACCCCCTGCAAGGTGCTGGTGGTCGAGGACGACCCCGACAGCCGGCACCTGCTGGTCAAGCTGCTGCAGGACATCGGCTGCGAGGTCGGCGCGGCCGAGGACGGCCAGGCCGGCCTGGACGCCTGCCGCGACGGCGAATTCGACCTGGTGTTCAGCGACATCCGCATGCCCCGGCTGACCGGGGTGGACATGATCCGCGCCCTGCGCGCCGACGCGCGAACGGCCACCCTGCCGGTGGTGGCGGTGACCGCGTCCAGCCTCGAGCACGAGCGGCGCTTCTACATCGAGATCGGCTTCCAGGACTTCGTGCCCAAGCCCTACCCCTTCCGAGACATCTACCGCATGCTGGCCCAGTACGCCGGCGTGCGCTTCGTGACCGAGGTGGCCCCAGTCGCGCCTGCAGCCAGCAGCCCCGAGGCGATGGACGGCCCAGCTGCGGCACCGGCACCAGCGCGGGGCGCACTGGGCGAGCTGCAGGCCGCCGCGGCTGAAGGAGACCTGAGCAAGGTCAAGACTGTGCTGGCCGCACTGGCCCCCGACTGGGTGGGGGCGGCCCGGCGCCGTGCCTGGGAAGAGGCCGCCCGCCGCTACGACCTGCAGGCCCTGGAGGCGGCGGTGCGCGACTACCTGGCCGCCACCGAGGCCGATGCCTGAGCGCGCCATTTGCGCCACAAACGCACGCTTGCCCGGGGCGCAAAAGCTTGAGTGAATCCCGGCAGGCTGGCATAAACTGGCTTGTCCCCGGGCCACGCCCGACCGCGCAGCAGCACAGTGCGGTGGTGGCCGCGCCCGCAATCAACGACACCATCACGTGACCGGCACCAAGCTCACCGTCCTGATCGTCGACGACACGCCCGAAAACATCGATGTGCTGAGCGCCGTGCTGGACGGCATGGGCTGCGAGCTGATGGTGGCGACCAACGGGCCCCGCGCCCTGGAGTTGGCCGCCCGCCGCCGGCCCGACCTCATCCTGCTCGACGTGATGATGCCCGGCATGGACGGCTTCGAGGTCTGCCGCCGCCTGAAGGCGGACATGGACACGGCCGAGGTGCCGGTGATCTTCTGCACCGCGCGCACCGACGACATCAGCACCGGCTTCGCCGTCGGCGGCAGCGACTACATCACCAAGCCGATCAATGCCGACGAGGTGATGGCCCGCGTGCGCCACCAGATCGAGCGCCAGGTGCTGCTGCGCGACCTGCGGGAGCTCAACCGCAGCCTGGAAGAGCGGGTGCGCGAGCGCACCGCCGAGCTGACGCTCGCCAACCGCCACCTGCGCGTCGAGATCAACGAGCGGCGCTACATGCAGGACCGGCTGAACTACCTGGCCACGCACGATTTCGTGACCCGGCAATACAACCGCGGCGCGCTCGACGCCCACGTGTCCGAGCTGCTGGCCAAGGTGCAGCGGCAGACCACGTCGGCGGTCTTCCTGCTGATCGACATCGACCAGTTCCGCCTCGTCAACGAGAGCTGCGGCTGCGTGGCCGGCGACGAGCTGCTGCGCCAGTTCGCCGAGCTGGTGGCTGGCGCGCTGTCGCGCACCGACTTCTTCGCCCGCCTGGGTGGCGACAAGTTCGCCGTCGTCAGCGAAGACCAGACCGAGCAGGGTGGCCTGGCGCTGGCGCGCCACATCCACCAGCAGATCTCGGAGTTCGAGTTCCAGTGGGAGGAGCGGGTGTTCCGCCTCGCTGCATCGATTGCCGTGGTGCGCATCCAGCGCGACATCGTCTCGTTCGACCAGCTGATGCTGATGGCCGACGAGGCCGCCTACCACGCCAAGCGCGAGGGCCGCGGCTCGATCTGCCTTTACGACCCCAAGCGCAGCGCCAGCGACCCGCAGCGCGAGTCGGTCAACTGGGCCCTGGTGCTGTTCGACGCGCTCAAGCAGGACCGGCTACGCATGTTCTGCCAGCGCCTGGAGCCGCTGGCCCTCAACGGCAGCGGCCGCCCCAAGCTGCACCTGGAGACGCTCGCCCGGCTGTGGGACCCGGTGCGCGAGAAGATCCTGATGCCGGCGCAGTTCATCGCCCCGGCCGAGCGCTTCCACCTGATCACCGAGATCGACCGCTGGATGATCGGCCAGGTCGTCGCGCTGCTGGGCCAGGTGCCCGATCTGCACGACCGCATCGGCCAGATCGCCGTCAACCTGTCGGCCATCTCGATCCGCGAGCCCGACCTGTGCGACTACGTGGCCGGGCTGCTGGCCCAGCACAAGGTGCCCGGCCACCTGCTGTGCTTCGAGATCACCGAGACCGAGGCCATCGTCAACCTGCAAAGCGCCAGCGCCTTCATGCAGAAGCTGCACGAGCTGGGCTGCCGTCTGTCGCTCGACGATTTCGGCAGCGGCTTCGCCTCGTTCACCTACCTGCGGCGGCTGCCGTTCGACTCGATCAAGATCGACGGCATGTTCGTGCGCGACATGGATTCAGACGACGTGCACAGCGGCATGGTCCGCTCGATGGCCGAGATGGGCCGCTTGCTGAACAAGCCCATCGTCGCCGAATGCGTGGAGAACGAGCGTGTGGCCACGATGCTGCGCTCGCTGGGGATCGACTGGGCCCAGGGCCACGCCTTCCACTACCCCGAGCCCTTGACCGCGGACCTGCTGCGCACCTGGGTGGGGGTCGCGTCGGACGCGCAGCGGGTGGCCTGAAGGCCACCCTTGCCGGCGCCGTCAGGGCGCCATCGCGGCGCGCAGCACCTTGTCCAGCTCGGTCTTGAGCTTCCAGCCATCGCCGGGGTTGTACCAAAGGCCGTGCTCCATGGGCCCGGCATTGGCGACGCGGTAGGTCCAGAAGGCCCAGTGCATCTGGTTGGCCTTCATCAGCGCCAAGGTGTCGCGGGTGTAGTCCAGCACGCCGGGCACCGAGGTCATGCAACCCACCTGGTCGATGAAGACCGGCACCTGGTTGCGCGCGCGGAAGTCCAGCGCCGGCTTGAGCGCCGCGGCCAGCGTGTCGCGGTCGATGCGGTGCGCCACGCCCTTCTTGTCCACGTAGTTGCCGGGGTAGGACGCCGGCGCCTCGCCCTTGTTGCCCCGCCGCCAGGGCTTGCAGTACTCCTTGGGCAGGTAGAAGTTGGCGGCGTAGATCAGCTTGTCGTCCACCTTGGTGTAGACGCCCTGGAGCTGGTCGATGCTGTAGTGGTCGTTGGGGCCGATCACCAGCGGCGTGCGCTGGTCCACCTTGCGGATGTTGGCGATCAGCTCCTCGTAGAAGCCGCGCAGGTCGTTCGAGGTGACCGGCTTCTTCGGGTGCGGCTCGGACAGCAGCTCGTAGGCCGCGATGCGCGGCGTGTTCTTGTAGCGTTCGGCGATGAAGGCCCAGGCCTCGAAGAACTCGCGCCGCAGCGCCGGGTTCGACCAGTAGTTGTCGTCCAGGTCGCCGGCGCCCTTGTCCGAGCCGCCGAACAACACCACCCACAGCCCGGCCTCGGTGGCCCAGCGGATCTGCTCGTCGAGCTTGCGCAGGCCCTCGGGCGAGAAGTGCCCGGGCGCGTTCGTCTGCCGCATGTCGGCCTTGGGGCCTTCGAAGTACCAGCGGAACGGGATGCGGACCAGGTTGGCACCGCGCTCGACGTTGCCGCGGCCGTCCTCGGGCAGCGCGGTGTCGTGCCGGCCCCAGTTGAAGCCGCGCAGCCAGATGGGCTTGCCGTCCGGGCCCAGCAACTGGGCGCCCGACACCGTCAGGCGCTCGGGGGCTGGCGGCGACGCCGCCCATGTCCCGGCCGCTGCCGCCAGCGCCAGCACTGCCGCCCATGGCGCCACCAAGGCGCGCCAGAAGAATCGCGTGTCACCTGCCACCATCTCGGGCCTCCTGTGGCGGCATCGTAGCGTCGGCTCTGTAAAGCCGGTATGAACCGGCTCCCGTGGCCGCGGCGGCGGCCGCGAAGGCTCTACTTCACCCAGCGTCGCGCGTTGCGGAACATGCGCATCCAGGGGCTGTCGGCGGCGATATCTCCACGGGTCCAGCTCATCTGGGCGTTGCGGAAGACACGCTCGGGGTGGGGCATCAGCGCAGTGAAGCGGCCATCGGCCGTGGTCACCGCCGTCAGGCCGCCGGGGCTGCCATTGGGGTTGAACGGGTAGGTCTCGGTCGCCCGGCCGTGGCCGTCCACGAAGCGCATCGCCTGGTGCACGGTGGTCGCGTTGCCGCGCTGGGAAAAGTCGGCAAAGCCCTCGCCGTGGGCCACCGCGATCGGCGCCCGGCTGCCGGCCATGCCGGTGAAGAAGACCGACGGGCTGTCCAGCACCTCGACCATCGCCAGCCGGCCTTCGAACTGCTCGCTCTTGTTGCGCGTGAACTTCGGCCAGGCCTCGGCGCCAGGGATGATGGGCGCCAGCGCCGCCATCATCTGGCAGCCGTTGCACACGCCGAGCGCGAAGCTGTCGGGCCGACCGAAGAAGGCGGCGAACTGCTCGGCCAACACCGGGTTGAACATCACCGAACGGGCCCAGCCCTCGCCGGCTCCCAGCGTGTCGCCGTAAGAGAAGCCGCCGCAGGCGATGAAGCCCTGGAATTGGTCCAGCCGCGCCCGTCCGGACTGCAGGTCGCTCATGTGCACGTCGAAGGTGTCGAAGCCGGCCTTGGCCATGGCATAGCTCATCTCGACATGGCTGTTGACGCCCTGCTCGCGCAGGATGGCCAGCTTCGGCCGCGCCTTGCTGATGAACGGCGCGGCGATGTCTTCGGCGGGGTCATAGCTCAGCTGGATGTGCAAGCCCGGGTCGTCACCGCCGGCGGTGGCATGCTCGCTGTCAGCGCCCGCGGGGTTGTCGCGCAAGCGGCTGATGCGCCAGCTCACCTCGTCCCAGGCCTGGTGCAGCTCGCGCAGCGGCGCGGCGAGCACCGCCTTGGCATCGCGCCAGACCTCGACCACCTGCTTGTCGTTGGTCTTGCCGACCACGTGGCTGAGCGCCGAGAGGCCATGGGCGCGCAGCGTGGCCAGCACGGCGTCGCGCTCGGCCGTCTTCACCTGGACCAGTGCACCCAGCTCCTCGTTGAACAGCGCCTTCAGCGTGAGCTCCTCGCGGCGGCCGCTGACCTGCGAAGCCCAGTTCTTCGAGTCGCCCATGTCGGCGCGGCTGTCGCTGATGCCGTCGCCCTCGGTGACCAGCATGTCGACGTTCAGGCTCACCCCGCGGTGGCCGGCGAAGGCCATCTCACAGGCCGCCGCCCACAGGCCGCCGTCCGAGCGGTCGTGGTAGGCCAGCAGTTGGCCCTGGCCGCGCAACTCGTTGATGGCGGCGACCAGCGCCTTCAGGCGCTGCGGGTCGTCCAGGTCAGGCACGCTGTCGCCGAACTGCTGCAGCGTCTGCGCCAGGATGGACCCGCCCATGCGCGCCCGGCCGGCGCCCAGGTCGACCAGGATCAGCGTGGTGTCACCGTCCTGCAGCTGCGGCGTCAGCGTGCCGCGCACGTCGTCCAGCGTGACGAAGGCCGTGACGATCAGCGACACCGGCGCGACGACCTGCTTCTGCACGCCGGCATCCTGCCAGCGGGTGCGCATCGACAGCGAATCCTTGCCGACCGGCACGCCGATGCCCAGCGCCGGGCACAGCTCCAGGCCCACGGCCTTCACCGTGTCGTACAGCGCGGCGTCTTCGCCCGGCTCGCCGCAGGCGGCCATCCAGTTGCAGCTGAGCTTGACGTGCTCGAGCGTGATCGGCGCGGCCAGCAGGTTGGTGATGGCCTCGGCCACCGCCATGCGGCCGGAGGCCGGCGCGTCCAGCGCGGCCAGCGGCGTGCGCTCGCCCATGCTCATGGCTTCGCCGCGCAGGCCCGCGTAGTCGGCCAATGTCACAGCGCAATCGGCCACCGGCACCTGCCAGGGGCCGACCATCTGGTCGCGGTGGTTCAGGCCGCCCACGGTGCGGTCGCCGATCGTGACGAGGAAGCGCTTGCTGGCCACGGTGGGGTGGCGCAGCACGTCGAAGGCCGCGGTCTTCAGCTCGACGCTGTCCAGCTTCAGCGGCGCCAGCTCGCGGGCAACGCGCTTCACGTCGCGCTGCATCTTGGGCGGCTTGCCCAGCAACACGTCCATCGGCATGTCGATGACGCGATCGCCACCGGGGCCGTCTTCGAGGATGAGCTCCTTGTCGTCGGTGGCCACGCCCACGATGGCGAACGGGCAGCGCTCGCGCTCGCACATCTGCTCGAACAGCGGCAGCAGATCGGGGTTCACGGCCAGGACGTAGCGCTCCTGGCTCTCGTTGCACCAGATTTCCTTCGGCGCCAAGCCGGTCTCTTCCAGCGGCACCTTGCGCATGTCGAAGCGCGCGCCTTTCTCGGCCCCGTCGACCAGCTCGGGGAAGGCGTTGCTGATGCCGCCCGCGCCCACGTCGTGGATCGCGACGACCGGGTTGGTCTCGCCCAACGCCCAGCAGTGGTTGATGACCTCCTGCGCGCGGCGCTGGATCTCGGGGTTGCCGCGCTGCACCGAGTCGAAATCGAGCGCCGCGGTGTTGGTGCCGGCCGCCATCGAGCTGGCGGCGCCGCCGCCCATGCCGATGCGCATGCCCGGGCCGCCGAGCTGGATCAACAACGTGCCGGCGCCGAAGGGCAGCTTGTGCGTCTGGCCGTCGCTGATCGTGCCCAGCCCGCCGGCGATCATGATCGGCTTGTGGTAGCCGCGGCGGACGGCCTGTTCACCGGCGCCCACGGTCTGCTCGAACACCCGGAAGTAGCCGCCCAGCGCCGGCCGGCCGAACTCGTTGTTGAAGGCCGCGCCGCCCAGCGGCCCCTCGGTCATGATCTGCAGCGGGCTGGCGATGTGCTCGGGCTTGCCATAGGGGTTCGTCTCCCACGGCTCGTTGGTGCCCGGCAGGTTCAGGTTGGACACGCTGAAACCGGTCAAGCCCGCCTTGGGCTTGGCACCGCGGCCGGTGGCGCCTTCGTCGCGGATCTCGCCGCCCGCGCCGGTCGATGCGCCCGGGAAGGGCGAGATCGCCGTCGGGTGGTTGTGCGTCTCCACCTTCATCAGCACATGCGCCGTCTCGTGGCGCGGGCCGTACTGGGGCGCGTTGGTGAAACCCTGGGGTAGCCAGCGCTCGACGGGGCCACCCTGCATCACCGCCGCGTTGTCGCTGTAGGCCACGATCGACCGCTGCGGGTTGGTCTTCTCGGTGTGGCGGATCATGCCGAACATCGACAGCGGCTGCTGCTCGCCGTCGATCTTGAACTCGGCGTTGAAGATCTTGTGCCGGCAGTGCTCGCTGTTGGCCTGGGCGAACATCATCAGCTCGACGTCGCTGGGGTTGCGCTTCAGGCCGGTGAAGGCCGCCACGAGGTAGTCGATCTCGTCGTCGGACAGGGCCAGGCCGAACTCGGTGTTGGCGGCCACCAGCGCCGCCCGGCCTTGGCCCAGCACGTCCACGTGGGCCAGGGGCTCGGCCGGCTGCTCGTCGAACAGATGGCGCGCGGCGTCGCGCTCGAAGGCCACGCTCTCGGTCATGCGGTCGTGCAGCAGTGCGGCACAGGCCTCGCGCTCATCGGCGGTCAGCGGCTTGGCGCCACCCAGAAGGCCCGTCTTCAGCGCCAGCCGGTATTCGGTGACCCGTTCGACGCGATGGATACCCAGCCCGCAGTTGTGGGCAATGTCGGTGGCCTTGCTGGCCCAGGGCGACACGGTGCCCAGGCGGGGCATCACGACCACCAGTTCGCCTTCGGCAGCCGCCTTCGAAGATTCCGCAGGGTCGCCATAGCGCAGCAGCGCGGCCAGCTTGTCCAGCGCCCCCGCGTCCAGTGCCCCGTCGCTCCAAGCCCAGTGCACATGACGGGCGCTGACGCCCGTCACCCGGGGGCAGGCGGCCTGCAGCCGGGCCGTCAGGGCCTGGGCGCGGAAGGCGGACAGGGCGTTGCCGCCCTCGAAGTGCATCAGGTGCTGGGAAGCGGAAGGCATGGGGGTGACGGCGTGGGGGCGGCGGTGGCGGCGCGGGCGGCTCGTGGCAACCCGTGTGGCGGGAGGCCGGCAGCCCTGGGGCACCAGGGGCCAAGCCCGTGAAAACCCGCGATTTTACGGTGGAGTGTCAAAATGGCGGGTTATGACGATCACCCTGAAGTCCGCCGCCGACATCGAAGGCATGCGTGTGGCCGGCCGTTTGGCCTCCGAAGTGCTGGACATGCTGACCCCGCACGTCAAGCCCGGCGTCAGCACCGAGCAGCTCGACAAGCTGGCGCACGACCACATCGTCAACGTGCAAGGCGGCATACCCGCCCCGCTGAACTACCAGCCGCCGGGCTACACGCCCTACCCCAAGTCGATCTGCACCTCGATCAACCACCAAGTCTGCCACGGCATCCCGAACGACCGCCCGCTGAAGAACGGCGACATCGTCAACATCGACGTCACGGTCATCAAGGACGGCTGGCACGGCGACACCAGCCGCATGTTCGTCGTCGGCGAGGGCTCGATCGCCGCCAAGCGCCTGTGCGCCATCACCTATGAGGCGATGTGGAAGGGCATCAGCAAGGTCAAGCCCGGCGCACGCCTGGGCGACATCGGCCACTCGATCCAGACGTTCGCCGAGAACCAGGGCTTCTCGATCGTGCGCGAGTTCTGCGGCCACGGTATCGGCCAGAAATTCCACGAAGAGCCCCAGGTGCTGCACTACGGCCGCCCCGGCACGCTGGAAGAGCTGGTGCCCGGCATGGTCTTCACCATCGAGCCCATGATCAATGCCGGCCGCCGCGAGATCAAGGAAACCGGCGACGGCTGGACCATCGTCACCAAGGACCGCTCGCTCTCGGCCCAGTGGGAGCACACCATCGTCGTCACTGACAGCGGCTACGAGGTGCTCACGGTGTCCGCCGGCAGCCCGGCGGTGCCGGCCTTCGTGACCGCCTGAACGCGAGCGGCGGGCCCATGGCGCCCCTGGACGCCCCCACCGCGACGCCGGCCGCATCGGTGGCCACGCTGCGCCAGCGCTTTCGCGATGGCAAGGCCGCGCTGATCGAGCATTTCCGCGACTCGCGGCCCACGATCACCAGCGTGGCCTCGCTGCTGCGCTCGCTGGCTCGCCATGTGGATGCCACCCTGGTCGAGCTGTGGCAAGGCAGCGGCATGCCCGCCGGCGCCTCGCTGCTCGCCGTGGGCGGCTACGGCCGCGGCGAGCTGTTCCCGCATTCGGACGTGGACGTGCTGGTGCTGCTGCCGCCGACCATGGTCCACGCCGCCGACGACCCTGCCACCCACGCGACCCTGTCCGCCTTCATCACCGCCTGCTGGGACGTGGGGCTGGAGATCGGCTCCTCCGTGCGCACCATCGAGGACTGCATCGCCGAGGCGCGCAAGGACGTGACGGTGCAGACCGCCCTGCTCGAAAGCCGCTTCCTCTGCGGCTCGCGGCGGCTGTTCAATGCCTTCCGCCACGCCAACACCGAGGCCATGGACGCGCGGGCCTTCCTGCGCGCCAAGACGCTGGAGATGCGCCAGCGCCACGTCAAGTACGAGGACACGCCCTACGCGCTCGAGCCCAACTGCAAGGAAAGCCCGGGGGGCTTGCGCGACCTGCAGGTGGTGATGTGGGTGGCGCGCGCCGCCGGCCTGGGCCGCACCTGGGGCGAGCTGGCCAGCAAGGGTCTGATCACGGCCTTCGAGGTGAAGCAGTTGCAGCGCCACGAGGGCGCGCTCAAGCTGATCCGCGCGCGGCTGCACATGGTGGCCGGCCGGCGCGAGGACCGGTTGGTGTTCGACCTGCAGACCGCCGTGGCGCAGAGCTTCGGCTATGAGGGCGACCGCGGCACCCGCGCGTCCGAGGTGCTGATGCACCGCTACTACTGGGCGGCCAAGGCGGTCACGCAGCTGAACCAGATCCTGATGCTCAACATTGAGGAGCGGGTCAACGCCACCGAGGCCGTGCCGATGCGGCCGATCAACGCCCGCTTCCTGGACCGGGCCGGCATGCTGGAGGTGACCCGTGACGACCTCTACACCGAGAACCCGCACGCCATCCTCGAGACCTTTCTGGTCTACCAGCAGACGCCTGGCATCAAGGGCTTGTCGGCCCGGACCCTGCGCGCCCTGTACAACGCCCGCAACGTGATGGACAGCGCCTTCCGGCGCGACCCGGTCAACCGCGAGCTGTTCATGGACATGCTGCGTCAGCCCGAGGGCCAGACGCACGCTTTCCGGCTGATGAACCAGACCTCGGTGCTGGGCCGCTACCTGTGGGTCTTCCGCCGCATCGTCGGCCGCATGCAGCACGACCTGTTCCACGTCTACACGGTGGACCAGCACATCCTGATGGTCCTGCGCAACGTGCGGCGCTTCTTCGTGCCCGAGCACACCCACGAGTACCCCTTCTGCAGCCAGCTGGCCGCCGGCTGGGACAAGCCCTGGCTGCTCTACATCGCTGCGCTGTTCCACGACGTGGCCAAGGGCCGCGGCGGCGACCATTCCGAGCTGGGCGGCGTCGAGGTACGGCGCTTCTGCCGCGACCACGGCATCGAGCCCGACGACGCGGCCCTGGTCGAGTTCCTCGTCCGCCACCACCTCACGATGAGCCGCGTGGCGCAGAAGGAAGACCTGTCCGACCCCGAGGTGATCACCGCCTTCGCGCGCCAGATGGGCGACGCCCGCCACCTGACGGCGTTGTACCTGCTGACCGTGGCCGACATCCGCGGCACGGGCCCCAAGGTGTGGAACGCCTGGAAGGGCAAGCTGCTGGAAGACCTGTACCGCCTGACGCTGCGCGCGCTGGGCGGCGGCTCGCCCAATGCCGACGCCGAGATCGAGGCGCGCAAGCAGGAGGCCCAGCACATCCTCGCGCTGCACTCGGCCCTGCCCGGCACCGAGCAGCCGCTGTGGAAGACGCTGGACATCAGCTACTTCGCCCGCCACGACGCCACCGAGATCGCCTGGCACGCGCGCGCCCTGTGGCGCCACATCGAGACCCACGTGCCCATCGTGCGGGCCCGGCCCTCGCCGATCGGCGAAGGCCTGCAGGTGCTGGTCTTCTCGCCCGACTGCCCCGACCTCTTCGCCCGCATCTGCGGCTATTTCGACTCGGCCGGCTTCTCGATCCAGGACGCCAAGATCCACACCACCCGCGCCGGCTACGCGCTGGACACCTTCCAGGTCGTCAACCCCAATGCCGAGAGCCAGGCCGCGGCCGCGTACCGCGACATGATCTCGCTGGTCGAGACCCAGGCCGCCGAGGCGCTGGCCTCCAGCGGCCCGCTGCCGCTGCCCAGCCGCGGCCGCGTGTCGCGGCGGGTCAAGAGCTTCCCGATTCAGCCCCGCGTGTCCCTGCGGCCGGACGAAAAAGGCCAGCGCTGGCTGCTCTCGGTCAGCGCCAGCGACCGTTCGGGCCTGCTCTACGGCATCGCCCGCGTGCTGGGCAAGCACCAGATCAACCTGCAGCTCGCCAAGGTCTCGACCCTGGGCGAGCGGGTGGAAGACACCTTCCTCGTCAGCGGCCCGGCGCTGCAGCAGCCCAAGCTGCAGTTGCAGATCGAGAGCGAGCTGCTCGACGCGATCGCCTTCGTGCCGTGACTTCACGATGAGCCTGGGCACGATCACCGCCGCCGAGGCCATGGGCCAGCCGGCGCCGTTCGACTGCGTCATCGACGCCCGCTCGCCGTCCGAGTTCGCAGAGGACCACCTGCCCGGCGCGGTGAACTGGCCGGTGCTGGACGACGCCGAGCGCGCCGAGGTCGGCACGATCTACACCCAGGTCTCGACCTTCGAGGCGCGCAAACGTGGCGCCGCCATCGTCTCGCGCAACATCGCCCGCATCATCGACGAGCACGTGGCCGGCCAGCCGCGCGACTGGCGCCCGCTGGTCTACTGCTGGCGCGGTGGCCAGCGCTCGGGCAGTCTCGCCATCGTGCTGGCGCAGATCGGCTTTCGCACGCGCCAGCTGCAGGGCGGCTACAAGGCCTTTCGCGCCCTGGTGCGCGACGAGCTGGCCAGCCTGCCCGGCCGCTTCGACTGGCGGGTGCTGGGCGGGCGCACCGGCAGCGGCAAGACCCGGCTGCTCGGCGCTCTGGCCGCCGAGGGCGCGCAGGTGCTGGACCTGGAAGCCCTGGCCGCCCACCGTGGCTCGGTGCTGGGCGAGTTGCCGGGCCGGCCGCAGCCCAGCCAGAAGGCCTTCGACACCCAGGTCTGGCAGGCCTTGCACGGCTTCGACCCGGCGCGGCCGGTGTTCGTGGAGCGCGAGAGCCGCCGCATCGGCCGCCTGCAGTTGCCCGACGCCGTGCTGCAGGCCTGGCAGGACCGTGGCCGCGCGATCCAGGTCGAGCTGGCCCTGCCGGCGCGCGTGCGCCTGCTGACCGATGAATACGCCTTCTTCACCCGCGATGTGGCAGCGCTGAACGAACGGCTGCAGGTGCTGACCGAGCTGCGAGGCAAGGCCACCGTGGCACGCTGGCAGGCCCTGGCCGACGCGGGCGACTGGCCCGGCCTCGTCGCCGAGCTGATGGAGCAGCACTACGACCCGTTGTACGACCGCGCCTCACGCGGTGCGGCCACCGAGGCCGGCCGCCAAACCGTGGCGCTGGCCGACGCTGAGCCTTCCACGCTGGCGGCAATGGCGAAGCAGTTGATCGGCTGATCAGCCGACCGGGCTTGCGTGAGCGCAAGGTGCGCGCATACCCATATGGGTATATTGGCGTCACCGTGCCTTGCGCACCCGAGCCTCCTTCTGCCGCCATGACCGACCCGAACCGGAAGTTCCACGAGCTTACACACGCCATCTCCACCGGGCTCGCGCCGCTTCGGGCCAGCACGCCCGAGGTGATGAAGGCCTTTGCCGACTTAGGCCGCACCGCCACCGCCGACGGCGCGTTGAGCGCCAAGACCAAGGAGCTGATCGCCCTCGCGCTGAGCGTCGCGGCCCGCTGCGATCCCTGCATCGGCTTCCACGCCAAGGCGCTGGCCAAGCTCGGCGCCACGCGGCAAGAGGTGGACGAGACCCTCGGCGTCACCACCTACATGGGCGGCGGCCCGTCGCTGATGTACGCCGCCAACGCCGTGGCGGCCTTCGACGAGTTTGCCGCCGCAGCGGCGCGCGCCTAGGAAATCAACGCGATCGCAAAGCCTGCAGCTCGCTGACGGGCCCTGCGGTGTTGCCCCAGGCCTGCCGGACGAAGCTGGCCACGGTGGCAAGGTCGGCGTCGTTCATGTCCTGCGGCGGCATGCCGTAGGGGCGCGGTCGGGCTGCCGTCACCGGGCCGAAGGCGCCGCGCCGCATGACCAGCAGCAGGTTGCGCGGGTCGGCCTGCAGCACCGTGGCGTTGCCGACCAGCGCCGGGTAGGCGCCCTCGGCGCCCTGCCCCTGCTCGCCATGGCATTCGGCACAACGGTCGTCGTAGAGCTTCTTGCCCGGCGTGTCCACTGCGGCCTGCACGTCTGCCGACGCCACGGGCACGGGCTGCGGCGGCAGGCTCATCAGGTACTGCACGGCGGCCGATCGGTCCGCGTCGGACCAGTGCTGGGTGCTGGTGTAGACCACCGCCGCCATCGGCCCGCTGGCGCTGCCGCGCGCGCTGCGGCCGGTGCGCAGCAGCGCCACCAGGTCGGCCGCGGACTCGGGCGGCTGGCTCGACGGATGCAGCGACGGCGCGATCCAGGCCTGTGCCGGGATCTCGCCGCCGGTCAGGCTGTCGTCCGGTGCGCCCCAGCGCCCGCGGGGCGCGTGGCAGGCGCCGCAATGGCCCAGGCCCTCGACCAGGTAGCGGCCCCGCGCCAGCCCGCCCTCAGGCGCATGCTGGGGTGCCGTGGCATCGGGCCTGAAAAAGGCCCACTGCCATGCCGCCAGCGCCCACTGCGTGCCGTAGGGGAAGCGCAGCGCCTGGGGGCGTGGCGCCTGGTGCACCGCCGGCACGCGGCGCAGGTAGGCGAAGATGGCGTCGGCATCCTCGCGCGCCATGTGCGTGTACGAGGTGTAGGGGAAGGCGGGCACCAGCCGCCGCCCGTCGCGCGCTCGGCCGTCGTGCAGCGCGCGCCAGAAGTCGTCCGCCGTCCAGAGGCCGAGGCCGGTGTCTGCGTCGGGCGTCAGGTTGCCTGCGAAGACCACGCCGAAGGGCGTGGGGATGGCCAGCCCGCCGGCATAGGCCACCCCACCGGGCACAGTGTGGCAACCGGCGCAGTTGCCGACCCGGGCGAGGTATTCGCCACGGGCTGCCGGGGTGTCGCCTGTGGTCGAGCCGGCCGCCGCGGTGGCAGCCGCCGTGGACTCCGCGGAGGGCCCGGTCCACCAGTGCCAGACCACGACACCCAGTACGGCGGTGACCAGCGCCGCTGCCCCGCGCCAACGCCAGGACGGGCTGGGCCTCATCGCGCCCCTCACGCGACCCTCATTCATGGCGCCAGGCTCCCGCAGTCCTTCAGCCAGTGCGCGGGCGGCTCGGCAGCAGGCGTCGCCGGCTGGGGCACCGGCTGTGCCGCCAGCCATTGGCCAAGCAGCGAGACGTCGTCGAGCGACAGATCGCCGGCGATGCGGGCCATGCAGTCCGGCGCACGGGCGTGGCGCTGGCCGCTGCGCCAGGCGCCCAGCTGGCTCACCAGGTAGTCCTGCGGCAGGCCCAGCAGGCCGGGCACGGCCGGCGCGATGCCGGTGAGCCGCTCGCCATGGCAGCCGTCGCAGGCGGGCACGCCGCGCGACGGGTCGCCCTGCCGCACGATCTGCTCGGCACGCCGCGCCAGGGGGCCGGCAGGCGGCACGGCGGCCGGCGCGGGGTACGGCACCTCGAGGGCAGAAAAATACCCCGCCAGCGACTGCAGCATCGCGTCGTCCAGCGTTTCCAGCAGCCGTGCCATGGTCTCGTTCTGGCGGCGCCCCTCGCGAAAGGTCCTGAGTTGGGCGAGCAGGTAGCCGGGCGGCTTGCCCGCCAGGCGGGGCACGTAGCCCGAGGGCAGCGAGCGGCCCTGCGAGCCGTGGCAGCCGGTGCAGGCTTTGGCCCGCTGGGCCATGGTGTCGGGCACGGGCACCGAGACGTCGGCGGCGCGCGCCGCGGGGCCCAGCACCGCGCACAGCAGGGCCAACGCCGCCGCCAAGCTGCCGTCGCGCCACCAGGCTGGCCGCTGCGTTGGCCGCCATCGCCACCCACGCTCTTGGTTCAATCTTCCACCTTGTTCAGAATCAAGACTCAAGCCAGCCACCGCTGGCACCATGCAACACCATGCCGAACCGACTCACAGAACAGGCCCTGCGGGACTCGCGCAGCTTCGGCGTTCGCCGCATCCCGGCGCTGCGCCCGCTGGGCTGGCTGGCCCGCGGCTGGCGCGACCTGGTCGCCTGCCCGCTGCCCGGCCTGTTGCATGGCCTGGTGCTGGCCGTGTTCGGCGGCCTGCTGTTCTGGCATGCGCGCCACCAATTCTGGTGGCTGGCCGGGGCATTCTCGGGCTTTCTGCTGGTGGCCCCGGTGCTGGCCACGGGCCTGTACGCGGTGAGCCGCGCGCTCGAGCGCGGCGAGCCGGCGAACCTGGGCACGGCCCTGTCCGCCTGGACCCCGCGCGACCACCGCATGGTGGTCTTCGGCCTGCTGCTGGCGCTGGCCGGCACGGGCTGGGTGCTGACCTCGGCCTCGCTGATCACCAGCGCCCTGCCCGGCCAGGTGAACCGGCCGGTCGACTTCATCAAGCTGGTCGTGCTGGCCGACCAGGGCCTGCTGTTCGAGACCTGGCTGGTGCTGGGCGCGTTGCTGGCGGCGCCGGTGTTCGCGTCCAGCGTGGTGGCCATGCCCATGCTGCTGGACCAGCGCATCGGCGTGCTGGGCGCCGTATTCACCAGCTGGCGCGCAGTGATGGAGCACCCGCTGCCGATGGCCCTGTGGGCATTGCTGATCATGGGGCTCACGGCCTTCGGCATGGCCACCCTGCTGCTGGGCCTGGTCGTCGTGCTGCCCTGGCTGGCCCACGCCAGCTGGCACGCCTACCGCGACCTGGTCAAGCCCGCCGAGGAGCGCGGCTGATGTTCGGCTACTCGGAAGAGCAGATCGCCAATTTCGGCCTGACCTTCGGGGTCACGGCCTTCATGCTCTACATGGTGTTCATCATCTTCCAGCTCGCGCGCGAGTCGAAGGCGGGCCGCTTCGGCACCTTCGTGCTCTTCCTGGGGCTGGGCGTGGGCCTGGTCGGCTTCGCGGCCAAGGGCCTGATCAAGTACTTTCTGGCGGGGATCGTCGAATGAACACGGCGGCAGTCACGGCCGTGGCCCGGCACTCGCTGTTCGACGACGCCCAGGCGCTGCTGACCGGCACACTCTTCGTCGGCCTGGGCCTCACGATGTTCCGCCATGCGGGGCTGATGACCGGCGGCACCGTCGGGCTGGCCTTCCTGGCGCACTACGCCACCGGCTGGGCCTTTGGCCCGCTGTTCTTCGCGATCAACCTGCCGTTCTATGCGCTGGCCTGGCGGCGCATGGGCCGGCGCTTCACGCTCAAGACGGTCGCAGCCGTGACCCTGCTGTCGTTCCTGTCCGAGGCGCTGCCGGCCTGGTTCCGGCTGGAGGCGGTCGCGCCCTGGTTCGCGGCGCTGGGCGGTGGGCTCCTGGTCGGCGCGGGTTTCATCATCCTGTTCCGCCACCGGGCCAGCCTGGGCGGGCTGAACGTGCTGGTGCTGTGGCTGCAGGACCGCTTCGGCTGGCGCGCCGGCTATGTGCAGATGGGCATCGACGCGCTGATCCTGCTGGCCAGCTGGCCCTGGGTCGATGCAAGCCGCCTCGCACTGTCGGTGGTGGCCGCCGCGGCGATGAACTTCGCCCTGGCGGTGAACCACCGCCCCGGGCGCTACATGGCGTTCTGACGCAGGCTCAGCGCGCGGCCGAGGCCGCGGCCGGCGCAAAGCCCTCGACACGCAGCAAGGCACCCACTTCCGGATCGCGGCCGCGGAAGTTGCGGAAGGCCTGGCCCGGGTCCACCGAGTTCCCCACCGCCAGCACCGTGCTCAGGTAGCGTTTGGCAAGCGCAGGGTCAAACGGGTCGCCCGCCTCGGTGAAGGCGGCGAAGGCGTCGTGCGACAACACCTCGGCCCAGAGGTAGCCGTAGTAGCCTGCAGCATAGCCCTCGCCCGCAAACACATGGCCGAACTGCGGGATGCGGTGGCGCGCCACCACGGCCGCCGGCATGCCCAACTCGTCCAGCGTGGCCTTCTCGAAGGCACGTGCGTCGAAGCCAGTGGGTGACGCGATCATGTGCATTTTCATGTCCAGCAGCGCCGAGGCCAGGAACTCGACCTTGATGAAGGGCTTGTCGAAGTTGCGGGCCCGCTCCAGCTTGTCGAGCAAGGCCTTGGGCAGCGGCCGGCCGGCCTTGTCGACCAGCAGGGCCAGCACCGGCGGCGTGGTCAGCCAGTATTCGTTGACCTGCGACGGGAACTCGCCGAAGTCCTGCACCGCGTTCGGCCCCGCCAGGCTGGGGTAGGTCACGTCCGAGCACAGGCCGTGCAGGGCGTGGCCGAACTCGTGGAACATGGTGACCGCGTCGTCCCAGGTGATCAGCACCGGCTCGCCCGCCATGCCGCGTTTGAAGTTCGAGTTGTTCGACACGACCGGCGTCACGTCCGCCCCGCCCATGCGCTGCTGGCTGCGGTAGCTGTCCATCCAGGCGCCCGAGCGCTTGCCCTCGCGGGCGTAGGGGTCGAAGTACCACAGGCCGACGTGGTGGCCGTCGGCGCCCAGCACACGGTAGACGGTGACGTCGGGGTGGAACACCGGCAGGTCGCGGATGGGCTCGAAGCGCAGGCCATAGAGCCGGCCGGCGGCCCAGAACATGGCGTCGCGCACCTTGTCCAGTTGAAGGTAGGGCGTCAGCTCGTCCACGTCCATGTCGTACTGGGCCTTGCGCAGCTTCTCGGCGTAGTAGCGCAGGTCCCAGGGCTGCAGGGTGAAGGCCGGCGTGCCGGCGGCCTTGGCCTCGTCGTCGGCGATCTTCTGCATCGCGGCGATCTGCTCGCGCATCTGGGCCACGGCCGGGCCCCAGACCTTCAGCATCAAGGCCATCGCGGCCTGCGGGTCCTGCGCCATCGAGTCCGACAGCTTCCACTGCGCGTAGTTGTCGAAGCCCATCAGCTTCGAACGCTCGGCGCGCAGCGCCAGCACCTCGGCCACCAGCTTGTTGGTGTCGTGCGCGTCGCCGTGGTCGCCGCGGTAGGCCCACAGGCGCCAGGCCTGCTCGCGCAAGCCCCGGTTGGGCGAGCGGCCGAGGAAGGGTTCCATCGACGAGCGCGTGTTGCCGATGATCCAATGGCCCGGCAAGCCGCGGCGCACGGCCTCCTGCGCGGCGGCGGCCACGTCGGCCGGGCCCAGGCCCGCCAGGTCATCGGCCTTGGTCAGCACCAGGCCCGCGAAATCCTCGTCGGCCAGCAGGTTCTGGTTGAAGGTGGTGGCCAGGTCGGCCAGGCGCTGGTTGATCGCGGCCACACGGTGCTTGGCCGGGGGCGACAGGCGTGCGCCTTCCTTGACGAACTCGGTGCGGTAGGCCCAGACCAGGCGCTGCTGCTCGGGCGTCAGCCGCTTCATCTGCGGCGACTGGTAGACCGCCTCGATGCGTTGGAACAGCGCGGGGTTCTGGTTCAGTTCGTCGTAGAAGGCCGCCAGGCGCGGCTCCATCTTGCGTTCCACCTGCTGCATGGCCGGGCTGCCAAGCGAGCCCACCCACAGGCCATAGCTCGTCCGGACCCGCTTGAACAGGCTTCCCGAGCGCTCGAGTGCCAACACGGTATTCTCGAAGGTGGGCACAGAGCGGACGACCGTGATCGCGCGGATCTCGCGCCGCTGCTCGGCCATGCCGGCCTCCAGCGCGGGCGCGAAATGCTCGGGGCGGATCTTGTCGAACGGCGGCACGCCGCCGTAGGGGCCGGCCCAGGGCGCGAGCAGGGGGTTGGTGCCGGCCGGTTTGGCCAGGGCCAGGGGAACAGCCACGACCAGGGTCGCGGCCAGCAAGGTGCGCAGCAGCATGGGGGATCCTCCCGAACCGGGGCGCACCAACGAAAAGGCGGCCTCGTAGGCCGCCTTGTAAGGGGGTTCGCCCGAAAGGCGCAACCTTAACCCATGTGAAGACCGCCATTGCAGGAGAAGTCCGCGCCGGTGGTGAAGCCGGAGTCCTCGCCCGCCAGCCAGGCGACGACCGAGCCGATCTCTTCCGGCGTGCCCAGGCGCTTGACGGGAATCGTGGCAACGATCTTCTCCAGCACCTCGGGCTTGATCGCGCGGACCATGTCGGTGCCGATGTAGCCCGGGCTCACGGTGTTCACCGTCACGCCCTTGCTGGCCACTTCCTGGGCCAGGGCCATCGTGAAGCCGTGCATGCCGGCCTTGGCGGCCGAGTAGTTGGTCTGGCCGGCCTGGCCCTTCTCGCCGTTGACCGACGAGATCTGGATGATGCGGCCCCAGCCCTTTTCGACCATGCCCGGCACGACCTGCTTGGTCACGTTGAACATCGAGTTCAGGTTGGTGTCGATGACCGCGTGCCAGTCGTCCGGCGTCATCTTCAGGAACATGCGGTCGCGGGTGATGCCGGCGTTGTTGACCAGCACGTCGATCGAGCCATGCTCGGCCACGGCCTTGGTAAAGGCTTCGACGGTCGAGTCCCAGTCCGCCACGTTGCCGACGGACGCATAGAAGGTGAAGCCCTGCGCCTTCTGCTCGTCCAGCCACTTCTGGTAGTCGCGGCTCGGCCCGCAGCCGGCGATGACCTTGAAGCCTTCCTTGTGCAGGCGCTGGCAGATCGCGGTGCCGATGCCACCCATGCCACCGGTCACGTAAGCCACTTTCTGTGCCATGTCAGTCTCCTTGCGTTTCAGAAATTTGATGCCGGGCAAGCCCCGGGCGTCGCTGTCACTATTGCGCCGGCGCCGCCCCGGGGCAGCCCGGATTTACCCGTTGCCGGCAGCCGCCGGCCCCCGGGCATTGACCTGGATCAGCGTTCGACGGTGAGCGCCACGCCCATGCCGCCACCGATGCACAGCGAGGCGATGCCCTTTTTGGCGTCGCGGCGCTGCATCTCGTGCAGCAGCGTGACCAGGATGCGGCAGCCGGACGCACCGATGGGGTGCCCGATGGCGATGGCGCCGCCGTTGACGTTGACCTTGCTCGTGTCCCAGCCCATTTCCTGGTGCACGGCACAGGCCTGGGCGGCGAAGGCCTCGTTGATCTCCAGCAGGTCCAGGTCCTGCGGCTTCCAGCCGGCGCGCTCCAGCGCCTTGCGGGCCGCCGGCACCGGGCCCATGCCCATGTAGGCCGGGTCCAGCCCGGCGCTGGCGTAGCTGGCGATGCGCGCCAGCGGCTTCAGGCCCAGGGCGGCGGCCTTGGCGGCCGTCATCACCATCACGGCGGCGGCGCCGTCGTTGATACCCGAGGCGTTGCCCGCGGTCACGCTGCCGGCCTTGTCGAAGGCGGGGCGCAGGCCGGCCAGGGCTTCTGCGTTGGTCTTCTTGTTGATGAACTCGTCCTGGTCGAAGACGACCGGGTCGCCCTTCTTCTGCGGAATGGTCACGCCGACGATCTCGTCCTTGAAGCGACCGGCTTCCTGGGCAGCGGCGGCCTTCTGCTGGCTGGCGAGGGCCAGCGCGTCCTGCGCCTCTCGGCTGATGCCGTACTTCTTGGCCACGTTCTCGGCCGTGATGCCCATGTGGTACTGGTTGTAGACGTCCCACAGCCCGTCGTTGATCATGGTGTCGACCAGCTTCCAGTCGCCCATGCGCTGGCCGTCGCGGCTGTTCGGCAGCACGTGGGGCGCCAGGCTCATGTTTTCCTGGCCGCCGGCGATGACGATGTCCGAATCGCCATCGCGGATGGCCTGGGCCGCCAGCATCACCGCTTTCAGGCCCGAGCCGCAGACCTTGTTGATCGTCATCGCGGGCACGGCCTGGGGCAGGCCGGCCTTGATGACCGACTGGCGCGCCGGGTTCTGGCCCGAACCGGCCGCGAGCACCTGGCCGAGGATGACCTCGTTGATCTGCTCGCCGGACAGGCCGCTGCGCTGCAGCAGGGCCTTGATGACGGTGGCGCCCAGCTCGGGCGCGGCGGTCTTGGCCAGCGTGCCGCCGAATTTGCCCACCGCGGTGCGGGCGGCGGCGACGATGACGATGTCGGTGCTCATGGTGTGGGTCTCCTGTGGGTTCCGAAACGGGGTGCGTCAGGCCTTGGTTTTCACATACCGGCCGGGCGCTGGCTCGATGGCCTTGTGCTGGCGGTTGCCGGGGGTCTTGGGGGCGGCGACCATCGGGCCGGCGTGGCCCTTGAGCCAGCCCGCCCAGTCCGGCCACCAGCTGCCGGCGTGTTCCTTCGCGTTGGCGAACCAGTCGTCGGCGCTGGCCGGCAGGGTGCTGCCGATCCAGTGGCTGCGCTTCTTGGCCGCAGGCGGGTTGATCACGCCGGCGATGTGGCCCGAAGCGCCCAGCACGAAGCGCTTCTTGCCCTTGAACACGCGGGTCGAGGCGTAGGCGCCCTTCCACGGCACGATGTGGTCTTCGCGCGAGGCGTAGAGGAAGACCGGCGCCTCGATCTTGCCCAAGTCCAGCTTCTCGCCGCAGACGGTGAGCTTGCCGGGGACCTTGAGCTCGTTCTGCAGGTAGGTATGGCGCAGGTACCAGCAGAAGAACGGGCCCGGCAGGTTGGTCGAGTCGCCGTTCCAGTACAGCAGGTCGAACGGCGGCGGGGTCTCGCCCTTGAGGTAGTTGCCGACGACGTAGTTCCAGACCAGGTCGTTCGGCCGCAGGAAGCTGAAGGTGGTGGCCAGCTCCTGGCCCTTGAGCAGGCCCGGGCCGTTGGGTGCGTCGGGGCCCAGCGTCATCTCGCGCACCTGCACCGAGGCTTCATCGATGAAGACGTCGAGGATGCCGGTGTCGGCGAAGTCGACGAAGGTGGTCAGCAGCGTGACCGAGGCTGCCGGCTGCTCGCCGCGCGCCGCCAGCACCGCCAGCGCGGTGGACAGGATGGTGCCGCCGACGCAGAAGCCCAGCGTGTCGATCGTGTCCTGGCCGGAGATCTCCTGCACCACGCGGATGGCCTGGATGGCGGCATGCTCGATGTAGTCGTCCCAGGTCTTGTCGGCCATGGACTCGTCCGGGTTGCGCCAGCTGACGACGAAGACGCGGTGGCCCTGCTCGACCGTGTAGCGGATCAGCGAGTTCTCCGGCTGCAGGTCGAGGATGTAGAACTTGTTGATGCACGGCGGCACGAACAGCATCGGCCGCTGGTGCACCTTGGCCGTCAGCGGCTTGTACTCGATGAGCTGCAGGTACTCGTTCTCGTAGACCACCGTGCCCTCGGTGGTGGCCACGTTGCGGCCCACCTCGAACACGCTTTCGTCGGTCTGCGAGACATGGCCTTGCTGCAGGTCGTGCACCAGGTGCTGCACGCCCTGGGCGATGCTCTGGCCCTTGGTCTCCAGCGCCTTGCGCTGGGCCTCGGGGTTGAGCGCCAGGAAATTGCTGGGGCTCATCGCGTCGACCCATTGCTGCACGGCGAAGCGCACGCGGGCCTTGGTCTTCTCATCGCCCTGCAGGCCCTCGGCCATCTGCATCAGGGTACGGGCGTTGAGCAAATACATCTGCGCGGTGTAGGCCGCGCCGGGGCTGGCCGCCCAGTCCTTGGCGGCGAAGCGGCGGTCGCCGACCGCCTTGTGTTCCTTGCCGTCCGGGCCGCTGGCCGACAGGGCTTCGACCGTGCCATTCCACAGGGCGGTGGCCTGCTTCAGGTATTCGCCCTGCAACTGGCCCATGGTCGATTGCGGCAGGCTCAGGCCCGAGAATGAGCGCCAGATGTCGCCAACGGCGTGGCCGAAGGCGTCGGCATGCGCCTGCGCCTGGGCACCGAGGGCCCCCAAGGCGTCGATCGGGGTCTGCGGGGTCTGCGACTTGGCTTTCACTGCGGTTGTCTCCTGTCGGGCCTGTCGGCCGCATCTTGTCGCCGTGTGCAAAAGTTCTCGGCGTCAGGGGATTGGACTGCCGATAGCTTACCGCATGATGACTCTATTTTTCGTTACGTGAGATTACGTACCACTCACTGAAATGCACATCATTGCCATCGGTTGGATGTTCGTGGTCATGCTGATGACGCTGGTGGAAGCCACCTCGCCCGGTGGCACGCTGCTGGGCGCGGCCATCACCTTCGTGCTGTACGGCGTGCTGCCGCTGTCCATCGTGCTCTACATCCTGGGCGCGCCGGGTCGCAAGCGCGCGCGGCGCCGGGCCGAGCTGGACAGTGCGGATTCACCCTGAGTTCGAGGCCTCGGCCGAGCGCCGGGCCGCCCCAAGCCGGCCGAGACCCGCTCGGCGGGTGGTGCCGGTACGCCGGCACCGGGTGCCCCATGTCAGCGGATCCAGATCGAGGCGGCGTGGCGGCCAGTGAGCCGGTCGCGGCGGAAGGAGAAGAAGCGCGTCGCGTCGCCGTGCGTGCACCAGGTGCCGCCGGCCACGCGCTCGACACCGGCTGCGCGCAGGCGCTGGCGCGCAAGCGCGGGCAGGTCGGCCCACCACTTGCCGGGCGCCGGCCCGGCGCGAAAGGCGCTGGCGGCGTCGAGGCCGAAAGCCTCGCGCACCTCGTCGCCCACCTCGAAGGCCTCGGGCCCGATGCAGGCCCCCAGCCAGGCGCTCACCTCGCCCGGGGCGCAGCCGGCCGCATCGCACAGCGCTGCCAGCGCGGCCTCGACCACGCCACCGGCCAGGCCGCGCCAGCCGGCGTGGGCCGCACCAACGGCACGGCCGCCGGGCGCGGCCAGCAGCACAGGCAGGCAATCCGCCACGAGCACGGTGCACGCCACGCCGCGCGCGGTGGTGACGCTGGCATCGGCTTGTGCAAACGGCCGCCCCGGCAGCAGGTCTTCCGGCCCCAGCCGCACGACACGCGCGCCGTGCACCTGGTCCAGCCAGACCGGCTGTGCGCCTTCGAGCCAGGCGGCGTAGCGGCGCTGGTTCTCGTGGATCGCGGCCGGGTCGTCGGCGGCGTCGCCGCGCAGGCCCGCGGGACGCAGGTTCAGGCTGTCGAAGGGCGCGCGGCTGACACCGCCGCGGCGCGTCGACATGAGGCCGCCCACCTCCGCGGGCAGGCCCTCGGCGGGCAGAAAGGCGTCAGCCGGCATCAGGGCATTTTTCGGGGCGCGTGGCCTCGAAGGCGTCCAGCTTCATGCAGGCTTCGAAGACCCGCATCACCTGCGGCACATGGTCCAGCCGGCAGTCGAAGCGCTGGGCGTTGAAGATCTGCGGCACCAGCAGGCAGTCCGCCAGGCCGGGCCGGTCGCCGACGCAGTAGGTGGACGGCATCGCGGCCAGTTGCCGCTCCACCGTCTCCAGCCCGGTTTCCACCCAGTGGCGGTACCAGCGGTTCTTGGCGTCCTCATCCACGCCCAGCGGGCCGACCAGGTAGCGCAGCACGCGCAGGTTGTTCAGCGGGTGGATCTCGCAGGCGATGTCCAGCGCCAGCGCGCGGGCCCGGGCGCGGCCCAGCGGGTCGGCGGGCAGCAGCGGCGGCTCGGGGTGGGTCTCGTCGAGGTACTCGATGATGGCCAGCGACTGGTGCACGAAGTGGTCGTCGTCCTTCAGCAGCGGCACCAGCCGCGCGGCCGACACCGCCGAATAGGACTCGCCGACCTGCTCGTTCTTCTGCAGGTGCACCGCCTTGTAGTCGTAGGGCAGGCCCTTGAGCGCCAGCGCGATGCGCACGCGGTAGGACGCGGACGAGCGGAAGTAGTTGTACAGCTCCATCATCAGTGCACCTCTCAAGGAATCGTTCAAGCCTCGGCAGGGCCGATCTGCAGCCGCATCTCGCCCAGGCCGGCGACGGCCGCGACCAGCGTGTCGCCGCTGACCACCGCGCCCACGCCCGCGGGCGTGCCGGTGTAGATCAGGTCACCCGGTTGCAGCGTCCAGGCGCGGCTCAGCGTGGCGATGGTTTCGTTCACGCTCCAGATCAGGTCCTTCAGGTCGCCGGTCTGGCGGCGCTGGCCGTTCACGTCCAGCGTGATCGCACCCTGCAGCAACTCGCCCGTCATCGACTTGGGGTGCACCGGCCCGATCGGCGCGCTGTGCTCGAAGCCTTTGCCGATGCTCCAAGGCCGGCCCTGCTTCTTCATGTCGTTCTGCAGGTCGCGGCGGGTCATGTCCAGGCCGATGGCGTAGCCCCAGATCAGCTCGGCCGCGCGTTCAACCGGCACGTCGCGCCCGCCCGCGCCCAGCGCCACCACCAGTTCCACCTCGTGGTGCAGGTTGCTGGTCAGGCTGGGGTACGGCATGGTGCCGGTCTGGCCGCCGGCCACCGGCAGCACGGCGTCGGCCGGCTTCATGAAGAAGAACGGCGGCTCGCGGCCGGTGTGGCCCATCTCCACCGCGTGTTCGGCGTAGTTGCGGCCCACGCAGTAGATGCGGTGCACGGGGAACGAGCGGCCGTCCGCGGTGGGGACGGTGACCGCGGCAGGCGGCTGGAAGACGACAGTCATGGCGAACCTTGGGCTGGCGACGCGAGGTCGGTTGATGATGCCACGGCCGCTCGCGCGGTACAGGAAGCAGAGCCAACCTGCCCTATACACTGCCCGACCATGTTGACCGGCCGCACCATCGTCCACTGTCGCGCCTGCGGCACCAAGGTCGCGTACGTGGTTCCCGCAGACGACAACCGGCCGCGCGCCGTGTGCCCGGCCTGCGCCACCATCCACTACGAAAACCCGCTGAACGTGGTCGGCACCGTGCCAGTCTGGCAGGACCAGGTGCTGCTGTGCCGCCGTGCCATCGAGCCGCGCCACGGCTTCTGGACGCTGCCCGCCGGCTTCATGGAGCTGGGCGAGACCACGGCCGAGGGTGCCCTGCGCGAGACCGACGAAGAGGCCGGCGCCCACGTCGAGCTCGAGGGCCTGTTCACGGTGCTGAACGTGGTGCGCGTCGGCCAGGTGCATTTGTTCTACCGCGCCCGCATGACTGACACCCACCTGGCGCCGGGCAGCGAGACGCTGGAGGCGCGCCTGTTCCGCGAGGACGAGATCCCCTGGGACGAACTGGCCTTCCGCACCGTGCGCGAGACCCTGACCCGCTACTTCGCCGATCGTAAAACCGGTCAATTCGGCGTCCACTGCGCCGATATCGCCTGAACGACCGCCCCGGCCGGCCCGCCTGCCCTGCGTCGACCGAACGATGACCGACACCACGCAGAACCCGCCCGCCACCGCCACGCCCCCCGCCGCGCTGCCCGCCCATGCATCGGCGGGCGAGCCGGCGCGCGCGCACCCGGACGACCACCTGCGGCAGGACCTGCTGCAGACCGACGCGCTGCTGGACTGCCTGGTCGAGGCCTGCCGCCTGCACGGCCACAGCGCCACCCGCGCCTCGCTGGCCGCGGGCCTGCCCCTGGTCAACGGCCGCCTGCCGCTGGACCTGGCCGAGCGCGCAGCTGCCCGTGCCGGCATGTACACCAAGCTGGAGCGCGTGACACCCGAGGCGGTGGACCCAGCCGCCCTGCCCGCCATCCTGGTCCTCAAGGACAACAAGGCCTGCATCCTGATCGGCTGGGAAGGCGCCAGCAATGAACAGGCCCGCGTGCTGCTGCCCGAGACCGGCCAGGGCACGGTCACGCTGGCGCGCGACGATCTGGCCCAGCGCAGCACCGGCCTGGTGTTGCACGTGCGGCCGCACTTCCGCTTCGACAGCCGCACGCCCGCCGTGCGGCCCACGCGCGACAGCCACTGGTTCTGGGGCGCGCTGCTGTCGCAGCGCTTCGTCTACCGCGACATCCTCTGGGCCGCGGCCCTGATCAACCTGTTCGCCATCTCGAGCCCGATCTTCACGATGAACGTGTACGACCGGGTGGTGCCCAACGCCGCCGTCGAGACGCTGTGGTCGCTGGCCATCGGCATGGTGCTGGTGCTGGGCGCCGACCTGCTGCTGCGCAAGCTGCGCAGCCGCTTCGTCGACGAGGCCAGCGCGCGCATCGACGTGCAGATCTCGGCCACGCTGATGGAGCGGGTGCTGGGCATGCGGCTGGAGCACCGGCCCGAGTCGGTGGGCTCGTTCGCGTCGAACCTGCGCGGCTTCGAGCAGGTGCGCGACCTGATCGCTTCGTCCACCGTCACCGCGTTGATCGACCTGCCCTTCGCGCTGCTGTTCTTGCTGGTGATCATCGTGATCTCGCCCTGGCTGGCCATTCCCGTGGTGCTGGGCTTCGGGGCTGTGTTGCTGTCGGGCTGGGTGATCCAGGGCAAGCTGCATACACTGGCCGAGACCACCTACCGCGCCTCGGCCTCGCGCAACGCCACGCTGATCGAGGCACTGACCGGCATCGAGACCATCAAGACCCAGGGCGCCGAGAGCAGCATCCAGGCGCGCTGGGAGCGCAACAACGTCTTCCTGGCCGGTGCCAACGTGAAGATGCGGGCGCTGTCGTCCGGCGCCAACTACCTGACCAACTGGATCGTGCAGATGGTGACGGTGGTCACCGTGGTCGCCGGCGTCTACCTGATCGGCGAGCGCATGGTCACCATGGGCGGCCTGATCGCCTGCGGCATGCTGGCTTCGCGCGCACTGGCGCCGGCCGGCCAGATCGTCGCGCTGCTGATGCAGTACCAGGGCGCGCGCACCGCGCTGGCCGGGCTGGAGCGCATCATGGCCCAGCCGGTCGAGCGCGAGGGCGACGCCCAGGGCACGGCCTACATCCACCGCGCCAAGCTGCGCGGCGAGATCGAGTTCCGCAATGTCAGCTTCAAGTACCCGGGCCGCACCGACAGCGCGATCGAGAACCTCTCGCTCAAGATCAAGCCGGGCGAGCGCGTGGCGCTGATCGGCCGCGTGGGCTCGGGCAAGAGCACGCTGCAGCGCCTGACGATGGGCCTGTACCGCCCCAGCCAGGGCGCGGTGCTGCTCGACGGCATCGACCTCAACCAGCTCGACCCGGCCGACCTGCGCAAGAACGTGGGCTACGTGTCGCAGGACGTGCTGCTGTTCTACGGCAGCCTGCGCGAGAACATCACCTTCGGCCTGCCTTATGCCGACGACGGCTCGGTGGTGGCCGCGGCCGAGGTGGCGGGCCTGGCCGAGTTCGTCAACCGCCACCCCCACGGCTTCGACATGAACGTGGGCGAGCGCGGCGAGCGCCTGTCCGGCGGCCAGCGCCAGGGCGTGGGCATCGCCCGCGCGGTGCTGCACAACACGCCGGTGCTGCTGCTAGACGAGCCGACCAGCGCGATGGACTTTTCCACCGAAGCCAGCATCACCAAGCGCCTGGCCGAGTTCAGCACCGGCAAGACCGTGGTGCTGGTGACCCACCGCACCTCGCTGCTGGCCCTGGTCGACCGCGTCGTCGTCATCGACGGCGGGAAGGTCGTGGCCGACGGCCCGCGCGACCGCATCATGGAAGCCCTGCAAAGCGGGCGGATTGCGAGGGCGGCATGAGCCCGCGGAGCCGCCTCAAGGGCGAATTCCCCCTCGGGGATACGGCGCGCAGCGCCAAGGGGGCGGCATGACAGCCTTGCAGAGCTTGCTACGTGCCGGCCGCGAGGCTTTTTCTCCGGCCAACGGCGTTGCCGACGTCCCCGGCATGAGCGATTTCGAGCGCTCGGCCGAGGGCGTGATGTCGCGCCAGTCCACCCAACGCGCCCAGACCATCGTGCGCGTCACCGTGGCGGTGGTCGTGGTGCTGCTGGTGTGGGCGGCGTTCGCCCGGGTGGACGAGGTGACCCGCGGCGAGGGCCGCGTGGTGCCGTCGCGGCAACTGCAGGTGCTGCAGTCGCTGGATGGCGGCGTGGTGGCCGAGATCCTGGTGCGCGAGGGCCAGGTGGTCGAGGCGGGCCAGTTGCTGCTGCGCATCGACGAGACCCGCGCCACCTCGGGCGTGCGCGAGAGCGCGGCCCAGGGGTTTGCGCTGCAGGCCCGGGTGGCGCGCCTGCGCGCTCTGGGCGACGGCACGGCCTTCAAGCCGCCCGCACCCCACGACGACGAGGAGCGGCGCATCCTCGACGGCGAGCGCCAGCTCTATGAATCCAAGCTCAGCGAGTTGAACACCCTGGTGTCGATCAGCCGCCAGCAACTCATGCAGCGCGAGCAGGAGCTGACGGAGACCCAGGCCAAGCGCAGCGCCGCCATCCGCGGGCTCGAGCTGGCCCAGCAGGAGCTGAACCAGACCCGGCCGCTGCTGGCCACCGGCGCCGTCTCGCAGGTCGAGATCCTGCGTCTGGAGCGCGACGTCACCCGCAACAAGGGCGAGGCCGAGCAGTCGCAGGCCCAGATCGCCCGCGTGCAGGCGGCCATCGGCGAGGCCACGCGCAAGATCCAGGAGACCGAGTTGTCGTTCCGCAACGACGCCCGCAAGGATCTGGCCGAGGCCATGGGCAAGCTCAACGTGCTGAGCGAAGGCTCGGTGGCGCTGGCCGACAAGGTGGACAAAGCCCAGGTCAAGTCGCCGGTGCGCGGCCGCGTGCAGCGCCTGCTGGCCAACACCGTGGGCGGCGTGGTGCAGCCCGGCAAGGACATCGTCGAAGTGGTGCCGCTGGACGACGCCCTGGTGCTGGAAGCCCGGGTGCAGCCCAAGGACATCGCCTTCATTCGCCCTGGCCAGACGGCCATGGTCAAGTTCACGGCCTACGACTTCTCGATTTTCGGCGGCCTGGAGGCCCAGGTCGAGAACATCAGCCCCGACACCGTCATCGACGAGAAGGGCAACGCCTTCTACATCGTGCGGGTGCGCACGCTGCGCGCCAACTTCGATGACAAGCTGCCGATCATTCCCGGCATGACCGCCGAGGTGGACGTGCTCACCGGGCAGAAGACGGTGTTGTCATATCTGCTCAAGCCGGTGCTCAAGGCCAAGGCCTACGCGCTGCGCGAACGCTGAGTGGGGCACCCGGTATCGGGGTACCGATGCCACCCTCCGAGAGGGTGCTCAGCCGGCTTGGGGCGGCCCGGCGCTCGGCTGAGCCCGCGTCTCGTGCCCGGGTTCGACCGGCATCATTATTGAGACATTGCGCATTTGTTCGGTGACTTCGGTCACAAGTCCAGGCGGGCTCCTGCCGATAAGAAGCTGTGGGCCTTTAGGCTCGACAGATACAGCTTGATACCAGTCTGGAGCCCTGCGCATGCCGTCGCCGAAACACGCCCCCGCCCCCTCCACCGCCCACCGCGCGGTGCATGTGGCGGTCCACGCACCGGCAATGCACGGCCACGACGCGCTGCTTGACCCCGCCACCCAGGCCCTGATCGCCAAGGGCTACGTGCCCGCGCGCCAGCTCACCGGCAAGGTGGTCGGCGTGTGGGGGCAGGCCCTGCTGCGCGACGCCGAAGGCCACATCCAGCCGCTGAAGGTGGGCCACGTCATCCAGAAGGGCGAGGTGGTGCTCACCGGCCAGGACGGCATCGTCCAGCTCGAAGGCGGCCGCCACGCCTTGCCCGGCGACCTGGAACGCGTGATCGCCGAGGTCGGCCGCGGCGACAACCCCGAAACCGCACCGGCCGCCGGCCTGCAAGGCGGCGACGGCGACATGCAGCCCGGTTTGCGGGTGGACCGTATCAGCGAGAGCGTCACGCCCGCCAGCATCGGCACCGAGCCCTACGCGGCGAACACCCTGGTGGCGCGCAGCGACGAGACCGCACCGCCGAGCGTTGCCACTCCCAGCGTGGCCGCGCCCGACACGGTCACCGTGCCCGAGGACACGCCCGTCACCTTCGACCCGCGCACCAACGACCACCTGGGCGGTGGCGGCGCCCCGGCGGTGCTCACCGTGGGCGGGCAACCGATCTCGGTGGACCACCCCGTGGTGCTGCCGCAAGGCACCGTCAGCCTCAACCCCGACGGCACGCTGAGCTTCACCCCGGCACCCGACTTCAACGGCAGCGTCACCATCCCCTACACCGTGGGCGACGGCCACGGCGACAACGCCAGTTCGACCATCGTCGTCACCGTCACCCCGGTGAACGACCCGCCCGTGGCCGTGGACGACAGCTTCACCACCACCGAAGACACGCCGCTGGTGATCGACCCGCGGGGCAACGACAGCGACCCGGACGGTGACCCGCTCACCGTCACCCAGGTCAACGGCCAGCCCATCGATGCCACCCACCCGGTGACGCTGACGGACGGCAACGGCGAGCCGATCGGCACCGTCTCGCTCAACGACGACGGCACCCTCACCTTCAACCCGGCCCCGAACTACAACGGCCACGCCGACTTCGACTACACCGTCAGCGACGGCCAGGGCGGCACCGACACCGGCCACGTCGGCCTGACCGTGACCCCGGTGGACGACACGCCGTCCATCGTCGACGACAGCGCCACCACGCCCGAAGGCACGCCGGTGCTGATCGACGTGTTGGCCAACGACAGCGATGGCGACACCGACGGGCTCACCATCACCCAGGTCGACGGGCATGACATCGCCGTGGGCTTGCCGGTGAGCCTGACCGACGCCAACGGCCTGCCGCTGGGCGAGGTGCGCCTGACGGCCGACGGCAAGCTCGAGTTCACCCCTGCGCCGGGCACCAACGGCCCGGTCGACTTCAGCTACACCGCCACCGACGGCCACACCCCCGTTCAGGCCAACGTGCACGTGGACGTGACCCCGGTCAACGACCCGCCGTTGGCCGGCGACGACCACGCCACGGTCGCCGAGGACACGCCGATCACGCTGAACCTGCTGGGCAACGACAGCGACGCCGACGGCGACGCGCTGACCATCACCCAGATCAACGGCCACGACCTCACCCCGGGCACGCGCGTGGCGCTGGACGACGGCGCCGGCCACTCGATCGGCACCGTGACGGTCAACGCCGACGGC
>JBGAGZ010000038.1:0-44932 GCA_044226465.1 Burkholderiaceae bacterium | reverse complement strand
CGCCGGCCTTGGCGTCGCCCTTGACGTCTTGGGCCTGGGCCAGGGTGGTGGCGCCGGCCAGGGCCAGCAGCATCGTGATTGCCTTGAGAGTCTTCATCGCCAGGTCGTTCTCGTTCGAGCGGTGGAAAGGAAGGACCGCCACCCAGCCAGCCTCGCGGCCCGTTGCCGGGCTCGAAATTCCGCAGGGATTTGCGATCGATCAACGATTATAGGGGCCGCTTATACTGGGCCGAACCCTCATTCGCAGGCGCAAAGCGAGCGCCGCCGGCCATGAAATTCCAAGGCACCGACAAGTACGTCGCCACCCCCGACCTGATGCTGGCGGTGAACGCCGCGATGACGCTCAAGCGCCCCCTGCTTGTCAAGGGCGAGCCCGGCACCGGCAAGACCATGCTGGCCGAGGAAGCCGCCTCGGCGCTGGGCCTGAAGCTGATGGAATGGCACATCAAGAGCACGACCAAGGCGCACCAGGGGCTGTACGAGTACGACGCAGTGAGTCGCCTGCGCGACAGCCAGTTGGGCGACGAGCGGGTCAAGGACATCCACAACTACATCGTCAAGGGCGTGCTGTGGCAAGCCTTCGAGGCCGACGAGCCGGTGGCCCTGCTGATCGACGAGATCGACAAGGCCGACATCGAGTTTCCGAACGACCTGCTGCGCGAGCTCGACCGCATGGAGTTCCACTGCTATGAGACGCGGCAGACCATTCGCGCCAAGCAGCGGCCGCTGGTCTTCATCACCTCGAACAACGAGAAGGAGCTGCCCGACGCCTTCCTGCGCCGCTGCTTCTTCCACTACATCAAGTTCCCGGACGCCGAGACGATGGGCCGCATCGTCGACGTGCACTTCCCGAACCTGAAGAAGGACCTGCTGGCCGCGGCGTTGAAGAGCTTCTACGACGTGCGTGGGTTGCCCGGCCTGAAGAAGAAGCCGTCGACGTCCGAGCTGCTGGACTGGCTCAAGCTGCTGGTGGCCGAAGACATCCCCGTCGAGGCGCTGCGCAGCCAGGACGACAAGGTTGCCCTGCCGCCGCTGGTGGGCGCGCTGCTGAAGAACGAGCAGGACGTGACCTTGTTCGAAAAGCTCGTCTTCATGCAGAAACACAACCGATGAGGTGCAGCCCCCACGCCCCCTTCCGGGGGCTGCCCCCCGAGGGGGCTCGCGCAGCGGCCCGGCAAAGCCGGATCCGCGCACGCCACTGGATGAGGGCGGCGCTTCGCGCGCCCTATACGCCTGCATGATCGCAGTCGTACCGGTGACTCTGGAGCGCTCGCCGGTGCGGCTGGCGCCGCTGGGGCTCGAGCATGAAGAGGGTCTGAAGGCCGCGGCGGCCGATGGCGAGCTGTGGAACCTGCGGGTCACGTCGGTGCCCGAGCCGGACAAGACCCGTGCGTACATCGAGCTGGCGCTGGCCGGGCGCGAGGCCGGGCACCGCTTTCCTTTCGCAGTGCTGGACGCGGCCAGCGGCGAGGTGCTGGGCAGCACCAGCTACCACGACATCGTGCCCGCCATCGACCGGCTGGAGATCGGCTGGACCTGGTACGCGAAGCGCGTACAGCGCAGCGCCGTCAACACCACCGCCAAGCTGATGCTGCTGCAGCACGCCTTCGACACGCTGGGCGCCCGCCTGGTGGGCTGGCGCACCGACAACTACAACTTCGCGTCGCAAAAGGCCATCGAGCGCCTGGGTGCGAAGAAGGACGGCGTGCTGCGCCACCACGCGGTGCGCCGCGACGGCACGGTGCGCGACACCGTGATGTACAGCCTCACGGTGGGCGAATGGCCCGAGGTGCGTGCCCAGCTGGAGTGGCAGCTGGCGCGGCCGCGCTGAGCCGCGCCGCCCAGCGCTACAGGCCCAGTTCCTTCAGGATCGCCTCGCGCAGCTCCTGCGCCTCGGGGCTGCCCAGCTTGCGCGGGTGCGGCAGGCCGACCTCGAAACGTGCCTGGATCGTCGTCGGCCGCGGCGACAGCACAAGGATGCGGTCGGCCATGTAGATCGCCTCGTCCACGTCGTGGGTGATCAGCAGCACCGTGTGGCGCTCTTCGGCCAGGATGCGCAGCAGCTCGTTGCGCATGCGCAGGTTCATCAACGCGTCCAACGCCGAGAACGGCTCGTCGAGGTACAGGATCTCGGGCTTGACGATGAAGGCCCGCGCCAGCTCGACGCGCTTGAGCATGCCGCCCGACAGCTCGTGCGGGTAGGCCGATTCGAAGCCCTTCAGCCCCACCATCGCCGCATAGTGGTCGGCGAGCGCCGCCTTTTCGGTGGGGCCCGCGGCGTGCGTGCCATTGAGGCCGAACATCAGGTTCTGCTGCACCGTGAGCCACGGGAACACCGAGCCGTGCTGCGAGATCACGATGCCTTTGGGGCTGGGGCCGGCCCGCGGCGCCGCGTCGATGCGCACCTCGCCACGGTCCGGCCGTTCGAAGCCGGCGATGGTGTTCATCAGCGTGGACTTGCCGCAGCCCGACGGCCCGACGATGGCGACGAATTCGCCGTCGGCCACCGAAAAATCCACACCGCCGATCACCGGCAGCGCGCCGAAGCTCTTGTGCACGCCATCGACGGCGATCTTGGGTTTATCGGACATAGCGCCAACGCACGCCTTTGAGTTTTTCGAGCAGACGGGTGATGCCGTCCAGCAGCAGGCCGATCATGCCGATGATGATCATCGCGGCGATCACCAGGTCGTAGCGGTTGCCGGCGTTGCGCGAGTCCATGATCAGGTAGCCCAGGCCCGAGCGCAGCGCGATCATCTCGGCCGCCACCACCACCAGCCAGGCCACGCCGATGCCGATGCGCATGCCGACGATGATTTCGGGCAGCACGGCTGGGATCACGACCTGGCGGAACAGCACGCTGCGCGACACGCCGAAGTTGGCCGCGGCGCGCAGGTAACGCCGGTCGATGGTGTGCACGCCCGAGGTCGTCTGCACCACCATCGGGAACACCGACGAGATGAAGATCAGGAAGATCGGCGAGACCTCGCCGACGCCGAACCACAGGATCGCGACCGGGATCCACGCGATCGGCGAGATCGGCCGCAGCATCTGGAAGATCGGGTTGAAGGTGCGGTAGGCACCTGCCACCCAGCCCATCCACAGGCCGAGCGGAATGCCCACCAGCGCCGCCAGCCCGAAGCCCACGCCGACACGGAACAGCGAGGCGCTGATGTGTTCCCACAGCGTGCCGTCCTCGGTCAGTTCCCAGGCGCCGGTGACCACGGCCCAGGGCGTCGGGAAGATCGCGCTCTCGGTCTTCACCACCACCACCCACCAGACGGCGACGACCAAGCCGATCACCACCAGCGGCGGCCACACCTTGCCGAGCGTCGCGCCCGGCCCCGTCTTCAAGTCCACACGATCACTCCCTCTCGTCCCTTCGCGCTCATCGCGCCGCCCATCGCTTCTGCCATTGTCGCCAGCGCCACCGCAAGGCCGGCCAGCCAGGCGCCGGCGTGGGCGCCACCACCACGCTCATCTGCCCGCTGGCATGCGCCGAGCAGGCGAAGCTGTAGGTCGAGGCCACCTCGAACGGCAGGCGAAAGCTCTGCCCCGGCATGATGACCACCGGGCCGAACTGCTGCGGCACCTCGTCGTCGTTGCGCAGCAGCAGCGTGTCGTCCAGGCCCAGCGTCAGGTCGATGCGGTCGGGCAGGATCTCGACCCGGTTGCCGGCCATGCGCTGCGCCCAGGTGCCCTTGGGAATGGCGAACAGCGCGTCGCGCGTGTCGGCGTGAATCGGCGCGAAGGCGGCCCAGCCGCCCACGGCCAGCGTCGCCAGCCCGAGCAAGCCACTGCCCCACGCCAGCACGCGCCGGGCGTTCACCGCGCCGCCGCCAGCAGCAGCCGGACGTCGTGAACGAAATCCTTGGCCTCGTGGCCATAGGGCATCAGCGCGCGCAGCCGGCCCTCGCGGTCGATCAGGTAGATCGAGCTCGAATGGCTCATGCCGTAACCGCCGCCGGTCATCGGCACCTTGGTGGCCGTGACGCCGTACTGCCGCCGCACCGCTGCCAGCGAATCCGGCGCGCCGGTGCCGCCGACGAAGCTGGCATCGAACGCGGCCAGGTAGCTCTTGATCAGGGCCAGGTCGTCGCGCTCGGGGTCCACGGTCAGGTAGACCACCTGGAACGACGCCGCGTCGGCGCCCAGGTCACGACGCGCCTGGGCCAGCGTGGCCAGCGTGGTCGGGCAGATGGCGGGGCACTGGGTGAAGCCGAACACCAGTGCCACCACCTTGCCACGGAAGCGCGCCAGCTTCAGCACGCTGCCGTCGCTGCCGTGCAGGGCCTGCAGCTCCGGCGCGGGTTGCGGCGGCTCGAAGACGCCGGCCTTGAGCCGCTCGCCCGGCGGAGGCTCGTTGGCGGCCGGCGCCGGGGGCGCCAACAAGGCCAGGGCCGAGGCGAGGCCGGCCGTCAGGGCAAGGCGCTTCACAGCGCGACCGGCGCCGCCTTGGCCGCCTTGTTGAAGCTCTCGTCCACGTACTTCTCGTAAGCCACGGGCGCCTTCAGCGTGCCGGCCTCGATGGACAACTGCATCAGCTCGTCGAACTCGGCGCGGATCATGCGCAGGTCGCCGTAGGTCACGCGGTCGGTCGGGTTCTCCATCACGAACTTCAGGATCTTCGGGTCCTGGTTGAAGTACTTGCGGCCCGCGGCGATGGCCACAGCCTTGTCGCGGTTGGCCTGCTGCTGGTCCAGCCACTGGCCGGCGCCCAGCACATGGTCGACCAGGGACTGTACCAGCGGCCGGTCGCTCTTGATCAGCTCTTCGCGCACCGTCAGCACGCAGCAGATGTAGTTTCGCCACTCGTCGCGCGTCATGCGCAGCGGCGTGGCGTAGCCGGCGCTCTGTGCGGCCGCACCAAAGGGCTCGCCGGTGCAGTAGGCGTCCACCGCCTTGGCGTAGAGCGCGGCCGGCATGTCGGGCGGCGGCATCTCGACGATCTGGATGTCCTTGGGCGTCATGCCCTCGCGCGCCAGCATCTTGCGCAGGAAGAGGAAGTCCACCGCGAAGCGGCTGGGGATGGCGATGCGCTTGCCGGTCAGGTCCTTGAACTTCTTGTAGGGCGAGTCGGTGCGCACCATGATCACCGCGCCGGAGCGGTGGCCCAGCGAAACGATCTTGACCGGGATCTTCTTGTCGGCCAGGTCCATCACCAGCGGCGCCAGCATGTACGCCGCCTGGATGCTGCCGGTCATCAGTGACTCTTTGATCTCGGGCCAGCCGTTGTATTTGCTGTATTCGAAGGCTGCACCGCCGGCCTTGGCGCGGGCCACGCAGGCCACCGGCAGCGTCAGGTTGCAGGTCACCGGCAGGCCACCGACCAACAGTGGCGCCGGCGCTGCAAGGGCTGGCCAGCTGGCCGTGGCGGCACTGGCCGCCATGCCGCGAAGAACGGTGCGCCGGGACGGGGCCAGCGGCACAGGAACAGAGGAAGACATGATCGGGCCCAAGGCGCGGCCTGGCGCCGCGCGAGGCGTGATTGTCGCCGGGCGGCATACTCGCAGGCTCAGGGCGATCCCGCCCACCCCGACGATGGAGAGGCCATGGCCAGCAAGAAGAAATTCGACATCGACGCGCTGTGGAAGGTCGAGCGCCTGGGCGCACCCAGCCTGTGCCCCGACGGCGCACAGGCCGTGTGTTCCGTCAGCCGCTACGACATGTCGGCCAACAAGGGCCAGACCTCGCTGTGGTTGCTGTCCACGCTGGGCGGCCGGCCACGCGCGCTGACCCATTGCGGCGACAAGGACGGCCAGCCGCGCTTCTCGCCACGCGGCGACCTGATAGGTTTCGTCGGCAAGCGCGAGCAAGAGGGCCACAAGGACGAGGAGCCGCAGTTCTATGTCATCCCGCCAGACGGCGGCGAGGCACGGCGCATCGGCACCGTGGCCACCGGCGTCGAGGCCTTCCGCTGGTTCCCCGACGGCAAGCGCGTGGCCATCGTCTCGTGGGTGTGGCCCGGCCTCAAGGGCGCGGCCGCCCAGGCCAAGGCACACAAGGCCTTCAAGGACCGCAAGGAGACCGGCTACGCCACCAGCGAGGCCACCTACCGCCACTGGGACCATTTCATCCCCCAAGGCCGCGTGCCGCACCTGCTGGTGCTGGACCTGGCCAGCGGCAAGACCACCGACCTGTTCGAGCGCACCTCCTACGAGCTGACCCGTGCCGACCCGGACGCCAACGCCTTCGACATTTCGCCCGACGGCCGCTGCATCGTCTTTGCGCACGACCCGGCACCCACCAAGCCGGTGGACGGCCGCTACGCCCTGGTCGAGCTGGACCTGCGCAGCGGCAAGTTCCGCGAGCTGGCGCGCGACCCTGGCTGGGACTTCGCCGCGCCGCGCTACAGCCCCGACGGTGCACGTGTGGCCTTCCTGGCCTCGCACCAGGGCCGCAAGCACACCATGCCGCGGCAACTGGCCATCACCGCGCGCCAGGGTGGCAAGTGGGATGTGGTCAGCGCCGAGTGGGACCACGAGCTGAATGCCCCATTGCGCTGGGAAGACGACGGCGAGGCCCTGCTCTTCACCGCCGAACAGCATGGCCGCTCGCACCTGTGGCGCTTCGACCTGGCCGACCGCCGCGCCGAGGTGGTGGTCGAGGGCGGCACGCTGTCGTCCTTCGACAAGGCCGCCGGCACGCTGGTGACCCTGGCGGACACCGCGGACCACCCGGCCCGCCTCACCGCCCACCTGCCGGGCGAGCAGCCGCGCCGCGTCGACAGCTTCAACGACAAGCTGCTCGCCGGCTTCGCGCTCGGCACGCACGAAGAGCGCTGGGTCACCGGCGCCCTGGGCGACAAGGTGCAGGTCTGGGTCTTCTATCCGCCGGGCTTCGACAGGAAGAAGAAGTACCCGGTGATGCACACCATCCACGGTGGCCCCCACACCGGGCCCGGTGACCACTGGCACTACCGCTGGAACTACACGCTCTTCGCCTCGCAGGGTTACGTGGTCGTCAACGTGAACTACCACGGCTCCTCGGGCTTCGGCCACGCCTTCCTCGACTCGATCACCCACCGCTGGGGCGAGTTGGAGCTGCAGGACGTGGAAGCCGCCACCGACTGGGTGCTGCAGCAGCCCTGGGCCGACAAGCGCCGCGTGTTCGCCACCGGCGGCAGCTACGGCGGCTACATGGTGGCGTGGATGAACGGCCACCTGAAGCCGGGCCGCTACGCCGCCTATGTGTGCCACGCCGGCTGCTTCGACTGGACGGCCATGTTCGCCGACGACGCCTACGCCTGGCACGCCAAAGAACTGGGGGCCTGGTACTGGGACGACATGGCCCGCGTGAACAGCCAGAGCCCGCACGCCTTCGCCGGCGCGATGAAGACGCCCACGCTGGTCATCCACGGCGCGCTCGACTACCGCGTGCCCGACGCGCAAGGCCTGGCCTACTACAACACGCTCAAGGCCCGCGGCGTGGAAGCCCGGCTGCTGTGGTTCCCCGACGAGAACCACTGGATCCTCAAGCCGCGCAACTCCAAGCTCTGGCACGAGGAGTTCTTCGGCTGGCTGGCCGCGCACGACCCCGGGCCCCGGCGCGCCACGAAGCGCTGACGGCTCAGGCGCCGCCTTCGAACTCGACCCGGTCGCGGCCCGCGGCCTTGGCCTTGTAGAGCGCCACATCGGCGCGCGCCACGGCCTCTTCGACCGACTCACGAGAACCCGGCAACGACAGTGCGACCCCCACGCTGATCGTCACGGGCGGCAAGCCGGGCAGGGTCGCCTCGTCGGTGACCGCGCGGCGCAGGCGCTCGGCCAACAGCGCGGCCCCGTGCAGGTCGGTCAGCGGGGCGAGCACGCAGAACTCCTCACCGCCCATGCGGGCCACGGTGTCGACCTCGCGCGAGGCCTCCCGCAGCGCCCGGCCGATCTGGCGCAGGACCTCGTCTCCCGAGGCGTGTCCATGCTCGTCGTTGATGCGCTTGAAGTGGTCGACGTCCAGCAACAGCAGGGCCCAGCCCTGCGCGCCTCGGCGAACCCGGCCCTGCTCGGCCTCCAGCGAGGCCAGGAGTGCACGGCGGTTCATCAGGCCGGTCAGACTGTCATGGCGCGACAGATGTTGCAGCCGCCGCACCAGTCGCATGACCACCATGTAGGCCAGCGACAGGTTGAACAGCATGCACATGGACGTCAGTGCCAGGAGCGCCAGCCAGTTGCCGATCGAGTCCGCCGTCATCAGCAGCACCTGCTCGTCATGCGGCAGCCAGCCACTGGACAACACCCGCCAGGCAAACAGCAGCGCCGCCAGCACCATCGGCCCGCTGACCAGCACGGCCAGCCCACTCCCAAACTCGGCGCGCACCAGCCGCCAGCTGGTCGCGGCACCGCGCACCAGCACCGCAGCAACCAGCCCGGAGACCAGCGCCGCTCGAAGATACGGGTTCACGCCTGTGAACAGGTCCACCGCCCCCACCAGTGCCACGGCAACCACGGCCGCCAGGTCAAACCACCAGCCTGGTCGACGCCCCAGGAACAAGTTCACGCCGCGCACGACGGTCACGAACGCGGCGGCCACGGCGAGGTTGCTGACAGCCACTGGCAGGGCATGCCGCGGGCCGGTCTCCAGCAGGCCCGACAAGGCCGCGACGACCCCCAGCAGGCAGAAGGCCGACCAGTGCCGGCCCGCGGCCCGCGACAGGCCCAGCAACACAGCCGAAATCCACCAGCCCGCCCCCGCCAGGGCCAGCTGTATGGCAAGAACGACGAGCAGGGAACGGGTGGCGTCCATCGGAGTGCAAGGGCGTTCCGGCGATGGTACGTCTGCTCACGCCGGGCAGCGTCACAATGTGGCACCATCGTCCATGCGAGAGCGGCCTCGGCCGCACCGCTGCGCCCGCCCGGCCCTGCCATGCTGACCAACTTCTTCTTCACGCTGCGCGCCGCGAAGCTGCCGGTGTCCGTCAAGGAATATCTGACGCTGCTCGAAGCCCTGAAGCAAGGCGTGATCGGCCCGTCGATCGACGACTTCTACTTCCTCGCCCGCACCACCCTGGTCAAGGACGAGGCCTTGTTCGACAAGTTCGACCGCGCCTTCTCGGCCTACTTCAAGGGCGTGGAGATGCTGACCGACTTCGGCAAGGAGATCCCGCTCGAATGGCTGAAGAAGGTGCTCGAGAACGAGCTCAGCCCAGAGCAGAAGGCCGCCATCGAGGCCATGGGCTGGGACGAACTGATGGAGACGCTGAAGAAGCGCCTCGAAGAACAGAAAGAGCGCCACGAAGGCGGCAGCAAGTGGATCGGCACCGGCGGCACCAGCCCCTTCGGCCATGGTGGCTACAACCCGCAGGGCATCCGCATCGGCGGGCCGGGCAAGAACAAGAGCGCGGTCAAGGTCTGGGACCAGCGCGCCTACCAGGACTACGACGACTCGCGCGAGCTCGGCACGCGCAACATCAAGGTGGCCCTGCGCCGGCTGCGCCGCTTCGCGCGCGAGGGCTCCGAGCTGGAGCTCGACCTCGACGACACCATCCACAGCACGGCGGCCAATGCCGGCATGCTCGACATCAAGCTCGTGCCCGAGCGCCACAACAAGGTCAAGGTGCTGCTGCTGATGGACGTGGGCGGCACGATGGACGAGCACATCCACCGCGTCGAAGAGCTGTTCTCGGCCGCCAAGAGCGAGTTCAAGCACCTCGAGTTCTACTACTTCCACAACTGCGTCTACGACTTCATGTGGAAGAACAACCGCCGTCGCTTCGCGGAGAAATCGCCCACCTGGGACGTGATCCGCAAGTACAACAAGGACTGGCGGCTGATCTTCGTCGGCGACGCGACGATGAGCCCCTACGAGATCCTGCAGCCTGGCGGCAGCGTCGAATACAACAACGAGGAGCCGGGCGCCGAATGGCTGCAGCGCCTGACCCACGCCTTCCCCAAGTACGCCTGGATCAACCCCGAGCCGCAAGGCGTGTGGCAATACCGCCAGAGCATCTCGATCGTGCAGCAGCTGATGCAGCAGCGCATGTTCCCCCTCACGCTTGCCGGGCTCGAAGGAGCGATGCGCCTGCTCAGCAAATGAGCCTGCGCAGCGCCCTGCCTCGCCCCTGGGCCGCCGTCGCGCCCGCCCTGCTGCTGGCCGTGCTGGCTTGGGGCACGGCTGCGCGGGCCGCTGACGCCGCCGAGCCTGGCTCGCCGCCGGCCGCCGCGCCGCTGGCTGCGGCGCCCGCGGCTGGCCAAGTGCCCGTGCTGCAGGTGGTGGCGCCGGACGACCTGCGCAAACTGCTTGAGCGCCACCTCGACCTGGCCCGCGCCATCGCCGACGAGAACGCAACCCGCGCCGCGGCGGCCGAAGCGCCCGCGCCGGCGGCCAGCGCCGCCACGGTGGCCGCGCCCCTGTCGGCTGTCGAGATCGGCGACGTGGAATGGTCGCGGCTGATCGCCGCCGCGCCGGCCCAGGCCCGCGCGCTGGTGCAGACCGAGGGCTACTTCGCGGCCCAGGCCCATGTCGAGCGCGAGGGCCGCACCGTGCGCCTGGTGCTCGAGCCCGGCCCGGCGGCCCGCGTCGAGCGGGTCACTCTGGACGCGCAAGGCGACCTGGGCGAAGCGCTCGCGCAGGGCGACCCCGCCGCGCGCGCGCTGATGAAGTCGATCAACGAGGACTGGTCGCTGGCGCGGGGTGCGCACTTTCGCAACGGTGACTGGGCCAGTGCCAAGGCCACGGTGATCGCCCGGCTGCGCGCCGAAGGCTACGCCGCCGCCACCTGGAGCGGCACCAGCGCCGAGGTCGACGAGGCCGCCGCCGGCCAGGCGCCGCCGGTGCGCATCTTCGCGGTGGCCGACAGCGGCCCGTTGTTCCGCGCCGGCCCGCCCGAGAGCATCGTCGTCACCGGCATGGAACACCACGAGGCCGAGCGCGTGCGCGCCCTGGCCGGCTTCAGCGAAGGCACGCCGCTGACCGAGTTGCGCCTGCTCGACTACCAGGAGCGGCTGCTGCGCACGGGTCTCTTTGACCAGGCCGCCGTCAGCCTGGACCCGGACGCGGCGCTGGTCGGCCAGTCACGGGTGCTGGTGCAGGTGAAAGAGGCTTCGCTGCAGGCCGCCACGCTGGGCCTGGGCTACAGCGCCAACACCGGCCCGCGGGCCACGGCCGAATACGTCCACCGCCGCCTCTTCGGCTACGCCGCCACCGCGCGCAACAAGCTCGAATACGGTCGCGACAAGAAGGCCTGGGACGGCGAGGTCTCGCTGCACCCCAACGCGCAGATGCAGCGCTACCTGGTCGGCGGCACCTACGAGCTGCTCGAGACCGACACCGACCGCACGATCTCGCAGCGCATCCGCCTGGGCCGCTCGGAAGACCTGCCTCGCCTGGAACGCCTGGCCTTCGTCGAATTCGAGCGCGGCAACGAATGCACCCTGGTCGGCAGCGCCTGCGTCGACCCGCTGACGCTCAAGGCCGTGTCGGGCAACCTGCACAACACCTGGCGCCGGCTGGACAACAACATCCTGCCCACCCGCGGCTACGCGCTGAACCTGCAGCTGGGCGCCGGCTGGGCCACCGGCGAGGCGCCCGAGCGCAGCGCTGCCGAGCAGCCCGCCCCCGGCCCCTACACCCGCTTGTACGCGCGACTGACCGGCTACCAGCCGTTGGGCAACAACTGGTTCACCGAAGGCCGCATCGAGCTGGGCGGCGTCTACGCCAAGAACGACGTCGTGGTGCCGGACTCGCAGCGCTTTCGCGCCGGCGGCGACGACTCGGTGCGCGGCTACCCCTACCGCACCCTGGCCCCCACCACACCCGAGGGCGGCGTGACCGGCGGCAAGCTGCTGTTCACGGCCAGCGCCGAGATCGCTCACCCGGTGTCGCGCAACTTGCCCTCGGTCTGGTGGGCGGCCTTTGTCGACGCCGGCCGCGCCGCCGACAGCCTGGGCCAGATCAACGACCCCAGCGACCCGACCGGGCAGAGAAAGCTCGCTGGCATCACCGACCCGGCGCTGGGCTACGGCGTGGGCGTGCGCTGGCGCAGCCCGGTGGGCCCGCTCAAGCTGGACCTGGCTTACGGCCAGGAGGTGAGCGCCTGGCGCGTGCACCTGAGTGTCGGCATTGCGTTCTGATCCGATGGACCAGGAAACGCCACCCGTCCCCGCCCCTGCCGCAGCCACGCCGCGCCGAGGCGCCCACTGGCGCCGCGTGGCGGCCACCGTGTTGCTCGTCGGCGGCGCGCTGGCCGCGGGCCTCGCCTGGCTGTCGCGCAGCGGCGCCGGTGCCGCGTGGACCCTGGCCCAGGTGCCGGGCCTGCAGGCCGAGGGCGTGCACGGCAGCCTGCTCGGCGGCGAGCTGGCGGTGGACCGGCTGCGGCTGACGATCGCCGGCAACGTGCTGACGATCGAGCAGGCGCGCATCCAGGGCCTCGTCGCGCAGTTCCACCCGCTGCGCCGCGGCGACGAGCCCATGGTGAGCTTGCAATTGACCTCGCTCGAGGCCCGGCGCGCGCAATGGCAGTCCGGCCCGTCCACCGGCCCCACGCCGGCCCTGACCAGCCTGCGCTTGCCGCTGGCCGTGGATGCCGCCTCGGTGAAGGTGAACGAGTTGCAGGTCGACGCCCTGCCCGTGCTGCGCGAGGTGCAGGCGCAGCTGGCCATCGGTGCCGATGGCGGCGCGCGCCACCGCGTGCAGCGCCTGAGCTGGCGCAGCGACCGCGCCGTCGCCGAGGCGCATGGCGAGATCGGCACCGACGCACCGCTGACCGTCCAAATGGCTGCCACGGCGCACAGCGTGGACGGCGCCACCACGCCTTGGCAGGCGAGCCTGGGCCTGCAGGGGCCTCTCGCCCGGCTGCAGGCCGGCGCCCACCTGGCCGGCCAGGGCGCCGCGAACGCGCCAGCGCTCGACGCGAGCGCCACGCTGGCGCCGTTCGCCCCCTGGCCGCTGGCCGCACTGCAGTTGAGCACCCACGACCTGGATCTCAACGCCCTGCATGCCGAAGCGCCCCACACCCGGCTGCGCGGCCAGGTCCGCATCGACAGCCAGGGCCTGGCGGCCGACGCCGAAGCCGACGCCACGCTGGACAACGACGCCCCCGGCCGTTGGGACCAGGGCCGCCTGCCAGTGCGCCACCTGCAGCTCGTGGTCCGCGGCCAGCCCCAGTCGGTGGACCGGCTGACGCTGAAGTCGCTGGCCGTGGACCTGGGCGGCGAGGCGCCTGCCGGCCGCCTGCAGGCCGCTGGCGGCTGGCAACCCGCCGACCACGGTCAGGCGCTGCAGCTCGACCTGAAGCTCGACGGCCTGCGCCCCGCCCTGCTGGACAAGCGCCTTCCTGCCATGACGCTGACCGGCCCGCTGGCCTTGCAGCTCAAGGGGCTGCCAGCGGTCGGTGCGGCCGCGGCTGGAGCCAGCGCCGCGTCCAGCCCCACCGCAGCCGCCTCCGCCGCCGCGGGTGCAACCCAGGCCGGCCCCGTCGACTGGCTGGCCACCGTCCGCGCCACGCTGGACGGCCGGCTCGACCCGGCCCGCAGCGGCGCCGCCACCCCGGCGGTGCAGCTCGCCGTCGATGCCGACCTGAGCCGCCAGCGCGTGGTGCTTCGAGAGGCGCAGGCGCGCACCGGCGAGGCCATCGCGCGCCTGGTCGGGCAGGCCAGCTTCGGCCCCAACGGCTGGCCGCTGCAATGGCAAGCCCAGGGCGAGCTGAAGGACTTCGACCCCACCCTCTGGTGGCCGGGCCTGGCATCAACCACCCCGGCCACGCCACGGCGCGGCGCCACGCGGCTGAACGCCCTGCTCGACGGCAACGGGCGCGTCACCGAGCCCTTGCAATTGTCCGGCTGGGCCGGCCGACTGGCGCTGCAGCTGCGGCCCAGCCAGTGGGCCGGCGTGCCCCTGCAAGGCGAGCTCAATGCTCAGCGCGACGACGCCGGGCCCGGCACGCTGCAGGCCCAGGCCGAAGCCAGCGGCAACCGCGTGAGCCTCGACGCACAGGAGCCCCGCCGCGGCGACAACGGCGCCGGCCAGCTCGACCTGAAGTTGGACGCCCCCGCGCTCGCCAGCCTGGCCCCCTTGTGGCCCACCCTGCCAGCAGCCACCGGCGCCGCCTGGTGGCCACGCAGCGGCGCCCTGCAAGGCCGCGCCAGCCTGCGCTGGCCGGCCTCGGCCACCGAGCGGGCCGCTGTCGACTGGCAAGGCGAGCTGCACGCCAGCAAGCTGGCCCACCCCGGCTGGCTGGCCGAGCGCGTCGATGCCCAGGCCCAGGGGCGCGGCTTCGGGGAAGACGCCCTGTCATTCACCGCGAACGGCAGCGGGCTCGCCGCCGGCCAGGCACGGGTGGACAAGGTCCAGGCCGAGTTGCGCGGCAGCCTGCGCGAGCACGAGCTGAGCCTGCAGGCCGACAGCCCCGCCCGCCCGCCAGCCTGGGCCGAGCAATTGCTGGGCTCGCACGCCAGCAGCGGCAGCCGCGTGCAGTTGAACCTGAGCGGCCGCTGGCAGCCGGAAGCCGAAGCCGGCGCGGCGGCCCAGGGCGTGCTCGGCGCCGGCCGCTGGCAGGGCCGCATCGCCCGCGTGCTGGGCCAGGCCCGCGACGGCTCGGGCCAGCCCTGGCTGGCCGGGCGCGACCTGGCGCTGCAGCTGGCGTGGGATGCCGCCCACCGGCTCACCCAGGCCAGCGCCGAGCCCGGTCGTGTCGAGCTGCCCGGCACGGCTTTGCGCTGGGCCGAGGCCCGGCTGCAACCGGCCACCGAAGCGGGTGCGCCGCCGCAGTGGTCGCTCAAGGCCCAGCTCGAGGCCTTCGAGCTCGCGCCCCTGCTGGCCCGCGCCCAGCCCGAGCTGGGCTGGCAGGGCGACCTGGTGCTGGGCGGCGACATCGCGGTGCAGGCCGGTGCCCGGCTGGACGCCGACATCGTCTTCGAACGCCAGAAGGGCGACCTCAGCGTGGCCGACGACGTGCGCGACAGCAGCACCCCGCACCGTGCGCTGGGCCTGTCCGATCTGCGCCTGGGCCTGAGTGCGCACGACGGCACCTGGCACTTCACCGCCGGCCTGGCCGGCCGCCAGCTGGGCGAGATGGCCGGCGTGGCCACGGCCCACACCAGCGCGGCGGCGCGATGGCCTGGCGACGACGCGCCGCTGGACGGCGTGTTCCAGCTGCACGTGTCGCAACTCGGCGCCTGGGGGGCCTGGGTGCCGCCGGGCTGGCGCCTGGGGGGCGACCTGCAGAGCGCCGCCACGCTGGGCGGGCGCTGGGGCGCACCACAGTTCAGCGGCCGCCTGACCGGCCACCGGCTCGAGGTGCGCAACGCCTTGCAGGGCGTGCAGTTCAACGACGGCGAGGTCGAGTTGAGCCTGCAGGGCGACAAGGCGCGCGTCGAGCACTTCGAGTGGCGCGGCGGCGAGGGCAAGCTCAGCCTCACCGGCGAGGCGACGCTCGGCCGCCAGCCCGAGGCCCAGCTGCAGATGACCGCCGACAAGCTGCGCGTGCTGGGCCGCGTCGACCGCCGCCTGGTGGCCAGCGGCCAGGCCGAGCTCACGCTGCGCGCCAATTCGGCCAAGCTCAACGGCAACCTGCGGGTCGACGAAGGCCTGATCGACTTCAGCCGCGGCGACGCGCCGACGCTGGACGACGACGTGCGCGTGGTCGGGGCCGACCCTGCGGTGCGGGCCGAGGCCGGCCCCGCCGGCGCCGCGAGCACCAGCCCCCCAGCCAACAGCGCGGTCGACACCGCCGCCGACGCGCAGCGGCCTTTCAGCAGCCAGATGGACGTGGCGCTGGACCTGGGCCCGGCGCTGCACGTCAAGGGCCGCGGGCTGGACACCTACCTGCAGGGCAGCTTGCGCATCACCAACCCCGGCAACCGCCTGGCCGTGCGCGGCGACGTGCGCGCCGACCGCGGCACCTATGCCGCCTACGCGCAGAAGCTGGAGATCGAGCGCGGCAGGCTTTCGTTCGTCGGCCCGGTGGACGACCCGCGGCTGGACATCCTGGCGGTGCGGCCCAACCTCGATGTGACCGTCGGCGTGGCCGTCACCGGCAGCGCGCTGAACCCGCGCGTCAAGCTCTACAGCGACCCCGAGATGGCCGACACCGACAAGCTCAGCTGGCTGATGCTCGGCCGTGCGCCCGACGGCCTGGGCCGCGCCGACACCGCCCTGCTGCAGCGCGCCGCGATGGCCCTGCTGGCCGGCGAAGGCGAGACGCCGACCGATGCCTTCCTGGCCAACATCGGCCTGTCGGACTTCGGGGTGCGCCAGACCGGCGAGGGCACCGAGCAGACCACCACCGTGTCGCTGGGCAAGCAGCTCTCTCGCCGCTGGTACATCGGCTACGAGCGCAGCGTCAACGCCACCGCCGGCACCTGGCAGCTCATCTACCGCGTCGCCCAACGTTTCACGCTGCGCGCACAGTCTGGCGAAGACAGCGCGCTGGACGCGATCTGGACCTGGCGGTGGAACTGAGGCGGGCTCAGGGCTTGGACTCGGGCTGGGCCTTGTCCGGTGCAGTGCCGCTGCCGATGTGCTTGTCCAGAAACTGCAGCAATTCGGTCGAGAACTTGTACTGGCTGCGCAGGTAGTAGAAGCCATGGCCTTCGTTGTCCGCCATGTGCCACTGGTAGGTCTTGTGCGCAGCGTCGAGTGCCTTCATCAGCTTCTTGGCATGGGACATCGGCACCCGCGCGTCGTCGTCGCCGTGGGCGATCAGCAGGGGGGCCTTGATCCGGTCGGCATGCTGCAGCGGCGAAACCTGGTCGAACTTCGCCTTGTCGCGCTCGCGGTCGCCCACCATGAAGCGCTGCAACTCGCGCCCGGTCTTGCTGCTGTTGATGTCCGAGCGGTCGGACAGCATGTATTCGATGTCGGAGACTCCGGACACCGTCACACCGCAGCGGTACAGGTCCGGTGTCTTGACCAGGCCCCAGACCGCGGCGTAGCCGCCGTAGCTGCCCCCGTAGATGCAAATCCGCTTCGGGTCGGCCACGCCTTGCTTGATCAGGTGTTCGACACCGGCCGTGATGTCGTCCTGCATGGCCAGGCCCCACTGTCCGTAGCCGGCCACCTGAAAGGCCTTGCCGAAACCCGCGGAGCCGCGGAACTGGGGTTGGAACACCACGTAGCCCCGGGTCGCCAGCAACTGCACTTCCGGGTCCCACTGCCACTCGTCGCGGGCGACCGGACCGCCGTGCACCAGCACCACCATCGGTTGCGGGCCGGTGGCCCGCTCCGGCAACGTCAGGTACGCCGGGATCACCAGGCCATCCGGGGCCGGGTAGCTCATGATCTGCGTCGGCCGCATGCGAGCGGGGTCGATGCGCGGCTGCGCCACCAGGACGAGCCGCAGCGTCATGGTCCCGGTGTCGAGCAGGAACCAGCGCCCAGGGTCCACGTCCGAGTAGGAGCGGATCAGCATCAAGCCATGCGGATCGCCCGCCAGGCCGTTGATGCGCCCTGGCAGCGCCTTGTCGACCTCGGCCTGCAGCCCCGCCAGGTGGGCGTCGAACCAGTAGCGCATGGGCTTCATGCCATAGGTGACCACGCTCTGATACTCGGACGACGCGACGTCGTCGATGACGCGAATGTCCTCCTTCGGGTGGCCGGCCAGCATCTCACCGAGCTGGCGCTTGATCGGGTCGTACGAGAAGATGGCGACGGTGTCCCGGCCCTCGCGCGAGGCGACGATGATCTCGTCCGCCGTCGACGAGGCGCGCAGCGGCTCCCATTGCTCTTCGGTCAGGCCGCGCTCGCCGAGGCTCTTCCATTCCTTCGACCCCAACGGCAGGTACCAGTAGCTCAAGGTCGTCTTGTCCTCCCAGAAGCCGGAGTTCGCGAGCACGACCACCCTCAGTTGGCCCTCGTCGTCCAGCGCCCAGTCGAGCAAGCGGCCGGACATCGGATACCTCAGCGTCTTCTTGTCTCGCGTCTTGACGTTCACGACCGCCAGCGTCTGGTACTTGTCGTCGTCGAAAATCAGCATCAGCGGCGAATCGGGCGTCAGCCAGGCCGCCCTGCCGATCGACCGCGTGCCGAGGTCGGCCACCTTGCGGCCGGTCAGGTCGATCGCCTCGGCGGAGAACGGGTAGTCGACCGACAGCCACGACGACGTGATCCAGCGCACCCGCCATGGGTCCTTCTTCACCCTGTAGAAGCCGTCCTGCACCCACTTCGATTGCACGATGGTGGTGGAAGACATGTCTGCCGTGTCGATCATCACGATCGAGTTGCCCCCGCCGGCCGACACCATGGCAGCGATGTGCTTGCCATCGGGCGCCATGGCCACGCTGTCGACACCCGCGGCGCCGTAGGCGTCGATGACCGACAAGGGTTCGGCGGCCATGGCGGACGGCGCCGCGCAAAAGCCGAAGAGCATCAAGCCAGCCAGCCAGATCCCACGGTGCAGAAGTGTCGACATCTCGTCCTCCCTGATCATTTTTGTCGTACGAAAGATTCTGGCATTGGCATGCGTCGGTCGAGTTCCTCAAGGATCGTCAAGTGCGCGGGCCGTGTGAGAATTCGCCCCTCGCCGCCGTAGTTCAATGGATAGAACGGGGACCTCCTAAGTCTCAGATGCAGGTTCGATTCCTGCCGGGGGCGCCACAGGCGCACGGCGTTTGCCAACCGACCCTCGGTCGATGGCAGCGCCCCCCAAGGTCAGCGATTGGCTGGCTCCCCGCCCTGTGCTCGAATCATCCGCTTCGAGCCGCCGCCGTCGGAGAGCCCTCATGCCTGGTCGCCGTTCCTTTGCCCTGCGTCTTCGATCGGCGATGTCGTCGGTCGCCACCTGGTCCGCACCGTGCCTGCTGGCCACCGCGTTGCCGGCCAACGCTGCCACGCTGAACGAATTGCCCGTGCTGAAAAGCCAGGGCGGCGTGCTGGACCTGCTGGTGGTGGCGCGGGGCGACAAGCTCACCACGCTCAGCCCGCTCAAGCCCGATGGCTGGGTATTCGACATCTGCCTGCGCCCGGCGGACGGCAGCGAGGCCTGCCCGGCACGGCCGCCCGGCACCAACCTCTACGGCGGCACCCGGCTGCAATTGCAAGCCGGCGACACGCTGAAGATGCACCTGGTCAACAAACTGCCGATGGTGGCCGACTCGGAGCACGCCAACGAGCGCGGCTACGGCTACCTGGCCTCGAACCCGACCAACCTGCACACCCACGGCCTGCTGGTGTCGCCACGGTTTCCGACGCAAAAGAACCCGACCTACGGCGACAACATCTTCGTGATGACGCTGAACCCGGACAACCCGCCCCCGGGGCCGGACGACATCCTGCACGGTGACGTGCGCATGGGCTACACCGACTACGAGGTCAAGATCCCCAAGAGCCATCCGTCGGGCCTGTTCTGGCTGCACAGCCACCTGCACGGCCTGGCGCTGAACCACCTGAACGGCGGCCTGTCCGGCGTGATCACCATCGGCGACCCGTCGGACTACCTGTGCAAGGACGCCGACTGCAGCGCTTTCCTGCAGACGCTGCCAGTGCGGCACCTTCTGCTGAAGGACACGCAGGTGATGAAGAACGGCCAGATGATCACGCAGGCGGTGCCGGTGTTCTGCAAGACGAAGCCGGCCGACGGCGAAGGGCCGCGCCAGGGCTCGTGCGCGGGCATGCACGGCGAGCCCAGCGGCGGTGGCCGCTGGTACTTCAGCGTCAACGGCCAGCCCTACCCGCACATCCCCGTGGCCAAGGGCAACGGCGAGATCTGGCGCATCACCACCGGGTCGGCGACGGTCAGCTACGACCTGGGCCTGCGCGACGACGCCACCGGCCAGGACATGCTGATGCAGGTGCTGTCGGTCGACGGCGTGGCCGTCGAGCCCGACGCCAACGCGACCGATGCCGAGTTGCGCGCCATGACCGGCACCAAGGTCCAGGCTGTGCCCTGCCCCGGCGTGCCGGGCAAGCTGGCGCACAAGCCGCTGTGCGCGACCCGCGTGCGCATGATGCCCAGTTCGCGTGTCGAGCTGTGGGTGGCGCACCGCGACGCCAACGGCCGCCTCGCGCCCGCCGGCGCCAACGCCACCGCCACCTTCTATACGGCCAATGCGCAGACCGGCCCGGACGGCGACACCTGGCCGGCGGTGGACCTGGCCCAGGTGAGCTTCCGCGGCACCGCGCCGGCCGATGCGCCGCAGGTGCTGTCGGTCACGGGCGACCCGCGGGCCGAAATGCGCGACCCGCGTCGCCTCAGTGGCGAGCTGAACGCTGCGAATTCGCTGTTCCCGCCCGAGCCCGACTGCCAGCCGCTGGCTGCGGGCCACAAGCGCCGCATCTTCATGGGCTTCCGGCCTGGCGGCATCATCGAGTTCGGCCTGGGCTACGAAGAGCTCGACGAAAACGGCGACCCCATTCCGGGCACCTTCCAGAACATTTCGCCCTTCATCCCGGAACGGGTCACGGTGTGTGTTCCCCTGGGGCCGGGCAACACGCCGGCGGTCGAACGCTGGCAGATCGTCAACATCGCCTCGGAGGACCACAATTTCCACATGCACCAGGCCAAGTTCAGCCTGCTGTCCCGTGACGTGGTTGGCGGGCGCGTGGTCGAGCACCGCGGTGGCGTTCTGCACGACAACGTGCCCATCCCCCATGCCGACGGGCTGTGCCGCTCGGTGGACGACTGGCGGGCCGGCAAGTGCACGGTGCACCCGGTGGAGTTGGAGATCCCGTTCACCGTGGCGGGCGACTTCGCCTACCACTGCCACATCGGCGAGCATGTCGACGACGGCATGATGGCGCACATCCGGGTGCGGTCCAACAAGAAGTGAGGCTGCGCGCTGAGGCGCCACCGGGGCCTCAGTGCGCGCGCAGCGCGCGGGACAGCAACAGGACCGGCACCAGGCCCACGGCGACGATGGCCAGCGAAGGCAGCGCCGCCTCGGCCAGGCGCTCGTCGCGGGCGAACTGGTAGGCCACCACCGCAAGCGTGTCGCTGCCGAAAGGCCGCAGCACCAGCGTGGCAGGCAGTTCCTTCATCGTGTCGACGAAGACCAGCAAGGCCGACGCGACCGCCGTGCGGCCGAGCAAAGGCAGGTGCAGTTCCAGCAGCGTGCGGCGCCGACCCGCCCCCAGCAGCCGGGCCGATTCGTCGATGCTCAACGGCACCCGCGCATAGCCGGCCTGCACCGACTGCAAGGCCACGGCCGAGAAGCGCACCAGGTAGGCATAGAGCAGGCCGAACACCGTGCCGGTGACCAGGCCGGCCACGCCCCAGGCCGGCTGCCAGGCCTGCAGCGCCCCCGTCCACAGCAGGATGCCCACTGCCACCACCGCGCCCGGCACCGCATAGCCCAACGACACCAGTTGCACCGCCGCGCGCAGCCAGCGTGCCGGCCGGCCGTGCGCGCGCCGCAAGGCGAAGGCGAGCAGCAGCGCGAAGGCCACCGCGGCCACGGCGGCCATGGCGGCGAGGCGGAAGCTGGCGCCGGCCCATTCGACAAACCGCGCCAGATAGCTGGCCGACAGGATCGGCGAAGGCGCCGCGCCGTCCTCGCCGCCCGACTCGCGCCACAGCAGCCGGGCCAGCCAGCCCACTGGCAGCAAGAAGCCCACCGCCACCGGGAGGCCGCAAACAGCCCAGGCGACCCAGCACCCCGCCCCCTGCAACCGGTGCATGCCCGCGGCCGCCCCCGGGCCATGAGCGCCCGGCCGGCTCGCGGCGAAGCGGATGCGCGCCTGCGCACGCTGCTCGGCCCACAGCAGCAAGGCCACCACCACCAGCAGCACGCTGGCCAGCTGCGCCGCGGCCAGGTGATCGTCCAGCACCAGCCAAGCCTTGTAGATGCCAGTGGTGAAGGTGGTGAGGCCGAAATAGGCGCCCACGCCGTAGTCGGCCAGCGTCTCCATCAAGGCCAGGGCCACGCCAGCCGCCAACGCCGGCCGCGCCATCGGCAAGGCCACGGCCAGCACACGGCGGCGCAGCGGCGCGCCCAGCAGCCGCGCGGCTTCCATCATCGGCGCGGCGTGTTCGGCCAGCGCGGTGCGGGCCAGCAGGTAGACATAGGGGTAGAGGCAGGCCACGAAGATCGGCACGGCACCCCCCAGGCTGCGCACGTCGGGCCACAAGGCGCCCCTGGCGCCGGTGAACGCGCGCAAGCTGACTTGCAGCGGCCCGCTGTACTGCAGCGCGTCGGTGTAGGCATAGGCCAGCACATAGGCCGGCATGGCCAGCGGCAGCAACAGCGCCCACTCGAAGACCCGGCGCCCGGGGAAGTCGAACAGCGTGACCGCCGCCGCGCTCGCGCCGCCGACCACGGCCACACCCGTCGCCACCGACAGCACCAGCACCAGCGACTGGCGTGCATAGCCCGGCAGCACGGTCTCGGCCTGCTGCTGCAGCACGGCCATCGACCCGGCATCGACCGCCAGCCAGGCCCCCAGCACGCCCAGCACAGGCAATGCCAGCAGCAGGGCCAGGCCGACCAGCACGGCCCTCATGCGCCTCCCTCCGCCCCGGTCGATCGACGACAAATGCGAACGATCCTCATTTTCATTGAATCGCTATCATAGGCCCATGTTTCTGCAACTCGACCAGGTCCGCGTGACCTACGGCCGCGGCAGCCAGGGCAAGGCCGCTGTCGAGGCGGCGTCGTTGTCGCTCGGCCAGGGCCAGATCGGTGTGCTGATCGGCCCCTCGGGCTGCGGCAAGACCTCGCTGCTTCGGGCGGTCGCCGGGTTGGAGCAACTGGCCGGCGGCACCGTCCGGCTGGCCGGGCAGACGTTGGGCGACCAGGCTGCCAGCGTCCATGTGGCCCCCGAGGACCGGGGCATCGGCATGGTCTTCCAGGACTACGCGCTGTTCCCCCACCTGAGCGTGGCCGACAACATCGGCTTCGGCCTGGCCCACCTGCCCCGGGCCGAGCGCGGGGCCCGCGTCGCCGAGATGCTGGACCTGGTCGGCCTGGGCCACGCGGCCCGGCGGGCACCGCACCAGTTGTCGGGCGGCCAGCAGCAGCGCATTGCGCTGGCCCGCGCCCTGGCCCGGCGGCCCCGGCTGCTGCTGCTGGACGAGCCCTTTTCTAGCCTGGACGTGGACCTGCGCGAGCGCCTGGCCCAGGACGTGCGGGCGATCCTGAAGCAGATCGACGCCACGGCCCTGTTCGTCACCCACGACCAGATGGAGGCCTTTGCCATCGGCGACCTGATCGGGGTGATGCAGCAGGGCCGGCTCGAGCAGTGGGACGAGGCCTATGCGCTGTACCACCGCCCCGCCACGCGCTTCGTGGCCGGCTTCATCGGGCACGGCGTGTTCGCGCCCGGGCGCATCGTCAGCCTGCCGGGGGGGCCGCGGCTGCGCACCGCGCTGGGCGACCTGGACGACGCCGGTGAGTGCCTGCTTCCGGGCGCCTACCCCGGTGACGAATGCGACGTGCTGCTGCGCGCCGACGACATCGTCCATGACGACGACGCTCCGGTGAAGGCGCAAATCGAACGCAAGGCCTTCCGCGGCTCCGAGTTTCTTTACACACTGCGTTTGGCCACCGGCGAGCAGGTGCTGGCCCACGTGCCCTCGCACCACGACCACCAACTGGGCGAATGGATCGGCATCCGGGCCGAGGTCGACCACGTGGTCACGTTCCCGAAAGCCGCCTGAGCCCTCACGCCCGCTCTTGCATTCGTGTCGAATTGTGAGCACCCGCTCACGAACTTTGCCACGCCGTATAAGCAACTTTTCCCAGGGACATCGATCCATCGCCAGGGAGCCCGCCCTATACTATTTCGGCGTGCGTGTTCGATGATTCAAGGCGAGACAACATGGGTGCCAAGATGAAAGTGGTGGGCCTGCTGACCCTGGGGGCAGTGGCCGGTGCATTGACCACGATGCAATTGACAGCCATCGCGCGCAGCAGCTACGGGCCCATCCCGCTGGCCGAAATGCAGCAACTGGCCCGCGCCTTCGAGATCCTGAAGAGCGACTACGTCGAGCCGGTCGACGAGAAGAAGCTGATCGGCGACGCGCTGAACGGCATGGTCGCCGGGCTGGACCCGCACTCCCAGTACTTCGACAAGAAGAGCTACAAGGAATTCCGCGAGTCGGTGAGCGGCAAGTTCATCGGCGTGGGCATCGAGATCGGCATGGAAGACGGCGTCGTCAAGGTCGTCTCCCCCATCGAAGGCTCGCCGGCCTTCCGCGCCGGCCTCAAGCCGGGCGACCTGATCACCAAGATCGACGACACGCCTGTCAAAGGCTTGGGCATGGACCAGGCCGTCAAGCGCATGCGCGGCGACCCAAACACCAAGGTCGTGCTCACCGTCTTCCGCAAGGCCGAGAACCGCAGCTTCCCGGTGACGATCGTTCGCGAAGAGATCCGCACCCAGAGCGTGCGCGCCAAGGTCGTCGAGCCCGGCTACGCCTGGCTGCGGGTGAGCCAGTTCCAGGAACGCACCGTCGACGACTTCAGCCGCAAGCTCGAAGAGATCTTCAAGCAGGAGCCCAACCTCAAGGGCCTGGTGCTCGACCTGCGCAACGACCCGGGCGGCCTGCTCGACGCGGCCGTGGCCTTGTCCGCCGCGTTCCTTCCCCAGGACGTGGTGGTCGTGAGCACCAAGGGCCAGATTGCCGACTCGAACTTCACCTACCGCGCTTCGCCGGACATGTACGCGCGCCGTGGCAGCGACCCGCTCAAGCGTCTGCCCGCCGCGATCAAGAACGTGCCCCTGGTGGTGCTGGTCAACGAGGGCTCGGCCTCGGCCAGCGAGATCGTCGCCGGCGCGCTGCAGGACTACCACCGCGCCGTGATCATGGGCGCACAGACCTTCGGCAAGGGCTCGGTCCAGTCGATCCGCCCGCTGACGCCCGAGGGCGACACGGCCGTGAAGATCACCACCGCCCGCTACTACACCCCCAGCGACCGCTCCATCCAGGCCAAGGGCATCGTGCCCGACGTCTGGCTGGACGAGACCGCGGAAGGCAACGTCTTCGCCGCCCTGCGCATGCGCGAGGCCGACCTCGACAAGCACCTGCAGAACGGTGAAGAGAAGGACGAAGCCCGCGAGAAGGCGCGCGAGGAAGCCCGCAAGAAGCTCGAAGAGCAGGCCGAGAAGATCAAGGACGGCTCGATCAAGCCGCTGCCCGAGTTCGGCAGCGCGGAAGACTTCCAACTCGCCCAGGCCCTGAACCGCCTGAAGAACCGGCCGGTGATGGTCAGCAAGACCATGACCGAGCGCACCGCGGAAGCCCCGACGGAGCAATGACGCCGTCGTCCGCGTCGTGACCGACGACGACCTGCTGCGGTATTCGCGGCACATCCTGCTCGACGAGATCGGCATCGAAGGGCAGCAGCGGCTGCTCGATGGCCACGCCCTGGTCATCGGTGCTGGCGGGCTCGGCTCGCCGGTGGCGCTGTACCTGGGCACCGCCGGCGTCGGCCGCATCACGCTGGTCGATCACGACCAGGTCGACCTGACCAACCTGCAGCGGCAGATCGCCCACACGGTGGCCCGCATCGGCGCGCCCAAGGTCGAATCGGCACGCGAGGCGATGCGCGCCATCAACCCCACGCTCGATGTGCGCACCGTGCCCCAGCGGGCCGACGCTGCCCTGCTCGACCGCCTGGTGGCCGAGGCCGACGTGGTGCTCGACTGCAGCGACAACTTCGCCACCCGCCACGCCGTGAATGCCGCCTGCGTGGCGCACGACAAGCCGCTGGTGGCCGGCGCGGCGATCGGCTTCGACGGCCAGGTGTCGGTCTACGACACGCGGCAGCCGGACGCGCCCTGCTACGCCTGCCTGTTTCCGCCCGAGGCCACCTTCGAGGAAACGCGTTGTGCCACCATGGGCGTGTTCGCGCCGCTGGTGGGCATCATCGGCACGTTGCAGGCGGCCGAGGCGCTCAAGCTGCTGGCCAGGGTGGGCGAGTCGCTGGCCGGCCGGCTGCTGATGCTGGACGCGCGCACCATGCGCTGGGACGAGATCCGCCTGGCGCGACAGAAGTCATGCCCGGTGTGCGGCGCGCGCGGCGAGGCACCCGACGCGGAGTAAGCTGCGCGTCCCCGACGGCATTGGAGGCCCATCGCGGCCGCCCCTGATGGACAAGCGCATCGACCTGACCGCCCGCAATTTCCCCAGCGCCGAAGAAGACGCCCAGACGGCGTCGATTCCTTCCCGCTACGAGGGCAAGGACAGCAGCTACCGGCTGGCGTTCACCGACACCGACTTCCTGTTGCAGCCCGAGCTGCGGCCGGTGCGCATGCAGTTGGAGCTGCTCAAGCCCGAGATGGTCCAGCAGGACCAGCACATCGACAGCACCATCGTCATCTTCGGCAGCGCCCGCATCCCTTCGCGAGACACCGCGCTGCAGCGGCTGGACGAAGCCCGCGCCACCGGCGATACCGCCGCCGTCCGCCGCGCCGAGAGCCAGCTCGCGATGAGCCGCTACTACGAAGAGGCGCGGCGCTTCGCCCGCCTGGTCACCGAGCGCTCGCGCCACCTGGCCACGCCGATCTATGTCTGCACCGGCGGCGGCCCGGGGATCATGGAAGCCGGCAACCGGGGTGCCCACGAGGCCGGCGGCAAGAGCCTGGGGCTGAACATCGTGCTGCCCCACGAGCAGCAGCCCAACCCATACATCACGCCGGAGCTGTGCTTCCAGTTCCACTACTTCGCGCTGCGCAAGATGCACTTCCTGATGCGCTCGGTGGCGCTGGTGTGCTTCCCCGGCGGCTTCGGCACGCTCGACGAGCTGTTCGAGACCATGACCCTGATCCAGACCGGCAAGAGCCGGCAGCGGCCGATCCTGCTGTTCGGACAGGACTTCTGGACGCGGCTCATCAACTTCGACCTGCTGATCGACACCGGCATGATCAGCCCAGGCGACGTGGGCCTGTTCCGCTTCGTCGAAACCGCCGAGCAGGCCTGGAACGTGCTCGCGCAGGACTACGAGCTCGACGTGCCGCGCGACGGCAACGGCGACCACGCCGAGGACATGTGAGCGGCTGAACCGCGCGCCGCCGCCGCCGAAAATCCGGCCAGGCCGGGTTTGCAGCGCATACTCTTCGGCAACGAAACCCGGACAATCGCGCCCATGCTGAAGAAAGTCTCCCTCATCGGCGCGCCGACCGACATCGGCGCGGGCGCGCGCGGCGCCAGCATGGGCCCCGAGGCCCTGCGCGTGGCCAACATCGGCCCCACGCTCGAAGGCCATGGCCTCGAGGTGCTGGACCGCGGCAACCTGATCGGCCCGTCCAACCCCTGGCAGCCGCCGGTCGAGGGCTACCGCCACCTGTCCGAGGTCGTGGCCTGGAACCGCCTGGTGCACGACGCCGTCCACGCCGAGTTGGCCGATGGCCGCCTGCCCATCCTGCTGGGCGGCGATCACTGCCTGGGCCTCGGCTCGATCAGCGCGGTGGCGCGCCACTGCCGCGACGCCGGCAAGAAGCTGCGCGTGCTCTGGCTCGACGCCCATGCCGACTTCAACACCAACCAGCTCACGCCCAGCGGCAACATCCACGGCATGCCGGTGGCGTGCCTGTGCGGTCACGGCCCCAAGGAGCTGATCGAGATCGGCGGCCAGGTCCCGGCCATCAACCCCAAGTGGATTCGCCAGATCGGCATCCGCTCGGTCGACGCCGGCGAGAAACGCCTCGTCCACGAGGTGGGCCTCGAGGTGTTCGACATGCGCTACATCGACGAGATGGGCATGCGCCACACGATGGAGCTGGCGCTCGCCACGCTGGACGAGAAGACCCACCTGCACGTGAGCTTCGACGTCGACTTCCTCGACCCCGACATCGCCCCCGGCGTGGGAACCACCATCCCCGGTGGCCCCACCTACCGCGAAGCCCAGCTGTGCATGGAGATGATCGCCGACACCGGCCGCCTCGCCAGCCTGGACGTGATGGAGCTGAACCCGGCGCTGGACGTGCGCAACCGCACCGCCGTGCTCGCGGTGGACCTGATCGAGAGCCTGTTCGGCAAGAGCACGTTGATGCGGAAGTGACGGAACGGCGAACGGCCCCATCACTTCGCAACACTTTACGTAACACCTTCTCACGACAGACAACCGCGCCCGAGACGGAATCGTTGCATGGGCTGGTGACAATCGCGCCAGCCCGATTACGACTCCTCCATGCGCCTGCTCCTCACCTCCCTTGCCCTCGGCCTGGTCGCCGCCGTCTCGTCCTGCGGCGGGGGCGGCAACAGCACGCAAGATGGTGGCGGTGGCGGGGTGATGTACCAGTCCACGGTGTACGCCGCGAGCGAGATCAGCCACCAGGCCGACGTCGTCTACTCGCACCGGCCCAATGCGGGGCAGGCGCAATACACCTCGGACGCGCGCAAGGCCAGCGAGCTGGGCACCGACACGCTGAGCCTGGTGCTCGACGTCTGGACGCCGCCCAGCAACGGCGGCAACCGCCCGCTGGTGGTGTGGGTGCATGGCGGCGGCTTCAACAGCGGCGGCAAGGAAGACCGCAGCGACGACGCGCTGAGCTATGCCCGCGCCGGCTACGTCACGGCTTCGGTCAACTACCGGCTGACCGCCAACAACGATATCAACGCCGCGACGCGCACGCTGGCCATCGAGCAGGCCTCGGACGACGTGATGAACGCGATCCGCTACCTCAAGGCCAACGCCGCCAGCCTGCACATCGACACCACCCGCGTCGCCGTGGTCGGCACCTCGGCCGGTGGCGCGCTGGCCCTGGTCGACGCGATCGAGCCCGACACGCTGGACAACACCTTGTCCGACTACCCCAGCCAGTCCGCCGCCGTGGACGCGGTGGTGAGCACGGGCGCCACCCTGGTCGACCCACTGTTCAACTCCGATGCCCTGCTGACCTACGACCGCGACGACGCGCCGGTGCTGATGTTCCATGCCAAGCCGCAAGACGGCACCACCAGCGCCACCTGGGACGGCAACGTCGTGCCGACCCAGACACGCATCAATGCGTCGGGCAACAGCTGCACCGCCGTGGCCACGGCCAACGGCGGCCACACCGTGTCGCTGGCGATGGGCGGCAACTACTGGAACAACTACGTTCAGGCCTTCCTCTGGCAACGCCTGCGGTTGTCCGGCCTCTGAGCCCGTTCGGCCGGGTCGCCTGACGCTTTGACAGCCGGCCCGTAGGGGCCCGACACTGCGGCGCGTGTCGCACGCCGCCGGAGCCTGGCCTTGACCTGTAGCCTTTCGTCGCCTTTCGCCCACTGGCGGGTCTGGCTGCTGTGTGCCACGCTGGCCTTTGGTGGCGGCGCCCGGGCCGCGTCCCTGCGCGTGGCCAGCGGCTTCGACCCCCAGACGATGGACCCGCATGCGCTGGCCCTGCTGTACCACGCGCGCGTGGTCTACCAGGTCTACGAGTCGCTGGTCGGGCGCGACGCCGACTACCGGCTCGAGCCGGCGCTGGCGCTGAGCTGGAGCCAGCCCGGCCCGACCAGCTGGCGCTTCAAGCTGCGGCCGGGCGTTCGCTTCCACGACGGCACGCCGATGACCGCCGATGACGTGGTCTTCTCGATCGAGCGCGCGATGACCCCACCGTCGCAGCGCGCCTTCCAGCTGCAGGGCGTGAAGGCCGTGCAGCGCGTCGACGACCTGACCGTGGACCTGCAGCTCGCTGCCCCCGACGCGGTGCTGCCCGAGAAGATGCAGTTCATCTGCATCATGAGCCGGGCCTGGGCCAAGGCCCACGGCGTGGAGAAGCCGCAGGACTTCAACGCCAAGCAGGAAACCTTCGCCGTGCGCAACGCCAACGGCACCGGCCCCTACCGGCTGGACCGCTACGAGCCGGACGTGAAGGTGGTGCTCAAGGCGCACCCGCAGTGGTGGGGCCGGGGCGACCCGCGCAACGGCAACGTCGACGAAGTGAGCTTCGTGCCGATCCGCTCGGACGCGACGCGCCTGGCCGCCCTCTCGTCCGGCGAGATCGACCTCGTGCTGGACCCGCCCTTCCAGGACGTGGACCGGCTCAAGCGCGAAGGCCGCCTCAAGCTGACCCAGGTGGTCGACATGGGCGAGCAGTACTTCACCTTCGACCAGCACAGCTACCAGCTCGAGGGCACGGACGCCGCAGGCGCACCGCTCAAGGGCAACCCGTTCAAGGACCTGCGCGTGCGCCGCGCCGTGTACCAGGCGATCAACATGGGCCTGATCGTGCAGAAGGTGCTGCGCGGCCAGGGCGTCCCGACTGGCGCCTTCCTGTCACCTCGCGTCGACGGCTCGCTGCCCGAGCTGGACAAGCGCCTGCCCTACGACCCCGCAAAGGCCCGCGCGCTGCTGGCCGAGGCCGGCTACCCGGGCGGCTTCTCGGTCACGCTGGACTGCGTGAACATCGCCTACCGCGAGAACGTCTGCCAGGCCGCCGCGGCGATGCTGACGCAAGTGGGCATCCGCACCGCGCTGCGCTCGTCGCCCACCAACCAGTTCTTCCCCAAGCTCACGCAAGCCACGGCCGCCTTCGCCGAGTTCGGCTGGACGCCCCAGCCCGAGGCCTGGACTTCGCTGAACGCGCTGTTCCACAGCTTCGTGCCGGGCAGCGGCACCTTCAACGCCGGCCGCTATGCCAACCCGAAGCTGGACGGCCTGATCGACGGCATCCGCGTCGAGCCCGACCTGACCCGCCGCCGCGCGATGGTCGCCACCGCCCTGCGGCTGATCGGCGACGAGTTGCCGGTGGTGCCGCTGTACCGCCGCTCTCTGAGCTGGGCCATGTCGCCCAAGGTCAGCCTGGTGCACTGGCCCAACGACACGGTGGAGCTGCGCTGGGTCAGCGTGAAGCAGCCGGCGCCATGACGTTCACCGGCGCCGGCTCGCAAGGGCCGTGGCGCTGGCGGAAGTCGCTTGGGCGCAGTGCCCCCACCTGCGCATACACGCCGCGGTGGGCCGCACGGGCGGCGGCCTCTTCGGCCGCGTAGGGGCCCGGGTCACTTCGGAAGCGGTCGCTCCAGGCGCGACCCTCGTTTACCAGCCGCGCGCCCAGGTCGGCGCCGCCCACGCGCACGCGTGCCAGCTCACGGCCCCAGGCATCGCGGCCCAGCGGCTCGACCTCGAGCAGCGCACCGGCCACGGCGTCGCGCAATGCGTCGCGCGCCGCCACGCCGCCCGCCTGGCAGATTTCCGGGGCGTCGATGCCCTGCAGCCGCAGCTTGAGGTACGCGCCGCCCTCGGCGGGCTTCACCCACAAGGTGTCGCCGTCGCTCACGCGCGTGGCGCGCGCGCTCATCGCCAGCGCAGGGGTTGCTGCCAGCAAGGCCCACGCTGCCAGCCACCGGGCTGTGCGACTCACGCGCCGCGGGCCACCGTGGCCACCAGCCACCACACGAACGCCCCCAGCAGCGCCAGCCACAGCAGCACGATCAGCAGAGCGCCCCACCAGAGCTTGGGCAGGCGCTCGGCCTGGGCCTCGGCCTCGCGCATGCGCGCGTGCCAGTGCTCGCGCGGCACCAGCTTGACCACCAGCGCCACGCCGAGCGGGATCAGCACGATGTCGTCGAGCATGCCCAGCACCGGAATGAAATCGGGGATCAGGTCGATCGGGCTCAGTGCGTAGGCGAGCACGCCCCAGGCCAGCAGCTTGGGCAGCAGCGGCGTCTCGCGGTGGCGCGCCAGCTTCCACAACGCGATCAGGTAGGTGGCCAGGCGTGCCGATTGCGCCACGCGCCAGGCCTTTCCAAAACGACTCATGTCAACCCCTCGTCCGCCGGGTACGTCGGCCGGCCTTGCAGGCCGCGCTGGGCAGAGTCGCCCAGCCCTTCGCCAGGCACAAACAGTCCCCCGGACTGTTTGTGTCCGGGCTCAGCCCCCAGGGGGATGGCGGGCCGGCTTGGGAGCGGCCCGGCGCTCGGCCCGCTCACGACGAACTCCCTGGCGCCTTGCCGACGTCGCGCATCAGTCGCCAGGCCAAGGCGGCCAGCGCGCCCACGGCCAGGGTCAGCGCCGCCCACAGCCACCAGCGCCGCCGTTGCTGGGGCGAGGACTCGCTCAGCTGTTCGCGCCAGCCGGGCTCGGCCACGGCCTGGGTCTGCAATGCGCCCAGCGTGGCCTCGGGCAGCATGAACTCGCTGCCGCTTTGGTAGCCCGGCATCAGCGTGGCGCGTTCCAGCGCCACCGGGCGCGCCGCCGCGCGGCCTGCGGCCAGCGTGAAGGGTGCGGGGCCCTGGGCGGCGAACAGCAGCTGCGGCGCGCGCCACGCCACGGTCACCTCGGGCGCAGCAGCGTCGGCCGGCCAGCGCCCGCGCGCGTCGGGCACGAAGCGCCAGCGCGTGGCGGGCAAGCCGGGCAGGTTGAACTCGGGCGACTCGATCAGCTGACCGGCCCGCGTCAGGCGATAGGCCGTGTGCTGCACCAGCGGGTGCCAGGCGTCGGCGGGCGAGCCGGCCACGCCGCCGGCCTCGACCGACAACGGCAGCACCTGGTTGTCGACCGGCAGGTGCACCTGCATCGCGCGCGGGCTCAGGCGGGCGTGCAGGTCCAGGCGCCACTCGCCATTCGCCTCGCGGGCCAGGCGCACGCGGCTGCGTTGCAGCGGCGCGCTGCGGCCGTCGCCCAGCGTGACGGCGCGCGCATGCGTCAGGCCCCAGGCCTGCTCGCCACGCACGCGCAGGTAGCGCGTGCCGGCGGGCAGTGCGTCCAGCGCCAGCTCGCGCTGCGACAGAGCCGCCCCACCATCGCCCGCCAGGTCCACCAAGGTGCCACGCCCGACCGCGGTCCAGCGCTGCGCGTCGGCGCTGGCCTCGACCTGCAGCGGCAGCACCAGCCCGCCCGCCGGCGTGGGGCCGTCGAGCTGCAGGCGGTCGACACGCGGTGGCTGCGGGCCCAGCGCCGCCAGGTCCAGCAGCCAGGCGCGGCTGCTCAGGCCGGTGCTGGTCGGAACGTTGGTCGAGACCAGCGGCCGGCCCTGGCGCCGCAGGCGCAGCAGGCTGCCGTCGCGGCCCAGCTCGATGTCCACGTCCAGGTCGTCGCCGCGCTCGCGCACCGGCTCGGGCCAGGCGAAGCGCGGCAGCTCGCGCAACGTGGGCGGCGCGGTCTCGGCCTGCGGCACGCCGGCCCAGGCCTGCGGCACCGGCTCGCCGCGCGCGTTGAAGACCCGCAGGTCCTCGCCGTCCGCGCGCTGCAAGGCGCGCAGCACGTCCAGCGGCAGCACCACGCGCTGCAGGCCTTCGCCCGCGGCCAAGTGCAGCTCGGCGCGGGTCGTGTACTGCGCGGGTTGGTCGGGTGGGCCGTCCGCGGCACGCGCCGCGATCGTCCAGCCACAGGCCAGCAGCAGCCCCCAGGTGGGCAGGTGGCGCAACACTCGTCGTTGGGTCATGGGGCGGCCCCTTCCACGGCCGTGGGCTCGCGCCGCGCGGGCGGCAGGGGCGCCAAGTAGCCGATCACCAGCATCAGCAGGCCCACCCCCATGAACGAGCCGATGCGCTGCAGCGCGCTGGTGTGCGACAGGTCGATCAGCAGCAGCTTGGCCACCACCACGCCCAGCAAGGCCGCGCCGGCCAGCCACAGCGCGCGGGCCGAGGCCAGGCCCGCCTTGCGGGCCGCCACCCCCATCGCGGCCAGGGCCAAGGTGGCCCACAGCACCGACAGGCTCATCTGCACCAGGCCGCTGTCGAAGGCACCGTCCAGCCACATCGGGCTGCCAGCCCATTGGTGCAGGCTGCGCACCAGCAAACCATTGAGCCAGACGAAGGCCGCCGCGCCACCGGACAGCATCAGCGCTCGACGCGTCGACTCCATCGTGGCGACCTGCCAGGTGCGCAGTGCCAGCAAGGCCAGCAGCGCGTGGCCCAGGTCCACCGGGTTCAGCAGCGGCACGTAGGGCAGCGGCGCCATGCCGCCATCGGCCAGCAGGTTCACCCCCAGCACCCACAGCGCCCCCAGGCCCAGCCAGGGCAGCACGAAGCCACGCCACCACGCCTGCGGGTGCGGCGCCACTGGCCAGGCGGCGGGCCAACGGCGCAGTGCCGCGAAGCACAGAAGACAGGGCGCGACCAGCACCAACGCGGGCGTCCAGGCTTCGTGGCGCTGGATGAAGTGCGCCCCGATCGCGTAGCCGAGCAGCGCGCCCTGCAGCAATGCGTACCAGCCCAACGCCAACGGCTCGACGGCGAGGCTGCCTCGCGCCGGTCGGCCGGCCACGCCCTGGTCCAGCCGGCGCAGCACCCAGATGCCGATCGCCAGCAGGCGCGCGGCTTCGAGCAGCCCCTCGGGCCACCAGCGCGCCCAGCCACCGGCGGGTGCCCACCAGGCGCCGAAGGCTTCACCCAGCGACCCGAGCATCGCCAGGCCCAACAGAGCGCGCGCAGGCCAGGCCAGCGCCGGCCAGCGCAGCCGCGCATGCAGGCCTTCGCCCAGCAGCGCCAGCAAGGCGAACCAGCCGACACGGCGTTGTTCCAGGTCCGGCACGGCCCAGTCCAGCGCCTGCAGCTGCAGCTCGCCACCGGCCACCAGGTGCAGCACGCCCAGCGCCAGCAGCAGGCCGTGCAGCAAATGCAGCACGCTGCGCACCCAGACCTGGTCCATCGCCGGCGTGCCTTCTGGGGCCTGCGCGGGCGAGGCCTCGGCCGCGAGGGACAGGCTGCGGGCGTTCGCCAGCGCGGCCAGCGCCAGCAGCAGCGTGCCCAGGAAGGCGGCGTTGGCGAAGGGCAGGCCCTCGCCCACCGCCGGCACCTCGGCCCAGTAGCGCAGCGCGGCCAGCAACTGCAGCAGCAGGCCGAAGCCCAGTGCCCAGGCACGCCGCTGTCGCAGCGCCACCCAGACCATGCCCGCCCCCTGCAGTGCCCAGGCAGCGGCCGTCCAGCGGTCGTCCAGCGCGAACGGCGCAATCAGCGCGAGGAAGACGACGCCCAGCGCCAGCATGCCCTCGGTCAGCAGGCGCAGGCGCTCGCCCAGGGTGCGCCACAGCCAGCGGCCCAGCAGCAGGTAGACGGCCGACATGACCGCCGCGCTGGCGGCCAGGCCATAGGGCACGTGCCGCAGCATCGCCGCCTGCAGGCCGAAGGCCGCGATCGGCAGGCCGAACAGCAGCCCGCCGTCGACATAGGGCAGGCGCGGCGTGGCCAGCGCGGCGAGCTGGCGGCTGTAGCCCACGCAGATCCAGAGGTACAGCGCCACGTGCGCGATCAGGAACGGCTCGGTGCTGGCCAGCAGCGACGGCTCCCAGCGCATCACGCCCCACGCCGTGCCGATGGCGAAGGTGAAGAAAAAGCCGACCAGGTTCAGCAGCTTCCAGGCCTTGCGCGAGGCGATCCACGCGATCGCCGCGTTCAGCACCAGGTAGTAGCTGAACAGCATCACATGGCTGCCCTCGCCGGTGGAGGTGAGCACCGGCGCCAGGAAGCCACCCGCGAAGCCCAGCACGCCAGTGGCAGCGCGTCTTGCAGCGCAGCCAGCAGCGCACTCACCGCCGCCAGCACCACCAGCAGCGCAAAGGCCAGCGCCGGCGGCACCAGCTGGTACAGGCGCAGCGCGGCGAACAAGGTGAGGTAGAGCACGCCGATGCCCGCGCCTTGCAGCGACACGCCATAGCCACGCCGCTTCTCGCGCAGGCGCCAGCCCACGCCGGCCAGTGCCAGCCCGCCCAGTGCCACGCCCGCCAAGCGCAGCTCGATCGGCAGCACCGCGTTCTCGGCCGCATAGCGCAGCAGGAAGGCCACACCGAGGAAGAGAATGACCACGGCGACGCGCACGATGGTGTTGCCGCCGGTGAACCAAACCTTGATCGACGCGCCCAGCGAACTGGTCACGCCGGCCGAGGCTTCGTCGACCTCGCGGGCGGGCGACGGTGGCGCGCGCGGGTGCGTCGGCAACTCGCGCCAACGGCGGCGTGGCGGCCACCGGCGCTGCTGCCGGCGTCGCCTCGGGCGGCGGCGAGCGCCTCGCGCTCAAGGCCTGCAGAGCCTCGGCCGTCATCTCGGGGGCCTCCTCGGCCGGCTTCGCCGACCAGCGGCACCACAATACTCCTCGCACCACGGTGGCAGCAGCAGCGCTCGCCGGCCGCACGTTCACGAGCTGCTTCGGCAGCGCGGTGGCGGCGCAACTCGGCCAGCGCCCGCTCGGCCTCGTCCAGCCGCTTGTGCACGTCACCAGCCCAGATCGCGACCACCGCGCCCAGCACCAGCAGGCCCAGACCCCACCCCGGCCGCGCCGACGACGACCGCCACCAGCGTGCCCCAGACCAGCCCTTGTCGGCCCATGCGTATCATCCCTTCCGCTCGTCCGGCGACGGTGGCGCCGGTGGCGGCGGATTATAGGAGCGGCCCCGGCGCCGAGGCGGTGGTGGTGGCGGCGCGTCCAGCCGCTTTTCGGCGTCCGCGATCATGCGTGCCAGCCGGTCGGCCAGCTTCTCGTTGGTCAAGCGCTCGCGCAGCCGCTCCACCATCAGCGGCAGCGCGAAGGGGCTGGGTGCCTTGAGCTCGACCCAGGCCAGGCGTTGCGAGGCCAGGGCCGCCAGCACCTCGGCCAGGCGGCCCAGCTCCAGCTCCTGCGACAGCACCTCCTGCTCGGCCTGCCCCAGCAGCCGATTGCCGGCGTCGTACTTGCGGAAGACCTCGAAGAACAGCGACGACGAAGCCTGCAGCTGGCGCAGGCCCTTGTTCGCGCCGGGGTAGCCGCTGAACACCAGCCCGGCCACGCGCGCGATCTCGCGAAAGCGGCGCTGCGCCAGCTCGCGGGCGTTGAGGCTCGCCAGCACGTCGGCCTGCAGGTCGTCGTGCGCGAAAACGCTGCCGTCTTCGAGCGCGCGGGTGGCGATGGGCTGCGCGGCCAGCAGCTCGAAGCCCTGGTCGTTGACCGCCAGCGAATAGGTGTTGGGCTGCTCGCGCGCCAGCCGCCAGGCCAGCAGGCCCGCCACGCCCAGGTGCACGTTGCGACCGGCGAAGGGGTAGACGAAGAGGTGGTGGCCCTCGCGCGAGCGGTAGCGCTCGACCAGCAGATGGCCGGCCTCGGGCAGCTGCGACAGCCGCTGTTGCGCGCGCAGCATCGGCCCCGCGGCCTGCAGCTCGGGCAACTCGGTGGCCTGCACCTCGCCGCGCCCCGCCCGCTCGAGCAGCGTACGCACCGCATCGGCCATCTCGGTAGACCAGGCCATGCGCGAGCCGCTCCACACCGCCACGCGGCCCTTGGGCTTGACGGCCGGCTTGACATAGGCCGTCATCTCGCGGGTGCGGATGAACTCAAGCACTCGGCCGGCGAAGACGAAAGCGTCGCCTGGCGACAAGCGAGCGATGAAGCTCTCTTCCATCGTACCGATGGTGATGCCGTTCAGCCAGGCAACCTTCATCGCGGCGTCGCCGACGATGGTGCCTACCTGCAGCCGGTGCCGCGTGGCGATGCCGCGGTCCGGCACCCTGTACCTCTGTTCCGCCTCGACCCAGGCGACACGGTGGTACTCGGGGTAGGCGGTGAGGCTCTCGCCGCCGCGCTCGACGAAGGCCAGCGCCCAGTCGAACTCGGCCCGCGTCAGCGCACGGTAGGCGCGGGTGCGCCGCACCTCGTCGTACAGCGCGTCGGGCGTGAAGCCGCCGCCCAAGGCCACGGTGACCAGGTGCTGCACCAACACGTCCAGCGGCTTGTCGGGCGAGCGGCGCTGCTCCACATGGCCCGCCAGCACCGCCTCGCGCCCGGCCGCGGCCTCGATCAGCTCCAGGGTATTCGTGGGCACCAGCGTGATGCGGCTGACGCGGCCCGGCGCGTGGCCCGCGCGGCCAGCGCGCTGCAGCAGCCGCGCAATGCCCTTGGGCGAGCCGATCTGCAGCACGCGCTCGACCGGCAGGAAGTCCACCCCCAGGTCCAGCGACGAGGTGGCGACCACGGCCTTCAGGCTACCGGCCTTCAGGCCCGCCTCCACCCACTCGCGCACCGCCTTGTCCAGCGAGCCGTGGTGCAGCGCGATCTGGCCGGCCCAGTCGGGCCGCGCATCCAGCAGCAGCTGGTACCAGATCTCGGCCTGCGAGCGCACATTGGTGAAGACCAGGGTCGTGCCCTGCACGCCGTCGATCTCGCGCGCCACCGCCGGCAGCATCTGCGCGCCCAGGTGGCCGCCCCAGGTGAAGCGCCCGGGCTCGTCGGGCAGCAGGGTGTCGATCACCAGCGGCTTGTCGACGCGGCCCTGCACCATCGTGCCCTGCTCGTGCCCGTGCAGCGTGTGCATGGCCTCGGCCAGGTTGCCCAGCGTGGCGGACATGCCCCACACCGCGAGCCCGGGGTTCCACTGCGCGAGCCGCGCCAGCGCCAGCTGCACCTGCACGCCACGCTTGCTGCCGATCAGCTCGTGCCATTCGTCGACCACCACCACCTGCACGCGGCTCAGCTCGTCGGCCGCCGCGGCGCGGGTGAGCATCAGGCTCAGCGACTCGGGCGTGGTCACCAGCACGGTGGGCCAGCGCTTGTCCTGGCGCGCGCGCTCGGCGCTGGGTGTGTCGCCGCTGCGCAGGCCGATGGTCCAGCGCGGCTGCAGCTCGGCCAGTGGCACCTGCAAGGCGCGCAACGTGTCCGCCGCCAACGCGCGCATCGGCGTGATCCACAGCAGCGACAGCGGCGGCGCGCCGGCCGTGGCCTTCAGCTGCTGGCGCACGCGCTCGAAGGCGCCGAAGCTCAGCGCATGCGTCTTGCCGGCACCGGTGTTGGCATGCAGCAGGCCACTCGCGCCGCCAGCCAGCGCTGCCCAGACCTCGCGCTGGAAGTCGAAGGGCCGCCAGCCGCGCCGGGCGAACCAGGCCTCTGCGTCCTCAAACATCCGGCACCGGCGCGCTGACGATCCAGCCTTCCAGCGGGTCGGCGGTGGGCGGCAGGCCCCAGTTCGGCTGGCCCTGGGCCCAGCCCGCCTGCACCAGGCACAGCACGGCGTCGAGCTTGTCGCCGCTGCCATCGTCGATCAGCGCGTCGCGTTGGGCGTGGCTGAGCTTCAGGCGCAGGCCGAGCCGCGTGCGGCCCTGCTCCAGCGCGTCGAGCAGGTCCTTGCGGGCGATGAGCCGCTCGGGGGTCTGCTTGGCCTTGGTGTCGCTCTTGTACGAGCGCGTGCCGATCAGCTCGCGGGCCAGCAGGCCGGGGTAGGCCTCCAGCGCCACGCGCGTCGCGTCGCCCGCGTGCAGGCCCGGCAGGTGCACGCCGGCATCGAGCAGCCGCGGCACACCCGCGTGCAGCATGTAGGCCACCGGCGGGTTGACCCACTTCATGCTGGGCGACGAACCGGCCGGGCCGTCGCAGGCGCGGTGGGCGAACTTCGAACCCACCGGCCGCGCGTCGCAGAAGGCAGCGAAGGTGTCGCGGATCTGCTCGCGGCTCAGGCCCGCGTAGTGGTGCATCAAGGGCAGCCACTGGCCCGGCCAGCTCAGGGCCTGCACCAGCTCGCGCGGCAGGCCGAAGGGCAAGTCGAAGGCGCCGAGCCAGGGGCCTTCGCGCTGCAACAGGCCGGCGAAGGCGTCCAGGCTCGGCAAGGCCTCGATCGAATCCAGCCGCACCACGGCACCGGCACGCCGGCCCCAGGCCGCGACGATGGGCTTGGCCGCGCGCGGCGCGCTGGAGAAGTCGACACCCAGCAACCGGGTGGCGACGTCATCAATCGTAGGGATGTTCCACATGACTATCCCCATTCTGTCGCCTGCGGGTCCCTAGCTCGCATGGTGTACGGCATGCCACCTCGCAGCGCAGGATGCTCCGGGCACGGCCGCCCCGGCCGCTCGCACACCACACCAGGAGGACGTCGCCATGTCGACCCAACCCGTTTCCCCTTCTGTCAACCTGTCCCGCCGCGCCCTGTGCGCCGCCCCGCTGATCGGCGCCGGCCTGTCGCTGGCCGGCCTGGCCGAGGCCAAGAAGCCCGAGTTCGCGGTGATCTTCGACTTCCCCGCCGGCGAGGCGCCGACGATCCGGCCGACCAACTCGACCGACGGGCACCGCACGATGAACCGGCTGAACATCATCACGGCCTCGCGCGGCTGGCGGCTCAATTACAACTCCGGCTTCTCGAACAGCAACTACGCGTACGACGTCCACAGCCCGACCTTCTCGCACATGATCCTGCTGCAGGGCACCGAGGGCGGTGGCTTCTGGCCCAAGGGCTACGGCACCGAGACGGCCGGCGGCAAGCACGGCTCGGGGTCGATCTTCTGGTGGTACCAGAGCAACCGCCACTTCATCCACGACCTCTACACCTTCGACCCCGACGGCAAGGCCGGCCTGCACCCCATGGGTGGCGTGATCGAAGGTTTCGACGGCGCCATGTATGGCACGACGCACGACGGCGGCAACGAAGGCTTGGGCACGATCTTCCGCGTCACGCCGCAGGGCGAGTTGAGCGTGCTGCACCATTTCAGCGGCAACAACCGCGAAGGCTTCCGCCCCACCCAGGGCCTGACCCGCGGCGCTGATGGCAACTACTACGGCGCAACGGAAACCGGCGGCGAGCTGTACGTGGGCTCGCTGTACCGCATGACGCCGGACGGCACGCTGACCACCTTGTTCTCGTTCGATTTCAACCGCTCGGGCATGGGCCCGCACGGGGCGCTGACGCTGTCGCCCGACGGCATGCTCTATGGCCTGGCGGGCTTCGGCGGCAAGTACGGTGGCGGCACGCTGTTCTCGCTGTCGCACGATGGCGAGTTCCAGCGCCTGCACAGCTTTGCCCCCGCCGAAGGCACCCGGCCGATGGGCGAGTTGTATGCCCTGCCCGACGGCACGCTCTACGGCACCTGCTCGGCAGACGGTGCCGGCGGCCGCGGCACGGTGTTCAAGTTCCACCCAGAGCACCGCAAGCTGGTGGTGCGCCACCACTTCGCGGCCGATGGCTCCGAGGGCGGCGCGCCGATGGCGGGCTTCGAGCTGGCCAGCAACGGCTACCTCTACAGCACCGCCAAGGACGGCGGCGCCCACGGCGGCGGCACGCTGTTCCGCATCGCCCCCTGACCTGCATCGGCGCGCGGGCATGGCGACAATGCCGCCATGCCCCGTGCCCGTCTCTTCGTCCCCCTGCTCGTCCTGCTGGCCCTGCTGATCGGCGCGGTCGGCGCCTACCGTGTCGCCACCGAGCGGCTGAACCTCGCGTTGCGCCAGGCCCTGGGCCCGCGCGCCACATTGGGCGCGGTCGAGCTGGGCTGGGCGGGCCTCGTGGTGCGCGACCTGCAGGTGGCCGCCGGCCCCGGCTGGCCGGCCGACGAAGAGCTGCACGCTGGCACGGTGCGCGTGCGGCCCGACCTGCTGAGCGCCTTCGGCGGCGCCTGGCGTGTGCAGCGCATCGAGATCGAGGACGCCCGCATCGTGCTGCTGCGCACGCGCGAGGGCCGGCTGCGGGTGCTGCCGTCGATGCTGGAGCCCGCCGCCCGGGGGCCGGCCGCCGCGGCCAGCAGCCCTTCGCCCACCCCCCGCGTGCTGGTCGACCACGTCGTGCTGAGCCGGGTGCAGGTCGACCTCTACGACGCCAGCCTGCACCTGCCCCAACCGCACCGGGTGCGGCTGGCGGACCTGAATGCCAGGCTGGACACGCTGGCCCTGCCTGCGCTGGACCAGGCGATGCAGATCGAGCTGGCAGCCACCGTCAAGGGCCCCAGCCAGGACGGCCGCGTGGCGCTCGACGGCACACTGACGCCGGCCACCCGCGAAGCCCAGCTGACAGCCGAGATGAACGGCGTCGACATGCTTGCGCTGCAGCCCTACCTGCTGAAGGTGGCCGACGGCGGCATCCGCAAGGGCACCCTGGACCTGAACCTGCAGGCCACCGTGCGCGACCAGCACCTGAAGGCGCCGGGCAAGGTGACGCTGACGGGGCTGGAGCTGGCCGACAGCTCGGGCCTGCTCGGCCGCATGGGCGGCCTGTCCCGGACGGCGGCGCTGGCCGCGCTGAAGCACCACGACAAGATCACGCTCGCGTTCACCCTTGAGGGCCGGCTGGACGACCCCGGCTTCTCGGTCAACGACAGCCTGGCCTTGCGCTTCGCCAACGGCCTGGCGGAGGCACTGGGGGTCAGCATCGAAGGCGTGGTCGAGGGCGTGGGCAAAGTGTTCAAGGGGCTGCTGGGGCGCTAAGGTCGGGCCTGCATGAAACGCGACGACGACGCCCCACCGGACCTGCGGCCACCGCGTGAGCAGGTCGAGCTGGCCCTGGCCCGCATCGAGCACAGCGCGGCCTTTCGCAGCTCGCCGCGGCACCGGGCTTTGCTGCGCCACCTGGTGGCCCATGCGCTGGATGACGACCTGGCGTCGCTGAAGGAAACGCTGATCGCGGTGCAGGTCTTCGGCCGCCCGGCCGCCAGCTTCGACCCCAAGCTCGACTCCATCGTCCGCGTCGAGGCAAGGCGGCTGCGCGCCCGGCTGGCCGACTACCACCGCGGGGAAGGCCGCGACGCGGCGTGGCGCATCGAGCTGCCGGTCGGCAGCTATGTGCCGACCATCTCCGCGGCCAACGAGACACGCGCCAGCCCCGCCGTGACGCGACGAGCGCGCGACCTGGTCGAGCGTGGCGAGCACTTCCTGCGCCAGTCGCTGTCGAAGCAGACACTGGAGCAGGCGCTGGAGCGTTTCGACCAGGCGCTGCGCGAGTCGCCCGACCACGCACCCGCCCTGGTCGGCATGGGCCGGGCCTGGCTCAACCTGGCCACCGGCTGGTACCACGAGCCAGCCATCGCCTCGGCCCACGCCGCCGAGGCACTGCGCCGTGCCCTGGAGATCGAGCCCGGCCATGCCGTGGCGCATGTGTTGCTGGGGGCGATCCAGCACCAGTTCGAGCACGACTGGCCCAAGGCGCTGCGCAGTTTCCGCCGCGCGCTGGTGCTGGCGCCCGAGCAGGCCTTCGTCCACTCGGCCTATGGTTGCCACCTGGTCATGCACGGCGCCTTCGACGAGGCCGAGCGCGAGCTGCTGCGCGCCAGGACGCTGGACCCGCAGTACATCAACACCCGCCAGCACATGGTCAACCTGCGCATCGCCCAGGGCCGGCTGGACGATGCCGAGGCCGAGATCGAGGCGCTGCAGGACATCGCGCCGGCGACCATGGCCGTCGCCGGGCTGCGCGGCGCCATCGCCATGTTCCGCGGTGACGCGGCCGCGGCCCAGGCCCACTACACCCAGGCCTGCGAGGCCATGCCCGACTACCCCGGCTGCCTTGTCGCCCTGGCGGGTGCACGTGCGCTGGCCGGCGACGTGGGCGGTGCTGACGCCCTGCTGGCCGACACGCTGCAGCGCTTCGCCGGCCGGCCGGTGTCGCCGTACGTGATGGCCGTGTTCGCCACCCACCGCCGACAGCCGGACGAGGCCTTCGCCTGGCTGGAGCGCGCCTACCGCGAGCGCGACCCCCAGGCCATGCAGGCGCCGCAGGACCCGAGCTTCGCCAGCCTGCGCAACGACGCGCGCTGGCCGGCGCTGGTGCGGCGTGGCAGCGAGCCGCTCAAGTCCTGAGCCCTGCCCTCAAGGCTTGAACGCCAGCCAGCGGTGCACGTAGTTGCCGCCGGTCGGCAAGGTGTCCACCACGGTGTTGGTCTTGGTGGAGACCACGCTGACCGGCGTGTCGACGAAGCAGCAGTCGCCGTTGCCCACCAGCAGCACCTTGCCGTCCGGGCTCATCGCCAGGCCGTAGGCGCCTGGCACGGGAATGGCCGCACCCACCACGCCGGTCTTCAGCGTGACCGGGTAGACCGCGCCCCAGGTGTTGGACACGTAGGCCGTCTTGCTGTCGGGCGTGATCGCCACCTCGACCGTGCCGCTGCCCTGCGGGATGGCGATCGGCGATGCGTCCGCCTTGTTCTTGGCCACGTTGATGCGCCAGATCGGCCCGTTCATGCAGGCGGCGTAGACGCGCTTGCCGTCCGGCGTGGCGGCGATGTCGTAGGGCGTGCAGCCCGGCGGCTTGAAGGTGATCGTCTTGACGAGCGCCGGCGTGCCCACGAGCGACACCACCGACACTGTGCCGGCGGCGTTGTTGGCCACGTAGACCGCGCTGCTGTCGGGCAGCACCGCCACGCCCAGCGGCGAGGCGCCCACGGTCACGGTCTTCACGTCGGTGGTGTTGGCCGTCGAGATCACCGCCAGGGTGTTGGAGTTGACGCCGGCGGTGACGATCGATTTCCCGTCCGGTGTGACCTGCAGGAAGATCGGGATCGACACCCCGGCCGGGAAGGCGGCACCGGCGGTGAAGCTGGCAGCATCGATCGGCGTGATCGTGCTGTCGCTGGCATTGATCATGTAGGCCTTCTTGCCGTCCGGCGCGAAGGCGATGTCGGCCGGGCAGTTGCCCACGCCGATGGTGGCACCGAAGCTCCAGTTCGGGCCGCTCAGTTGGGTCACCGAGTTGTTGGTCGGGCACTGGTCGTTGCCGACGAAGACGGTGTAGGCGGCGCCGAGCGGCGCGGCCTGCGCCGCGGGCGCAGCGAGCACCGCGGCGGCCAGGGCCAAGGCTGCATCGGCCATGGGATGGCGGGTCATGGGTCACCTCCTGGGTTCGCGGGGCCGGCGCACTGCCAGCCCGGACGACACCAGTATCTGCACCCTGCGCCCGCGCTGTCCACGCGGGCGGGGTGACTTGGGGGTGACGAGACCCCGGTGCCGGCAGCTCAGGCCGGGGCGTGGGCCCCGGCGCCGGCGCCCTGGTCCCGCTTCATGGCCTGCCAGGTCCAGATCGCGCCGGCAAAGTCGGCGGCACCGAAGAGCACCAGCATCGGCGGGGCCAGGCCCAGCGCGGCGAAGGCGGCAAACGCCACCAGCACCAGCACCCGGGTGTAGATCGACGCGCGGAACACGCCGGTGGCCTCGCCGGCCGCGGCGAACCAGTAGTACAGCCCGATGTTGAAGACCAGCACACCGACCACGCGGATCCACACCTCGTCGGTGCGCGGCATGGCGAACACCCCCAGCAGCAGGTTGGGCACCAGCACCAGGCAGACACCCAATGCCAGCAGGTACACACCGAAGGCCTTGATGCTGAACGCAGCTTTGGACATGGCTCTCTCCAGAGTTCGGCGCCGAAGCGGCGCGAGCGGATTCTGCGCAACGCAGTGGCCGCCCGCCATCCAAGCCCGCACGCTGGCGCGGGCGACGCAAGGCTGGGACAATCGTGGGTTCGCCCGCTCCAAGCCATCGTGACCACCGCCACC
>JBGAGZ010000037.1:0-45924 GCA_044226465.1 Burkholderiaceae bacterium | reverse complement strand
GCAGCACGTAGACCTTGCCGACTTCGTAGTCGCCCTGCTTGGTGAACAGCTCGATCTGGGCGATGGTCTGGTTCGCGAACGAGCTGCTCATCACGTAGCTGGGGTGGCCGGTGGCGCAGCCCAGGTTCACCAGACGGCCCTTGGCCAGCATGATGATGCGCTTGCCGTCCGGGAACACCACGTGGTCGACCTGGGGCTTGATCTCTTCCCAGGTGTACTTCTCGAGCGAGGCGATGTCGATCTCGTTGTCGAAGTGGCCGATGTTGCAGACGATGGCCTGGTCCTTCATCTTGCGCATGTGCTCGTGTGTGATGACGGCCTTGTTGCCCGTGGCGGTGACGAAGATGTCGCCCAGCGCGCAGGCCTCGTCCATGGTGACGACGCGGTAGCCCTCCATCGCGGCCTGCAGCGCGTTGATCGGGTCGATTTCGGTCACCCACACCTGGGCCGACAGCGCGCGCAGCGCCTGGGCAGAGCCCTTGCCCACGTCGCCGTAGCCGGCCACCACGGCCACCTTGCCGGCGACCATCACGTCGGTCGCGCGCTTGATGCCGTCGACCAGGCTCTCGCGGCAGCCGTAGAGGTTGTCGAACTTGCTCTTGGTGACCGAGTCGTTGACGTTGATGGCGCGGAACAGCAGCGTGCCCTTGGCGCTCATCTCGTTCAGGCGGTGCACGCCGGTGGTGGTCTCTTCGGTCACGCCGATGATCTGGGCGCTCTTGCGCGTGTACCAGTTCTTGTCGACGGCGAGCTTGGCCTTGATCGCGGCGAACAGCTCGCGCTCTTCCTCGCTGCCCGGGTGCGCCAGCAGGGACGCATCCTTCTCGGCGCGCTGGCCCAGGTGCATCAGCAGCGTGGCGTCGCCGCCGTCGTCCAGGATCATGTTCGGGCCTTCGCCCTCGGTAAAGGCCGGACCGAAGTCGAAGATGCGGTGGGTGTAGTCCCAGTAGTCCTTCAGCGACTCGCCCTTGTAGGCGAACACCGGCGTGCCCTCGGCCACCAGCGCGGCGGCGGCGTGGTCCTGCGTCGAGAAGATGTTGCACGAGGCCCAGCGCACCTGGGCGCCGAGCGCCTGCAGCGTCTCGACCAGCACGGCGGTCTGGATCGTCATGTGCAGGCTGCCGGTGATGCGCGCGCCCTTGAGCGGCTGGCTGGCGGCGAACTCTTCGCGGATCGCCATCAGGCCGGGCATCTCGGTCTCGGCGATCTTGATTTCCTTGCGGCCCCAGCCGGCGAGCTTCAGGTCGGCGATGGCGTGGTCGGGCGTGGCTTTGAGAACGGCAGCGTTCATTCGGGTCTCCGGTCGTCGGGGAAAAGGGGTCGACCCGCGGCGAACAGCAGCGGGGGCGAGCAGGATCGGATGGATAAGCTCACCCACGACACCATCGGTGCGGGTGAGCGCCGTTGCAAATGAAGGGTTCCGAGCCTGGGGCCTGTGGTCGAGGCCTTGCAACGCTCCTCGGAACGAGTGCGGATTCTAGCTGGCGCCCGGGTAGGCGGCCAAGGCCTGCGTGAAGCGCTCCACGTCTTCCTCGTCCACGTAAGCCTGGGCCGAGAAGCGCCAGACCAGGGCCTCGTCGATCGCCAGGATCTGGGCCTCGATCCGGCGCTGGTAGAGCAGCCAGTCCTTCAAGGCACCGGCCGCCGCCGCGCCCCGGCCCAGCGAGGGCGGCAGCGGCACGCTCACCATGCTGCCCACCATGGCGCGCGGCGTGGCCCAGGGCAGGCCCCAGCGCTCGGTCAGGCGCACGGCCGTGTCCCAGGCCAGCTGGTGGTTGCGGGCCCAGAGCGCCTCACGGCCACCCAGCGCCTGGTCGATGAAGGCCCAGCCGGCCGATGCCGCCAGGAAGGGCGTGGGGTCGTGGGTGCCGATCCAGTCGAACTCGGCATGCCAGCCCAGGCCCAGGCCCCAGGAGATGACCGGCGGGTGCAGGCCGTCGCGCCAGCGCGGCGCCGCCCACAGCACGGCGCTGCTGCGCGGGGCGAAGGCCCACTTGTGCAGGTTGGCGGTGTAGAAGTCCACCCCCAGCGCCGGGATGTCGACCGGCACCGCGCCCGGCGCGTGGGCGCCGTCGGCCAGCACCGCCACGCCGCGCGCGCGGCAGACGGCGGCCATCTCGGCCAGCGGCATCAGCAGCGCGGTCTCGGGGCTGATGTGGTCCAGCACCGCCAGCCGGGTGTGCGGGGTCAGGGCGGCGGCCACCGTGTCGACCAGGGTGGCGGTGTCGCTGACCGGGTAGGGCAGGTCGACCGTGCGCACGCTGGCGCCGACGCGGGCCGCGTGGTGGGCTGCAGCCCGCGCCACGGCGCCGTAGGTGCGGTTGGTGACGAGCACCTCGTCGCCGGGTGCCAGCGGGAACGAGGCCAGCACCGCGTTCGCGCCAGCGGTGGCGTTGCCGACGAAGACCAGGTCGTCGCCCGCCACCCCCAGCCGAGGGGCGACCTGCGCTGCAGCCGCCCGCATGCGCAGCCGTGGTTCGCCGGGCGGGCCTTCGCCGCCACGCCCGCCCTGCTGGCCGATGGCGGTCAGCTCGCGCAGCAGGAAGCGCGCCGGCTGGCGCTCGATCTCGTCGCGCAGCGCCTGCTGGGCCGCCAGCACCGTGTGCGGCGTGGCGCCCACGGTGCCGTGGTTCAGGTAGGTGATGGCCGGGTCCAGCGGCCACAGCGGCAGCAGCGCGCGGCCGTAGGGAACAGGGGGGTGGGGCATGGGGCCGATTTCAGCACGCATGGGACACTGCGGCGCATGCCTGCCGGACCGATCTTCCACGCTGCGACGTTGCCCGGCGCCACGCCCTGGGCCCAGGCGCCGCGCGAGCGGATGGCCGGCGTGGCGGGGGTGCTCACCGACATCGATGACACGCTGACCCGCGACGGCGCGATCGAGCCCGCCGCGTTGGCGGCGCTGCAGTCCCTGGCCGACGCGGCGCTGCCAGTCATTGCCATCACCGGCCGCCCGGCGGGTTGGAGCGAGCCGTTCGCGCGGGCCTGGCCGGTGGCCGCCATCGTGGCCGAAAACGGCGGCGTGATGTTGCGCCGTGGTGAGGGCAACGGGCTGCAGCGCGACTTCGCTCAGCCGGCCGCCGAGCGCGAAGCCAATGTCGCGCGTCTGCAGGCCTGCGCCGCGGCGGTGCTGCGCGAGGTGCCCGGCGCCACGCTGGCGCGCGACAGAGCCGGCCGCCTGACCGATATCGCCATCGACCACAGCGAGTTCGCCCACCTCGACGCGGGCCGGATCGACCAGGTGCTGGCCGTGATGCGCGCCCACGGCCTGACGGCCACGGTCAGCTCGATCCACGTCAACGGCTGGATCGGCACGCACAGCAAGTGGACGGCGGCCGAGTGGGCGGTGCCTGCCGCGACCGGGCGGCCGTTCCTGCCCGGCGATTGGCTCTATGTCGGCGACTCGACCAACGACCAGCTGATGTTCGAGCGCCTGCCGCTCAGCGTGGGCGTGGCCAACATCGCCCGCTTCTGGGCCGAGCTGCGGGTGCGGCCCACCTGGGTGACGGCGAGCGAGCGCGGCGAGGGCTTCGCCGAGGTCGCCGCGGCCCTGCTGGCGGCCCGGGCCGGCTCGACAACACGGATGGCCACCCCTTGAACGGGCCGGCCGCCGCCACACCCTGGCGGGCTGCGCTGGCCCTGGCCCTGGCGGCCGCTGTGTCGCTGGGCCTGGCGCGCTTTTCCTATGCGCTGCTGCTGCCGCCGATGCGCGCCGACCTGGGCTGGAGCTATTTCACCGCCGGTGCGATGAACACGGTCAATGCTGCCGGCTACCTGTTGGGTGCGCTGGCGATGCCACCGCTACTGGCACGCGTCGACGCGCGTCGCCTGATGCTGGGGGGCGGCATGGTGGCCACGGTGGCGCTGGCGCTGCACGCCCTGGCGCCGAACGATGCGGTGCTCTATGCCTTGCGCGGGCTCGCCGGCCTGGCCAGCGCCGCCAGCTTCGTCGGTGGCGGCCTGCTGGCCGCACGGCTGGCGGCGACGGCCGAGGGCGGGCGCCGGGCTGGCCTGGTGCTGGGGCTGTACTACGGCGGCACCGGCCTGGGCATCGTGGCCTGCGCGCTGCTGTTGCCGCCCTGGCTGAGCGTGGCCGGCTGGCGCGGGGCCTGGGTGCTGCTGGCTGCATTGGCCGCGCTGGCCACGGCGGCGACGATGCTGGGCACGCCGGCGTTGGCGGTGCCGCCGGCGGCCCGTGGCGCGCGTGAAGGCACGCGCTGGTCGCCACTGGCCTTCGGCCTGGCCGGCTACCTGTGCTTCGGCCTTGGCTACATCGGCTACATGACCTTCATCGTCACCTTGCTGCGCGAGCAGGGCCTGGGTGGCGGCGTGGTGGCCGGCTTCTACGCGCTGCTGGGCCTGGGCGTCGTGGCCTCGTCGTGGCTGTGGGCCGGGCTGCTGCAGCGCCACCGGGGCGGCGTGCCGATGGCCGTGCTCAACGGCCTGCTGGCCCTGGCCACCGTGCTGCCGGTGTGGAGCGCGCAACCGCTGGTGGTGTTCGCCTCGGGCGCCTTGTTCGGCAGCGTGTTCCTGTCGGTCGTCGCATCCACCACCGCGCTGGTGCGGCACAACCTGCCCCCGGCCACCTGGCCGGCCGGCATCACCGCCTTCACCATCGTCTTTGCCGCGGGCCAGATCGTCGGCCCCAGCCTGGTCGGGCGCATTGCCGACGGGCCGGGCGGCCTCGCGCGCGGCCTGGCGATCAGCGCCGCGGTGCTGGCCTTGGGGGCCGTGCTGGCGTTGGGGCAGAAGCCCTTGGCGCGCGGTTGACGAAGCCCGTCAGAGCCCCAGGAAGGTCGACAACCGGGCGCGCTCGTCGTCCAGGGCGCGGCGGTAGAGCGGGTCGCGCGGCGCGCGCCCGCCGACATAGCCGCAGTCCAGCTGCAGTTTCCCGTCGGCCACGGCGGCATTGGCCCAGCCGATGACCTGGTCGCGCCACAGCAGCGGCAGCGCGTAGTAGCCGAGCTGGCGCTTCGGCGCTGGGGTGTAGGCCTCGAAGCGGTAGGCCCAGCCCCAGAAGAGCTCGAAGCGGCGGCGGTCCCAGGCCACCGGGTCGAACGGCGCCAGCAGGTGCACGCGCTCAGGCACCGCGTGGCGTTTGGCGCGCGGGTTTTCGCCCGCCGGCCAGAACCAGTCGACGCCGTCGATGCGGGTGCGCGCCAGCCGCGCCTTGGCCCGCGCCAGCATGCGGGCGCGCTCGCCATGCCACTGCGGCGTGCCGATGCACACCCGGCTGACCAGCATGCCCAGCGTCGGGTTGGGCAGCGGCGCGTACTTGGCCACCACCAGGTCGACCAGGGCGTCGAGCCGCGCGTCGATCTCGGCCTGGCCTTGCGGTGCCTCGCGGGTGTCGGCCGGGGCGTAGACCCGCACGCCGCCGTCTCGCCGTGCCACGCGCAGCAGGCCGCGGTAGTGCATGCCGTCCAGCAGCTGGGTGCTGGCGTTGGACGAGCCGCCGAACCAGTTGCGCGTCTTGCCGTGGGCGAAATGCGCGTCGACCTCGCGCGGGTGCACCGCGCCGTGCTCGCGCACGAAGGCCAGCACCTCGTGCGCCTGCTTCCAGCGGGCTGGCGTCCAGGCGGTGCGCGCGGTGCGCGGGTGCATCAGGCCCAGGTGCTCGCGCGGCAGGAAACCGTAGTTGACGAAGAAGTCTTCCTCGACCGCCAGGCGCGGGTAGCGCCGCTCCAGCTCGCCGGCTGTGTAGCCGGCCACGCGGTGGCGCAGCGTCAGGTCCTGCGCCCGCGCCGGCGCGCGGATCGGGTCGGCCTGCACGAAGCCGAGCCGGGCGATGGCGCGCGGCAGCGTCGTGGGCTTGAACAGGCTGCGCGCGATGGCGTAGCGGCGCAGGTCATCGAGGGTGGGCGTGGCTGGCGTGGTCGGCATGGCGTGATGATGCCTCGGCGCCGGGCGGCGACAATCCGGGCATCGACCACTCCACCCCTTCGCCCGCCATGAAGCCGCTCGGTACCCCTTTGTCTCCTTCCGCCTTCCGGGTGATGCTGCTGGGCGCCGGCGAACTGGGCAAAGAGGTGCTGATCGCGCTGCAGCGTCTGGGCGTCGAAACCATCGCGGTCGACCGCTACGAGAACGCGCCCGGCCAGCAGGTGGCGCACCACGCCCGCACCATCGCGATGAGCGACCCGGTGGCCTTGCGTGCGCTGATCGAGGCCGAGAAGCCCGACCTGGTCGTGCCCGAGATCGAGGCCATCGCCACCCCCGTGCTGGAAGCGCTCGAGGCCGAGGGCGCGGTGCGTGTGATCCCCACGGCGCGCGCGGCGCGCCTGACGATGGACCGCGAGGGCATCCGCCGCCTGGCCGCCGAGACCCTGGGCCTGCCGACCAGCCCCTACCAGTTCTGCGACTCGCTGGCCGAGCTGCAGGCCGCGATCGATGGCGGTGCCGGCAAGGCTGGCATCGGCTACCCCTGCATCGTCAAGCCGGTGATGAGCAGCTCGGGCAAGGGCCAGAGCAAGATCGACGGCCCGGCCGACGTGCGGAAGGCCTGGGACTACGCGATGGCCGGCGGCCGGGTCAGCCACGGCCGGGTGATCGTCGAGGGCTTCATCGACTTCGACTACGAGATCACGCTGCTGACGGTGCGCGCCGTGGGCGCGAGCGGCCAGGTCGAGACGAAGTTCTGCGAGCCGATCGGCCATGTGCAGGTCAGTGGCGACTATGTCGAGAGCTGGCAGCCGCAGCCGATGTCGCCGGCCGCGCTGGCGCGCGCGCGCGAGATCGCCGCCGCGGTCACCGGCAACCTGGGCGTGGGAATGGATGGACAGCCCTCCGGGCTGGGCCTGTTCGGCGTCGAGCTGTTCGTGAAGGGCGACCAGGTCTGGTTCAGCGAGGTCAGCCCGCGCCCGCACGACACCGGCATGGTGACCATGGCCACCCAGTGGCAGAGCGAGTTCGAGCTGCACGCCCGCGCCATCCTCGGCCTGCCGGTGGACACGGCGCTGAAGAGCCCGGGCGCCAGCGCGGTGATCTACGGCGGCGTCGAGGCGCAGGCCGTGGTCTTCGATGGCGTGGCCGAGGCGCTGGCGGTGCCGAACGCGGACCTGCGCCTGTTCGGCAAGCCCGAGAGCTTCACCAAGCGCCGCATGGGCGTGGCGCTGGTGCACAACGCCGACGTCGAGACCGCGCGCGTGCAGGCCAAGAAGGCCGCCGCGCTGGTCCGCCCGCGGAAAGGGTGAGCACCCGGCACCGGGGTACCGGCGCCACCCGCCGAGCGGGTGCTCAGCCGGCTTGGGGCGGCCCGGCGCTCGGCTGAGCGCTGCCTCCTCTGCAGGCCTACAGCGACTGCAGGTAGGCCGCCACGGCCTTCATCTGCAGCGGGCTCATGTTGGCGGTCTCGTTCTTCATCAGCACCCCGTGCGGGCGCAGGCGGGTGCCGAACACCGTGAGCTGGCTATACAGGTAGTCGGCATGCTGGCCCGCCAGCCGCGGGAAGCCGGACGCGCCCTCGGCCTTGTCGCCGTGGCAGCTGGCGCAGGCCCGCACGCCCTTGGCCGGCAGCCCGTTCTCGAAGATGTCGCGGCCCTGGCGCAGCACCGCCGCGCTGGCCTTGGCGCGGCCGGGCAGGGGCGTCTGGGCGGCGTAGTAGTCGGCCAGGGCCTGGATCGTGTCGTCGTCCAGCAGTGCGGACACGCCCCACATGTAGGCCTTGTTGTCGGTCTCGGCGCGCTGCTGGGCGCGGAAGTCCTTCAACTGCCGGCTGACGTACATCGCCGGCTGCCCAGCCAGCGCCGGGTACACCGCCGTCTGGCTGCGGCCGCCTTCGCCGTGGCACGAGGCGCAGACGTGGACGGCGCGGCGCGCCAGGTCGCTGCCGGCGGCCATGTCCTGCGCCTGGGCCGGCGCGGACAGCGCTCCCCAGGCCGCCAGGGCGACGGTGGCAAATCGGGCCGGCCACTGGGCCGGTGCGGGAACGCCTGGGTGCATGACTCCTCCATCGACGGGCGCGGCAACAGGTCCGCAAGGTGACAGCAAAGCAAGAAGCAGGACCGGGGTGGACGATGCCGGCGCTGGCGCCACTGGCGTTTGACGAGCGTCAAGCGGCAGGTCGGTCCGGCGGCGGTTCGGCGCCCGTGCCGGCCACGTTCGCCCGGCATCGGGGCGCGGCACCCCGCCAAAGGGCCGGCCCACTCTGTGCCAGCCGGGATGACAGTCTGTGTCGGCGTCGCTTGATCTAGGGGCAGACGCTGGCGCGACGCCGCTGATACCGTGGCTTGGCAATGGCCGGGAAGCGGCCACCTGGAGGGAACACCCATGCGCTCGATGAGGATTCGACACTGGCCCGTGCGGGCCGCTACCGCCTGGGCTGCGCTGGCGGTGGCCGGCGGCGCCGCGGCCCAGACCACCCAGGTCGTCAAGCCGCCCCAGGCCCAGGCCTGGATCGACGTGGCCACCTACAGCGGCTTCGGCATGCCGGGCGCCGGCATGGGCGGCATCGGCGGCGCGGGCGGCAACCCGATGGCCGCGCTCGGCAACCTGTTCGGTGGCGGTGGCGGGGCGCAGAAGAACAGCTTTGGCCGCACCCAGGCCGGCCAGGCCGGGCGCTGGGTCGACGTCACGGTCTACAGCCGGGCCAACCCGTCCCTGAACGAGGCGACGCAGGCCGTGCCGCCGGGCTTCCTGGCGCCGGCGCTGAAGCTGCAGGCGCCCAAGGCGGTGGCCGGCACCAAGCCGCCGCCGGAGCCGGGCGACGAGCGGGTCGACGAGCAGGAGCCCGAGCGCCCGAAGGGCCGGCTGCTGATGTACTGGGGCTGCGGTGCCACCATCCGCGCCGGTCAGCCCAAGGTGCTGGACATGGCTACGCTGAGCCCGGCCGACCTGCAGAAGTTCTTCGTCACCCGCCGCGCCACGCAGCGCGGCACCCACAGCGCGCCAGGGCGACCCGTCTGGCCGCAGCCGGACGACGCCCGCATGGTGCCTGCCCAGGCCTCGCTGGTCGGCGAGCACGCGATCAGCGGCCAGGGCCTGCCCGAGGGCTGGCGCTTCCAGATCCCGGCGCAGCAGGACCTGATGCCCGCGATCAAGCTGCAGCAGCAGCCCGACGGCAGTGGCGCCACCGACCTGCGCTGGGATGTGCTGCCCACGGCGCGGGGCTACTTCCTGGCCGGCATGGGCAGCGCCGGCGGCGGCAGCCAGGACGCGGTGTTCTGGACGTCCAGTGAGCAGCCCGACACGGGCTTCGGCCTGATGGACTACCAGACCAACCCGGCGGTCGACCGCTGGTTGAAGGAGAAGGTGCTGCTGACGCCCGACGTGAGCCACTGCACCGTGCCCAAGGGTGTGTTCGCCGGCGAAGGCGCGATGCTGCGCATGATCGCCTACGGCAGCGAGCTGAACCTGGCCTACCCGCCGCGCCCGTCCGACCCCAAAGTGGCCTGGGAGCCGCAATGGGCCGTCAAGCTGCGGGTGAAGTCGATGACCGGCGCGATGCTGGGCATGGGCGACATGCCCGGGATGCTGGGCATGGGCGGTGCGCCGGACGAGCCGCCGCCGGCGGCGTCCGAGCCGGCCAAGGACAAGAAGCCCAAGCCGCTGGACGTGCTCAAGGGGATCTTCGGCCGCTGAAACGACAAGGGCACCCGAGGGTGCCCTTCGTTCATCCCGGCCAACTGCCTCAGCCTTTCAGGCCCGCCAGGTCGCGCAGCACGTCGACCTTGTCCCTCTTCTCCCAGCTGAACTCGGGCTCCTCGCGGCCGAAGTGGCCGTAGGCCGCCGTCTTGGCGTAGATCGGGCGCAGCAGGTCCAGCATCTGGATGATGCCCTTGGGGCGCAGGTCGAAGACCTCGTTGACGATCTCGGCGATGCGCTCGTCCGGGATCACGCCGGTGCCTTCGGTGTAGACCGTCACGTTCATCGGCTTGGCGACGCCGATGGCGTAGGCGACCTGGATCTGGCACTGCTTGGCCAGGCCGGCGGCGACGATGTTCTTGGCCACGTAGCGCGCGGCGTAGGCGGCTGAGCGGTCGACCTTGGTCGGGTCCTTGCCGCTGAAGGCGCCGCCGCCGTGAGGGCAGGCGCCGCCGTAGGTGTCGACGATGATCTTGCGGCCGGTCAGGCCGCAGTCGCCCTGCGGGCCGCCGATGACGAAGCGGCCGGTCGGGTTGACCAGGTACTTGGTGTCCTGCAGCCATTCCTTGGGCAGCACGGGCTTGATGATCTCCTCGATCACCGCCTCGTAGAACTCGGGCTTCATCTTGTCGCCCAGGCTCATTTCCGGCGAGTGCTGGCTCGACAGCACCACCGTGTCGATCGAATGCGGCTTCCCGTCGACGTAGCGCATCGTGACCTGGCTCTTCGCATCGGGGCGCAGGAAGGGCAGGCGGCCGTCCTTGCGCAACTGGGCCTGGCGCTCGACCAGGCGGTGCGCGTAGTAGATCGGCGCCGGCATCAACTCGGGCGTCTCGTCGCAGGCGTAGCCGAACATCAGGCCCTGGTCGCCGGCACCGGTGTTCAGGTGGTCGTCGCTGGCGTGGTCCACGCCCTGGGCGATGTCGTTGCTCTGCTTGTCGTAGGCGACGAGGACGGCGCAGCCCTTGTAGTCGATGCCGTACTCGGTGTTGTCGTAGCCGATGCGCTTGATCGTGTCGCGCGCGACCTGGATGTAGTCGACATGCGCGTTGGTCGTGATCTCGCCGGCCAGCACCACCAGGCCGGTGTTGCACAGGGTTTCGGCGGCCACGCGGCTGCGCGGGTCCTGCGTGAAGATCGCGTCGAGGATCGCGTCGGAGACCTGGTCGGCGACCTTGTCGGGATGGCCTTCCGAGACGGATTCGGAGGTGAAGAGATAATCGTTCGCCACGTTGATTTGCTTGCGGTTGCTGGGGTCCTGGGCGTCGGCCCGCTCGGCAACCTGACAAGAGCGGCGAACGCTTTAGCGGCATTTTGAAAAGCCCACTCTCGCAAGAATGAGCCTGCAGACACGGTGAACCACCGGCTGCGTCGCCCCGCAAGTTGTCCTGTTAACTCGGCGACTTGGCCCCGATTATAAAGAAGACCCGCCCGGACCATGACCCTGTTGATGCGCTGGTTGTCACGCTGGCCGCTGGCCTGGCTGCACGCGCTGGGGGCAGCGCTGGGCTGGCTCACCTGGGTCGCCTCGCCCACCTACCGGCGCCGCCTGGCCGCCAACGCCGCGCTGGCCGGCGTCGGGGGCCGCGACCTGCGCCGCTCGGTGGCCGAGGCCGGCCGCATGGTGGCCGAGGTGCCCTGGCTCTGGTTCATGCCGCCCGGTGAAACGCTGGGCGAGCGGGTGCGCTGGCCCGACGACCGCGTGATCCGCAACGCGCAGGCGGCCGGCCGCGGCCTGGTGCTGCTGACACCGCACCTGGGCAGCTTCGAGGTGGCCGCGCGCTCGGCGGCCGAGCGCTTTGAGATGCCCATCACCGTGCTGTACCGGCCGGCCCGCCAGGCCTGGCTGCGCGAGATGGAGGCCACCGCCCGCGCACGGCCCCACATGGCCACTGCGCCGGCCACGCTGGCCGGCGTGCGGCAGATGCTGCGCGCGCTGCGCCGCGGCGAGATCGTTGGCCTGTTGCCCGACCAGGTGCCGCCCGAGGGGCAGGGCGTGTGGGCGCCGTTCTTCGGCCAGCCGGCCTACACCATGACCTTGGCGGCGCGGCTCGCGCAGCAGACCGGGTCCGACATCGGCCTGGTCTGGTGCGAGCGCTTGCCCGGCGGCCGGGGGTTCGAGGTGCATGTCGTGCCGCTGGACGAGCCGCTGCCGGTCGACGGGGCCGATGAGGCCTCGCAAATCGCTGCGGCCACCGTGATCAACCGCTCGATGGAGCGGGCGATCCGCGCGTTGCCCGGCCAGTACCTGTGGGGCTACCACCGCTACAAGTCGCCACGCCGGCTCCGCGCCGGTGAGGGCGCCTGAAGAGAAGAGGAGACACGAGATGGATGCGTTGGGACGGGTGGCGGCGCGTGCCGTGCTGGGGCTGCTGTGGTTGGTCCACTGGTTGCCCTTGTCGGTGCAGGCAGCCCTGGGCCGCGGGCTCGGTGCCCTGCTGCATGCGCTGGCGCGCCGCCGGCGGCGCATCGCGCTGCGCAACCTCGAGCTGTGCTTCCCGGCCTGGCCGCTGGCCCGGCGCGAGGCCCTGGTGCGCGAGCACTTCGGCTGGCTGGGCCGCAGCCTGGTCGAGCGCGGCCTGCTCTGGTACGCGCCGGGCGAGCGCCTGAAGCGCCTGATCCATGTCGAAGGCGAGGTGGATTTCGCCGAGAAGCACGACGGCCCGGTGATGTGGCTGGTGCCGCACTTCATGGGGCTGGACGTGGCCGGCATGGCCTCGCAGCTGTTCCAGGCACGCCCGGTGGCGTCGATCTACCAGCGCCAGAGCAACGCGGTGTTCGACGAGCGCATGCGCGCCGGCCGGCTGCGCTTCGGCAATGCGCAGATCTTCTCGCGCCACGAGAAGGCGCTGCCGCTGGTGCGGGCGATCAAGCGCGGGGCGGTCTTCCTCAACCTGCCGGACATGGACTTCGGCGCCAAGGACGCGGCCTTCGTGCCCTTCTTCGGCGTGCCGGCCGCCACCCTGCTGGCGCCGGCCCGCATGGCCGCCAGCATGGGCCTGGCGGTGCAGCCCGTCATCGCCGAGATGCTGCCCGGCGGCCAAGGCTACCGGGTGCGCTTCCTGCCGCCGTGGCAGGACTTTCCCGGCCCAGACGACGAGGTGGCGGCGACGCGCCGCATCAACGCCTTCATCGAAAGCGAGATCGAGCGCTTGCCTGCGCAATACCTGTGGGTGCACCGCCGCTTCAAGACCCGCCCGCCGGGCGACGCCAAGCTGTACTGAAGGCCCGCCGGGCCGTTCAGCAGTTCTCGTACTTCCAGTTCCGCCGCTTGCCCTCGGCCAGCCATTCGAGTGCCTGGGCCAGCCGGCGCTCGCGGGTGGCGGCCTGCTTGGCCTCTACCAGCCACTCCACGTACTCGCGCTGGGCGCTGGGCGGAAAGGCCTCGAAATGCCGGGCGGCCTCGGGGTGCTGCCGCAGGGCCTCAGTGAAGAAGTCTGGCACCTCGGGCGGCGGCTTGGGGGCCGCGGCGCGTTGGCTGCGGCGTGCCGGGGTGCCTTGTTCGGCCAAGCTGGCCGCCTGGCGGACCATGACCTTGAGCTTGGCCGCGCTGGGCAGGTCCGTCGGGCCGGTGATGCGGCCCAGTTGCCCCATGGCCTCGCCAGCCTTGTCGGCACCCGCCACCACGTCGCCCTGCCAGAAGCCGAAGGCGCAATGCGCCTTGAACGCGGCCATGTTGGCGAGGATGCGTCCGCCCAGCATGAAGTGCGGCATGCCCCACTTGATGGTCTCGGTCACGTCGGGACGGGCGGCGTGCACGGCCTCGCGCAGTGTGGTCAGCAGCGGTTGGGCGAAGCTGGCGGCGCGGGCGATGTAGGCGTCTACGCGCGGGTCGCGCTCGGGCAGGTCGGTGGGCATGGGCGGATTTTGGGCAGGCCCGGGCCCGACCATCAAGAGGGCGGATCCCAGCGCGGATAATCCCGCCCATGCGAGTCCGCTTCACGAAGATGCACGGCGCGGGCAACGATTTCGTCGTGCTCGATGCCACCACCGCGCCGCTGGCGCTCAGCGCGGCGCAGTTGCGCCACCTGGGCGACCGCCGCTTCGGTGTCGGGGCCGACCAGATCCTCGTCGTCGAGCCCAGCCCGCGGCCGGGGGTGGACTTCCGCTACCGCATCTTCAATGGCGCCTCGGGCGCCGAGGTCGAGCATTGCGGCAACGGTGCGCGCTGCTTCGTGCGCTATGTGCGTGAGCATGGCCTCACCGAGCGCGACACCGTGCGCGTCGAGACCATGAACAACCTGCTCGAGCTGCGCCAGCAGCCCGACGGGCGGGTGACGGTGGACATGAACCGCCCGGTCTTCGACCTGGCGCGCGTTCCTTTCGACGCCGCCGGCCTGCAGCCGCGCGAAGTGCAGGGCTTCCCGCTGTGGCCGCTGGAGTTGCCGGACGACCGGCGCGAGCGCAAGCCCGGGCAGCGCCAGGTCGAGGTGGCCGTGCTGTCCATGGGCAACCCGCACGCGGTGCTGCGGGTGGACAACGTCAACGAGGCGCCCGTCGCCGAGCTGGGGCCGCTGATCGAAGCCCACCCGCGTTTCCCGCGCAAGGTCAACGTCGGCTTCCTGCAGGTGCAAGGCCGCTCGCAGGTGGCGCTGCGCGTGTTCGAGCGCGACGCCGGCGAAACGCTGGCCTGCGGCACCGGCGCCTGCGCGGCGGTGGTCGCCGGCATCCGCCTGGGCTGGCTGGACGCCAAGGTCGACGTGCACACCCGCGGCGGGCTGCTGACCATCGAGTGGGCCGGCGGCGATGCGAGCGTGCTGATGACCGGCCCGGCCGAAACCGTTTTTGAAGGGGAGATCGAGTTGTGAGCACCAGCGTGCAAGGCATCACCGAAGACGACATCGCCGGCTACCTGGCCAACACGCCGGGTTTCTTCGAGCGGCACGCCGAGCTGCTGGCCAGCGTCCAGCTGGCCAGCCCGCACGGCGGGCGCGCCGTCTCGTTGCAGGAGCGGCAGATGGAAATGCTGCGCGAACGCATCAAGGGGCTCGAGCGCCGCATCATCGACATGATCCGCGCCGGCCACGACAACGAGGCCCTGGTCGGCAAGATGCACCGCTGGACCCGGGCGGTGATGCTGGCGCGCAGCGCCAGCGTGCTGCCGCAGGTGCTGATCGAGGAGCTCAAGCACGAGTTCCTGATCCCCCAGGCGGCGCTGCGGGTCTGGGGCGTGGCGCCCTCGCACGCCGGCCTGCCATGGGCTCAGGTGGTGAGCGACGATCTGAAGACCTTTGCTGCCAGCCTCGCCGCGCCGTACTGCGGCTTGAACTCGGGTTTCGAGGCGGCGGCCTGGCTGGCCGCCGAGGGCACGCCGGCGCAGTCGATTGCCCTCGTGCCGCTGCGCCTGGGCACCTCGGCCGGCGAGTGCTTCGGCCTGCTGGCCCTGGGCTCGCCGGACGCGCTGCGCTTCCAGAGCGACATGGGCACCGAGTTCCTGCAGCAGCTGGGCGACCTGGCGAGTGCCGCGCTGGCGCGGCTGCTCGCTGATCGCGGCAGCGATTGAAGCAGCGCGTGGGCGACACCGCAGCGCCCACCTTGCCGCCCCCGATGGCGGCCTACCTGGACCATCTGCGCACCCAGCGCCGCGTCGCGCCACGCACGCTGGCGCTGTACACCGACGCGCTGTCGCGCCTGGCCGCTGGGGCCGACGAGTCCCGCGTGGCGCTGGATGCATTGCAACCCCACCATATCCGCGGCCTGATGGCGCGGCTGCACGCGGGCGGCTTGGCGCCGCGCAGCCTGGCGCTTCAGCTCTCGGCCTGGCGTGGCTTCTACCGCTGGTGGGGACGCGAGGTGCCGCTGCGCCTGAACCCGGTCGACGGCGTGCGCGCGCCCAAGGCCGCCAAGCCGCTGCCCAAGGCCTTGCCGGTGGACCAGGCGGTGGCGCTGGCCGGGCACACCCCGGGCGAGGGCGACGCCACCTTGCTGGCGCGCGACCATGCCATCGTCGAGCTGCTCTACGGCAGCGGGCTGCGGGTGGCCGAGTTGGTGGGGCTGGACCTGGTCGCCAGCGACGCCAGCGCCGGCTGGCTGGACCTGGCCGATGCCAGCGCCCAGGTGCGCGGCAAGGGCTCGAAGTGGCGCAGCGTGCCGGTGGGTGGCCCGGCGCGCGAGGCGGTCCAGGCCTGGCTTGCGTGCCGCGGCGCGCTGGCGAAACCGGGCGAGGCGGCGCTGTTCGTCAGCCAGCGCGGCACACGGCTGAGCACGAGCCAGGTGCGCTCGCGCCTGAAGGCGCTGGCGCTGGACGCGGGGCTGCCGACCTCGGTGCACCCGCACATGCTTCGCCACAGTTTTGCCTCGCACCTGCTGCAATCCAGCGGCGACCTGCGCGCCGTGCAAGAGCTGCTGGGCCACGCCAACATCTCGACGACCCAGGTCTACACCAAGCTGGACTTCCAGCACCTCGCCAAGGTCTACGACGCGGCGCACCCCCGCGCCAAGCGCCGCTGAAGGTCGCGGCTCGGACGAGCGCCGGGCCCCAAGCCGGCTGAGACCCGCCCGGCGGGTGGCTGCGGCACCCCGCAGCCGGGTACCCCTGTCAGCCGGGCGGCAGCCAGCGCCCCTGGCCGACCTTCTTGCCGCCTTCGAGCACGTCGAAAGCCGGTTGTTGGGGGTGGATGCGCAACTCCCCGTCGCAGCCGAACAGCACGTCCATGGCCTGCCCCGGCGGCAGCGCCGTGGCGGGCTTGGGGATCATCAGCGTGCAGGTGCGGTCCGGTGCGCCGGCAAAGCGCAACTGCGGCCGGTAGTGGCTGAACACCGGCGCCGTGCGGCCCGGCCGCTCGGGCGTGTCCGGCCACAAGGTGAGGTTGGCGCGGAACTGCGCTTCGGACGGCACCACGACCACCTCGTCGCCCACCGCGGCAGGCGACTTGCCGCAGCCCGCGACGGCGAGCACGGCGGCAACCGCCGGCACCCAGCGGTACAGGGGCAGCAAACAGGTCATTGAAGGTTGGTCGAGTGCATCAGCATGATGTGGCTGCCGTCGTTGTCGGCGGACACATCGATCATCAGGCTTTCGTTGGTCTTCTCGTTGACGATGGACAACTGCATGCCGTTGTCCTTGGCCGAGTCGATGACCATCGCCCCCTCGCCACGAGGTTTCAGCTGCTCGCGGTACCAGTTGGCGACCTTCTTGGCGTCGTCGCTGCTGGTCAGCTCGATCGACATCATCAGGCCCTTGTCGTTCTGGATGCGGGTGCCGCCCTGCTCCTTGGGCTTGGCGCCCGGGTAGAAGGGGATGCCCACGTCTTTCTCGCTGAGCTGGGCCGAGCCCATCTCCATCTTGAAGGCCTTGCCGTCCTTGTCGGTGCCCTGCACGGTGGCGCCGCCGCTGGACAGGTCGACCTTGGCGTTGCCGCCGTCCTTGTTGATCTGCGATTCGATGACCTTCTCGGTCGCCTTCTGGCTGGCCACTTCGGTGACCTTCCCGCAACCGGCGAGTGCGGCAACGGCGGAAAGCGTGGCGATCATGGCAGCGCGCTGCAGGCTGGCGCGCGTCGGGGTGCAACGGGGCATGGTGGGTCCTCCTACGGTGGTGGCTGGCATTGTGCCGGGCACCAAGCCACGCCCCAACGCCGACAGGGCCTGAATCAAGGGGGTCAGGGTTGCCCCTTTGGCAGGCTATGGCGGCAGGCCATGACAATCGCGGCGCCTTCACTTCACCCTAAGGTCCTCGATGAACGCATGGTCACGAGCCGCGCGCGCCATGGTGGCAGCCGGCCTGCTCTCGATCACCCTCGGCACCTCGGCTCAGACGCCGGAAGGCGCCTCCAGCACAGCCGGTGCCTCCGCCGTCGCCGCCGCGCCCGCATCCGCCGCTGCATCCGCTGCCGCACCGGCCACTGCGGGCCGGGCCGACTTCCCCGTCCGCCCTGTGGACGACGCCTGGCGCACCGCCCTGCCGATGAACCCCGAGGCCGCGACCCGCGCCTACCTGGACCGCCTGGGCGCCGAGGCCCGCGCCCGCTCCGACGCCTACTTCGAGGGCGGCTACTGGCTGCTGCTGTGGAACCTGCTGCTGGGCCTGGGCATCGCGGCGCTGCTGCTGTGGACGCGCCCGTCCACCGCAGTGCGCGACTGGGCCCGGCGCGTGGCGCGCCCGCGCTGGCTGGCCGACGCGCTGTACGGCGGCTTCTACGCCGTGGCGAGCTGGACGTTGTCGCTGCCGCTGTCGATCTACCAGGGCTTCGTGCGCGAGCACGCCTACGGCCTGGCGACGCAGGACTTCGGCGCCTGGTTCGGCGAGGCCCTGATCCAGCTGGCCGTGTTCACCATCATCACGATGCTCGCGGTGTCGTTGCTCTACGCGGTGCTGCGCCGTGCGCGCGAAGCCTGGTGGCTGTGGGGCACCGTGGTGGCCGTGGGCCTGATGGCGCTCGGTGTGCTGGTGGCCCCGGTGTGGATCGACCCGCTGTTCAACACCTACAAGCCGGTCGAGGACGGCCCGGTCAAGCGTGCGGTGCTGGCCATGGCGCATGCCAATGGCGTGCCGGCCGACAACGTCTACGAGTTCGACGCCTCGCGCCAGACCACGCGCGTCAGCGCCAATGTCTCGGGCCTGGGCAGCACGGCGTCGGTGCGCCTGAACGACAACCTGCTGCGCCGCGCCAGCGTGCCCGAGATCCGCGCGGTGATGGGCCATGAGATCGGCCACTACGCGATGAACCACATCCCGAAGTCGCTGGTGATGTTCGCGCTGGTGTTCCTGTTCGCCTTCGCTTTCGCGGCCTGGGCCATGAAGCGGCTGCTGGCCCGCCACGGCCCGCGCTGGCGCGTGCCCGGCGGCCCCGAGGGCGTGGCCGACGTGGGCACGCTGCCGCTGCTGGGCGCCGTGTTCTCGCTGTTCTTCTTCGTCGCGACGCCGGTCACCAACACCATCTCGCGCACGATGGAGGCCGAAGCCGACATGTGGTCGCTGAACCTGGCGCGCGAGCCGCTGGGCCTGTCCGAGGCCATGCTCAAGCTGGCCGAATACCGCAAGACCGAACCGGGCCCGCTGGAGGAGTTCGTCTTCTTCGACCACCCCAGCGCGCACAGCCGCATCCTGATGGCGATGCGCTGGCGCGAGCAGGCGTTGCCGGCCGGCGGCACACCCTGAGCGGGGTGGCCGGCAGGCCCCTTCGAACGTGGGGTGGTGCCGCGTCAGGGCGTCGTTAGACTGGCCGCCCCAGTCCGAGCGCCGCCCCGGCGAACCTGCCCATGAAACACCTTGTTGCGCCCGTCGTTCTCACCCTGGCCCTGGCCTTCGGCGCGTCCGCGCAGGCGCAGTGGGCGCAGGAAGGTGGCGGTGCCGCCAAGCGCTACGCCAACCCGGAAGAAACCACACTGGCACGCGACAACGTGGCCGGCCTCGCGCAGCAGTGGCAGCGGCAGATCGGCCAGTTCTACGCCAGCGCCGTCACCCAGGCCGGGCCGCACCTGCTGGTGTGCTCGAACCTGCATCGCGTGTCGGGCCTGCAGCCGCCCACCGGCCACACCGACTGGGACCAGCTCGCCGGCGTGGCGGACTGCGGCACGCCGGCAAGCGCCGGCGGCCGCACCTACCTGGTCAGCAGCACGCTCTCGCCGAACTTCCGCAACGTGGTCAGCGCGCTGGACACCGCCAGCGGCGCCGTGCTGTGGGAGGTGGACCTGCCGGCCAGCAGCGAGAACATGGGCCTGAACGCCGGGCCGGTGGTCGACAGTGGCCGCGTCTACGTCAGCAGCAACCGCGGCCAGATCGTGGCGCTCGATGCGGCGGACGGCTATGCGCTGTGGCAGGCCACCACCGGCGGCAACGGCGTGATGAACAACGACCCCAGCGTCGACGGCGGCCGCGTCTTCGTGACGACCTGGAACGAGTGCTGCGGCAACGCGTCGCGCCAGTTGCATGCCTACGACGCGGCCACCGGCGCCGAGCTGTGGGCGCGCGATGTCGAGGCCAGCAACATGCAGCACCCGGCCCTGGTGCTGGGCAAGACCGTCGTGGTCGGCAACGACGCCGGGTCTGTCAAGGCCTACGACGCCGCCAGTGGCAAGCTGCGCTGGTCGCGCGCCATGGGCCCCCTGCTGGACGGGCCGCTGGCCGGCCAGGGCAAGGCCGTGTACCTGCGCGCCAGCACCACCGTGGTGGCGCTGGACGCCAAGACCGGTGCCACGCTCTGGTCGCGCACGCTGCCCAAGGGCTATGGCGGCATCTCCAACCTGGCCTGGGCCAACGGCCTGGTCTACGTGGTGGGGCAGGACTTCGGCCTGTCGCACGCGCTGATCGTGCTCAACGCCGGCAGCGGCAAGCCAGTGGCCACCGTGCCGCTCACGGGCGTGGGCTCCTACGCGCGCCTGTCGGTGGCCGATGGGCGGGTCTACCTCAACTCCAACGGCACGCTGACCGCGCTGGGGCTCTGATGCCCGACCAGGGGGCACCGCATCCCCAGCGCAGGGGATGTCTGGCGGGCCCGACTCGTCCTTAGACTGCCGCTCCCCATCACCACGACACCCAGGAGCGAGACATGGACTTTCAGCGGAAACGGTTCGGTGGCATTGCGCGGCGCGCTGCCGGTGCAGCCTTGGCGCTGGCCGGTGGGGCACTGTTCCACGCCGGCGCCTGCGCGCAATGGGCCCAGGGCGGCGCTGACCAGGCCAAGAGCTATGCGAACGGCGTCGAGAAGACGCTGACGCGCAAGAACGTCGCCCAGCTGTCGCAGCGGTGGGTGGTCCAGGTCGATGGCAGCGTGGCCAGCGAGGCGACGCAGGCCAATGGCCGGCTGTTCAGCTGTGGCTACTCTTCCAGCCTGAAGGCGCTGGCGCCCAGCACCGGCCAGCTGCTGTGGAGCCAGCCGTTGCCCGGGGTGGGGCGCTGCAGCGCGCCGGCATTGGCTGGCAGCGCCGTCTACGTCGCCAATTCCGATGAAGCCAGCCAGAACTGGCTCAGCGCCTTCGACCAGGCGACCGGCCAGCCGCTGTGGAACGCCGCGCTGACGCCCAGCGCGCCGAACTTTGGCCCGGAGCCGCTCGTTGCCGTCGACAGCCAGCGCGTCTACGCCGCGATGGCCTTCGACCATGTCGCCGCCGTCAACCGCAGCGACGGCAGCATCGCCTGGCAGGTCGTCACCGACAACCGCTGGTCCGAGATGACCGATGTGAGCGTCGGCGCCGGCAAGGTGTTCATTTCCGGCAACTACATCTTCGGTTCCGACTGGGTTTCGACCCTGATGGCGCTGGACGCCGCCACAGGCGCCGTGGCGTGGTCGCAGCGCATCGGCAGCAGCGACCCGCAGTACGACGTCTACACCGCGCCGATGGTCGTCGGCAACAAGGTCTACGTGGTCACTGCCGGGGGCCAGCTGTACGGCTACGACCTCGCCACCGGCGCCCTGCTCAGCAGCCTGCAACTGCACCCGTACGCATTCATGGCCGCCACGCACGACGACCGGATGTGGGTCGTGACCGACAGCGGCCACACAATCCAGGCCGTCGACCTGGTCAACAACCAGGTGCTGTGGGAGCGCCCCGCCGGCCGGCACAAGACCTACGTGTCATCCAACCACATCGTCTGGGCCAACCACCAGCTCTACGCCGTCATGCGCACGAAGGCCGGAGACAGCGCGCTGGCGGTAATGCGGGCGTCGGACGGCCGTGACGCGGCGAGCATCCCGCTGCCCGGTTTCGGCTGGCACAGCCTTCTGTCGGTGGCCGACGGCCAAGTGCTGATCTCGGCGGCCGGCACCGTCCGAGCCCTGGGCTTGTAGCTCGTTGGCGGCGGCGCCGGGGCATCCGGCGTGTCGCCGCGTCCATCCGCCGGATCTGCAGTTCGTCGCACCGCGCAGGACGCTGCGGCGAGCGGCGTCTACAGTGTTCTACATCAGTAACACACCTGCGGGGTGGAGCGATGGGAACCTGGGATGACCGCCAGCCGATCTATCGGCAACTGGCTGACCGGCTGGCCGGTGGGCTGCTCGATGGCCACCCGCCCGAGGGCGAGGCGATGCCGTCGGTGCGGGCACTGGCTGCGCAGTACATGCTCAACCCGCTGACCGTGGGCAAGGCGCTGCAGGCGCTGGCCGACGACGGCCTGCTCGACAACCGGCGCGGCCTGGGCCTGTACGTGCGGCCCGGAGCCCGCGACCGGCTGCGCGAGCTGGAGCGCCAGCGCTTTCTCGAGCACGAATGGCCGGCGCTGCAACTGCGGCTGCGCCGCCTGGGCCTGCGCATGAACGAACTGCAATGGGAAGCCTGAGGGAGCGCACACCATGACCACCGACACCCTGATCCGGGCCGACAAGCTGTCGCTCCACTACGGCAAGAAGCTGGCCCTGGATGGCCTGAGCTTCGACATCGCCAAGGGCCGCGTCGTCGGCCTGCTGGGCCACAACGGCGCCGGCAAGACCTCGCTGATGAAGGCCATGGTCGGCCTGCACGACCACGAGGGCACGCTGGACGTGCTGGGCTTCCAGCCCCAGCGCGACCGCGTCCAGCTGCTGCAGCAGGTGACCTACATCCCCGACGTGGCCATCCTGCCGCGCTGGGCCCGCGTCGAGCAGCTGATCGAGCTGATGAGTGGCCTGCACCCGCGCTTTTCGGCCGAGCGGGCGCGCACCCTGCTCAAGCGCACCAGCGTCAAGCCGACCGACAAGGTCAAGGCCTTGTCCAAGGGCATGGTGGTGCAGACCCACCTGGCGCTGATCGCCGCGGTGGACGCCAAGCTGATGATCCTGGACGAGCCGACGCTGGGCCTGGACGTGCTCAGCCGCAAGGCCTTCTACGAGATGCTGATCGACGAGTGGTGCGACGGCGAGCGCAGCGTGCTGATCTCGACCCACCAGGTGGAAGAGATCGAAGGCCTGCTGTCCGACGTGATGATGCTCAACGAAGGCAAGCTGGTGCTGAACATCCCGCTGGACCAGATCGACGACCGCTTCGTCGCGCTGCGGCACGACCCGCAGGCCGCCGAAGCCATCGCCGCCGCCCACCCGATCCTGCGCTACCGCCAGCAGGGAGAGTCGGCCGCGCTGTTCGACGGCGCGCCGCCAGCGGACGTGGCCCGGCTCGGCCAGCGCATGCGGCCCAGCCTGGTGGACCTGTTCGTCGCGCTGACCCGCGCCCCCGAGATCAACCCGCAACGCTGAAGCAAAAGGAGCCGTGCGATGAACACGACCACGTTCAAGACCCTGCTGCTGCGCGAATGGATGCAGCACCGCCTGGGCTGGCTGCTGCTGGGCGGCGTGCCGCTGGCGATCATGGTGCCGCTGATGAGCTTCGGCACCATCCACTTCGGCGACGAGGGGCAGCTGCCTTCGCCCGGCCTGGTGGCGCTGATCGTCGGTGCCGGCTACGTCTACTTCCTGATGCTGCTGGCCGCCGGTGCCGTGACGATCCAGGCCCCGGGCCTGGCGCGGCGCGACCGGCAGGACCGCTCGATCGAGTTCTGGCTCTCGCTGCCGGTGGGCCACACGGCCAGCGTCGGCGCCACGGTGCTGATGCACCTGCTGCTGCTGCCGCTGCTGGCACTCGGCATGGCGGCCGCGGGGGCGGTGATCGCCGGGCTGATCGCGGTGGTGCGCGTGCACGGGGCGGGCGGGCTGCTGCAGGTGCCCTGGGGCACCGTGATGGTGGTGGGCGCCGCGGCGCTGGCCCGCATGGCGCTGGGCGTGGTGCTGGGCGTGCTGTGGATGTCGCCCCTGCTGCTGGGTGCGATGGCCGCCTCGGCCTGGCTCAAGCGCTGGGGCGTGCCCCTGGTGGCGGCCGTGCTGGGCGTGGGTGGGCTGGTGCTCGACAAGGTCTACGACCAGCGCTTCGTGTTCGAGACCATCGGCGGGCTGTTCCAGCACTTTGCCGCCGCCGTCACGCCGCAAGGCACCGACATCTCGATGAACACCCCGCTGGGCGTGCTGACCGGCTGGCTCTGGGGGGACACTCTGCGTGTGCTGGGCGACCTGGGCACCCCGCTGTTCTTCGGTGCCATCGCCACCGCCGCCGCCTGCTTCGCCCTGCTGGTCTACCGCCGCACCCGCCCCTGACGAACGTGAGCACCCGGCGACGGGTACCGTCGCCACTCTCCGAGAGGGTGCGCGGCCGCTTCGGAGCGGCCGTGCGCTGGCCGCGATCGACTGGCGGCGGTGGCGGCGACAATCAGGGCCATGAAAGTGATTCGCCTGCGTGAGGGCAAGGAACGTTCGCTGCTGCGCCGCCACCCCTGGGTGTTCGCCGGCAGCATCGCCAAGGGCCAGGCCGATGCCGGCGAGACGGTGCGGGTGGAGAGCGACGACGGCCGCTTCCTGGCCTGGGCCGCCTACAGCCCCAGCTCGCAGATCCGCGTGCGGGCCTGGACCTTCGACGAAGCCGAGCGCGTCGACCATGCCTTCTTCAAGCGCCGCATCGGCGCCGCCGTGGCCCTGCGCCAGCGGCTGGCGGTGGACAGCGACGGCGTGCGACTGATCCACGGCGAGGCCGACGGCCTGCCCGGCCTGGTGGTCGACCGCTACGGCGACCTGCTCTCGGCCCAGTTCCTCTCGGCCGGCACCGAGCGCTTCAAGCAGACCATTGCCGACGTGCTGCTGCAGGCCACCGGCTGCACCCAGCTGTACGAGCGCTCGGACTCGGGCGTGCGCGGTCTCGAAGGCCTGGAGCCAGTCACCGGCTGGCTGCGCGGCGACGGGGATACTGAAGTGACGATCCGCGAGCATGGCTGGCACCTGACGCTGGACGTGGCCGAGGGCCACAAGACCGGCTTCTACCTCGACCAGCGCGACAACCGCGCCCGCCTGGCCGACTGGGTGCGCCGCTTCGGCTGCAAGCGCGTCTTGAACTGCTACAGCTACACCGGCGGCTTCAGCGTCGCGGCCCTGGCCGGTGGCGCCGAGCACGTGGTCAGCGTCGACTCATCCGCCCCGGCACTGACGCGTGCCACGGCGCACGTGGCCCTGAACGGCCACGACCCGGCCCGCCACCAGGCGCTGGACGCCGACGTCAACGGCACCCTGCGCGAGGCGCTGAAGAGCGGCGAGCGCTTCGACGCCATCGTGCTGGACCCGCCCAAGTTCGCGCCCACCGCCGCCCACGCCGAGCGCGCCGCCCGCGCCTACAAGGACATCAACCGCCTGGGGCTGAAGCTGCTCGCCCCCGGCGGGCTGCTGCTGACCTTCAGCTGCTCGGGCGGCGTGGGCGCCGAGCTGTTCCACAAGATCGTCGCGGGCGCGGCGATGGACGCCGGCGTCGACGGCGCCATCCTCGCCCGCCTCGAAGGTGCGCCGGACCACCCGACCACGCTGATGTTCCCCGAGGGCGAGTACCTCAAGGGCCTGGCGGTGCTCAAGCAGTAGGCCGGGTGGCGCCTGTATGCAGGCGCCGGGTGCGTCATTCACTCACCGCAGGCTGACGGTGCCGCGCTTCCAGCCCGCGTCCTGCCAGCGCTGGAAGGCGGCCAGGATCTGCGGCGTGCTGGCGAACTTGTCGGTCGTCAGCGTGGGCAGGCGGGCGACCTCGAAGCGTCGGTTCCAGCGGCCGTCCACGCGCGCCTCGCGCGCCAGCAGCAACCGGGGTTCAGCGCCGGGCGCGAAGCCGGCGTATTCCACGTAGCCGGCGTCGGCGCCCAGCGGGTTGCCAGGGGCGGGCGGCAGCACGTCCAGCGTCCAGCCTTGTTCCTTGTGCTTGCGCATCACCCACAGCTCGCGCCAGGTGGCCAGCGGCTGCACCGCCACCGTCAGCAGCGAGGCACCCGGGTCCGCCGTGGCCGAGTTCAGCCAGACCACGCCCCAGGTGCAGCGGCGCAGCAGCGGCTGCTTCGCGTCGTGCTGTGCGTCCACCAGCAGCAGGCAGGTCTCACCGGACTCGCCGGCCTGCGTGACCAGGGTCGGGCGGCGGGTGATGTCCGGCGCCACCGTGGGGGCGGGCGCGGCCGACCAGCGCGAGGCGCCGACGCGGATCGCCGCGTCGTTGTACTCGGCCTGGTCTTCCTCGGCCAGCTCGGCCGGGCGCACGGCGGCCAGCTCGTCCACCGCGCGCTGCCCTGCGGCCTGCGCCGGCTCGCCGCGCCGCGCTTTGGCAAAGGCCAGCGAGGCCCAGACGCCGGCGCGGCGCAGGCGCAGCTTGTTCTTGGTCCACTCGGGCAGCTCGGCCCAGGCGTTGGGCGGCAGCGTGTCCAGCACCTCGGCGCGCCAACGGTCGTGCGCCTCGCGCTCGGTGGGCTTCAGCGCCGGGTCGATGCAGTCGTGCCGGGTCAGGCCCAGCGCGGCGCGCGCCTGCTGCTCGGGCAGGGCCGGCGGCATGGCCAGCACGCGGCGCCAGGCGTCACCCTCGTAACAGAGCTGCACCGCGCCGTCGCGCTCGAAGCTCGTCCAGCGCACACCGTAGGCACCCACGCCGTCGAGGTGCGCCGACACGGTGGCGCTGGGCGTCGCGTTGCGGGTGGAGGCGCGGCGGGCCAGGCGATCGGCCATGCTGCCGATCGCGTCGAAGGCCTCGGGGCCGATGTCGGTCACCGGTGCCGCCTTCAGGTAGGCGGCGGCGTAGGCGATGCCCAGGCTTTCAGCACCCGACGTGTCCTTCACGAAGCGCAGGACCGAGAGCAGCGCGGGCGCGTCGCCTGGCTTGGTGTCGATACGGCGCACTTGCGCGACCTTCACGTAGCCACCGCGCTCGCGACGGTGGTCCCACACCTGCAGGTAGCCCAGGCGCTCGCCGCGCACTTCGAGCGCGTCGCCCGGCCAGAGCTGGGCCTGGGCGGGGGCGCTGTCGCCCGGGGCGGCGCGCAGCGGGGTGGCGTCCTGCGTGACCAGCGCGAGGCTGGCGATGGCAGCGGCAGCGGTGGTGATCATCACTGCACCTCGCCTTCTTCGTTCGCCGGGGTGGCCGCGGGCAGCATGGCCTTGGCCTGCGTGCCCAGCAGCGTCGAGCCGATGAAGCCGCCATCGGCCGGCGGCGGCGCGATGATGACTTGCACTTTGTCGCTCAGCTTGTCAGCCATGGTCTTCTGGATCAGCAGCGGGTGGCGGCTGAGCAGCGCACCCTCGCGGGCCATCTGCTCGCTGTTGGCCAGGCCCACCTTCTGCAGGCGGTAGGCCTCGGCGTCGGCCAGCTTCTGGCGCGAATCGGCCTCGCCCTGGGCCTCGATGCGGCGCGACTGCGCGCTGGCCTCGGCCGATTTGACGCGCGCCTGCTTGTCGGCCTCGGCTTCGAGCTGGCGCTGCTCGATCTGCTTCTGCTTGAACGGCAGCACGTGCTTCATGGCTTCTTCCTGCGCCTTGGCGGCGATGATCTGCTCGCGCGCGGCGGCCTCGGCCTGCTTCTCGCGGCGCACGCCGTCGGCCTGGGCTTCGAGCGCGGTCTGTTCAACCAGCTTTTCCTTCAGCGCGAGCGTGTAGCGCATCTTCTCGGCCGCGAGTTCCTCGGCCAGCAGGCGGTCCATGCCGCGGCGGTAGTCCTCGGGAAGGTCCACCTTGCCGAGCGTCACGCCCTTGAGCAGCACGCCGTCGGCGGCCAGGCGCGGCTTCAGTTCGGTCTCGATCGCTTGTTGCAGCTCGGCGCGCTTGCTGGAGAAGATCTCGCGCACCGTGTAGCGCGCCATGACCTTGTAGATCACGCCGTTGATCGCCGGCTGCACGATGTCGGCACCGATGTCGTTGGGCAGGTTGGCCGCGGTGGTGCCGATGCGGGCCGGGTCCAGCGCATAGCGCACCGACAGGTCCATGCCCAGCGACAGGCCTTCCACCGACTGGAAGGGCGCTTCGCCGTCGGCGCGCAAGCTGCCCTGCGGGCGCCAGACCTGGTCGCGCAGGGGCAGCTTGCGCAGCGTGTGCAGGCCCGGCAGCACCAGGGCGCTGCCTTCGTGCAGCTCGGTGCTGCCGCCGGTCAGGCGGTTGGTGCGCACGCCGACCTCGCCATGCTCGATGCTGGCCAGCGGCGGGTTCTTCCACAACACCCAGGCCGAAGCGAGCGCCAGGCCGGTGACCAGCAGCACGGTGCGCGACGAGTGCAGCGCGCGCGCCCCCTGGGTGGTGTGGCGGCGGAAGACCACGCCGGTGGCGCGGGCCATGCGGGTCAGGCGCAGCTTCCAGCCCGGCCGGGCAGGCTCGGGTTCTTCAAAGCGGCTGGTCGTGTCGTCGGTGTTCATGGTCTCGTCCTGGTGGTGTGGGGTTCGGTGGTGGCCGCCGCGACCCTCGCGTCGGCATGGAAGGCATTCTTCGAAGCCGTGGCAGAGGGTTCGAGAGCGGCGGCCACCCAGTTCGCACCGGCCCGTGAAGGCCCGCGCCCGGGCCCGGAAGAAACCTTCACACCGGGCAGGCAGGGGGCTCGGGATAATCCGCCGCAGCAATGGACAGCGGAGCGAAACCATGGTGAGAGTGGCCGTGATCGAGGACGACCAGCCGACCAGCCGGCAGCTGTGCGGCTGGATCGCCGCCGCGCGGCCGGGCATCCAGATCGACACCTGGTTCAGCCGCGACGAAGCCGAGGCCGCGCTGGCGCGCGAGCGCTACGACCTGGTGGTGCTCGACATCGAGCTGGGCCGCGAGCGCAACGCCGGCGTCGCCATCATCAACGCGATCAACAAGCGCCACGCGGGCACGCCGGTGCTGGTGGTGTCGGCCATGCCGGCGGCCATCTACCGCAGCATCATGAAAGCGCTCGACGCCTGGGACTACTTGCAGAAGACGACCTTCGACGAGGCCGACTTCGTCGAGACCTTTCTCGACATCCTGCGCGCGACCAAGGACAAGGCGCCGGCCGCCGCCCCGGCCGCGCCGCGCGACGAGCTGCTGCTCGACCCGCTGCGCCAGGGCGCCGCGATCTGGCGCGGCCAGCGCGTGAACCTGCCGCTCACCGCCCAGCGCATCCTCGCGGCGCTCTACCAACGGCGCGGCGAGGTGGTCAGCTACGAAGACCTCTTCCAGGTCGTCAAGAGCGGCCGCAACCGCGACAACATCCGCAAGCACGTCAGCACCATCCGCGACGCCTTCCGCGACATCGACCCCGCGTTCGATGGCATCGCCAACGTGCCGATGCGCGGCTTCCGCTGGGAGCCCTGATGGCCTGGTCCAAGGGCCTGCAGACCGTCGAGGCGCTGCTGCCCACGCGCATCCGCATCCCGCTGCGCTTGCGCATCTTCTTCCGCGGCGTCTTTCTGCTGCTGGCGCTGGCCACGGTGGCGTTGGCCGGCTTCGTGCTGCGCGAGGAGAAGGAGCTGGGCCTCAAGGCCTACCGCGAAGGCTTCGGCAAGACAAAGGAGCAGATCGTTGCGCGGTTGCGCCACCCGACCGGTCAGCTCGCGCTGTTGAACCCGGCCATGCGAGACGGTGCGGCGACACCACTGCACCCGGTGGTGTTGCCGTTCTCGGCGATCGACTTCGACGACAAGGCCAAGGTGCAGCAGGCGGTCGAGATGGCCGGCTGTGGCGTGCAGTACGGCGACGGCGCCACGCTGTGCGTGGCCATCGGCAGCAACCCGCTGGCCGGCGGCTTCATCTACGCGGTGGGCAGCTTCGCCACCGGGGAGCTGGTGCCCAAGCCACCTGGTGTGCGCGAGCTGGACACGGCGCACCGCGTGCGCGTCGAGGTAACGATGCGCGGCCAGACCTGGCGCTGGCTGGCGCCCTACGAGGGTACTGCCGACGCCAGTGGCGCGCAGCGCGGTCGCCTGACCGGCTTCGCCGAAGAGGCCGACGGCAGCGTGGCGTTGAAGCCCGTGCGCGACTTCCGCGGCTGGCTCTGGCAGGACGCGCGCTGCGCCGAGGGCCAGACCGGCGACGACTGCGCGCGCCGCGCCTTCTACTCGGTGCGCCTGCCGATCGAGCTGTTCCGCGACGAGCTGCAGACTCGGCGCAGCCAGATCGTCTGGCCGCCCAGCGATCTGGGCCGCATCGTGGTGCACCTGCAGGTGCTGGCGCCCAGCGGCGCCACGCTGTTCGACAGCAACCAGCCCGACGCCACGCCGCCCTTCGGCCTGGCCGACCTGCAGCCGCTTCTGCTGCCGGGCGAGTCGCTGCGCCTGGCCAAGGCCGGGCCGCAGGGCGACACCGAGCTGGCGCTGCTGCAAGGTGGTGAACTGCCCGGCGCGGCCGAGCCCTCGCCGTGGGACCGCTTCACCGCCCAGCTGATCCGCCGCCTGCCGGTGGACGGCTACGAGCAGGCGCTGGTGGCGCAGGACACGATCGCCACGCCTTTAGGCCGCTACGAGCTGACGCTGACCGGCGACGTGCGCAGCGTCAACCGCACGCTGGGCCGTGTGGCCGCACGCGTGGGCTGGATCGTGGTCGCGATGCTGGCCGCGATCCTGCTGGCCTGGGTGGCGATCGAGCTGCGCATCGTCCGCCGCATCAAGCTGCTGACGCAGCGCGCCGCGGCGGTGCGCCTGGGCGTGAAGGCGCTGCGCGAAGGCGAGACCGATGACGAGATCCGCCTCGACACCGTGGGCGTGCTGGGCAGCGACGAGTTGGGCCTGCTGGCCGGCACGCTGGCCGAGCTGCTGGAGCGCGTCAACGACGACGTGCGGCGCGAGCAGATCCGCACCGCGCAAGAGCGCGAGCAGTGGCACGCCGTCGGCCACGAGATCATGTCGCCGCTGCAAAGCCTGCTGGCCCTGCACCCAGGCGACGACGACCCCAGCCAGCGCTACCTGCGGCGCATGCAGCAGGCGGTGCGCGTGCTCTACGGCCAGGCCTCGCCCACCGAGGCCTTCGAGGCGACGACGCTGCCGGTGCAGGCGCTGGACGTCGACGAGTTCCTGCGCCACGTGGCCGACAACGCGCCGCACGCCGGCATTCCCGACGTGCGCTACGCCGGCGCCGGCGCGCCCTGCCTGGTGCGCGGCGACGCCTACGCGCTGGAAGACGTGGTGACCCATGTGCTGCGCAACGCCGACCGTTACCGGCCGGCCGGCACGCCGATCGAGATCCGCCTGGCCGAAGGCGACGCCGGCGCGGTGGAGGTGCGCATCCACAACCAGGGCGTGGCGATCCCCGACGCGCTGATCGACCGCGTCTTCGAATACGGCGTGTCCGACGCCGCCGGCGACCCCGGCGCCGACCCTGGGCATCGTGGCCAGGGCCTGTTCGTGGCCCGCACCTACATGGCCAAGATGGGCGGCACGATCGCCGCGCGCAACGAGCCCGCCGACCGGGGCGGGGGCGTCAGCTTCGTGCTGCGCCTGGCGCGGGCTTGAGCCAGGCCGTCAAGGCGCGGCCACGCGCGGGTCGAACTTGGCCCGCTTCAGCGCGAAATAGGTCTTCACGTTGCGCACGTTGGCGTCCTGGGTGAACAGACGCTGCGTGACCGCGTGGAAGGCCGGCATGTCCGGCGCCCAGGCGATCAGTACGAAGTCCGGCCCCGGTGAGACGCGCCAGCACTGCTGCACCGCAGGGTCGGCCACAGCGCGGGCCTCGAACGCCGCCTGGTGCTCGTCGCCCTGCCGGTCCAGCGTGATCTCGCAGATGGCGCTGAGGCCCCGTCCGGCGAAGCGTGGCGCGAGCAGGGTGGTGAAGCGCTCGATCACGCCCAGGTCGCGCAGCCGCTTGACCCGGCGCAGCGCGGTGGCCGGCGACACGTGGGCGGCCGCCGCCAGGGCGTGGTTGGTCAGGTTGGAGTCGGCCTGCAGCAGGTCCAGCAAGCGCCAGTCCGTCTCGTCCAGTGCGATGGATTCATTCGAAATATCTTCCATTAAGAGAGATTAATTCATTTACACCTGGTGATGAATGAATATTTCAATCAATATCTGAAATTGGCAGCATCGTTCCAATCTTGCGACCTACGATGCCCGCATTCCCTCGAAGAGAGCAACCACCATGTGCGGCATCGTCGGCGCGGTCAGCGCCAGCAACATCGTCCCGGTCCTCGTGCAGGGCCTGCAGCGGCTGGAATACCGCGGCTACGACTCGTGCGGCGTCGCGGTGCACCAGGGCGGCGGCTTGCGCCGCAGCCGCAGCACCGCCCGCGTGGCCGACCTGCTCGCCCAGGTGCAGCAGGACGCTGTCGCCAGCGGCACCGGCATCGCCCACACGCGCTGGGCCACGCACGGCGCGCCGGCCGTGCACAACGCGCACCCGCACTTCTCGCGCGACCGCATCGCGCTGGTCCACAACGGCATCATCGAGAACCACGACGAGCTGCGCGACGAGCTCAAGGCCAAGGGCTACGCCTTCGAGAGCCAGACCGACACCGAGGTCATCGCCCACCTGGTCGACCACCTCTACGACGGTGACCTCTTCGACGCGGTGCAGCGCACCGTGCAGCGCCTGAAGGGCGCCTACGCGATCGCCGTGTTCTGCTGCGACGAGCCGCACCGCGTGGTCGGCGCGCGCGAGGGCTCGCCGCTGGTACTGGGCGTGGACGAAGCCAGCGGTGCGCGCTACCTCGCGTCCGACGCGATGGCCCTGGCCGGCGTGACCGACCGCATCGCCTACCTAGAGGAGGGCGACGTGGTCGATCTGCAGTTGGGCAAGCACTGGGTCGCTGCGCGCGAGGCGCGCGACGCAGGCGGCCAGTTCCGGCCCGTGCAGCGCGAGGTGAAGACGGTGCAGGTCGCCAGCGGTGCCGCCGAGCTGGGCCCCTACCGCCACTACATGCAGAAAGAGATCTTCGAGCAGCCGCGCGCGATCGCCGACACGCTGGAAGGCGTCGAAGGCATCACGCCCGAGCTGTTCGGCGACGGTGCCTACCGGGTCTTCAAAGAGGTCGACCGGGTGCTGATCCTGGCCTGTGGCACCAGCTACTACGCCGGCTCGACCGCCAAGTACTGGCTGGAGGCGATCGCGAAGATCAAGACCGACGTCGAGATCGCCAGCGAGTACCGCTACCGCGACAGCGTGCCCGACCCGCGCACGCTGGTCGTCACCATCAGCCAGAGTGGCGAGACGGCGGATACGCTGGCCGCGCTGAAGCACGCCCGCTCGCTGGGCATGGCGCACACGCTGACGATCTGCAACGTGGGCACCAGTGCGATGGTGCGCGAGTGCACGCTGGCCTACATCACGCGCGCCGGCGTCGAGGTGGGCGTGGCCAGCACCAAGGCCTTCACCACGCAGCTGGCCGCACTGTTCCTGCTGACGCTCGCGCTCGCGCAGGTACGCGGCCACCTGAGCGACGAGGAAGAGGCCGCGCACCTCAAGGCCATGCGCCACCTGCCCGTCGCCCTGCAGGCCGTGCTGGCACTGGAGCCGCAGGTCGTGAGCTGGGCCGAAGCCTTCGCGCGCAAGGAAAACGCGCTCTTCCTCGGCCGTGGCCTGCACTACCCGATCGCACTCGAAGGCGCGCTGAAGCTCAAGGAGATCAGCTACATCCACGCCGAGGCCTACCCCGCCGGCGAGTTGAAGCACGGGCCGCTCGCGCTGGTGACGGCCGAGATGCCGGTGGTCACCGTGGCGCCGAACGACACCCTGCTCGAAAAGCTCAAGAGCAACCTGCAGGAGGTGCGCGCACGGCGCGGCGAGCTTTTCGTCTTCGCCGACGCCGACACCCGCATCGAGCCCAGCGAGGGTCTGCACGTTATCCGCATGCCCGAGCACTACGGTGCGCTGTCGCCCATCCTGCACGTGCTGCCGCTGCAACTGCTGGCCTACCACACGGCCTGCGCCCGCGGCACCGACGTCGACAAGCCCCGCAACCTGGCCAAGAGCGTGACGGTGGAGTGAGGCCAAGTACTGTAATTAATTACAGTATCATTCGCCTTCGCAGTTGCCTTCACGGGCGCATTCGGGGGCCGGGCTGAGCCCGGCTCCCTCTTTTCGGTCGGCCGGTTCCAGTCAACCTAACAGCGTCTGTGCGAGCAACTCGTCGAGCACGGTCAACTCCGGCGTGCCGATGGGTGGCGATGCCTGTGCCAGTTCAGCCAGCAGCTTGTCGAGGTAGGCGTTCAGCAAGGGCCGCGCGGGCAACCATTCCTGCTCGCCGCTTCGGCGTTTGAGCGCCAGCAACTCGTCAATGTCGCGGCGCACGCCCGGGTCGTCGACAAGCACCGACACGAGTTGCTCGAACGGCATCGGCGGCGCATCGTCGCGCTCGAGCACCCACTTTGCAGCCAGCAGCGGCCTCAGCACATAGAGGTACTTCTTGGCCCGCACTTGCTCGCCCTGCAGATACTCGCGGAAATTGCCGCGGCCCATTGCTGCGTAGTGGTGGAAAGAACGAATGGGTTGGTACACCGCTGCCGCGGCTTCACGAAGGCGCTGCACGAAGCCATCGTCCTGTCGGTAAACCACCGGTGAGCTGAGCCACTCGATCAGCGTCGCGTTGCCCTTGGCCAGCAGCTGCAGCGCCTTGCGCAAGTCCCAGCCGTTGACATCGAAAACCGGGCCGGGCACTTCCTCGATCACGTCGCGCACAGGCGTGATGCGCAGGTACTCGCGCACCGGCCGCACGAAGATGAAGCGCACGTCGTAGTCCGAGTCGGGCGAGGCAAAGCCCCAGCCGCGGCTGCCGGACTCGCAGGCGTAGAGCACCCGCACGTCGTGCTCGGCCTCGACGGCAGCGAGCTTGCGCAGGATCTCGGCGCGGATCATCGGGTCGATCGGGTGGGCCGCGTCGTCGAGCTTCAAGGTGTCCATGGATTCCTCCTTCGAATTGATTGTCTGAAAGACCAAGAAAAAAGGCGCCCGAAGGCGCCCTGAAAAGGTTGCAGCCGCACCGTTCAGCGCAGCTTGACCAGGCCGTCGAGCACCTGGTCCAGGCCGCCGAAGACCGAGATCTTGTCGATGCGCTCGGCCACGCGTTCCAGCGTCTCCAGCTCCTTCATGCGCAGGGCGACGGGGTTGCCCTCCATCACCTTCGCGGTGTTGAGCAGCGAGCGCGTCGCCGCGGTTTCCTCGCGGCGGCGGATCACGTTGGCCTCGGCCGACTTCTCGGCCTCGACCACCTGGGCCAGGATGGTCTTCATCTCGCCCGGCAGCACGATGTCCTTCACGCCGACGCCGTCGAGCACCATGCCGTGGTCGGCCAGCTTGGCTGCCACGTGGGCGGCCACCACCTCGTCGATCACGCCCTTGTTCTCCAGCAGCGCGTCGAGCGAGCGGGTGCCCACCGCGGCGCGCAGGCCGAACTGCAGCTCGCGGTACAGGTGGTCCGCCGGCTTCTGCAGCCGGGTGTGGGCCTTCAGCACGTCGGTGAAGCGCCAGGTGGCTGCCAGGTTCAACCGCAGCGCCACCTTGTCGCGGGTCAGGATCTCCTGGCCCGTCACCTCCAGCGCCTGCAGCCGCAGGTCGACCAGCTCGACCGACACGTTGCGGTTGTACTTCCAGAACGCGTACGAGCCCGGCGCCAGCAGGCGCGCGATCTGGCCGTCGACCCACAGCATGGCGGCGCCGTGCTCGGGCACCTGCACCTGCAGCACGCCGGCCAGGCCCGCCACCGGGCGCGGGCGCAGCTGCGTCTGCACCAGGCGGGCGGCCAGCCCGGCCGGCAGCTCGGCCGAGGCCGAGATGTTGACCACCTCGACCTGCACGTCGACCAGGCCGTTCTTCCAGAACAGGCGCCGGGTGCCCGGCGCCAGCAGCTCGACCAGCACGCCGTTGTCGGTGCGCAGGCCGACCTGGTGCTCGCCCAGCCCGACGCGCAGGAACTCGGCCTCGACCACCTCGGGCTCCTTGGCCATCAGGTAGTCGGCCAGGGCGTGGCTGAAAGCCGGTTGCTCGAGTGCGAACAGCTCGACGCGCAGCTGGTCGCGCCAGCTGGAGATGCGGTGCTCGCCAGGGTGCAGCACGCGCTCGAAATCGCCATTGCGCAGCAGCAGGCCGCGCTCGTTCTTCTTCACGGTGACACGCGTGGACATCATGGTGCCCTCCTTTGTCGTGTGGTGGTTGAATGGAAAAGGTGCCGTTACAGCGCCGTCGCGGACGACAGGTGCCTGGGCTCGGGCGCCACGGCCTTTCACCTCGGCCGCCTCCCAGCCAGCCAAGGTGTCGAACCATGGGCGCGATGCCCCGCTGGCCTGCCGCACGAGCGGCGGTGCTGATGGCCGGCGCGGGTCACGCCTTTCGGCGATCTCGCGCAGGCCACGTTCGGCGGTGGTCTTGCGACCGGTTTGGACACTGGTTTTCAGGCCAGCTTGTGGAACAGGAGTCGAACCTGCGACAGACGCATTACCAATGCGTTGCTCTACCAACTGAGCTATCCAGTGGTGGTGATCCCGGGGCTCGAACCCGGCGAGGAGCCGATCTCATCACCCGGCGTGCGCTTCCCGGCAACGCGGCATGGGCGGCGGCGACGGGCCCGTCGGTCAGGACGGACACCGGCCGCTGCACACCGGCGGGGTCGTACCCCCAGCCTGTGAGCGTTGCCTTTCACGGCACTCCGTGAGCGGCCGAGCGTGTCTAGCTCAGCCGCGATCCCTTCGGCAGGCGCGAGGCCAGCCAGTCATGCACGTCGGCGCGGATGTGCCTGCCTTCGAGCAAAAAGTCCTCGAAGCGGCTCGGCACATACGGCAGGTACATCAGCGGCATGCCGGCCTCGTCCGGCGTGCGGTTGGCCTTGCGACCATTGCACGCGCCGCACGCAGTGACCAGGTTCATCCAGGTCCAGCCGCCACCGCGCGATTCGGGCACGATGTGTTCGCATTGCAGATCTCGCTCATGAAACCGTTGGCCGCAGTACGCGCAGGTGAACCGGTCGCGGCGAAACAGCTTCAGCTTCGCGAACGACGGCGTCACATCGAACAGGTTGATGCGCGGCGCACCACGCAGCGCGATGATCGGGTGCACTTCGATCAGCGATTGGCGGCCGGTGGCCGCGTTGGTGCCGCCGCGCAGCGTGCTCAGAGGCCTGTCGCCATCGGTCCACGCCACCGTGTCGGTTGCGTAGTGCAACGCCGCGTGCTCGAGCGTGATCCAGCGCTGCGGCGTGCCTTGAATGTCCAGTTGCAGCACGTGCTGCAGAGTGTGCTGGTGCATCGGTGTTCTCCTCTCCTTCAGTCCTTGTAGAGGCTGACGGAGCGCACCAGCGGCCCCTTCAGCCTTTCACGCACATGACCTGCTTGAGCGTGTGTTCCACGCTCACCAGGTCCGCTTGCGCGGCCATCACCGCGTCGATGTCCTTGTAGGCACCGGGGATCTCGTCCAGCACGCCTTCGTCCTTGCGGCACTCGACGCCGGCGGTTTGCGCCGCCAGCGCGTCCAGGTCGAACAGGCGCTTGGCCGCACCGCGCGAGTGGCGGCGGCCCGCGCCGTGCGAGCAAGAGCAGTACGCCAACGGGTTGCCCTTGCCGCGCACGATGTAGCTCTTGGCGCCCATCGAGCCGGGGATGATCCCGAGCTGGCCCTCACGCGCACTCACCGCCCCCTTGCGGGTGATCCACACCTTCGCGCCGAAGTGTTCTTCGACGGTCGCGTAGTTGTGGTGGCAGTTGATCGCTTCCTTGGTCGAGCCGATTTCGCGGCCCAGCGTTTCACGCAAGGCGCGCATCACGCGGAACAGCATCAGGTCGCGGTTCAGCGCCGCGTAGTCCTGCGCCCACTGCAAGGCCTCGACGTACTGGTGGAACTCGGGCGAGCCTTCGTTCAACCAGGCCAGGTCGCGGTCAGGCAACTCGACACCTGCTTTCACGCAGGCCTCGCGTGCCATGCCCACAGCCGCTTCGCCGATCGTCTTGCCGATGTTGCGCGAGCCCGAGTGCAGCATCACCCACACCGCGCCGGCCTCGTCCAGGCACAGCTCGATGAAGTGGTTGCCGCCGCCCAGCGTGCCGATCTGCTTCCAGATGCGGCGTGCGTCGAGCGAGCCGAGCACTTGCAGAATCGAGAGCTTCTCGAAGCGCATGAAGAGCGCATCCATGCGCTGCTTCAGCACCTTGCCGTGCGCCGCTTCGTGGGTCGGGTTCACCTCCCTGTCGTGGGCCGCAAACCCCGCCGGCACCAAGGCTTCGATCGCCGAACGCACCGCGGCCAGGCTGGCCGGCAGGTCGTTGGCGGTCATGTCGGTGCGCACCGCGCACATGCCGCAGCCGATGTCGACACCAACGGCGGCCGGGATGATCGCGCCGCGGGTCGGGATCACCGAGCCCACGGTCGCGCCCTTGCCCAGGTGCACGTCCGGCATGATGGCCACGTGGCCCGCGACGATCGGCAAGCCGGCGATGTTTCGGATTTGGGACAGCGCCTGGTGGTCGACCTCGACGCCCTCGGTCCATCCCTGGACGTTCTTCATCAGCTCCATGGCTGTTCTCCTTGTTGTTGTCCGAATGGTGGTGCGCCCGGGTGAGTTCGAATCACCGGCCTCGGCCTTCGGAGAGCCGCACTCTTCGGTACTTGTTCGCCCCAGGCCTCGGCAAGCCGAGTCCGCCCCCGAGGGGATCAAGGACTCGGGAGCGGCCCTTCGTTCCTTGAGAGCTACGGGCGCGAGAGATTTGGTAGCCCCCGGGAATTTCGAAATCCTGCCCATCGCCTTGTAAGGGCGCTGCTCTGCCTCTGAGCCAGGGGGCTGGTTGATGGCAGGGGCGACAGGATTCGAACCTGCGTGCACCGGGTCAAAGCCGGTTGTCTGAAGCCACTCGACTACACCCCGTCTGGTGATATTGGTGCGGGCGCAGGGGATCGAACCCTGGCCTGCCGGTTAAAAGCCGGCGGCTCTGCCATTGAGCTACACCCGCGTGGTTGGTATCTCGTACGGGGATCGAACCCGTGTTTCGACATTGAAAGCGTCGTGTCCTGACCGTTAGACGAACGAGACGTTGACAGTCAGCTGAGAAAGTCACTTGCGGTAGTAGTCATCGCGCAGTGACCCGTCAAAAGCAGCCGCTGCGCAGGCAGCAGCGCTTGAAAGCTGAGCGCGGATCCGCACGGGCACGGGTCGTTGCGGCCGAGCTTCTCCAGAAGCTCTTTGTCGCCGCGGACCGTGCGCATGCCACGCTTCACGCCGGTTTCCGACGGGAAGCCTTTGCGTCGCTTACTGGTGACCTCGAAAGCAGGCTTGCTGCTCTTGCTGCTCTTGCTGGTGCTTCTTCACGATGGTTCTCCTTGCTTGAAATGGTCCCCTCGGCTCGACTTGAACGAGCATGCCTCTCGGCCACGGCTTCTGAGACCGTTGCGTCTGCCATTTCCGCCACGAGGGGGTGTTGATTGAATCGATGCGCTCAGGGGTGACCGGTCGGAGTCGAACCGACACCAGCGGGATCACGACCCACGGCTCTGCCATTGAGCTACGGCCACACCTGAGCGCACCTTGCGGTGATGGGATTGGTCTCGGCGGCAGGTTTCGAACCTGCGACCTCATGCTCCCGAAACATGCGCGCTGCCAACTGCGCTACACCGAGACTGGTTGATTGGTCCCCGCGGGTGGGTATGGTCAACGCCCTCAGGCGTTGGACGTGACGCAGTCACGGGCCGAAGGCCGCGGGCTTGCCCGCGCAACCACCGACCCCCGCCTTATCAAGACGGTGCTCTACCACTGAGCTACGCGAGGTGTGTTTGCGGCTCCCCGACACGGCTTCGAACCGCGGACCTCCTGGTTAACAGCCAGGCGCTACTACCAACTGAGCTATCGGGAAATGGATTTGGACTCGGAAGCTGGATGCTCGCTGACGCGACCTACGCCAGCATCCGGCTCTCGATCCGGGCTCGGTTCAGAAGATCGATCTGACGACGGATGTGGCGCATGAACAGCAGCGCCTTGTCCTTCGCCAGCATCGTGGCGGTGCCAACGTCCGAGACCGGCACCGGGAAGTCGAATCCGTCTTCGGTGCGGTACCACAGCGCACCTTCCTTGAAGCGCAGGAAGGTGACCTGCTTGTCGTCCTTGACCATGTCTTTCAGCGACAGCATGTTGACCTCCTTGGTGTTGTGCTGTGGGGTTGATGAACTTGGCGCCTCCTGCACGACTCGAACGTGCGCCCCCTGGTTTCGTAGACCAGTGCTCTGAATCCGCTGAGCTAAGGAGACTTGTGTGGCGCCTCGTGCGGGAGTTGAACCCGCGGCTTCCGACTAGACAGGTCGGCACTCTGGCCACTGAGTTAACGAGGCAGATGAATGGATAGTTCTTGGTGGAAGTGACAGGGGTTGAACCTGCAGCCGGCTGCGTGCAAGGCAGTTGCTCTTCCAGTTGAGCTACACCCCCAAGAATGTTTCCGGTGACGGGTTCCGGCGCCGCCCAATCGTTGCGGCCGATTTCCACCCCCGAAGCGTGAGCTCGACGGGGACTTCTGTTCAATCTCATCGCGGTTGTGTTCCAGCGCGAGGGCGGGGTGAACCGCCAAAGCGCCGACTCGCTGCACGACGCGGGCGTCCCCGCGGCGCACATCCCAGTCGCCCCTGCACTTCGTGGGGCACATGCATGACCGTGGTGCCGAAACACACCCGCCATGAGACTTGTTGGAGCGGAAACCGGGGATCGAACCCGGGGCCTCGACCGTGGCATGGTCGCGCTCTACCACTGAGCTACATCCGCTTGAACTTGCAAGGACGCGCCGCTTTCGGAAATGAGCAGCGGTCCTCGCGGCAACTTGTTAAAGAGCAGTCCGGCACACCGTTGCGTGCCAGGGCGGCCATTGGCCGCCGGTTGTGCAAGCCCCGAAGGACGTGCGAGAAAACAAAAAGGCCCGGATCCTCGTGGATTCCGGGCCTCGACATGAATTCGAGATTTGAAGGTGTGCGCCTATGCGCCTCCCTCGCCCGGTGGCAACCAATCCTCATCACCCAACGACCCATCAATGGCTCGCAGACTTGGGTTGGCTTGCCGCTGCTTCATCGCGACGACCGACTTGCCGAAGCCGACACGCACGAACGCACACTGGCCCGACAGGGTCATCGCGTGGTGGGTGATGCGGCCGAGGGATGTCACGATGAAAGCTCTTGGAATCTGGGGTTTGATCTGGTGGGTTGCGGCCGGTGTGGCTGCAACGAAGTTCGAACTGTAAAGACTCTTCACTTGAGCGTCAAGCACGAGAGACGCATCGACCTGGAGGTTGTTTCGCCGGCACCACACGGCCCCGCGGCTGCTAAGCTCGCTCGCCACTTCGTCGAACCCATGACAGCATCCACCACCCGCCGCTCGCTGCTGGCCTCGCTTGCCTGGGGCGCCGCCGGTGCACCGTTGCGCGCCGCCGACCCAGCGGGCGCGCAGCGCAAGCCCTGGCCGGTCGGCCGGCCTGTGCCCGTGCTGGCGCTGCCTGCGTGGGACGGCCCGCCGGTGCGGCTGGCCGATGCCCGCGGCCAGGTCGTGGTGGTCAATTTCTGGGCCAGCTGGTGCGAGCCCTGCCGCAGCGAGATGCCGACGCTGGAACTGCTGGAGCAGCGTCACGAGAAGGACAAGCTGAAGGTGCTGGCGGTGAACTACCGCGAGACCGACGCGGCCATCCGCCACTACCTGGCGCAGTGGCCGATCACGCTGACCATCCTCCGCGACGCCGACGGCGCCGCCGCCAAGGCCTGGCAGGCGCGAGCCTTTCCGACGACGGTGGTGATCGGGCGCGATGGCCGCCCGGCCTTCACGGTCGTCGGCGAGCTGGATTGGACCGGGCCGCTGGCCCGAGAATGGATGGCTGCGGTGCTCTGACGCCGCCGCCTTTGAACCCGAGAACCCGCGCATGACCCCCGACACCCCTGCATCGCCCGATTCGACGCGCCACTCGACGCGCCACCTCCTGACGCGCCGCTCCGCGCTGGCCTCCGCGCTGGCGCTGGCCGCCCCGGCCTGGCCCTTGTCCGCCGCGGCGCAAGCGCCCGCCGCTGCTGGCCCGCGCCGCTTCGAGCCGCAGGTCGGCCCCTGGCGAACCTTCGAGCTCAGCACCACGGTGAGCGTGGCGGACGTGCAGGGCGTGACGCGCCTGTGGCTGCCGGTGCCCAGTGTGGACAGCGACTACCAGAAGCCGCTGGACCACAGCTGGACCGGCAACGCCACCCAGGCCCGCCTGGTGGCCGACCCGGCCCAAGGCGTGCGCATGCTCTATGCCGAGTTCGCGGCCGACGTGGCGACGCCGACGATCACGCTGACCAGCCGGCTGCAGACGCGCAACCGCGCCGTGGACTGGAACCAGCGCCTGCGGGCCAGCGAAGACCCGGCCGTGCTGCGCGCCGCGCTGGCGCCCACCGAGCTGCTGCCGCTGGACGGCGTCGTGCGCCAGACCGCGCAGCAGGCCACGCACGGCCGCGCCACCGACCTGGACAAGGTGCGCGCGATCTACCAGTGGGTCGTGGCCAACGCCCACCGCGAGCCCAAGACCCGCGGCTGCGGCACCGGCGACATCAAGGCCATGCTCGAGACCGGCAACCTGGGCGGCAAGTGCGCCGACCTGAACGCGGTCTTCGTCGGCCTGTGCCGCGCCTGCGGCGTGCCGGCGCGCGACATCTACGGCCTGCGCGTCGCGCCCTCGGCCTTCGGCTACAAGGAGCTGGGCGCCAACCCCGCCAGCCTCAAGGGCGCGCAGCACTGCCGTGCCGAGGTCTTCCTCAAGGACCATGGCTGGGTGGCCATGGACCCGGCCGACGTGCTGAAGGTGATGCGCCAGGAAACGCCCGAGTGGATCAAGGACCCGGCCCACCCGGTGGCGGCGCCGGTGATGGCCGGCCTCTTCGGCCGTTGGGAGGGCAACTGGGTCGGCTTCAACACCGGGCACGACGTGCGCCTGCCCGGCAGTGCGGCCAAGGGCACGCTGCCCTTCCTCATGTACCCCAACGGCGAGAACGCCAGCGGCCGCTTCGACGAGTTGTCGCCCGACAGCTTCCGCTACACCATCGCCTCGCGCGAGCTCACCGCTTGAGCGCGCTGCCGCCCGTCGCCGCCCGCGCCGCGGTTCAGGCGCTGCGCCCGTCGCAGATCCGCGAGGTGGCCAACGCCGGCTTCGGCGTGCCGGACGTGCTGCCTTTCTGGTTCGGCGAGTCCGACCGGGTCACGCCCGAGTTCATCCGCCAGGCCGCGGCCACCGCGCTGGCCGAGGGCGACACCTTCTATTCGCACAACCTCGGCATCGCGCCGCTGCGCGACGAGCTGGCGCGCTACGTGACCCGGTTGCACGGCGGCCCCACGACGGCGGACCACGTGGCCGTCACCAGCGCTGGCGTCAACGCACTGATGCTGGCCACGCAGCTGGTGGCCGGCCCGGGTGACCGCGTGGTGGCGGTCACGCCACTGTGGCCCAACCTGGTGGAGATGCCCAAGATCCTCGGCGCCACGGTCGAGACCGTCGCCCTGCGCTACGGCGACCAGGGCTGGGCGCTGGACCTGGACCAGCTGCTGGCCGCGCTGACGCCCGGCACCCGCATGCTGCTGGTCAACTCGCCCAACAACCCGACCGGCTGGGTCATGGGCCGCGCCGAGCAGCAGGCCGTGCTGGACCATTGCCGCCGCCTGGGCATCTGGGTCGTGGCCGACGAGGTCTATGAGCGGCTGTACTACCCGGACACGGGCGACCAGGCTCGGGCCATCGCGCCCTCGTTCCTAGACCTGGCCGCGCGCGACGAGCGGGTCATCGTCGTCAACTCGTTTTCCAAGGCCTGGCTGATGACCGGCTGGCGCCTGGGCTGGATCGTGGCGCCGGCGTCCTTGATGGACGACCTGGGCAAGCTGATCGAATACAACACCTCGTGCGCGCCGGTGTTCGTGCAACGCGCGGGCATCGCGGCGCTGCGCGAGGGCGAGGCCTTCACGCCCGGCCTGGTGGCCGACCTGCGCGAATCGCGCGACCACCTGGTGCAGGCCTTGTCGGCCCTGCCCGGCGTGCGGGTCCAGGCGCCGCCGGGGGCCATGTACGTGTTCTTCTCGCTGCCTGGGGCCGAACACAGCCTGGCGCTGTGCAAGGCCCTGGTGCGCGAGGCCCACCTGGGCCTGGCGCCGGGCAGCGCCTTCGGGCCCGAGGGCGAAGGCTTCGTGCGCTGGTGCTACGCCTGCAGCCCGGCCCGGCTGGACGCCGGGGTGGAGCGGCTGCGCCGGCACCTGGGCCACTGAGCCTCGGTGCCGGCGCCGATGCAGGTGCCGAGCGTCAGGCCAGGGCCGGTGCCTGTGCCAGGGTGGGCAGCGCCAGGCGCCACAGGCGCAGCGCACGGCCCAGGAAGATGCCGCTGAGCGTGCCGTAGAAGACCGACAGGCCACCGGCCAGGCCGGCCTGCTCGGCCAGGCCCGGTTGCATGGCCAGCGCCACGCCGACCGTGTACTTGGTGACGAAGATGCCCATCATCAGGACGAGCGGCACCACGCTGCCGGGGACGGCAAAACGGCGCGACGCCGGGTCGTAGCGCGTGCCTTCCGGCAGCGGCCGGCCCATCACCAGCGCTGCGGTCGCGGCCACGGCAGCGGCCCAGCCGGCGAGCGCCCAAGGGTGCTGGCTGGCGAAGGCCGAGACCACGCCGGCCAGGGACAGGCCCAGCATGGTCAGCGGCAGCAGCGCCACCCGGCGCCAGCCGATGTGGCGGCCGGCCAGTTGCGACACGCCCAGCACCAGCAAGCCGGCGAACAGGGCGAACACCCACTTCGGGGTATGGGTCAGGATCTGGATCAGCATCTCGGGTTCCTCGCTCGATGAAGTGTGTCGATGGCGAGATGCTGGGGCCGCCGCCCGGTGGGCGCGAGCGGGCTGCGACGAATGGCGTCAGCGTGGCGCGAACGGTGGCTCAGCCGGCGCCGGTGGGCCGGGCCAGCCACTCGTCGCGGGTCATTTCGTAGACGGCCGTGTCCATGTCGTACCAGCGCTCGACGCCGCGGTAGTGCATGCCCAGGCGTTGCATCACCTTGGCCGAGGCCTGGTTCTCGGTGTGGCACACGGCCACCAGCAAGGGCGCCTGCACGGTGTCGAAGGCGAAGCCGGCCATCGCCTGCGCGGCCTCGGACGCCAGGCCGCGACCCCACCTGTCCTGCCGCAGCCGCCAGCCGATCTCCAGCGGGTTGGCCCGCTCGCGCCCCAGGTGCTGGATGCAGCCGGCGCCGACGATCTGGCCGCTGTCGTGCTCGATGAAGGCCCACCAGGAATAGCCCCACTCGGCCCAGCGGGCCCGCACCCGCGTGATGCTGGCCTGGGTCTCTTCGCGGGTCTCGGCCCGGCCGGTGATGTAGCGCATCACCAACGGGTCGCTGTTCAGCGCGTTCAGGCCTTCCAGGTGGCGGTCGTCGAAGGGCTCCAGCCGCAGCCGGGCGGTGCCCAGGATCGTCGGGGGTGTCGTCATGGCGGGCGATTGCACCACGGCCGCGGCCGCCGTGCAGGGGCCGGTAATAGTGCACGCCCGCATGGCGCTTGGGCCAGCCGGCGCCTTCACCCCCGGCCCGGGCCGGCCGATGGCATGACGGACAACCGCGCGTCCGCCGCGGCATTTCCCCGGGAGACCCTCTTGAACAACGCAGCCGTTCCTCGCAGCGCGTCCTTTTCGGTGGCCAACCAGCATGCGCTGGCCACGATCCTGGAAGCGAGCCAGACCAAGAGCATCATCGCCTCGCGCGACATCTTCGACATCTCGGGCATCAAGCTGTGGGCGCGCGACCAGCCAGTGTCCAGCGCGCTGCAGCGCAAGCTGCTGGACCGCCAGCTGCGCAACCCGCTGGAAACCTGTTTGCTGGCCGAGGACGGCGTCACCGCGGTCACCCTGGTGCAGGCGCTCGAGGCCCTGCTGGCCCTGAACACCCCGCTGACCACCTTGCTGCGCCCGCACGCGGCCCGCCTGGTGAAAGAGGCGGCCCACCTGCCGCTGCACTCGGTGCCGCAGCTGCTGCTGACCGCCGGCCAGGCCTCGCGGCCGGGCTCGTTCGAGCATGCGGTGCAGGCCATGGCCTTGTGCGGCGGCTTGATGTCCGCCCAGGGCGGCAGCACGGCCGAGCTGCGCATGGCCATGCTGGCCGGCCTGCTGCACGATCTGGGCGAGCTCTACATCGACCCCCGCTTCGGCGAGGCGGATGCCGACCGCATGCTGGACTTCGTCAGCTACCAGCAACTGGTGGTGCACCCGCACATCGGCCACCTGCTGCTGGCCCAGCTCACCAACTACCCCAGCTCGCTGTCGCGCGCCGTGGCCGAGCACCACGAGCGGCTGGACGGCTCGGGCTACCCGCACGGCCTGGTCAGCGACGCGGTGTCGCCGCTCGGCCGCTTGCTGGCGGTCACCGAGGCCACCCTGGGCTCGATGCGCCACGCCAAGCCGCTGCTGGCCCGCGCCAGCGTCGCGCTGCGTGCCGTGCCGGGCGAGTTCGACCTGGCCTGGGTGGGCGCGATCGAAGCCGCCGCGCGGGCCGAGCCGGCCCGCGCCGCCAGCATGCCCACCGCCGCCGTGCAGGCGCGGCTGACCCGGCTCGACCAGGCGCTGCAAGAGGCCGAGTCGGCCGCCGCCGTGCTGGCCCCGGCGGTCGAGTCGCCGGCCTTGAAGAACGCGACGGTGCTGGCGCAACACTTGCTGAGCCGTTTGCGCCTGGGCTGGAACGCCAGCGGGCTGTGGAGTGCGGACGCCATCTCGGTGCGCGACGCAGCCGAGGTCGAATCCA
>JBGAGZ010000036.1:0-45994 GCA_044226465.1 Burkholderiaceae bacterium | reverse complement strand
CAGGCCGGCGGTGTTCACGAGCAGCTTGCCGTCGGGCTGCAGCGAGACGTCGGCACCGGTCTGGAACACCGTGGTGCGCCAGGGCACGATGCCGAAGGTGTCCGGCGGCACGGCAAAGTCCTGCCCCAGGCGGAAGCGGGCGCGGGTGCGGCGGCTGGCGGCTTGGGCCGGCAGCGCGGCCAGGCCCAGGGCCGCACCGGCGGCGCCCATGGCGCCGGCACCGAGGAGGCGGCGCGCCGTGCCCGCCGGCGGCAGGGGTTTGGTCATGGTGTCCTCGCCTTTGGTTTGTCGTTGGGGGCCAGTAGATACCCGCGAGCCGACGGCGGCAAGCCACCCCGGCGGTCGCCGGGGCGTCGACCGTGTCGCACAATCCGCCTGTCCCGCAGCCTGCTGGCCACCCGCCGGCGGCGCCTGGGCGTTCATGTCCGCGCCGACCACAGGAGATCCCCGTGTCCCGACCCGCATCGATCCAGACCGTCCTGTCACGACTGGCCTGCCTGGCGCCCTTGGCGCTGGCCCTGCATGGGGCCGTCGTCCACGCGGCCGCTTCCCCGGGGGCCGCCCAAGGGGGCGCCCAGGTGGCCTGGCTCGAAGCGGCGGGCGACCCCGACATCGAGCGCGCCTTCGCCCAGGGCAAGGCCGAGAACAAGCCGGTGCTGGTCTACTGGGGCGCCAAGTGGTGCCCGCCGTGCAACCAGCTCAAGGCCACGCTGTTCAACCGGCAGGACTTCATTGAGCGCAGCAAGAGCGTGGTCGCGGTGCACATCGATGGCGACCTGCCTGGCGCGCAGAAGCTGGGCGCGCGCTTCAAGGTGCGCGGCTACCCGACGATGATCCTGTTCAACAACGCCGGCGCCGAGATCACCCGCCTGCCAGGCGAGGCCGACGCCCCGGCGGTGATGAACGTGCTGCAGATGGGCCTGGCCGGTGGCCGCCCGGTGAAGGCGGTGCTGGCCGACGCCACCGCCGGCAAGCCGCTGGGCGCCAACGACTGGCGCATGCTGGCTTTCTACTCCTGGGACACCGACGAGGCCCAGCTGGTTAGCGAAGGCGAGCGCGCCGGCCTGCTGGCCACGCTGGCCGCCGGTTGTCCCGCCGGCGAGACCGAAGCGGCGATGCGGCTGCGGCTTAAGTCGCTGGCCGCCAGCGACGAGGGCCAGGGCGTCAAGGCCGATGCCGCGCTGCGCGCCCAGGTGAAGGCGCTGCTGGCCGACCCGGCGGCCTCGCGGGCCCAGATGGACATGCTGGTCAATTTCGCGCCCGAGATCACCCGGGCCCTGGCGCCGGCGCCGGGTGCCGACCGGCAGGCGATGGCGAGCGCTTTCGACGCCGCCCTGGTGCGCCTGCAGGCCGACGCGACGCTCTCGCGCGCCGACCGCATGGGTGCGCTGATCGCGCGGGTCGACCTGGCGCGGGTGGACCAGCCCAAGGACCGGCTGGTGCCGAAGATCCCCGCGCCCTTGCTGAAGCAGGCCCGTGACGCTGCGGCCCAGGCCGACCGCGAGATCACCGACGCCTACGAGCGCCAGGCGGTGATCAGCACCGCTGCCTACCTGTTGAGCGAGGCCGGCCTCTGGCCCGAGAGCGACGCCCTGCTCAAGGCCAACCTGACCAAGAGCCACTCGCCCTACTACCTGATGAACCACCTGGGCGGCAACGCGCGCAAGCAGGGCCGCAACGTCGATGCGCTGGCCTGGTACGAGAAGGCCTACGCCACCAGCGAGGGCCCGGCGACCCGGCTGCAGTGGGGCTCGACCTACCTGACCAACCTGGTCGATCTGGCCCCCAAGGACGAGGCCAGGATCGAGAAGACCGCCGCTCAGCTGATCCAGGAGGCGGGCGGCCAGCAAGGCGCCTTCTACGAGCGCAGCGCGCGCTCGATGCAGAAGATGGGCGACAAGCTCGCCGCCTGGAACGCCAAGGGCGAGCACAAGGCGGCGGTGGAGCGGCTGCGCGCGCAGCTGGCGCCGGTGTGCGCCAAGCTGCCCGCGGCCGACCCGCAGCGCGCCGCCTGCGACGGCGTGCTGAAGAAAGCCTGAGCCCCTACTTCTTCAGGCCTTCCGCTTCCATCGCGGCCTGCACCGCGGGGCGGGCTGCCACGCGGGCGCGGTAGGCGGCGAGGTTCTTGAGGCCGGAGATGTCCAGGCCCACGGCGCCACACCAGTTGCTGACGGTGAACAGGTAGGCGTCCGCGACGGTGAACTGCTCGCCCATCAGGTAGCTCTTGCCTTCGAGCTGGCTGTCGACCCAGCCCAGCCGGTCCAGCACGCGGGCGCGGTAGACGGCCTTGCCTTCTTCGGGCATCGCGGGGTTGAACAGCGGCGAAAAGCTCTTGTGCAGCTCGCTGGTGATGAAGTTCAGCCACTCCATCAGGCGGTAGCGCTCGAAGCTGCCGGCGGCCGGCGCCAGCCCACTCGCAGGCGCCTGGTCGGCGATGTACTGCACGATGGCCGGGCCTTCGCTCAGGCGCTGGCCGTTGTCCAGCTCCAGCAACGGCACCTGGCCCTTGGGGTTGATCGTCAGGTAGTCGGTGCCGTCGGCCAGCTTCTTGGTCTTGGTCGAGGCGAGGACCGGCGTGAAGGCGAGGCCGGCTTCGCGCAGCACGATGTGGGGCGACAGCGAACAGGCGCCGGGGCTGTAGTAGAGCTTCATCGGGTCTCCTTGGGCGGTGGGGGAAAGCGGGCGATCATGCTGGCAGGCCGAAGACCCGGCATCGCCCAAGGGCTTCGAATGCTGCATGCGATGGCGTTGAAGCCCGCCGGGCTCTGCTAGATTGCGCCGGTTTGCCACTTTGCCGGTCCCACCATGCCGCGTGCCGTTCTTGCCGAATCGCAGATCCACCCCGCCGTGCGCGAGCGCATCGCGCAGTACCACTCGACCATCGTGGCCGAGGTGCAGCAGGCGGTGCGCGAGCATGCGGTCGTCGTCGTCGGCATGGGCATCAACCCGTTTCCGCGCAAGGCGCGCCGTGCGCTCGACGCGGCCGGCGTGCCCCACCACTACCTGGGCTACGGCAGCTACCTGAGCGACTGGCGCCGCCGCACGGCGCTGAAGATGTGGACCGGCTGGCCCACCTTCCCGATGGTCTTCGTCAAGGGGGTGCTGGTCGGCGGCGCCAACGACCTGCAGGCCCTGATCGACAGCGGCGAGCTGCAGCGGCTGCTGGCGCCGGCGCTGCGCTGATCGGCGCGGCCACAATCACCGCCATGAGTTCAACCGCTTTCGCGCCTCGCCGGCTGCGGGCCTGGCTCGCCGCCTCGGCGCTGGCCGCCGCCCTGCCGGCCGCCGCGGCCGATGCCACGCCGGCGTTGGCGCTCAAGCCCTGCCGCCTCAAGGGCGTCGAGCACGACGCCCAGTGCGGCACCTTGCGCCGCCCGCTCGACCCGGCCAAGCCCGATGGCACGCAGGTCGACATCCAGGTCGCCGTGCTGCCGGCGATCGCGCGCAACAAGAAGCCCGACCCGGTGCTGTTCTTCGCCGGCGGCCCGGGGCAGAGCGCCATCGGCCTGGCCGGCCCGGTCTCGCGCCTGTACCAGCGCTTCCTGAACCGGCGTGACCTGATCCTGGTCGACCAGCGCGGCACCGGCCGCAGTGCGCCGCTGGCCTGCGCGCCGGATGCGCCGACCCGGCCCATCGTCGACAGCATCGACAACGGCCGCCAGGCGCAGCAGCTGGCGGAGTGCCTGGCCGCGCTGAAGAAACTGCCGTACGGGGACCTGACCAAGTTCACGACGACGATCGCGATGGCCGATGCGGACGCGGTGCGCCGGGCGCTGGGCGCCGACAAGGTGAACATCGTCGGCGGCTCCTACGGCACCCGCGCGGCGCTGGAATACATGCGCCAGTTCCCCGCCAGCGTGCGGCGCGCCGTGATCGACGGCGTGGCCCCGCCCGACATGGCGCTGCCCGGCTCGTTCTCGCCCGACGCGCAGCGCGCCTTCGACGCCCTGCTGGGCGACTGCGAAGCCGATGCCGAGTGCAGCAAGCGCTTCCCCGGCCTGCGCGCGCAGTGGAAGACGGTGCTGGCCGGCCTGCCGCGCGAGGTGGAGGTGACGCACCCGGTCACCGGCCGCGAGGAGCGCATCACGCTGCAGCGCGAGATGCTGGCTGGCCTGGTGCGGCTGCCGCTGTACGCGCCGGTGCTGGCCTCGGCGCTGCCGTATGCGATCAGCGAGGCCGCTGCGGGCCGCTTCGGCGCGATCGTGGGCCTGGCGACCTCGGTGGCCGGCGGCGGCAAGGGCCTGGACCTGGCCATGGGCATGCACTTCTCGGTCGTCTGCGCCGAGGACATGCCGCGCCTGGGCCTGACCGGCGACCAGCCCGGCGCCGACTTCGGCGACGCGGCGCTCAAGCTGTACCGCGAGGCTTGCGCCGCGTGGCCCAAGGGCGAGGTGCCGGCCGCGTTCTACAGCATTCCACCGGCGCCTGCCGCGACCCTGGTGCTCTCGGGCAGCGACGACCCGGTGACCCCGCCGCGGCACGGCGCCCGCGTCGCCCAGGCCCTGGGCGCTAAGGCCCGCCACGTGGTGGTGCCGCATGCCGGCCACGGCACCGTGGCCATCGGCTGCATGCGCGACGTGGTGTTCCGTTTCGTTGACACCGAGGACGAGGCCGCCGCGCTGACTGCGGTCGCCACCGAGGCCGAATGCGCCGCCAAGGTGCCCCGCCCTCCGGCCTTCAGCCTGCCCGCCGGCAGTGCGCCGCCCCCGCCGCCGGCACCGCCCGAGCCGCCCCGCCGCCCACCGGCGCCGCATGACGACGCCCGTTCCTCGAAGGTTGATCGATGATCGAAGTGCAACAACTGGCCAAGCGCTTCGTGCAGGGGCGGGGCAAGCGGGCACGCGAGGTGCGTGCGGTGGACGGTGTGAGCTGGCGGGCCGAGGACGGCCGCATCACCGGCCTGCTGGGGCCCAACGGCGCCGGCAAGACCACCACGCTGCGCATGGTGGCGGCGCTGATCGCGCCGGACGCCGGGCGGGTCGCGGTCGACGGCATCGACGTGGCCACCGAGCCGATGCGGGCCCTGGCGCGCATGGGCGTGCTGAGCGACGCGCGCGGCCTGTACCCGCGGCTGACGGCGCGCGAGAACATCGTCTACTACGGCCGGCTGCACGGCATGGACGCGCCGGCGGCCAACGCCCGCGCCGACACGCTGGCCCATGTGCTGGACATGGCCCCGCTGCTGGACCGCCGCACCGACGGCTTCAGCCAGGGCGAGAAGATGAAGACGGCGCTGGCGCGGGCGCTGGTGCACAACCCGCCCAACATCATCCTCGACGAGCCGACCAACGGCCTGGACGTGCTGGCCACGCGTGCGCTGCGCGAGGCGCTGCGCCGGCTGCGCGACGACGAAGGCAAGTGCATCGTCTTCTCGACCCACATCATGCAAGAGGTCGAGCGGCTGTGCGACCGCGTGGTGGTGATCTCCCACGGCCGCACGGTGGCCGAGGGCACGGTGGACGAGCTGCTCTCGCGCACCGGCCAGCAGGACTTCGAGGAGGCGTTCGTGGACCTGGCTTTCACGCCCGCCGAACGCCACGTGCCGGAGGCTGCGCCATGACGCTGATGAAGACGGCCTGGGACGTGTTCCGCAAGGAGCTGGTCGACGCCTTGCGCGACCGCCGCACGCTGCTCGCGATGCTGCTCAGCTCGGTGGCCATCGGGCCGCTGGTGCTGGTGCTGATCTCGACCCTGGTGGCCAACATGGAAAAGCGCGCCGAGGCGCGCGAGCTCTACGCCGTGGGGCTGGACGCGGCGCCGACGCTGCGCAACTACCTGCTTCGCCAGACCTACACCCTGCACATGGCGCCGCCGGACTACGAAAAGCAGCTGCAGGACAGCAAGCTGGCCGAACCGGTGCTGCGGGTGCCGCCCGACTTCGAGAGCCTGCTGGCCAAGGGCGAGACACCCGTGGTCGAGATCGTGTCGTCCAGCGCCAACCAGCGCGCGCAGGGCGGCGCCGGCCGGGTCAACCACCTGCTGCAGGGCTTCAACCAGGAGCAGGGCACGCTGCGGCTGGCGGTGCGTGGCGTGTCACCCGCGGCGATGCAGGCGATCGAGGTCGATGAGCGCGACCTGGCCAACCCGGCCACCCGCGCCGCGCAGCTGACCGGCATGCTGCCCTTCTTCGTGCTGATGGCGGTGCTCTACGGCGCGCTCAACGCTGCGCTGGACACGACCGCCGGCGAGCGCGAGCGCGGCTCGCTCGAGCCCTTGCTGATGAACCCCGCGCCGCGCCTGGCGCTGGTGATCGGCAAGTGGGGTGCGGTGGCCGCGGTGGGCATGCTGATCGCCGTGCTGTCGTCGCTCAGCTTCGTGCCCGGGCAATGGCTGCTGCAGAGCGAAACCCTGGCGGCGATGTTCCAGTACGGCTGGCGCGAGGTGACGGCTTTCCTGGTGCTGCTGCTGCCGTTCGCCGGCGCGCTGTCGGCGCTGCTGATGGCGATCGCCATCCGCTGCAAGAGCTTCAAGGAAGCCCAGGCCAATGCCACCGTGGTGGTGCTGGCGGTGTCGCTGCTGCCGATGGTCAGCGTTTTCAACCAGGAAGGCGAGAAGCCCTGGCACCTGTGGCTGCCGGCGCTTGCCCAGTCCACGCTGATGGGCCGGGTGCTCAAGGGCGAAGTCATCACCGTCGGCGACGTGATGGTGCCGGCGCTGTGCAGCGCGGCGATCGCCGCGGTCTGCCTGGTCTTCATCGCGCGGCAGTTTGCACGGGCGGCGGTGAAGTGAGCGCCGTGCCGGCCCCCGGCGCTGCGGGGTGGCCGGCTGCCGCGGCGCACCCCTGGCGCTTTGCGGTGCTGATCCTGCCCTACGGGGCATCGAACGGCTTCCTCACCGTGGCCATGGCCTACCTGCTGAACGAGGCGGGCGTGGCCCCCAGCAGCGTGGCCGGCCTGATCGCGCTGAGCTACCTGCCGCACACCTGGAAGTTCTTCTGGGCACCCGTGATCGACCTCGCGTGGCGGCGCAAGGCCTGGTACCTGCTGGGCAGCCTGGGCTGCGCCGCAGGCACGTGGGCCACGGGGGCCTTGCCGCCCACCGCGGCCGGGCTGACCGCGCTGGCGGCGGTAGTGTTGGCGACCAACGTCTGCGCCACCGTGCTGGGCATGGCGCTTGAAAGCCTGATGGCGCATGCCACGCCGCCGCAATTCAAGGGCCGCGTCGGCGGCTGGTTCCAGGCCGGCAACCTGGGTGGCCTGGGCGTCGGTGGCGGGGCGGCGTTGTGGATGGTGCAGTCGCAGGGCTTCAGCGCCGGCGCGGCCGGGGCGACGCTGGGTGCCATGTTCGCCCTGTGCGGGCTCGCACTGCGCGGCATGCCCGAGCCTGTGGCCGGCGCGGTGGCGGCCCCGCTGGCCGGCTTGCCAGGGGCGAGCCGCTGGCCACAGATCACCGCGCGGCTGCGCGAGATCGGTCGCGACCTGTGGGGCGTGCTGCGCGCGCGCCGCGGCGCGCTGGCGGTGCTGGTGTGCTTTCTGCCGATCGGCAGCGGCGCGGCTGCCAACCTGTGGTCGGTGGTCGCGCAGGACTGGCAGGCCTCGGCCAACACGGTGGCCCTGGTCAGCGGCACGCTGGGCGGCGTGGTGTCGGCGACGGGCTGCCTCGCGGGCGGCCTCCTGTGCGACCGCATGGACCGCCAGCGCGCCTATTGCCTGTTCGGTGCGCTGATCGCCGGCTGCGCGCTGGCGATGGGGCTGTCGCCGCGCAACGAGACGAGCTTCATCGTCTTCGCGACGGTCTACGCCTTCATCCAGGGGCTGACCTACGCGGGGTTTTCGGCCCTGGTGCTCGAGGCCATTGGCCAAGGTGCGGCGGCCACCAAGTACAACCTGCTGGCTTCCCTGTCGAACATGCCCATCGGTTGGGTGACCTGGGTCGACGGCCTGGCCTATGAGCGCTGGGGGCCGGCGCCGATGCTGTTCACCGATGCGGCCACGGGCGCCGCGGGCCTGCTGGTGTTCGGGCTGGCGGCGGCCTGGGCCTGGCGGGGCAAGGGGCGCTGACCGCTCGTCGAGAAGCGGCGCGAAGCCTGCTCGGCTCAGGGCAGCAGCCAGCCCCGGTGGAGTGCGCGCACGGCGGCGTGGTGCTTGCCGGCGCAACCGAGCTTGTCGACCGCCGCGTTGGCGTGCTCGGCCACCAGCGAGCCCGAGATGCCCATGGCGTGCCCGATCTCGGGCGCGGTGCGGCCGGCCAGCGTCCAGCGCAGCACGTTGACCTCGGTGTTGGACAGCGAGGGCTCGGGGACGCGCTGGCAGCGGGCCTGCGCAGCCTCGTTCAGGTGGGTGGCGAGCAACTGGGTCTGCACGATCAGCGGCAAGGCCTGCCCGCGGTCTCGCAGCACCGCAGGGTCGGTGGCGAAATCGACGCGCCAGCGGCGCTGTGCCGGCGCGCGCAGCGCCATCGAGATGCGCTTGCGCGCCACGTAGTCGGACACGGCCGTGTGGAACTCGCCGACGCCGACCTTGCGGTGGCCGGCAGCGTCCCACACCACGGGCAGCGATACCGAGGCGACGTGGTGCATCACCGCGGCCAACGGCACCGTGACCGGCGCGGCGGAGGCCGGCACGCCGCCCAGCGCCGACAGGTCGACGTCGATGCCTTCGGCCGTCGTGGTGCCGGCGTCGTCCAGGTCAGTCTGCGGGGCGCCCCAGCGCAGGCCATGGTCGGTGACGAGCTGGCCCAGCAGGTTGGTGACCTGCGCAGCGGCGCTGGCCTGCACGAGTGCGTCGAGCAAGGCGGTCCAGGTCGGCCGCAGGCTGGCCGTACCGCCCGGGCCGCCGCCGTGGCCGTCCGCCGGGCGCAGGCGCGAGACGCGCAAGGGCCCCGCGCTGGCGTGGGCGCCAGGCGATGTCCAGGGTGCCGTCCTGAGGGTCCGCGCGGCGGGGTCGAAGGCCATGGGGGCAAATCGCGTCACAAAAAAAAGGGGTGCTGGCGGCGTGGTCCGTCGTCAGCACCCGGAAGGTCAACCATGCAGGCGCTGCGAGCGCATCACCCGACGCTGGTTGTGGAGGGATCTGTGAAAGTGGTGGGCCCTGAGCTGGGTGTCTGGTGAGTCAGCGTTCGCAGCCATGACAGGGGCTGCGTAAGTCTGTGTATGAGGTGTTTCGTTGTGTGATTTCGTGCGTGTCGATCAGCCGCCTTGGTAGGGGAAACCACACACACCGAACAGTTGAGCCAAGATCTCAAGCATCGCAATGTCCTTCCAACAACATCCTCTTGATGAAGAGGATTTCAGCAAAGAAGGGGCGCGGTGCCACCTATCCGATCGGATAGTTCTGGCACCGCCCAGGGCGGCGAATGGGGAGGTTCAGGCCGAAATCAGGCCCAGAGAGATGGCCTTGAGCACCGCGACATGTTTGGACGTGGTGTCGAGCTTCGCCAGGATGTTCTTCAGGTGGTACTTCACCGTCGGCTCGCTGATGGACATCAACTGGCCGGTCTCCCAGGCGGTCTTGCCTTCGCGGGTCCAGCGCAGCACCTCGAGCTCGCGTTGCGACAGCGCCGGCACCGCAGGAACAACCTTCTGGGGCACGAGGAAGCGCTGGGCCGCGTCCTGGCAATGGACGGCCAGCATCTGCAAGTCGGCCAGCATGCGCATGATGCGCTGGTCGTTGCGCGGCAGGGCACGCTCGCGGTCCAGCCCCAGCAGGAACTGCGAGTTTCCCGACAGGCGCAGCGCCACCGAGATGCCGGTGCGGTAGCCATAGGGTGCCGCGACCTCCCAGAGCTCGGGCGCGCCGGCCTGCACGTAGAACTTCTGGTCGTACATGAAGGGCAGCCCCTGCCGGCGCAACTGCTTCATGACCGGGTCGGCCTTGGTGATGCCCTTGTCGGCCGAGGCGGTGAACTCGGCCGGCCGGTTGCCGACCACGAAATAGTCCGGTTCGCCCTCCTGCCGCTCGACCACCAGCACCGCACCCACCAGCGGGAAATCCATGCGGTGCGCGAAGTCGATCAGGCGGCGCTTGAACGCGGCCTTGTCGCCCGACTGGCTGATGTCGAAGAAGTCCTGGAGATGCATGCAAGCCCCGTACGACGCGTGGGGGTCACGCGAGCCTGAGCCGTTCGGACTATCCATTCGGACGGCTTGTGGCGCGGCTGGACGCGATGGAGACTCAAGCGTATCTCATCATGGGAGACGATACGAATGAAGAACCAGCTTCCGATGGTCATGGGCTTGTGGCAACCGACGGCCTTGCGCGCGAGCGAGTGGGCCCGCGACATCCGCAAACTGCGGCCGCTGCGCACGACGCATCGGCCCGACCGGGCCAACCTCGGCTGCATGCAAGGCCAGGCCGTCTGGGGCCGCCAGGTCGGCGACCAGGCACTGGCGCTGTGCTGGGACTGGGCCGAGTTGCGCCCCGGCGTGGTGGCGCTGGCCAACCCCATGGGCGTGTGCTCCAACGTCCGCCTGACGACCGATGGCGGCGAAACCTTGCCCCATGGGCAGGCGCTGATCGAGCTGAACACCGCGATCCACGAGCTGAACTGGCAGCGCCAGGTGTGCGACGAACTCAGCCGTTACCGCGCCCGGTCTGGCCGACCCGTGGCGGCCAATGAGGCCCAGTCCAGCCGCCAGCGGCGTGTGGTGGGTGGCTTGGCGCAGGTGTCGATGATGGCGGCCTGAAAGGGGTGGCCTTATATAGGGGGTGGGGTATAGGCGAGCGCCCCGGTTGAAGTCTTGGGCCGTGCCGGCTCAGGGGCCGGCGCTTGGCCGAGCGGGAGACGTGGCCGATTCGAGTGCCGTGAGCCAGGCGATGGCGTGCACCCGATCGCTGCCGCACATCGTGGCGGACGGCTGCAGCGAGCCACACACCGCCGGGCGGCGCGGGTCGCCGAACAGACGGCAGCGCAGCGCCTCGTCCAGCTGCACGCAGGGCACGCCCGGCGGCTTGCCCTGGGGCATGCCCGGGATGGGCGTGGAGATCGACGGCGCGGTGCAGCAGGCACCGCAGCCTGGCCGGCAGGACGGTGGGGTGGCGATCGCAGAGGCCGACGTGGACATGCGGCGATTGTCGGCTGACGAAAACGCCGCGGGTCTTTAAAATCAAGGCCTTACGCACATCGGCGCACCGCGCCGGGCCGTGCCGACGGCTTGGTGCCGGGCGGGCACGGTTTCCTCTGAAAGCTCACCGTGCTCTACCCCCAGGAATTCGACGTCATCGTGGTCGGCGGTGGCCATGCCGGCACCGAGGCCGCCTTGGCCGCGGCCCGCATGGGCTGCACCACCTTGCTGCTGACGCACAACATCGAAACCCTGGGGCAGATGAGCTGCAATCCGTCGATCGGCGGCATCGGCAAGGGGCACCTGGTCAAGGAGGTCGATGCCCTGGGCGGGGCGATGGCGCTGGCCACCGACGAGGCCGGCATCCAGTTCCGCATCCTCAATTCCAGCAAGGGGCCGGCGGTGCGCGCCACGCGGGCCCAGGCCGACCGGGTGCTGTACAAGGCAGCGGTCCGCCGCCGGCTGGAGAACCAGCCGAACCTGTGGCTGTTCCAGCAGGCGGTGGACGACCTGATGGTCGAGGGCGACCGCGTGGTCGGTGCCATCACCCAGGTGGGCATCGCGTTTCGCTCGCGCACCGTGGTGCTGACGGCCGGCACCTTCCTTGACGGACGCATCCACGTCGGCTTGCAGAACCACAGCGGCGGCCGGGCGGGGGACCCGCCGGCGGTCAGCCTGTCGGCCCGGCTGAAGGAGCTGAAGCTGCCGCAGGGCCGGCTGAAGACCGGCACACCGCCGCGGCTGGACGGCCGCTCGATCGACTTCTCGCAGCTCGACGAGCAGCCGGGCGACGCCGACCCGGTGCCGGTTTTCAGCTTCATGGGCAGCGCGGCGATGCACCCGCGCCAGCTGCCCTGCTGGATCACCCACACCAACGAGCGCACACACGAGATCATCCGCTCCGGCTTCGACCGCAGCCCGATGTTCACCGGCGTGATCGAAGGAGTGGGGCCGCGCTACTGCCCCAGCATCGAGGACAAGATCAACCGCTTTGCAGACAAGGACTCGCACCAGATCTTCCTCGAGCCCGAAGGCTTGGCGACCAACGAGTTCTACCCGAACGGCATTTCGACCTCGCTGCCCTTCGACGTGCAGCTGGCCGCCGTGCGCTCGATGGCCGGCCTGGCCAACGCCCACATCCTGCGTCCAGGCTACGCGATCGAGTACGACTACTTCGACCCGCGGGGGCTGAAGGCGAGCTTCGAGACGCGGGCCATCCAGGGCCTGTTCTTCGCCGGCCAGATCAACGGCACGACCGGCTACGAGGAGGCGGCAGCGCAAGGCCTGTACGCCGGCATCAACGCCGCCTGCCAGGCGAAGGGCAGGGCGCCGCTGGCGCTGCGACGCGACCAGGCCTACCTTGGCGTGCTGGTCGACGACCTGGTCACCAAGGGCGTGACCGAGCCCTACCGCATGTTCACCAGCCGCGCCGAGTTCCGGCTGCAGCTGCGCGAGGACAACGCGGACGCACGGCTGACCGAAGTCGGCCGTGGGCTGGGCCTGGTCGACGATGCCCGCTGGGCGGCCTTCAATCGCAAGCGCGATGCCGTGGCCCGCGAGGCCGAACGGCTGCGCTCGACCTGGGTCCACCCGGGCATCCTTCCGGCCGAGGCGGCCGAGGTGGCGCTCGGCAAGGCCATCGAGCGCGAATACAGCCTGGCCGACCTGCTGCGCCGGCCAGGCGTGGACTATGACGCGGTGGCCGGGTTGGCGCGGGCCGCACGACCCGAGGCCGGTGTTTCACGTGAAACGCTCGCTGCCGAGTTGGGGCCGGAATTGGCCACCTCGGTGATCGAGCAAGTGGAGATCGGCATCAAGTACGCCGGCTACATCGACAAGCAGATTGAGGAGGTGGGGCGCGCTCTGGCCTATGAGAACCTGCCCCTGCCCGCGGAACTGGACTATGCCCAGGTCACCGCGCTGAGCTTCGAGGTGCGGCAGAAGCTCGGCCGGCATCGCCCGGAGACGCTGGGGCAGGCCGCCCGCATCTCCGGTGTGACGCCGGCGGCGATCTCGCTGCTGCTGGTCCACCTGAAGAAAAGACGCTTCACCGGCTTCGTGGGCGCGGCCGAGCCTGCCGCGGCCAACGACGCGCCCGGTCCGGTCGACCCCGGCGCCGCCGACGCGGCCTGAACCCTGACCGCGTGGGCGAGCCAGCCACTCGACCCGCGCAACGCACGATTTTCCGCACGGACGATGACCGACCCGAACCTTGGCTTGGCCGATCCACTGGCTCCCGCACTGGCTTTGGGCCTGCAGGCGCTGCGGCTGGACTTGCCGCCCGCCACCCAGGCCCGGCTGCTGGCCTACCTGGCCCTGATCGCACAGTGGAACCGGGTCTACAACCTGACGGCGGTGCGCGAGCCGGCTGCCATGCTCACCCAGCACCTGTTGGACTGCCTGGCCATCGTCGCTCCGCTGCGCGAGCGCTTAGCCGGTGAGCCGGCAGGGGGGGTGCGCGTGCTCGACGTGGGCAGCGGCGCGGGCCTGCCGGGCGTGGTGCTGGCGATTTGCCAACCCGGTTGGGACGTGACTTGCGTCGACGCGGTGGCCAAAAAGGCCAGCTTCATCCGCCAGGTGGCGGCCGAGCTGGGTCTGCCCAACCTGCACGCCACCCACCAGCGCGTCGAGACCATGGCCGGGCAACGCTTCGACCTGATCACTTCGCGCGCCTTCGCCACGCTGGCCGACTTCGTCGGGCTGACGCGCGAACGGCTGGCCTCGGGCGGGCGTTGGGCGGCGATGAAAGCACATCTCGGCGACGACGAACGGGCAGGTGTCCCCGCCGACGTCGAGTTGTTTCACGTGGAACCATTGAGCGTGCCGGGACTGGACGCCGCGCGTTGCCTGGTCTGGCTGCGCCCGCGTTTGGCCACCTGAGTCGCCTCATCCACCGGTCATCCACTGCCTGCCCGCTGGCCGTGCACAGCTTTGTCCACAGATCACCAGGCGTCCCGCGCGCGCCGCGTTGCCTCATGAGCCCCCCATGATCGAGACCCTCGGCAGCTTCTTCGCCCATTGGCCCCAGCTCGCCGGCATCGCCGACTACCGGGCCTTCTGCGCCGCGGTGCTACTGTTCCTGGCGCTGCCCGGGCCCGGCACCTTCGCCTTGCTGACTGCCACTGGGCAGGGAGGCCTTCGCGCCGGCGCCGCCGCCACCTTGGGCCTGATCGCCGGCGACCAGGTGTTGCTGTGGCTGGCCGTGGCCGGTGTGGCCGCCCTGCTGGCGGCGCACCCGGTGGTGTTCGACGCGGTGCGCTGGGCCGGTGCCGCCTACCTCGCCTGGATTGGCCTGAAGCTGTTGTTCGCGCGGGGCGAGGGCGGCGCGTCGCCGGTGCGCATCACGCCCGGCCACTACGCCCGCCAGGCCTTCGCCATCACCCTGCTGAACCCCAAGGCCATCGTGTTCTACATGGCCTTCTTCCCACTATTCATCCACCCGGCGACGGCACCCGGGCTGGGCACTTTTGCCCTGATGGCGGTGACCATCGCGGCACTGACCCTGGCCTATTGCCTGGCGCTGAGCGCCTGCGCCGGCGCCGTGGCGCGGCAGGTGAGGGCGCACCGCCGCCTGGCGCGCGGGCTGGAGCGTCTGGCCGGCCTGTTCCTGATCGGCTTCGGCTGGCGGCTGCTGCGCGACTGAATATCGAGCGTCACGCACCCGGCCCGCTGCTCGACGGCGGATCTCCCAGGCGACAATCGCCCCCCATGTCCCGCATCTTCTGCATCGCCAACCAGAAAGGCGGCGTCGGCAAGACGACCACCTGCGTCAACCTGGCGGCCGGCCTGGCCCGTGTCGGGCAGCGCGTGCTGCTGGTCGACCTCGACCCGCAGGGCAATGCCACCATGGGCTCGGGCGTGGACAAGCGCAAGCTGGAGTCCAGCGTTTACGACGTGCTGCTGGAAAGCGCCAGCATCGCCGAGGCGCGCGTGCGGTCCGAGCAAGGGGGCTACGACGTGTTGGGCGCCAACCGCGAGCTGGCCGGCGCCGAGGTCGAGCTGGTGGGGCTGGACCACCGGAACGAGCGACTGCGCCGGGCGCTCAAGGTGGTGGAGGCCGACTACGACTTCGTGCTGATCGACTGCCCGCCGTCCTTGAGCCTGCTGACGCTCAACGGCCTGTGCAGCGCCCACGGCGTGATCGTGCCGATGCAGTGCGAGTACTTTGCGCTCGAAGGCCTGACCGATCTGGTCAACACCATCAAGCAGGTGCACGCCAACCTCAACAAAGACCTGCAGCTCATCGGCCTGCTGCGCGTGATGTTCGACCCGCGCATCACGCTGCAGACCCAGGTCAGCGAGCAGTTGAAAGCGCACTTCGGCGACAAGGTGTTCAACACCGTGATCCCGCGCAACGTGCGCCTGGCCGAGGCGCCCAGCTACGGCCTGCCCGGGGTGGTGTTCGACCCGGCGGCCAAGGGCGCCCAGGCCTTCGTCGAATTCGCGCGCGAGATGGTCGAGCGGGTCGGCCAGCCGGCGCCGGCCGAAACTTCCTGACGATCCCCAAGGCGCCGCTGCAACGCATGGCGGCAAAATCCCCGGCACTCCAACCAGTACCCAGGGACACCGCCTTGAATCGATCCACCGCCGCCGCCGCCCCAGCCCGGACCCCCTCGGTCCGCCGCCAACCCGCCTGGGCCTCCCTCGCCCTGGGCGCCCTGCTCGTCGCCGGTTGCGGCGGCGGTGGGGGCGGTGGGGGTGGCGACGTCAGCGATGCCGCACAAACCTGCGCACCGACCAACCCCTACATCGCCGATGCCAGCAGCGCCACCACGCTCGGCAGCCTGGACAACGAGAAGGCCTGGCTGCACACCTACATGAACGGTGCCTACCTCTGGTACGGCGAAATGCCGAGCGTCGACGCCGGGGCTGCGGCCTACAGCAGCACCGCCGACGTCTACGGCTCGATGGACAACTACTTCGAAGCCCTGAAGACGCCGGCCTTCACGGGGTCTGGCAAGCGCCGCGACGAGTTCAGCTTCACCTATCCGACCAAGGCCTGGAGCGACCTGATCAACTCGGGCGCCGTCTATGGCTACGGCATCGAGTGGTACTGGAGCTCGTCGACGCCGCCGCGCGGCATCCGCATCGCCTACATCGAGCCTGGCTCGCCGGCGGCACTGGCCGGCCTGTTGCGCGGCGATGTGCTGCTCACGGCCGACGGCGTGGGCGCGGACGACGGCACCCCGTCCGGTGTCGACACGCTCAATGCCGCGCTGTTCCCGTCGGCCACCGGCCAGGCGCACAGCTTCACCTTCAGCCGCCCGGGCTCGACGCCCAATGCCAACCTGGTCAGCGCCAACATCATCAAGCAGCCGGTGCCCACCGCCACGGTCATCAACAGCGGCGGCAAGAAGGTCGGCTACATCGTCTTCACCGACCACCTGGCCAGCGCCGAGCAGCCGCTGATCAACGCCATCAACACGATGAAGACCGCGGCGGTCGACGACCTGGTGATCGACTTGCGCTACAACGGCGGCGGCTACCTCTACATCGCCAGCGAGCTGGCCTACATGGTCTCCGGCGGCACGCGCACCAACGGCCAGGTGTTCGAGCAACTGCAATACAACGACAAGCGCAGCGCCGACACCAACAGCGCCGATGCCAAGACGCCGTTCTACGACACCTCGTGCATCCTCAACGACGCCGGCAACTGCACCAACCAGCAGCCGCTGCCCACGCTGGGCCTGTCGCGCGTGACGGTGATCACCACCCACTCGACCTGCTCGGCGAGCGAGGCCATCATCAACGGCCTGCGCGGCGTCGACGTGGATGTGCGCGTGATCGGCGACACCACCTGCGGCAAGCCCTATGGTTTCACCGCCAAGGACAACTGCGGCATCTCGTACTTCCCGATCGAGTTCAAGGGCGTCAACGCCAAGGGCTTTGGCGACTACGCCGACGGCTTCCCAGTGACCTGCCTGGTGAGCGACGACTTCGGCCATGCACTGGGCGACACCAACGAGGGCATGCTGGCTGCCGCGCTGTACAACCAGCAGAACAACGCCTGCAGCCTGGCGGCAGCCCAGGAAGCGCGGCGCTCGGTGCTGAAGGCCGGCGCCAACTATGCGCCGCGTCTGCTGCGCGGCCCGGAGCGCGAGAACCGCATCCTGCTTCCGCGCCGCTGAAGCCGGGGCCGGGGCCGGGGGTGCCCGGCCCGCAATGGCACCCGAAGGGCTCGCCCGCTACAGGCCGAGCCCTTCGTCTTTCCCGAGGTGCACGTTCATCGCCTGCACCGCCGCGCCGCTGGCGCCCTTGCCCAGGTTGTCCAGCCGCGCCATCAGCACCGCCTGGCGCTCGTTGGCAAAGACGAACAGGTCGACGCGGTTGGTGTCGTTGCAGGCCTGCACGTCGAAGAAGCCGGCCTCCAGCACGGCCGGGTCCGACAGCGGCATCACCCGCACGAAGCGCTCGTGGGCGTAGTGCGACGAAAGCGCGTCGTGCAGTTGCGCGCCGGTCGTGATGCCTGGCAACTGCGAGAGATGCAAGGGCACACTCACCGCCAAACCCTTGTAGAAATTGGCGACGATTGGCATGAACACCGGTGCGGTCGCCAAGCCGGTGAGGGCCTTCATCTCAGGCAGGTGCTTGTGCGACAAGGCCAGGCCGTAGGGGCGAGGTGCGTCCAGCACCGGGTCGCCGCCCGCCTGGTACTGCTCGATCATCTTCTTGCCGCCGCCCGAGTAGCCAGTGATCGAGGTCGCGGTCACCAGGGTGCTGGCCGGCACCAGGCCGGCGTCGACCAGCGGCCGCAGCAGCAGGATGAAGGCGGAGGCGTGGCAGCCCGGGTTGGCGATGCGCTTGCTCTGGCGCAGCAGCTCACGCTGGCCCGGCACCAGCTCGGGCAGGCCGTAGGCCCAGCCGGGCGCGGTGCGGTGGGCGGTGCTCGCGTCGATCAGGCAGGTGTTCGGGTTGGTGACCATGGCGGCCGCCTCGCGCGAGGCAGCGTCCGGCAGACAGAGGAAGGCCACGTCCGCGGCGTTGAGCAGGCGCGCGCGCTCGGCCGCGTCCTTGCGCTTGTCGGCGTCGATCTTCAGCACCTCGATGTCGCCGCGCAGCGCCAGGTATTCATGGATGCGCAAGCCGGTCGTGCCTTCCTGGCCGTCGACGAAAACACGGGTGGTCATGAGGGGGTCCTTCGAACAGGCGGGCCGCGCTGGCCGTGGCAGAGGCGTGCCGCAAAATCAGGGTAATCCTCAAGCATACGGCAAGGCCCATGAACCCGAGCGACGAATACCGCGTCCTGTTGCTGCCTGGCTGGCTCGACTCCGGCCCCGGCCACTGGCAGACGCTGTGGGAGCAGCAACACGCCGACACGCGCGTGCAGCAGGCCGACTGGCAGTGGCCGCGTCGGGGCGACTGGATGGCCCGGCTCGAGGAGGTGTTGCTGGAAGACGAGCGGCCCGCGCTGCTGGCCGCGCACAGCCTGGGCTGCCACCTCGTTGCGGCCTGGGCGGCCCACTCGCGGCACGCAGGGCGCGTCCATGGCGCGCTGCTGGTTGCGCCGCCGGACCTCGACCAAGCTCAAACGCCGCCGCAACTGCATGGCTGGCGGCCGGTCGTGCGCGAGCGCCTTCCATTTCCGGCCACCGTGGTCTGCAGCGACGACGACCCGTTCGGCTCGCCCGAGGCGGCCCGTGCGCTGGCGCGCGACTGGGGGTGCGCCGTGGTGGCGATCGGGCCACGCGGTCACATCAACGCAGACTCGGGCCTGGCCGACTGGCCGCAAGGCCGTGCCCAGCTGCTGGGCTTGTTGAACGCGTCGCCGGCGGCCACCCTTCATCGACAATAGGCCCATGGCAACCAAGAAACCCAAGGGCCTGGGCATGGGCCTGGAGGCGCTGCTCGGCCCCAAGGTCAGCGACTCGGCCCCGGCCGGTGCCGCGGCCACCGGCGCGCCCAGCGTGCTCAAGCTCGGCCAGCTGCAGGCGGGCAAGTACCAGCCACGCACGCGCATGGACGAGGGCTCGCTGTACGAGCTCGCCGAGAGCATCCGCGGCCAGGGGGTGATGCAACCCATCCTGGTGCGACCAATCGGCGCACCGGACGGGGGCGCCGCGCCGCGCTACGAAATCATCGCGGGCGAACGGCGTTTCCGCGCCGCCAAGCTGGCCGGGCTGGACGAGGTGCCAGTGCTCGTCAAGCCGGTGCCCGACGAAGCCGCCGCCGTGATGGCGCTGATCGAGAACATCCAGCGCGAGGACCTGAACCCGCTGGAAGAGGCGCAGGGCCTGAAGCGGCTGGTCGACGAGTTCGGCCTGACCCACGAGCAGGCGGCGCAGGCCGTGGGCCGCTCGCGCAGCGCGGCGACCAACCTGCTGCGCCTGCTGAACCTGGCGGCCCCGGTGCAGCAGATGCTGATGGCCGGCGACCTTGACATGGGTCATGCCCGCGCCCTGCTGCCGCTGGCGAACGCCCAGCAGATCCTCGCGGCCAACGAGATCGCGGCCAAGAAGCTGTCGGTGCGTGATGCCGAGAAGCTTGCCAGCAAGGCGCTGAACCCCGGCCGCCAGACGCCACTGCTGCGCGTGGCGCAAGAGAAGTCGCGCGACATCGTTCGGCTCGAAGAGCAGCTCGCCGATGCGCTCACGGCGGACGTGGAGATCCGCGTGCAGCGCAAGACCAAGCGCGGCGAGCAGGGCGAGATCGCGATCCGCTTCGGCTCGCTCGACGAGTTGTCGGGCCTGCTGGACAAGCTGGGCGTCGGCGACCGCTGAGCCTTCGCCACACCACCCGTCACGAGCCATCTCGGCCCGCATCGGTAGGTGCGCCAGGCCGTGCAGGCTGCCACGCTGCTTGTGGCGTGAATCCACACGCCCCTATCCCACCCGATGCGAAACGAGATATAACGGTCCGACCGTTGGCCGGGTTGCGTGAACGGATCGCGCGAACCCGGGCCGAAATGGCCGAAGAGTAGGCCGCCGAATGGCCCGCTTTTTGCTCGATCGATTGAAGGAGTTAGGCACAAGCTGTCACCGTCGACGCAGTGTTCTGCGTTGCATGACCAGAGAGACCGGAAAGCTCTGATGACGCCCGGGTCCGTACAGCCGGGACGCCATCAGAACTTCCCAGACGCCGCGCCGGAGGGAACCCCGCGCGGTGCCGCCCTGACACATTGACAGGAGGTCTTGCATGGACGTGATGAGCAGCTTCGCCGCCCGCTACGAGCGCACCCGCGAGGAGGAGATGTCCCTCGCGGACTACCTGGCGGAGTGCAAGCGCAACCCGCTGGCCTATGCCACCGCCGCCGAGCGCATGCTCAAGGCCATCGGTGAGCCGCAGATGGTCGACACGCGCAACGACCCGCGGTTGTCGCGCCTGTTCGCCAACAAGGTCATCAAGATCTACCCGGCCTTCGCCGAGTTCTACGGCATGGAGGACTCGATCGAGCAGGTCGTGTCCTACTTCCGCCACGCGGCGCAGGGGCTGGAAGAGAAAAAGCAGATCCTGTATCTGCTGGGCCCGGTGGGCGGCGGCAAGAGCTCGATCGCCGAGCGGCTGAAGCAGCTGATGGAGCTGGTGCCCTTCTACGCGATCAAGGGTTCGCCAGTGAACGAGTCGCCGCTGGGCCTGTTCAACGCCGACGAGGACGGCCCCTTGCTCGAAAGCGAATACGGCATCCCGCGCCGCTATCTCACCCGCATCATGAGCCCCTGGGCCGTGAAGCGGCTGGAAGAGTACGGCGGCGACATCCGGCAGTTCAAGGTGGTCAAGCGCCACCCCAGCGTGCTCAAGCAGATCGGCGTGTCCAAGACCGAGCCGGGCGACGAGAACAACCAGGACATCTCGGCCTTGGTCGGCAAGGTCGACATCCGCAAGCTCGAGACCTATGCGCAAGACGACCCGGATGCCTACAGCTACTCCGGCGGCCTGTGCGTGTCCAACCAGGGCCTGATGGAATTCGTCGAGATGTTCAAGGCGCCGATCAAGGTGCTGCACCCTCTGCTGACGGCCACGCAGGAAGGCAACTTCAAGGGCACTGAGGGCTTCGGCGCCATCCCCTTCGACGGCGTGATCCTCGCCCACTCGAACGAGAGCGAGTGGAAGGCTTTCCGCAACAACAAGAACAACGAGGCCTTCCTCGACCGCGTCTACATCGTCAAGGTGCCCTACTGCCTGCGCGTCAGCGAAGAGATCAAGATCTACGAGAAGCTGGTTCGCGGCTCGTCGCTGGCCGACGCCAAGTGCGCGCCCGGCACGTTGAAGATGATGAGCCAGTTCGCCATCCTCACCCGGCTGAAGGAGCCCGAGAACTCGTCGCTCTATTCCAAGATGCAGGTCTACGACGGCGAAAACCTGAAGGACACCGACCCGCGCGCCAAGAGCTACCAGGAGTACCGAGACTACGCCGGCATGGACGAGGGCATGAGCGGCATCTCGACCCGCTTCGCCTACAAGATCCTGTCCAAGGTCTTCAACTTCGACAGCCAGGAGGTGGCCGCCAACCCGGTGCACCTGATGTACGTGCTCGAACAGCAGATCGAGCGCGAGCAGTTCCCGGCCGAGCTGGAGCAGAAGTACATCGGCTTCATCAAGGAGCAGCTGGCACCGCGCTACGCCGAGTTCATCGGCAAGGAGATCCAGACCGCCTACCTCGAAAGCTACAGCGAGTACGGCCAGAACATCTTCGACCGCTACGTCACCTACGCCGACTACTGGATCCAGGACCAGGAATACCGCGACACCGACACCGGCGAAGTCTTCGACCGCCAGAGCCTGAACGCCGAGCTCGAGAAGATCGAGAAGCCGGCCGGCATCGCCAACCCGAAGGACTTCCGCAACGAGATCGTCAACTTCGTGCTCCGCGCGCGCGCCAACAACGCGGGCAAGAACCCCACGTGGACCAGCTACGAGAAGCTGCGCTCGGTGATCGAGAAGAAGATGTTCTCCAACACCGAAGAGCTGCTGCCGGTGATCAGCTTCAACGCCAAGGCCAGCGCCGACGAGGCCAAGAAGCACGAGGACTTCGTCCAGCGCATGGTGCAGAAGGGCTACACGGCCAAGCAGGTGAGGCTGTTGTGCGAGTGGTACCTGCGCGTTCGAAAGTCGTCCTGATGCATCGACGCTGACCCCCTGAACACGGAGGGAACCGATGCTTCAGCAGATCATCGACCGCAGGCTGGCCGGCAAGAACAAGTCCATCGGCAACCGCGAACGCTTCCTGCGCCGCTACAAGGACCAGATCCGCGAAGCGGTCAAGCGCGCGGTGGATGGCCGCGGCATCCGCGATCTCGAACGCGGTGAAGAGGTGCGCATCCCGAAGAAGGACATCTCCGAGCCGGTCTTCCACCACGGCCAGGGCGGCAAGCGCGAAATGGTGCACCCTGGCAACAAGGAGTACGTGGCCGGCGACCGCATCGAGCGGCCCAAGGGCGGCGGCGGCCAAGGCAGTGGCAAGGGCCAGGCCAGCGACTCGGGCGAGGGCGAGGACGACTTCACCTTCAGCTTGAGCAAGGAAGAGTTCATGCAGGTCTTCTTCGAGGACCTGGCCTTGCCCCACCTGGTGAAGACCCAGCTGGCCGACGTGCCGGAGTGGAAGTCGCACCGCGCGGGCTACTCCAACGACGGCACGCCGAACAACCTGCACATCGTGCGCTCGATGCGCGGGGCCCTGAGCCGCCGCATCGCGCTGGGCGGCGACGCGCGGCGCGAGCTGCATGTGCTCGAGGCGCGGGTGGCCGAGATCAAGCGCCATCACTCGGACGACCCGGTGGCGCTGAAGGAAATGGCCGAGGCCGAGAAGCGCATCGCCGAGCTGCGTGGCAAGCTGGCCGGCATTCCCTTCCTCGACCCGATCGACCTGCGCTTTCGCAACCGCGTGCGGGTGCCGGTACCCAGCTCGAAGGCGGTGATGTTCTGCCTGATGGATGTCTCGGGCTCGATGGACGAGGCGCGCAAGGACCTGGCCAAGCGCTTCTTCATCATCCTGTACCTGTTCCTGACCAAGCACTACGAGAAGATCGACCTCGTCTTCATCCGCCACCACACCCAGGCGCAAGAGGTGAGCGAGGAAGACTTCTTCCATGCCCGCGAGACCGGCGGCACGGTGGTGTCCAGCGCGCTGGAGCTGATGCACGACATCATCAAGGCCCGCTACAACCCGGGCGAGTGGAACATCTACGGTGCCCAGGCCAGCGATGGCGACAACTGGCACCACGACTCCGGCCGCTGCCGCGAATTGCTGGTCGAGAAACTGCTGCCGGCCTGCCGCTACTACGCGTATGTCCAGGTGGCCGAGGAAGAACAGAACCTGTGGGAGGAGTACACCCGCATCACCGAAGGCCACAAGCACTTCGCGATGCGCAAGGCCATCTCGGCCGACCAGATCTACCCCGTCTTCCGCGACCTCTTCAAGAAGGAAGGGGCCAAGACATGACGGAGTTTTCCCAAGACAGGCGCTTCGTGCACGACCCGACCAAGATTCCCCCCGAGGGCGACCGACGCAAGCCCCGCGGCGCGCTCGACGCCCCGCTGCCGCCACCGCCGCGCCCCGAGCGACCGCTGCCGGACCCGAGCGACTGGTCCTTCAACCTGATCGAGCAGTACCACGAGGTCATCAAGGCCACGGCGCGCCGCTTCGGGCTGGACACCTACCCGAACCAGCTCGAGATCATCACCGCCGAGCAGATGATGGACGCCTACGCCAGCGTGGGCATGCCGGTGAACTACCGCCACTGGAGCTACGGCAAGGAGTTCATCTCGACCGAGAAGAACTATCGCCGCGGCCACATGGGCCTGGCTTACGAGATCGTCATCAACTCGAACCCTTGCATCAGCTACCTGATGGAGGAGAACACGATGGCGATGCAGGCCCTGGTGATCGCCCACGCCGCCTACGGCCACAACAGCTTCTTCAAGGGCAACTACCTGTTCCGCATGTGGACCGACGCGTCGTCGATCATCGACTACCTGGTCTATGCCAAGAACTACATCAACGAGTGCGAAGAGCGCCACGGCGTGCAGACCGTCGAAGAGTTCATCGACTCGTGCCACTCGCTGCAGAACCACGGCGTGGACCGCTACCGCCGGCCGAGCAAGAAGTCGCTCGCCGAAGAGCTGGCCATGCGCAAGGACCGCGAGCAGTATGCGCAGCAGCAGGTCAACGACCTGTGGCGCACCCTGCCCAAGCGCGCCGAGAAGGCCGAAGAGGCGCAGGCCGCGCGGCGCTTCCCCGAGGACCCGGAAGAGAACCTGCTGTACTTCATCGAGAAGAACGCGCCGCTGCTCGAGCCCTGGCAGCGCGAGGTGGTGCGCATCGTGCGCAAGATCGCGCAGTACTTCTACCCGCAGCGCCAGAGCCAGGTGATGAACGAGGGCTGGGCCACGTTCTGGCACCACAAGATCCTCAACACCATGTACGACGACGGCTACCTCACCGACGGCGTCATGATCGAGTGGCTGAAGTCGCACACCAATGTGGTCTTCCAGCCCAAGGTGGGAGACCGTGGCTACTCAGGCCTGAACCCCTACGCGCTCGGCTTCGCGATGTACACCGACATCAAGCGCATCTGCGAAAACCCGACCGACGAAGACCGCGCCTGGTTCCCCGACATCGCCGGCAAGCCCTGGCTGCCCACGCTGGACCAGGCCATGCGCAACTACAAGGACGAGAGCTTCATCGGCCAGTTCCTGAGCCCCAAGCTGATGCGCGACTTCCGCCTGTTCCAGATCACCGACGACGAGAAGGACAGCGAGATCGAGGTCAGCGCCATCCACGACGACTCGGGCTACCGCCGCGTGCGCGAGGCCCTGTCACGTCAATACGACCTGGGCGCGCGCGAGCCCAACATCCAGGTCTGGAACGTGAACCTGCGCGGCGACCGCTCGCTGACCCTGCGCCACACCCAGCACAACGACCGCCCGCTGGACGACGGCGCGCACGAGGTGCTCAAGCACGTGGCCCGGCTGTGGGGCTTCGGCGTGCAGCTCGAAAGCGTCAACGGCAAGGGCGACATCACGCGGCGCTGGTCCGTCCCCGCACCGAGTTGAGTTTGTCTGGGCGCGCGAAGCGCCGCCCATTTCAAGTGGCGTGCGCGGATCCGGCTTCGCCGATCCGCTGCGCGAGCCCCCCTGGGGGGCAGCCCCCGGAAGGGGGCGTGGGGGCAAATATCTTCCCCGGGTTCATGATGTTGCGCGGGTCCAGGGCCTGCTTGATGGCGCGCATCATCGCCACCGCATCCCTGCCGGCCTCGTCGAGCAGGAACCCCTGCTTGTGCAGGCCCACGCCGTGCTCGCCGGTGCAGGTTCCCTCCAGCCGCAGCGCGCGGGCCACCAGCCGGCTGTTCAGCGACTCGGCCAGCTCGCGCTCGGCCGGCAGGGTCGGGTCCAGCAGGTAGGCGACGTGGAAGTTGCCGTCGCCGACATGGCCGACGATGAAATACGGCAGGCCGGCTTCCTCGACCTCGGCCACCGACTCGACGATGGCCTCGGCCAGGCGCGAGATCGGCACGCAGGCGTCGGTGGTCACCGCGCGGCAGCCCGGCTTCATCTGCAAGCCCGACAGGTAAGCGCGGTGCCGCGCCGTCCACAGCCGCGTGCGCGCCTCGGGCGTCGTGGCCCATTCAAAGGCCTGGCCACCAAACTCGGCGGCGATTTCCTGCACCGTCTCGGCCTGCTCCTTCACGCCGGCCTCGCTGCCATGAAACTCCATCAGCAGCATCGGTGACTCGGCCAGCGTCATCTTCTCGGCCCGGTTCACCGCGCGCACCGCGTTCGCGTCCAGCAACTCGCAGCGCGCGATCGGCACACCCATCTGGATGATCTGGATCGTGGTGTTCACCGCGCTGGCCACGTCGGGGAAGTGGCACACCGCGGCCGACACGGCCTGCGGCAGCGGGTAGAGCTTGAGCGTGACCTCGGTCATCACGCCCAGCGTGCCTTCGCTGCCGACGAACAGCCGCGTCAGGTCATAGCCCGCGCTGGACTTGCGTGCCCGCGTGCCGGTGTGCAGCACCTGGCCCGAGGCCGTCACCACGGTCAGCCCCAGCACGTTCTCGCGCATGGTGCCGTAGCGCACCGCGTTCGTGCCCGAGGCCCGCGTGGCCGTCATGCCACCGATCGTGGCGTTGGCGCCGGGGTCGATCGGGAAGAACAACCCCGTGTCCTTGATCTCGCGGTTCAGCTGCTCGCGCGTCACGCCGGCCTGCACGGTGACGGTCAGGTCCTCGGCGTTCACGCGCAGCACCTGGTTCATGCGCGTCAGGTCGATGCTCACCCCGCCCTGCACCGCGAGCAGGTGACCTTCGAGCGACGAGCCGACGCCGAAGGGAATCACCGGCACCCCATGCTCGCCCGCCAGGCTCACGACGAAGGCGACGTCCTCGGTCGACTCGGCGAAGACCACCGCGTCCGGCGGCGGCACGTCGAACGGTGATTCATCGCGGCCGTGCTGCTCGCGCACTGCCAGCGCGGTGGACAGGCGAGCGCCGAAGCGCGCGGCGAGTGCATCGCGCATGGCTGGGGGCAGGGGGCGCGGGGCAATCAGCGGTACGTGCTCATGCATAGGATCACTCTACACCCGCATCAAATGACCACGCCGAAGCGTGTAAGCCGCTTCCAATTTCCGAGGGCTTGGCGCTTTGTGCGAGTGACCCGAAGCATTTGGGCTGGGGCGTTTCATCTGGTCGAGTGCCCCAACAGGTCGGAATGGTCGCACCGACGCAGCAACGCGCGGTGTTGAAGCGCTAGGCTTCGCCTCGCCGACGCTTGCGACCCCGGCCGGCGAACAGCCGGTCGAACAGCGGGTTCGGCAACAGGCGCATCAGCTTGGCCACCACGCCCATGGGCCAGGGGATCACGCGGTAGCTGGTGCCGGCCTCGATGGCGCGGAAGGCCCGGTCGGCGAAGTCTTCCGGCTGCATCAGGAACGGCATCGGGTAGCGGTTGCCGGCCGTCAGCGGCGTGGCGATGTAGCCCGGCAGCAGCGTGACCACTCGCACCCCCGAGCCCCGGCATTCGCCGCGCAGGCTCTCGCAATAGGCGACCACACCGGCCTTGCTCGCGCAATAGGCCCCGTGCCCCGGCAGCCCGCGGATCGCCGCGACGCTGGCGATGCCGACCAGCGTGCCGTGGCCACGGGCGCGCATCGCGGCCAGAAAGGGGTGGAAGGTCGCGGCCAGGCCAATGTTGTTGGTGGCCAGCGTGTCGCGCAGCACGTCCAGGTCGGCACGCTCGGCGGTGTCCATGCCCACGCTGATGCCTGCGTTGGCGATGACCACGTCGGGCAGCCCCTGCTCGGCGACGCAGCGCTGCCCCGCGCCGACGATGCTGTCGACCTCGCTCACGTCGGCGGCATAGACCTGCCAGGTTTCCAGCGGCCAGCCCTGGGCGCGGGCCCAGGCATCGACCAGCTCGGTGCGGCGCGCCACCAGGGCCAGGCGCCAGCCAGCCGCGTGGTAGCGCGCAGCCAGCGCCTGGCCGATGCCGCTGGAGGCCCCGGTGATGAAGGCCAGCGGCGTGGCCCGGCTGGCGCTCATGGCTTGGGCGTCCGCATGTCGGCCGGCAGCAGCCGGCCCTTCACGTGGCCGTGCAGCTGCAATAGCTGCGTGGCCTCGTCGAAGTCCATCGCGTCGGCGACCAGCTCGCTGCCGCCCTGGCGGACGGTCACCGGCCGGTCCGAGCGCAGCTTGCGTTCGCTGGCCAGCACCAGCAGGTGCTCGCCTTCGATCTCGACCACGTGGCCATCAGCACCGGTGCTGACGACGCGCGCGCCGCCTTCCAGGCTGTAGCGCGAGTTGTCGCCCGCGGCCACCGCCTGCCTGGCGGTGGCCTGGGTGCGGCGACCATCGGGCCCGGTGGCCGACAGGTGCACGGTGTCGACCTCGATCTCGTCGGTGTCGGGGTAGTGGCGCACCTGCTCGCCCTCGATCTGCATGACCAGTTTCCCCAGCGGGTTGTAGCGCTGCATGGTGACGCGCTGGGCCGTGTAGTCGGGGTCGTGGCGGGCGGCCTGGGCAGGCCGCTCGTCCGGCGCCTTGGGCGAATGCCGGGCCAGCCACCAGGTGGCAGCGGCCAGCAGGCTCATCAGCAGCAGCGGCAGGTAGGTGGTCAGCAGGCCGCGCAGCCGCGAGCTCCAGGCCTCGCGCGGTGAGCGGGACGGCGACACCCCGGGCGGCGGCGCAGCGTCGACGTCCCCCAGGGCGACGGGCACCTCGGGCAGATCGGGCAGGTGCAGCTGGGGCGTCATGGCGGCAGGGCGCGGTCGGGCGCGCTCAGGCCCCGTCCAGCGTCTGCAGGTGGCCTTGCAGCAGGCCGGCGTAGCGGCCGGCGGCCATCAGCAGCAGGTCGCAGAACTCGCGCGCCGCGCCGTCGCCGCCGGCGCGGGCGGTGACGTGGTGCACCACGGCGCGGACCTCGGCATGCGCGTTCGCCGGTGCGCAGGCAAACCCCGCGCGGCTGAGCAGGGGCAGGTCGGGCCAGTCGTCGCCGATCGCGGCCACGTCCGGCCATTCGCATCCCAGTGCAGCCAGCAGCGGCGTGGCAGCGGCCAGCTTGTCGTGCACGCCGTAGACCGCGTGCTTCAGGCCCAGATCGGCCACCCGGCGGCGCACCGCGGGCGAGTCGCGCCCGGTGATGACGACCGGCACGATGCCGGCCTGGGCCAGCAGCTTCAGGCCATGGCCATCGAGCGTGCTGAAGGCCTTGAACTGCTCGCCGTGCTCGCCGATGAACAGGCGGCCGTCGGTCAGCACCCCGTCGACGTCGAAGATCGCCGCCTTCATGCCCAGGCCGCGGCCCTGGGCCTTGAGCAGCAACTCGGGGGCGAAGCGCAGGGCAGGCGCAGTGGTCATCGCGTTGGCGGCCATCAGATGACCTTGGCCCGCAGCAGGTCGTTGGTGTTGAGCGCGCCGACCAGCTTGCCGTCGCCGTCGACCACCAGCACGCTGGTGATGCGGTGCTGCTCCATCAGGTCGGCCGCGTCCACCGCCAGCGCGTCGGCGCGCACATGCTTGGGGCCGCCATGCATGACCTCGTGTGCGCGCAACGCACGCAGGTCGGCGCCGGTCTCGATCAGCCGGCGCAAGTCGCCGTCGGTGAAGATGCCCACCGGCCGCTCGTCCTCGACGACCACCGCAAAGCCCAGGCCCTTGTCGGTCATGACGTGCATCATGTCGATGAAGCCGATGTCCCGCGGCACGCGCGGCAGGGCGTCGCCCCGGCGCATGAGGTCGTGCACATGCATCAGCAGCTTGCGGCCCAGCGCGCCGCCGGGGTGCGAGCGGGCGAAGTCGTGCTCGCGAAAACCCCGCGCGTCCAGCAGCGCCACGGCCAGCGCGTCGCCCATGGCCATCTGCGCCGTGGTGCTGGCCGTGGGGGCCAGGTTCAGGGGGCAGGCCTCCTGGTCCACGGCGCAGTTCAGCGTGATCTCGGCATGCTGCGCCAGGCTGGACTGGGGCTTGCCGGTGATCGCGACCATGGGCACGCCCAGGCGACGCAGGGCCGGCAGGATCGCGTTGATCTCGTCGCTCTCGCCCGAGTTGGAGATGGCCAGCAGCAAGTCGCCCTCGGTGACCATGCCCAGGTCGCCATGGCTGGCCTCGGCCGGGTGGACGAAGAAGGCCGGCGTGCCGGTGGACGCCAGCGTGGCCGCGATCTTGCGGCCCACGTGCCCGCTCTTGCCCATGCCCATCACCACCACGCGGCCGCGGGTGGCGAGCATGGCCTGCACCGCGTGGGCGAAGCTCGCGTCCAGCCTCTCGCGCACCGCGCGCAGCGCCGCCGCCTCGATGTCGAAGGTCTCGCGGGCGAGTGCGAGGGCGCGGTCTGGGTCGAAAGGCGTGGGGGCGGTGTTCAAGGCAAGGCCTGGGTACAGAATGGGGGAATTCTAGGAGCCATGGCCTCAACCCTCGAACTCGTCCTGTTGTACCTCGTGGCGGCGGTCGCCGGCGTGGTGCTTTGCCGCAGCCTCAAGCTGCCGCCGATGCTGGGCTACCTGGTGGTGGGCGTGCTGATCGGGCCCAACGCGCTGGCCCTGGCCAAGGACTCGGCCGGCGTCAAGTACCTGGCCGAGTTCGGCGTGGTGTTCCTGATGTTCGTGATCGGGCTGGAGTTCAACCTGCCCAAGCTGCGAAGCATGCGCACGCTGGTCTTCGGGCTTGGCCTGTCGCAGGTGGTGCTGACCATCCTGGGCGCGGTGCTGGGCAACGCGCTGCTGGTGGCGCTCTTCACCTGGTGGGGACGCGCCTGGGACCTGGACTGGCAGGGCGCCGTGGTGCTGGGCAGCGCGATGGCGATGTCGTCCACGGCCATCGTCGTCAAGATGATGGCCGAGCGGCTGGAGCTCGAGAGCGAGCACGGCAAGCGCGTGATGGGTGTGTTGCTGTTCCAGGACCTGGCCGTGGTGCCGCTGCTGGTGCTGATTCCCGCCCTGGGCGACAGCGGCGGCGACATGGCGCGCGCGCTGGGCCTGGCCTTGCTGAAGGCCCTGGTGCTGCTGGGCCTGCTGCTGCTGGGCGGGCAGAAGCTGATGCGCTGGTGGCTCACGCTGGTGGCGCGGCGCAAGAGTGACGAGTTGTTCGTGCTCAACCTGCTGCTGGTGACGCTGGGACTGGCCTGGATGACCGAACACGCCGGCCTGTCGCTGGCGCTGGGCGCCTTCATCGCCGGCATGCTGATCGCCGAGACCGAATACCGGCACCAGGTGGAGACCGACATCCGCCCTTTCCATGACGTGCTGCTGGGCCTGTTCTTCATCACCATCGGCATGAAGCTGGACTGGCGGCCGGTGTGGGATCAGTGGCTGCTGGTGCTGCTGCTGACCCTGGTGCCGGTGGTCGCCAAGGCCGCGCTGGTGGCGGCGCTGGCGCGGGCCTTCCGCGCCGCACCGGGGGTCGCGCTGCGCACCGGCCTCTATCTGGCGCAGGCCGGCGAGTTCGGCTTCGTGCTGCTGACGCTGGGCGCCGACAACCAGCTGATCCAGCCCCGCTGGATGAGCCCGGTGCTGGCCTCGATGGTGCTGTCGATGCTGGCCACGCCACTGATCATCCAGTACAGCAACCGCATCGTGATGCGGCTGGCCGCGAGCGACTGGCTGATGCAGTCGGTCGCGCTGACGGCGATCGCCAAGAAGGCGATCCGCACCGAGGCCCACATCATCATCTGCGGCTACGGCCGCAGCGGCCAGAACCTGGCCCGCCTGCTGGACCAGGAGAAGATGCCCTACATGGCGCTGGACCTGGACCCGGACCGCGTGCGCCAGGCCGCGGCGGCCGGCCACAGCGTGGTCTTCGGCGACGCGGCGCGGCTGCAAAGCCTGATGGCCGCGGGCCTGGCGCGGGCCAGCGCGGTGGTGGTGAGCTACCACGACACCCCGTCCGCGCTGAAGATCCTGCGGCTGGTGCGCCAGCATGCGCCGCAGGTGCCGGTGGTGGTGCGCACGCTGGACGACACCGATCTCGAGGTGCTCCGAGAAGCCGGCGCGACCGAGGTCGTGCCCGAAGCGGTGGAAGGCTCGTTGATGCTGGCCAGCCACGCGCTGGCCCTGGTGGGCGTGCCGATGCGCCGCGTCATCCGCCTGACGCGCGACGCGCGCGACGCACGCTACCGCCTGCTGCGTGGCTACTTCCACGGCGCCGACGACGACACCACCGAAGAGCTGCAGCAGGCCCGGCTGCGCAGCGTGAGCCTGCCGCACGCCGCCGCCAGCGTGGGCAGCACACTGGCCGACCTGGCGCTTCACGCGCTGCAGGTGAATGTGGTCTCAGTGCGCCGCGCCGACGGCCGCACGGTGACCCCCAGCGACGAACTCAAGCTCGCCGGTGGCGACACCCTGGTGCTGGCCGGACTGCCGGAAACCCTGGCCCTTGCTGAATCGAAGCTGCTGACGGGCTAGGAGAGAACTGGGTCAGGCGGCGGGCATGCCGCGCTCGAGGTTGGCGCGCATGCGCTCGGCCATCACGGCGCCGGCGGCGCGCAGGAACTCGAGCGCCATCTCGGGCTGGCGCTGCGCGAATTCGTCGAAGCGGTTGCGCGTCAGGCCCCACAGCACGCTGGGCGACATGGCCTCGACCTGGGCCATGCGCGGCGTCTCGGCGAACAGCGTGGGCTCGCCCACCACCGCGCCGGGGCGCAGGATGGCCACGGGCCGGCGCGCCGGCCCGGCGTCGGGCACATAGACCTGCAAGGTGCCGCTTTCCAGCAGGTACATCACCTTGTCCATGTCACGGTAGCGGATCAGCGTGTCGCCGGAGCGCAGTTTGAACTGCTGCATGAAGGCTGCCAGCTGGCGCCACTGGCCGACATCGAGCCGCGCGCGAAAGGCGTCGTCAGCGTTGAGGGTCTGGATGGATTGCAGCAGGTTTTCGACAGCCATGGATGAGGCTCCCCCGGTCGGAAACCGGCTTGATCGCCGGCGCGGCAGCCGGTGCGGCCGCCGTCGTCCCCGAACGGATGGCCGGATTATCAGCAGGGGCTTGGGGGGCCGCAACCACAAAACTGCGCGCTCGTCGGCGCACAAGTACCGTTGGTCCGTGCGAAAGGCCACGCCGCGCCGGCCGTGTCACTTGCCGATGCAGAAGCTGCTGAAGATCACGCCGAGCAGGTCGTCGGCACTGAAAGCGCCGGTGATGCGCTGCAGGGCCTGGTGGGCCAGGCGCAGTTCTTCGGCGAACAGGTCCAGCGCGGTGTCGGCCTGCGCGGTGTGCTCGGCGGCGGCGGCCAGGTGCTCGTCGGCTTCGCGCAGTGCCTGCACGTGGCGCGTGCGGGCGATGAACAAGCCTTCGGGCGCGGCCTGCCAGCCGGCGCGCTCGAGCAGGCCTTCGCGCAGGGCGTCCAGCCCGGCGCCGGTGTGCGCCGACAGCCGAAGCCCACCGCGGGCACGCTCGAACGCACCGGGCTCACCGCCACGGTCATCGGCGTCGGCCTTGTTGAACACATGCCACAAGCGCGACGGCTCGACGCTGGCCAGGCGTTCGGCGATCTGGGCGTCGGCGGCCTGGTAGGCCGGCTCGTGCAACCGCGTCAGGTCGTGCAGGAAGAGCACGGCATCGGCGGTCGATATCGCCTCCCAACTGCGCGCCACGCCGATGCGCTCCACCTCGTCGACCGCGTCGTGGCGCAGGCCGGCGGTGTCGGTCACATGCACCGGCACACCGTGGATCTGGATGGTCTCGCTGACGCGGTCGCGCGTGGTGCCGGCGATCGGCGTGACGATGGCCAGCTCGGCGCCGGCGAGCGCATTGAGCAGCGAGCTCTTGCCCACGTTGGGCTGGCCGGCCAGCACCACGCGCAGGCCCTCGCGCAGCAGCGCGCCCTGGCGCGTGCGGGCGAGCACGTCGGCCAGGCGTTGGCGGATGCCTGCGAGCTGACCGCGCGCGTCGGCCTTTTCGAGGAAGTCGATCTCCTCTTCGGGAAAGTCCAGCGTCGCCTCGACCAGCATGCGCAGCTTGACGATGGCCGCTGCCAGGCCGTCGATCTCGGCCGAGAAGGCGCCGGCCAGCGAGCGGCCGGCCGAGCGGGCAGCGGCTTCGGTGCTGGCGTCGATGAGATCGGCCACGGCCTCGGCCTGGGCAAGGTCGAGCTTGTCGTTGAGGAAGGCGCGCTGGGTGAATTCGCCGGGCTCGGCCAGGCGCAGGCCGTCAAGGCGCGGCCGGCTCGTGGCGGGGTTTACCTCGGCGGCGGCTTCGAGGCAGCGCGCCAGCAGCAGTTGAAGCACCACCGGGCCGCCGTGGGCCTGCAGTTCCAGCACGTCCTCGCCGGTGTAGGAATGCGGGGCCGGAAAGTACAGCGCCAGGCCCTGGTCGATGGGGTCGCCCTGCGCGCTGCGAAAGGCGCCGTAGCGGGCCTGGCGAGGGGCGAGCGCAGTGCCCACGATAGCGTCGATCAGCGCGCCCAGGCCATGGCCGGACACGCGGACGATACCAACCGCCCCCCGCCCGGGGGCGGTGGCGATGGCGACGATGGGGTTCTGGTGGCGGCCGAGTTGCACGGCGCCGATTGTCCGCGAGCGCAGCCGTGGGCTGCTCAGGGCGTGGGGTGTTGGCGCGGGGGGAGTGCCGACCGCCTCCGTCGCCGGCGACGGTCGGTCACTCTCTTTTTCCCGAGAACCAGGCTTGGCCCCGCGAAGCGATGATCGTCGCGGCGGGCGCCAACTTGAAGCCCTCAACGATCAAGAACTTTCCCGCCGCGCCGCCAAGCGTGGCATGCATCACGCCCGGTTCAGTTCACGCCCAGCCGCTTGTTGATGAACCACTGCTGCGCGATCGACAGCAGGTTGTTCACCAGCCAGTACAGCACCAGGCCGGACGGGAAGAAGAAGAACATGAAGCTGAACATCAGCGGCATCAGCCACATCATCTTGGCCTGCACCGGATCCGGCGCCTTGGGGCCGAGTGCCACCTGCAGCATGCTCGACGCGGTCATCAGCGCGGGCAGGATGAACAGCGGGTCCTTGGCGGACAGGTCGGTGATCCAGCCCAGCCAGGGCGCGCCGCGCAGCTCGACCGAAGCCAGCAGCACCCAGTACAAGGCAATGAAGAACGGCATCTGCACGACGATGGGCAGGCAGCCGCCCAGCGGGTTGATCTTCTCCTCGCGGTAGATGCGCATCATTTCCTGCTGCATCTCCTGCGGCTTGTCCTTCAGCCGCTCGCGCATCTCCATGATGCGCGGGTTCACCGCTTTCATCTTGGCCTGCGACTTGTAGGCTGCCGCGTTGAGCCAGTAGAACGCGATCTTCAGCAGCAAGACCAACGCGATGATGGACCAGCCCCAGTTGCCCAGCAGGCTGTGCAGGTGGTTCAGCAACCAGAACAGCGGCTGGGCCAGGATCTTCACGCGGCCGTAGTCCTTGACCAGGTCGAGCCCGGGGGCCAGCTCGGCCAGTCTGGTCTCGTCCTGCGGGCCAGCCAGCAGCGTGGCCTGGTGGGTGACGGTGGCGCCCGGCGCCAGCTCGCCCAGGGGCTGCACCATGGCCACGGTGTAGTCGGCGCCGACCTTGGCGGTGACGAACTCGCGCGGCGCGTTGCCCGGCAGCAGCCAGGCGCTGACGAAGTAGTGCTGGATCATCGCCACCCAACCGTCGCTGGCCGACTTCTCGTGCAGCGGCGGGTCACCCGCACCTTGCTTGTCGATGTCCTTGAACTCGACCTTCTGGAACTTCTTGGCCTCGGTGTAGATGGCCGGCCCGGTGTAGGTGAAACCGGTCGACGAGAACATCGAGGTCGACTGGCCCTCCGGCGGGTTGCCGTCGCGCAGCAGTTGCAGGTAGATCTGCGGAGTGATCGGCGCGGCCGACAGGTTGCTCAGCTCGTGCTTGACGCCGATGGTGTAGCTGCCGCGGTGGAAGGTGTAGGTCTTGACCAGCTTGGCGCCGCCGATCTCGGGCGACTCGAAGCGCACCACCAGCTCGTTCGCCCCGTCCTTCAGGCTGCGCTCGCCGGGTTGGACGGTGAACGGGCTCAGGTGGCGCGGCAGCAGGGCGCCGCCGGCGGTGGCGTTGATGATGCCGGTCTGGGCCAGGTAGTGGCGCTTGGCGCTCTGGTCGAACAACACGACCGGGTGGCTGGGGTCGATGGCATCGGGGTAGGCGGTGAGCTCCAGCCCGGTGACGGTGGCGCCGAGGGTGTCCAGCGTGACCTTCATCAGGTCGGTCTGCACGGTGAGCTTCTCACTGGGCGCGGTGGCCGGTGTGGCTTCGCTGCCCGGTACGGCCGCCGCCACCCCGGCGGCGGCAGGCACGGCGCCCGGCGCCGAGCCCGCGGGCGACGGCACGCCCGAGGCGCTGGCACCCGCCAGCTCGGCCGGCGTGGCGATCGGGGCCCCGAACATCGTCGGGTGCCCGTTGTGCTTGTTCCAGCCGTCGTACAGCAGGACGAGGGACATCACGAACACCACCCACAGCAGGGTGCGGCGCATATCGGTCATGGCGAAGGCGTGGAAGAAATCGTGGAGGGGTCGCGGGCCTGCGACGCATCGGCCAGCGTGGCCGATGGCAGCAGGTGCGAGAACAGGCGTGGGCGCTCCGCCGGCACCGGGTCGCAGCCGCCTGCGCACCAGGGCTGGCAGCGCAGCACCCGCGCCACCGTGAGGTAGCTGCCGGCGAGGGCACCGTGGCGCTGCAGGGCCTCGATGCCGTATTGCGAGCAACTCGGGTAGAAGCGGCACTGGTTGCCCAGCCAGGGGCTCAGCACCAGGCGATAGCCGCGCAGCAGGGCCACCAAGGCCCGGCGCGGCGCGGCGCGCCAGCCGGTGGTAGTGATGGTGGCGCTCATCGGCTGCGGCCCACCGAAGGCGACGGTGCCTGCAACAGGCGGGCGAACAGCTGTGCGATCTCGTCGCGCGCCGTGGCTTGCAGGGCGTCGGACGCGGGACTCAGGAACTGCGCGCGGTCGAAGCCCAGGCGCAAGCGCACCACCCACAACCCGGCCGGCAGCACGGCGGCGTGGTGCGCCATCGCTGCTCGAATCTGGCGCTTGATCAGGTTGCGAGTGACCGCTCGCTTGGCGTGGCGCTTGGGTACGACCAAGCCCAGCCAGTGCCCATGTGGGGTCGGCTGGGTGAGGGCTGGCGGGCTTTCTGCAGGCCGGTCATCCACAGCAGTGACCAGCGCAGACGCCGAGCCTGTGGATAACTCTGGTGACAACCGCGGTACAACCGCGAGGTCAGAGGCCTTGGCAGGCGTTTGTCGCGCAAGCGAAGGTGAGCCGCTCAGGTGATGAACGGCGAAGTGAGCACTTCGCGAGCGGGGTGCCGTTGCCAGCACGCGTTCGAAATCGGCCGGTCGCACGATGCGGCCGATCATGGCGTGTCGGTTTAGACCTGGGACAGCTTCTTGCGGCCCTTGGCACGGCGCGCATTGATCACGGCGCGGCCGCCACGGCTCTTCATGCGAACGAGAAAGCCATGCGTACGGGCGCGGCGGATCTTGGAAGGCTGGTAAGTGCGCTTCATGATGGGTCTTCGGTGGAGTGTTGTACGGCGCTCGGATACTGTTGCCCGAGGCGGGGTTGCCTGCCGGATGCGGGAAACCCACTATTAGAGCAAAAAACGCCAATCCGGTCAAACACTTGCACGGCAAGCCGCGGCTTGGCGCGGGGATTGACCCAGCCCAAAAAACTGTGGATAACCACCGCCGTCGCCGGTACTTCCGTGCGTAGAATCCGGCCGCTCTATAAGAACTTGTCCACAATGAGCCTCGATCTCTGGCAGCGCGGTTGCGAGCGCCTCGCAAGCGAACTGCCCGAACAGCAATTCCATACCTGGATCCGCCCCCTGCCGCCGGCCGACATCAGCGATGACGGCGAGGCCGGGGTGGTGGCTTCGCTGCGCGTGCCCAACCGCTTCAAGCTGGATTGGATCCGCTCGCAATACGGCGCGCGCATCGAGACCGTACTGAGCGAACTGGCCGGCCGGCCGGTGCGCCTGGAACTGAGCCTGGCCCCGCGCGAGGCGATGCCGGTGCCGTCGCGCCAGCCCGCCCATGCCGCGCTGCGTGCCCCGTTCACCCGCGCGCCCAGCCTGGCCGTGACGAGCAGCCAGCCACTGTCTGCCGCGCAGGTGCTGGCGCAAGCCACCACGCCGTCGCGCGACGCCGTGGTCATGGCAACCGGCCCCGACGAGCGCGGCGCATCTGCTGCCGAGGCGCCGGCAACCGGCCGCAACGGCCACCCGGCCCACCTGCCGCCTTCCGCCAATCGCCACCGTCTGAACACCGCGCTGACCTTCGACAACCTGGTCGCCGGCCGCGCCAACCAGATGGCCCGCACCGCCGCGCTGCACGTGGCCGGCGCACCGGGCGTCATGTACAACCCGCTCTTCATTTACGGCGGCGTCGGCCTGGGCAAGACCCACCTGGTGCACGCCGTGGGCAACGCGCTGCTGGCCGACAACCCGAATGCCCGCGTGCTGTACCTGCACGCCGAGCAGTTCATCTCGGACGTGGTCAAGAACTACCAGCGCAAGACCTTCGACGAGCTGAAAGCCAAGTACCACTCGCTGGACCTGCTTCTCATCGACGACGTGCAGTTCTTCGCCGGCAAGGAGCGCACGCAGGAAGAGTTCTTCAACGCCTTCGAGGCGCTGCTGGCCAAACGGGCCCACATCATCATGACCAGCGACACCTACCCCAAGGGGCTGGTGGACATCGACGAGCGGCTGACCTCGCGCTTCGATTCGGGGCTGACCGTGGCCATCGAGCCGCCCGAGCTGGAGATGCGCGTAGCCATCCTGCTGGCCAAGGCCCGTGCCGAGGCCACGGTGATGCCCGAGGACGTGGCCTTTTTCGTGGCCAAGAACGTGCGCGCCAACGTGCGCGAGCTGGAAGGCGCGCTGCGCAAGGTGCTGGCCTACGCCAAGTTCAGCCACAAGGACATCTCGATCAACCTCGCCCGCGAGGCGCTGAAGGACCTGCTGTCGATCCAGAACCGGCAGGTGGGCGTCGAGAACATCCAGAAGACCGTGGCCGACTTCTACAAGATCAAGGTCGCCGACATGTACAGCAAGAAGCGGCCAGCCTCGATCGCCCGGCCGCGCCAGATCGCCATGTACCTGGCCAAGGAGCTGACCCAGAAGAGCCTGCCTGAGATCGGCGAGCTCTTCGGTGGCCGCGACCACACCACGGTGCTGCACGCGGTGCGCAAGATCGGCGGCGAGCGCCACAAGAACACCGAGCTGAACCAGCAGCTGCACGTGCTCGAACAAACCCTGAAGGGCTAGGCGTTTGGGAGTCCTGGCCGTGCCTTTTCGCCCCCTGCCCGATGCGGGCCCCAATGTCAACGCGCAAACCTGTGGGCAACTTTCGAACAAGCACCCGGCAATCCACAGGCCCCAGGCCCGCTCGGAAGTTGCTGTCTTTGCGCCCCCAGACGAACCCGGCCTCGGCCCACAGGGTTGCCCAGGCGCTAAACCGTTGAAGATTCAGGCGAAAATGCGCTTTTCCACAGTCGGCGCCCGTGCCTACTAGAACGACTAAGTTCAAAGAGGAAGACATGATTGTTCTAAAAGCCCCTCAGGAAAAGTTGCTGAGCGCGCTGCAAGCCGTGGCCGGCATCGTGGAGCGCCGCCACACCCTGCCCATCCTGGCCAATGTGCTGATGCGCAAGACCGGCGAGCAGATCGAGTTCACCACCAGCGATCTCGAGATCCAGGTGCGCACCAGCGCCACGCTGGGGGGCGATGCGGGCACGCTCAGCACCACGGTGGGCGCGCGCAAGCTGATCGACATCCTGCGCACGCTGCCGGCCGACCAGGTGGTCTCGCTCACCGCCAACGGCGCCAAGCTGACGCTGCAAGGCGGCAAGAGCCGCTTCACGCTGCAGACCCTGCCGTCGGAAGACTTCCCCCTCGTCAACGAGGCGGTCGACTTCGGCCCCGTGTTCAGCGTGCCGCAGAAGACGCTCAAGGGCCTGATCGACCAGGTGCACTTCGCGATGGCGGTGCACGACATCCGCTACTACCTCAACGGCATCCTCTTCGTGGCCGAGGGCAAGACGCTGACGCTCGTGGCCACCGACGGCAGCCGCCTGGCGCTGGCCCAGGCCCAGCTCGAAAACGACATCCCCAAGCAAGAGGTCATCCTGCCGCGCAAGACGGTGCTCGAGCTGATGCGCCTGCTGCGTGACGACAAGGACAGCGCCGACGAGATCATCGAGATGCGCTTTGCCGGCAACCAGGCCAAGTTCAGCTTCTCGGGCATGGAATTCGTCACCAAGCTGGTCGAGGGCAAGTACCCCGACTACAACCGCGTGATCCCCAAGAACCACAAGAACATCATCACGCTGGGCCGCCAGCCGCTGCTGGCCAGCCTGCAGCGAGCCGCCATCCTGACCAGCGAGAAGTTCAAGGGCGTGCGGCTCAACATCGAGCCGGGCGCGCTGAAGATCGCCTCGTCCAACGCCGAGCAGGAAGAGGCCAAGGAAGAGCTTGAGATCGACTACGACGGCCCCAGCATCGAGGTCGGCTTCAACGTCACCTACCTGATGGACGCGCTGGCCAACATCAGCCACGAGATGGTCAAGCTCGAGATGCACGACGGCTCGTCGGCCGCGCTGGTCACCGTGCCCGAGCAAGAAGGTTTCAAGTACGTCGTGATGCCGATGCGGATCTGACAGCCGCAAGCGGCCCCTGACCCTCACACCCTGACCGGCGGGCCTCCAAGCCCGCCAAGCCGTTTTTAAGAAGCCCATGAGCGACCCCAAGACCCCCACCCCGGACAACGACGACGGCGTCACCCGCCGCGAGATCCCCTCGGCCGAAGGCCAGGCGGCGTCCACGGGCGCAGAGGCGTCGGCCGCCTATGGCGAGGGCTCGATCCAGATCCTGGAAGGCCTGGAGGCTGTGCGCAAACGCCCGGGCATGTACATCGGCGACACGTCCGACGGCACCGGCCTGCACCACCTGGTGTTCGAGGTGGTCGACAACTCGATCGACGAGGCCCTGGCCGGCCACTGCGACGACATCAGCGTCACCATCCACACCGACAACTCCATCAGCGTCACCGACAACGGCCGGGGCATCCCCACCGGGGTGAAGATGGACGACAAGCACGAGCCCAAGCGCTCTGCCGCCGAAATTGCACTGACCGAGTTGCATGCCGGCGGCAAGTTCAACCAGAACAGCTACAAGGTCTCGGGCGGCCTGCACGGCGTGGGCGTCAGCTGCGTGAACGGCCTGTCGAAATGGCTGCGCCTGACGGTGCGCCGTGACGGCCTGGCCCACTTCATGGAATTCCGCCAAGGCATCCCGCAGGACCGCCTGCTCGAGCAGCGCGACGGCTTCGAGATCAGCCCGATGAAGGTCATCGGCGAGACCGACAAGCGCGGCACGGAAGTCCACTTCCTGCCCGACGAGACGATCTTCTCGAACATCGACTTCCACTACGACATCCTCAGCAAGCGGCTGCGCGAGCTGAGCTTCCTGAACAACGGCGTCAAGATCCGCCTGGTCGACGAGCGCAACCAGAAGGAAGACAACTTCGCCTATGCCGGCGGCGTGAAGGGCTTCGTCGAGTTCGTCAACAAGGGCAAGAAGGTGCTGCACGCCAACATCTTCCACGCCCGTGGCGACAAGCTCAGCGACAACAACACCAACGTCGGCGTCGAAGTGGCGATGCAGTGGAACGAGAGCTACAACGAGAACGTGCTCTGCTTCACCAACAACATCCCCCAGCGTGACGGTGGCACCCACCTGACTGGCCTGCGCGCCGCGATGACCCGCGTCATCAACAAGTACATCGACGACAACGAGATCGCCAAGAAGGCCAAGGTAGAGATCACCGGCGACGACATGCGCGAAGGCCTGGCCTGCGTGGTCAGCGTGAAGGTGCCAGAGCCGAAGTTCAGCAGCCAGACCAAGGACAAGCTGGTCAGCTCGGAAGTGCGCGCGCCGGTGGAAGACATCGTCAGCCGCCTGCTGACCGACTGGCTGCTCGAGAACCCGACCGACGCCAAGATCATCTGCAGCAAGATCGTCGACGCGGCGCGTGCCCGCGACGCCGCCCGCAAGGCGCGCGAGATGACGCGCCGCAAGGGCGTGCTGGACGGCATGGGCCTGCCCGGCAAGCTGGCCGACTGCCAGGAGAAGGACCCGGCGCTCTGCGAGATCTACATCGTCGAGGGTGACTCGGCCGGCGGCTCAGCCAAGCAGGGCCGCGATCGGAAGTTCCAGGCCATCCTGCCGTTGCGCGGCAAGATCCTCAACGTCGAGAAGGCGCGCTACGAGAAGCTGCTGAGCTCGAACGAGATCCTCACGCTGATCACCGCCTTGGGCACCGGCATCGGCAAGGGCATGGGCGGGGACGACTTCAACCCCGACAAGCTGCGCTACCACCGCATCATCATCATGACCGACGCGGACGTGGACGGCGCCCACATCCGCACGCTGCTGCTGACCTTCTTCTACCGCCAGATGCCCGACCTGGTCGAGCGCGGCCACATCTACATCGCCCAGCCGCCGCTGTACAAGGTCAAGCACGGCAAGGCCGAGCAATACCTGAAGGACGGCAGCGAGCTGGACGCCTACCTGCTGCGCGTGGCCCTGGACAGCGCGCAGGTCGAGCCCGGCGACGGCCGCCCCGCGCTGAAGGGCGAGGAACTGGCCGAGAAAGCCAGTGCCTATGTGCAGGCCACCAACGTGATCGACCGCCTCTCGGCCTGGATGGACGTGGAGGCCCTGCGCGCCATCAGCGACGGCCTGACGCTCAACCTGGACGACATGGCCCAGGCCGAGGCCAGCGCCCTGGCGCTGAAGGCCGCACTGCACGACGCCGAGGTCGAAGCCATGTTCGACCAACGCACCGACAAGCACCTGCTGCGCATCAGCCGCCGCCACCACGGCAACATCAAGAGCAGCATCATCAGCCCCGACTTCGTGCACGGTGCCGACTACGAAGCCCTGGCCACCGCCGGCCGCACCTTCAAAGGCCTGCTCACGCCCGACGCCGTGGTCAAGCGCGGCGAGGGCGACAAGCAGAAAGACAGCAAGGCGGCCGACTTCCGCGCCGCGATGGCCTGGTTGATGACCCAGGCCGAAAACTCGGTGGGCCGCCAGCGCTACAAGGGCCTGGGCGAAATGAACCCCGAGCAGCTGTGGGAAACGACGATGGACCCGACCGTGCGCCGCCTGCTGCGCGTGCAGATCGAAGACGCCATCGAGGCCGACAAGGTCTTCACCATGCTGATGGGCGACGAGGTGGAGCCGCGTCGCGATTTCATCGAGACCAACGCGCTGCGGGCGGCGAACATCGACGCTTAGCGACGGCCGTAGGCCGCCGAATTAACTGCGACTCGCGCCACAAGATTGCGACTGGCGGGCGGTAGTTGTTGCGACTGGCCTATGGGAGGGTGCGTCGGCTTCAGGCAATGCCTGTCGCGCAGGATCGGCAACCTTGCTGCTTCGGTACCGACCCAGGATCTGTCGATCGAAACAGAGGCTTTTTGATCTAAGCATCGCATCTTTTTGATACGATCCGGCGCATGAGGCAGCCGAGCGACCAACAGTCGTCAACCCGGCCGCCCCTTCGCCATGAACGCTGACCCAGACCCAACTAGCCAGATACCTCAGTCCCAGCGGGATAGGCTGAAGCACATCGAGCTCAGGCTTCGCTTCCTGGGCGAGGTGCGTCGGGCTGACCTGATGGCGCGCTTCGGGATCCAGTCAGCTGCTGCTTCGCGTGACCTAGCGCTCTACAAGGAACTCGCGCCTTTCAATGCCGAGTTCGATCAGCGCAGCAAGCTGTACGTCCTGGGTCAGCGCTTCACGCCGTTGTTCGAGACACCTGCCGACCAGGCGCTGAGTTGGCTTGTCGAACAGGTTGGCGATGTGGTGGCACCAACAGGAGAGTCGCTGCTGCCGTGCTCCATGCCGGCTCGTCTCACAACGCCCAAGCTCGACGTTCTGGCAGCAGTCACGCGGGCCATCCATCTGCGACAGGCCCTACAGATCCGATACCACTCGATCAGCAGCGGCCAGTCGGAGAGAGAGATCGTTCCCTTTGCACTGCTTGACACTGGGCTGCGATGGCACGTCAGAGCCTACGACCGCAAGTCAGAGGACTTCCGCGATTTCGTCATCACTCGAATCCATGAGCCCAAGGCGGCCGCGGAAAGGCCGCCGCTGAAGCAAGAACTGCCAGAGAACGATGCCCAGTGGACGCGCATCGTTGACCTCGAACTGATTCCGCACCCTGACAAGCCACGTCCTGAAGTTACTTGCATGGACTACGGCATGAGCGGCGGCTCTCTGAGCCTCAGAGTTCGTGCCGCGATTGCGGGCTATGTCCTGCGTCGGTGGAGCGTTGACTGCTCACCGGATCACGCCTTGAATGGGCCAGAACATCGTCTGTGGTTGCGAGATCATCTGGCGCTGTACGGTGTCAAGAGTGCGGAGATCGCGCCGGGCTATCAGACGTCGACTTCGGGAGCGAGAGCAGATGGCTAATCGCTACCGACTTTCCTTCACCACCGGAGGACTCTTCGTCCAAGAAGCAGCATCGGTTGCTGCGGCGTATCTTGCAACGAAGGACTGGGCGAAGGCGCGCGCACAGACCCGCCAAGAAAACCTTCTGCAGGTCCGCACGGCGGCCGCGGCGACTCGCGTGAGCAAAGAAGTCACGGCACGGCTTGAACACCTCGACGACGTGGAGTTGCAGGCGCTGCTCACTGTCAACCTCCACGACAGAGCAAGTCTCCTGTGGGTTGCCGCTTGCCGACGCTATGACTTCATTCGCGAGTTCGCCACCGAGGTCCTGCGTGAGAACCACCTCCATCTGAAGAGGCAGTTGACATTCAACGACTACGAGGCCTTCTACAACAGCAAGGCGCTGTGGCACTCCGAATTGGACGGGCTGGCAGTTTCAACCCAGCATAAGCTGCGACAAAACCTCTTCCGCATGTTGCGAGAGGCAGATCTCTTGTCCGAGGCGGAACTGATCCTGCCGGCGGTTTTGGGCCCAGAGCTCACCCAAATTCTTGCGAGGCAAGGTCGTCGTGACCTGCTCGTGTTTCCCGCATCTGAGAAGGAAATCCAACGGTGGCTGCAATGAGCACAAAGCTAAGCCAACAGCCGTTCGCGAAGCGGTTTGAGCACCTCGTGGGTGTGATCGCCGGCGAGCGCTTCTTGCAGATGCGGGGTCTCAACAACGACCTACCCTTCTACGTCTGCGAGTTCAATCCGGCGGAAGCTTCGGAAATGCAGCGCCTCCAACGGCAACTCTCCAACACGCTGGAAGGCCTCAGCGTTCCCTGCCTGGGCGGACGTGGCGTCAAGGTTCTCGAGATCAATCTCTACGACCTCTGCATCGAGCTCCTGCAGCAACGGGAAGGCAGCTCACCCGAAACAAACCTGTGGGACGAGTTGGTGTCGATAGAAGACACACTGGAGAAGGACGGCCTGCTCGAGCTTCTGCAGAACGTGTTGAGCGTCAAGGAATACCTCGTCCCGGCCATCCGAGAGCGCCTCGATCGAAGTGAGTTCGACGTTCTGTTCTTGACGGGCATCGGAGAGGTATTCCCATACATCCGATCGCACAACGTCCTGAACAACCTGCAGAGCACGGCGAAGGCCAAGCCGACAGTGATGTTCTTCCCGGGCGAGTATCGATACTCGCTGGAGCAAGGCGCATCGCTTGAGCTGTTCGGACTCTTGCACGACGACAAGTACTACCGGGCTTTCAACATCTACGAGACACAGGTCTGAGGGAGGACCGCATGCAACTCAACAGCATCTTTCAGCTTCCCGTCAGCCGCCCGATCGATGGCGTCATCAAGGCCGACGATGAGACGAGTCTCTACGTTGAGCTTGACGAGTACGTCCTCACCGATGAGGTTGCCAAGCGCCTCGCTCACTTCCTCGATGCGTACAACGCATACCACGGAGCGAACGGCGTCTGGGTATCGGGCTTCTATGGATCCGGCAAGTCACACCTGCTCAAGATGCTGGCGTTGCTGCTGGAGAACCGAGTCGTCGGGAATCAGTCGGCTCTAGACCTCTTTCTGCCCAAGCTTCCAAAGGATGACGAGCTCCTTCGCGCGGCACTCAAGAAGGCGGTGGGAATTCCGTCCAAGAGCATCCTGTTCAACATCGACCAGAAGGCCGACATCATCAGCAAGACGCAGATCGACGCGCTGCTGTCGGTGTTCGTGAAGGTCTTCAATGAAATGTGCGGCTACTTCGGCAAGCAGGGCTACATCGCACAGTTCGAACGCGACCTTGATGGACGCGGTCAACTCGCGGCGTTCAAGGACGCCTACCAACGCGTTGCGAACAAGCCATGGGAGAAGGGCCGAGAGCAGGCACTGCTTGAAGCCGGCAATGTGGCTCGCGCATACGGCGAGGTCACTGGCGAGGACGCGGCACACGCCAAAGGCATCCTGGATAAGTACAGGGCGCAGTACAGCGTGTCGATCGAGGACTTCGGCAACCAGGTGAAGGCGTGGCTGGATCTGAAGCCCGCCAACTTTCGGCTGAACTTCTTCGTCGACGAGGTAGGTCAGTACATCGCCGAGAACACCAAGCTCATGACCAACCTACAAACGGTGGCAGAGAGCTTGGCCACGAAGT
>JBGAGZ010000035.1:0-48232 GCA_044226465.1 Burkholderiaceae bacterium | reverse complement strand
CAGCACGGGGGTGCGGAAGATGCGGTGGTCCATCACGAAGCGGATCGGGCGCGGGCTCGCGGCCATCAGCAGCACCGGGTCGACGAAGCTGACGTGGTTGCACACCAGGACCGCCGGCCCGGTGGCCGGGCTGTGCTCGTCGCCCACCAGGCGCAGCCGGTAGACGAAGCGCGACAGCACCCAGGCCAGGAAGCGCAGCAGGTACTCGGGCACCAGCAGGAAGATGTAGGCGCCGACGACCAGGTTGGCCAGCGCCACCAGGCCGAACACCTCGGGGATGCTGACGCCGTTGGACAGCAGCGCACCGACGATCAGGCTGCTGGCGATCATGAACAGCGCGTTCAAGATGTTGTTGGCCGCGATGATGCGGGCGCGGTGGCTGGCCGGCGAGCGCAGCTGGATCAGCGCGTACATCGGCACGCTGTACAGGCCGGCGAAGGCCGACAGCAGGAACAGGTCGGCCAGCACGCGCCAATGCGCGGGCCGGGCGAGGAAGCTGCCCACCGTGTAGACCGAGTGGTCGCCCAGCCCGCGCGAGGCGAGGTAAAGGTCCGCCGCGAACACGCTCATGCCGATGGCGCCCAGCGGCACCAGGCCGATCTCCACGTGGCGGCGGCTCAGCGTTTCGCACAGCAGCGAGCCAATGCCGATGCCCAGCGAGAACACGATCAGCAGCATCGAGGCCACGTGCTCGTCGCCGTGCAGCACGTCCTTCGCGAACGAGGGGAACTGGCTCAGGAACACCGCGCCGAAGAACCACATCCACGAGATGCCCAGCAGCGAGCGGTAGACCACCACGTTCTCGTAGGCCAGCTTCAGGTTGCGCCAGGTCTCGCTGACGGGGTTCCAGTTCACCTTCAGGCCCGGCGCCGTGGACGGCGTGGCGGGCACCGACTGCGCCGTCACCCGACCCAGCACCGCCAGCGCCAGCGTGGCCAGGGCCACGGCCTGCGTGCCCGGCAGCCAGGCATCGGCCGGCAGCGCGATCAGCACCCCGCCCACCAGGTTGCCCAGCAGGATGGCGACGAAGGTGCCCATCTCGATCATGCCGTTGCCGCCGGTCAGCTCGTGCTCGCTCAGGTGCTGCGGCAGGTAGGCGTATTTCACCGGGCCGAACAGCGTGCTGTGCAGGCCGAGCAGGAAGATGCAGCCCAGCAGCAGCGAGACCAGGTCGGTGCAGAGGCCCACGGCGCCCAGCACCATGATCAGCAGCTCCAGGTTCTTCACCAGCCGCGTCATCACCGCCTTGTCGTACTTGTCGGCCAGTTGGCCCGAGGTGGCCGAGAACAGCAGGAAGGGCGCGATGAAGACCGCGCCGATGATCAGCCCGGCCAGCTTCGACGGCATCCACTGCACGCTGAGGTGGTAGGTCACCAGCACCGTGAAGGCGAACTTGAAGACGTTGTCGTTCGCCGCACCCAGGAACTGGGTCCAGAAGAACGGGGCGAAGCGGCGCTGGCCGAGCAGGGCGAACTGGCCGCCGTGCTCGCCGTGCCCTGGGGTGGACGACATGAAAACTCCCTCTTGTTGATCGGTTGGGATGATGCCGCAGCGGTGCGGGGCCCGGCGCCAGGGTTTGTCAGCGCACCCAGGCCGCTTCAGCGCACCGTCTGTACCGGGCCGCCGTGCTGGCTGCGCCCCAGCCAGTCGAAGATCGAGTCGACCGTTTCGGTGGCGATGCGGCCGGCGAAGCGGTCGCCGGCGGGGTGGTCGTCGAACTCGATGTTGGCCCGGGTCAGCCGCGCACCCAGGCGGGTGAAGGTGTCCAGATGCATCACGCTGGGCCGGTAGCCCTGGGCCTGCAGCCAGGCCTGGGCGCGTGGCCGCGTGGTGTTGCCCGGCTCGGCGGCCATGGCCAGCGTTTCCAGCGCCCATTGGTTGGACTGCTGGTAGCGCGTGCCCCAGGCGTAGGCCACCATGCTGTAGCGCGGCGTGTGCAGCCGGGCCACGGCCGCGTTGTCGCGCAGCAGCGGCAGCAGCTGCGCCTGCAGGGGCGGGTCGAGCGGCACGAAGGCGGCCTCGTAACGGAAGGGCCGGTCGTTGAAGAACTCGCCCAGGCCCTGGCGGAAGACGTCCGCACGGTCGCTGCCGCAGGCGTTGAGCTTGTGCACCACGCGCCATGCGCCGTCGTCCTGCCGGTAGGCCAGGCCCAGGTGCGACCAGCGCAGGCCGTATTTCGACAAATCCTGCCCGGCGCGGGCCAGCACCACCACGCGGGCGCCGCTGGCGTCCAGCCGGGCGGCGGTGTGCGCGGCCAGCTCCATGCCGGCGGCCAGCTCACGGGCGCTGGGCTTGCCTTCTTCGCAGGTCCGGCCGGCGTGGGCGGGAGTGGTGGCGAGACAGGCGGCCAGCGCCGCGCCAGCCAGCAAGGCTCTCATGGCGCCGCTCATCGCGTGATCCGCTCGTCGTGGATCAGCGCGCGGCCCAGCTCGTTGGGGATGAAGGCGATGGCCTCGCCGGCCACCGACAGCACGCACCCGGCCGCGACCACGGTGGTGACGACCACGGTGCCGACCGCCACCGCCGACGCGCCCACCGCCTCGCTGCCGAAGCGCACCGAGAAGCGGGCGCCGTCCGACGCGCGCTCGAGCACCCACACCGTGCCCTCGGCCAGGGCTTCGATGGCGACCACCGTGAAGGCGGCGCCGCTGACGATGACGGCGGCCGGCGCGGCCACCGAGATCGCCACTGGCACCGACAGCGACAGGCCGGAGGCCGCACTCAGCTCGGCCGAGGGGTCGCGGTGCGCCTGCGCGGGCAGCGCGGCGGTGGCCAGCGCGAACGCGGTGGCGCAGAACAGCGAACGGGTCTTCATATCGTGTCTCCGATTCATGGCCTGGGTCAGGCGGCACGCTGGGTGTCGACGTGGGCTTCGCTGCGGGTTTCCAGCCGTGCCTCGGCACGGTCGACCTCGAAGGCGTCGCGCAGCGTCTTGGCCAGCGTGAAGGCGCTGGAGATCAGGAACAGCCAGCTCACCAGCAGGTAGGCCTTGTAGGCGGGGTTGACCTGCATGCGCCACAGGCCCCAGCCGGTCAAGCCCATGGCCAGCGCGAAGCCGCCCCAGACCACCCAGTTCCACATCGGCGTGTCGCTGCGCGGGCCGCGCAGCTGCTGGTCGCGCACGTACTTGGCCAGGGCGAAGGCCGAGCTGAGGCAGAACACGTAGCCCATCACCATGAACGCGCGGTCCAGGTCCTCGCCTGGCAGCCAGGCCAGGCCGGTGGCACAGACGGCGACCGACACGCCGAACGAGATCCAGACCTGGGCGCGCCAGGCCTTGGTGTCGCGGCGGACGATGACACGGGGTGACGGGAAGGGGGTACTCATGAAGGGTGCCTGCGGGGGCTGTTGAACACGGGGCGGATGCTGCGCCGTTTGCTTGCAAAAGTTGCCGCCGAAGATGCGCCGTAGCGCTGGAGGGCGCGGCCGGTATCCTTAGGCGGTACTTTCCGGCGCGGTGCCGAAGTGCCGCCGGGTGTCGAACACGGCCGGCGACAGGCGCTGGCCGCGCCAGGCCACCTGACGTTTCAGGGCCAGGTCGAACAGCAGCGGGTTGTGCTCGCGCAGCCGTTCCAGCGGCGCCACCTGGGCCGGCGCCAGCAGCCCTTCGCGCAACAGCCGGCCGGTGGAATACAGCAGCCCGACGCCGGGCAGCGGGTAGTCCGAGCCGTGCAGCAGGCGGGGGTGCCAGTCTTCGCGCCGCAGCACCGTGCGCCACACCTCGGCCCGCCGGTTGACCTGGAACAGCGCCGACACATCGCCCAGCAGCCGCTCGCGCCATTCGAGCTCGTCCATCAGGCGCGCGAACAGCTCGAAGGCCGGGCGCTGGATGGGCCGCCGCTGGTCCAGGTCCAGCGCCTCGCCCAGCGACGCGGCGTGCGCCACCACCACGCGCACGCCGGCGGCCAGCGGAGCCCGCACCAGCAGTGGGTTGCCGAGCTCGTCGCGCCCGGCGCCAGGCACGGCCTTCTCCTCGCCGCAGTGCACGATCAGTGGCGTGCGCGTCGCCGCGAGCCGGTCGTAGAAAGGCCGCAGACGCGCGTCGCGCAGGTCGATGGCCATCGCGCTGGGCAGCCACTTGACGGCCAGCGCGCCGCCGGCCAGCGCCGCGTCCAGCCGGACCAGCGCGTCCGGCCGCAGCGGGTGGATGGATGCGACCCAGCCGAAGCGGCCGGGTGCGGCCTGGGCCACCTGGCGGGCGTAGGCGTCGGGCACGTGGAAGGTGGTCCAGTCCCGCCGCTCGCGGCCGTCGTCGTCGAGCGCCCGGTCGAAGGCAAAGAGCAGCCAGCGTGCGCCGGGCGGAAAGCCGTCCGCGAGCGAACGCAGCCGCGCCACGTAGGCCCGGTCGACGCCGCCCTGGGCCAGCGCCTCGTCGGGCACGCCGGCGGCGCCCATCACGAAGCGCCGACGCAGCCGTTCCAGCGGGTGCCAGCCCTCGGTCATCGACGCGTGGATGCTGCAGCCCGAGCCGCTGTCGCCGTTGCCCAGCAGGTGGGTGTGCACGTCCCACAGCGCGGCCGGGTCCAGGCCGTCGAAGGTCTGGTCCAGCAGGTCCTGCACCGGCGAGGGCCGGCGGTGCCAGGGCGGTGGCGCTGCCTCCGCGGCGAGCCCGGTGAACAGGCCGGCGATGGCGGCGGCGCCGCAGCACAGCGCGCGGCGGCGGTGGGGGTGGGGGAGCGAGGTGTCCATGGCGCGGCATGCTCGCGTGGCGAAAGCGCCGGGGTACCGTTTGACGCATCAAGTGGCGATGGCAGCGCCCAGCGGTATCCTCTGGCGCCACCGCTTGGCCATGCTCGGCGGAATCCAGCGAAAGGGATCCATGCGTCGTCTCGTCCTTGCTTTTCTGATGGTCTCGGCCACCGCCGCCGCCGCCTGGCCTTGGGCCGCACACGCCCAGGACGCCCCGGCGGTGGTGGCCGACACGGCCCGGGGCGGCGGGCGCGACGGCGGCACCTTTTTCTACCTGGCTGCGGTCAATGGCCAGAAGACGGAAGGGAACACGCTGCTGGCCAGCCGTGCCGCCAGCTACGGGCAGGGCCAGAACATGCGGCTCAAGCCTTTCGAGCGCGCCGTGCCGGCCGGGCGGGCCAAGCTGAAGCTGGTGGCGCAGCAGGCCTACGGCGCCCCGGTGCAGGAGCTGTTCGCAGGTGACAAGACCAAGCCGCTCGAAGCCGAAGTCGAGGTCGACCTGGTGCCCGGCGCCCGCTACGTCGTCAACGGCGTGATCGACGCTTTCCGCCGTGAGCTGTGGCTGGAAGACGGCAACGGCCCGATCGCGGCCACCAAGGTGGTCGACACCGTGCGCGACCCGGCCGTGCTGCAGCAGATGGCGAATGCGCAGTACACCTGCTGCAACCTGCACTACGAGGGCGACTGGATCAGCGACGCCAACTGGGCCACGCTGCCCTTCGTGCCGGCCGGCGCGCGCATCGTGGTCAAGGACTACGGCCGCCACAAGGCCGAGGTGCTGATCGACGGCAAGCCGATGCGCATCGGGCTCGACTACGGGCGCGAGAAGGAAACCCGCGAGCAGCTGGTCGCCCGGCTGATGGTCAAGGACGACCCCCAGGCGAAGCTGGCCAGCTGGCCCCAGCCCGTGCAGGCGGCCATCCGCGCCGGCAAGGTGGCCGTGGGCATGGACAGGGAGCAAGTCTTGATGACGCTCGGCCGGCCGCGCCTGGACACCACGCCCTCGCTCGACGCGGCGCAGTGGACCTACTACACCTTCGACGAAGAGACCTTCGCGGTCGTCTGGGACGCCGAACAGCGCGTGTCGCGGGTGGACGCCTCGCCGGCGGTGCGCAGGCAGGTGGTAGCCGACTGAGGCGGCGCGCAGGCGATGTCCACCACCCAGGCCCTGGTCGACCAGATCAAGGTCGAACTCAAGCTCGCGGGCATCACCTATGCCCAGCTCGCGCCGCGCATCGGCATGGCCGAGTCCAGCGTCAAGCGCATGCTCGCCAAGGGTGACATGCCGTTGACCCGCGTCGACGAGATCTGCCGCGTGCTCAAGCTCGACTTCGCTGAGCTCGCGCGCAAGGTGGCCGAGGCCCAGCCGCTGCGCACCGAGCTGACGCTGGAGCAGGAGCGCGCCGTGGTGGCCGACCGCAAGCTGCTGCTGCTGGCCATCTGCTGCCTGAGCCAGTGGACGGTCGAGCAGGTGCTGGCCACCTACCGCGTCACCGAGGCCGAGGCCGTGAAGTACCTGGCCCAGCTGGACCGCCTGGGCATCATCGAGCTGCGGCCGATGAACCGCTACCGATTGCGCGTGGCGAAAACTTTTCGCTGGCGGCCGCACGGGCCGGTGATGCAGTACTTCCGCGAGGACGTGGTGACCGACTACTACGCCGGCGGCTTCGACGGCGAGGGCGAGATGCTGACCCTGGTGCACGGCCAGATCGGCCGCAGCCTGGCGACGCTGTTCAACGAGCGCCTGCAGCGCGTGGCGCAAGACTTCGCCCAGCAGCACCTGGCTGACCAGAAGCTGCCGCCCGAGCAAAAGCGGCCCTACACCCTGGTGATCGCGATGCGCTCCTGGCTGTTCGCGGCGTTTCGTGATCTCAAGCGGGAAGGCTTGTCGTGACAACGATGCAACTCGTCACCCCCACCCTGGCCCACCTGCCGGCCTATGTCGAGGCGCTGCAGCGCGGCTGGTCGGCCGACAACGTACGTGGCGAGGCTGCGGCGCGCGAAGAGCTGGTACGCATCGGGGCCGATGCGGCCACTTTCGTTGCCCAGCAGACCGACCGCGAGGCGCTGGGCGGGCCGGTCACGCTGCCCGACGGCTCGGTGGTGGCGCGGCTGCCGGGGCTCAAGCGCTGGCTGTGGGAAGGCGGCCCGGACGGCGCCTTCTGCGGCGCCATCGGGCTGCGCTGGCAGCGTGGCACGGCCGAGTTGCCGCCGCACTGCCTGGGCCACATCGGCTACAGCGTGGTGCCGTGGAAGCGCCGCCTGGGTTACGCCACCCAGGCGCTGGCGCAGATGCTGCCCATCGCGCGGGCCGAAGGCCTGCCGTATGTCGAGATCACCACCGACCCGGACAACCGGGCTTCCCAGCGCGTGATCGAGGCCAACGGCGGCCGCCTGGTCGAGCGCTTCGACAAGCCCGCGTCGTTCGGCGGGGTGGCCGGCCTGCGCTACCGTATCGCGCTCGTCTGAACCACTGACGGCCAGCCGCCAGCCTTGCACCATGGCCTTGAACCTGCGCGAGATCGACCACATCGTGCTGCGCGTGATCGACCTGGACCGCATGCTGCACTTCTATGTCGACGTGCTGGGCTGCACCATCGAGCGGCGGCAGGACGCGATCGGCCTGGTGCAGCTGCGCGCCGGCCGCTCGCTGGTCGACCTGGTGCCGGTGAGCGGCAAGCTGGGCCGCATGGGCGGGGCCGCGCCGGGCCGCGAAGGCCACAACGTGGACCATGTCTGCTTCCGCGTCGAGCCCTTCGACGCAGCGGCCATCGCGCAGCACCTGGCAGCGTACGGCGTGGCGGCCGGGCCGGTCGAGTCGCGCTACGGCGCCGAGGGCGAGGGCCCGTCGATCTACCTGGACGACCCCGAGGGCAACACCGTCGAGCTGAAGGGGCCGCCGGCGGCCTGAGCCGTCGAAGCCGTCCGGGGCTTCCACAGGCGCCAGGCTGGCCGTTGCGACAGCAGGTGCACGAGGATGGGTGCCACCTGCTCGGCCTGCAGGGCCGGCGTGGCCGCCACAGGCGATGCCGCGTCGTGGCGCAGCGGGGCGAACAGCGTCGGCGGGCCCTCGGCGAACCAGCGCGCGGCGACGCGGGCGTTGCTCCCCGCGTGGCGCTCCATAAAGGCCGCCCGTTGGTCGGGGCCGAAGAAGCGGAAGCCGTGGCCGACCGGCTTGGGGCTCGCCGACTGCAGCACGCGGCGCAGCCTTCGCCGTTGCCGCTCGTCGAGCTGGGCGTTGGTGCAGCGCGCGATCTCCAGCGCGGCCTGCGACATCGCCGGGTTGTCGTGCCGCTGTGCCCGCGGCGCCTGCAGCGCGGCGATGCCCAGGGCGCGACCGAAGTCCGCCACGGCGCCAGGGCCGTGGCGCCGCACGACCAGGTTGTGCGCGCCGAAGCGCCGGGCGAAGGCGTCGAGCAAGCGCTCGTAGTCCAGCGCCTCGGTGGCGTCGAAGCCGCGCAGGAACTCGGCGAACGAGCCGCTCGCGCCCTCCTGCACCTTTTGCGTGTACATCGACTCGACGAAATCGTCCTGGCGCCGCAGGTAGACAACGATGCGTATGTCGTCGAAGGCGTCGGTGCGCCTGGCGCATCGACTCGACGAAATCGTCCTGGCCAGCAACGATGCGTATGTCGTCGAAGCCCGTGGTCGCCTGGCGCAGCCATGGGGCTTGCGGTAGCCGTGGTCGGGCAGGCCGCAGCAGCCCTCCCAGCTCAGCAGTTGCCGTGGCGCCGGCAGGGCCAGCGGACCGGTGACGCGCGCCAGCTGGCGGCGCAGGCGTCGTACCCGGGCCGGGTCGACGGCCGTGGCCGCCATGAAGCCGGCGTCCAGCGCGGGCGGTGTCTTCAGCACCTGCCAGCCCTCGGCGCGCAGCGCCCAGCGGCCTGGCGCAGCGCGCGCTGGATCGAGGTCGAGCCGGTCTTGTGGGTGCCGACGTGCAGGGTCAGCGTCGCCATCGCGTGTGCGTTTCGCGTGCGCGCGGGTCAGGCCGAGATGCCCACCGTCAGCGTGGCGGTGAAGCCGGCCGAGACGCTGCCCTCGACCGTGGCCAGCTGGGTCGCCGCCTGGTCGTCGCCGAAGATGCCGTCGCTGTTCAGCGAGACGGCGGCGAAGTTGGCCACGCTGGCGCTGTAGCCGCTGGCCACGCCATAGACCTGGTTGCAGGCCGCCGCAGGCAGGGCCAGCTGCGAGGTCTTGACGTCGTTGTTGCCGCTGGTGGCGGTGGCCAGGCTGCTGTAGATCTCGAAGTGCATGTGCGGCCAGCGGCCGCTGTAGCAGGCGGGGAAGATGGTGGTGAACGTGACCTCGCCGTTGCTGTCGGTGACCTGCACGCCGCGCAGGTAGTTCTCGTCGACGGCGCCGCTGGAATACAGCGAGTAGTTGCCGCCCGCGTCGCAGTGCCAGAGGTAGATCGCGTAGCCGGCGAGGCTGGCGCAGCTGGACGCGGTGTTGACGAGCTTGAGCGTCACCGTCATCTCGACGCCGTCGGCGGTGTTGCCGGCGTAGTCGCCGAAGCTGGGGCGGATGTCGCTGCGCACGATGCCGCTCATCGCGAGCACGTTGACGATGCCGCTGCTGTTGCTGTTGGTGCCGTCGCCAGGGTAGGGGCCCTGGGTCTCGCTGGGGATGACGCTGCAGCTGTCGCTGCTGCCGGTGCCACTGCCCGAACCCGCTGCCGTCCGAGCCGCTGGTGCTGCCGCTGTCAGCGTCGCCGCCACCGCCGCAGCCGACCAGGGCCAGCGGGCTGCCGAGCACCGCGCCCGCGGCCAGCCAGCGCAGCGCGCCGCGGCGCGCCAGGGCACGCCGGGCCAGGGTGTCGAGGTCGGCCGCCAGGCCGTGGGGGTGCGTGTCGGCGTGGCCGTCGGGGTGGCGCGGTGTGTTCATGGCCCGCATCGTGGCGGGGCCGGGTAAGCCGCGTTCGGCCGCAACTTTTCCGGGCGGACACAAACGGCCGCGAACGTTCGTTTCGCGCCGCTCAGGCGGCCGGCAACACCAGCCGGGCGCGCAGGCCGCGCTCGGGGCGGTTGGCCAGCGCCAGTGTGCCGCCATCGCGCTCGGCCAGGTCGCGCGCGATCGCCAGGCCCAGGCCCTGGCCGCCGTGCAGGCCGGCCGCATCGGCCTGCGCTTCGCCGGGCCCCAGCCGCACCCAGGGCCGGAAGGCCTGCTCGATCAGCGCCGGCGGGATGCCGGGCCCGTCGTCGTCCACCCACAGCTCGACCATCGGCCCGGCGGGCACCAGCGTGAAGCGCGCGCCGCCGCCATGGCGCAGCGCGTTGCCCACCAAGTTGTCGGCGATGCGCCGCAGCGCCGCCGGGTGGGCACGCACCCGTATGGCCTGGGTCTGGGCCGAGGTCATGGGCGGCTCGGTGGCCAGCGCCACCACCGTGCCCTGCTCGGCCAGGTCGTCGACCAGCGACTGCAGCAGCGCCAGCAAGTCGACCACGCTGGCGGCGCTGCCGTCGCGCTGCTCGCGCAGCACGGCCAGCGAGGCGTCGATCAGCGCGTTCATCTCGTGGATGTCGGCGATCGCGGCCTGCGCCGCCGGGTCGGCCAGCGATTCCAGCCGCATGCGCATGCGGGTCAGCGGCGTGCGCAGGTCGTGCGAGGTGGCGGCCATGTGCAGGCCGCGCGCGTCGAACTGCTCCTGCAGGCGTTGGGCCATGCGGTTGAAGACTTGGGCCGTTTCGCGCACCTCGCGCGTGCCGTGTTGCTCGTCCAGCGGCGCCGGCGGACGGCCTGGCACCAGGCCGGTGGACAGTGCGGCGGCGGCGCTGGACAGTCGCCGCATCGGCGCCGCGAGCCAGCGCGCGCCGAGCGCCGCGGCCAGGGCGATGACCAGCATGCGGACGCCGTAGTCCCACCACAGCACCGACCGCGGCAGCGCCCGCGGGCCGCCGCCTTCGCGCAGTCCCGGGGGTGGCCCCGGCGGGGGGCCGGCGCGCTCGCCCGGTGCAGCGGCGTCCGCCTGGAACGGGTTGCCCGGCGGCAGCGACGGCAGCATGGGCAGCGGCTGCGTGCGCCCTGACGGCGGGCCCCCACCGCCGGCCGCCTCGACCATCGGTACCGCCACGCGGAAGGCCACCAAGGTGCTGACCACGAGGGCCGCCCACATCAGCAGGAACAGGCGCAGGCCCAGCGTGTCGAAGCGGCGCCAGTTCATGCCGGTGCCGGGCCCAGGCCGTCGAAGCGGTAGCCCTCGCCGCGGATGGTTCGGATCAGCGGCTGGCCGTCGGCCCCGTCGCCGAGCTTGCCGCGCAAACGCGACACCGCCAGGTCCACGCTGCGGTCGTTCGCCACCGCGCCGGGCGCGTGCGACAGCGCGAGCAGCCGATCGCGGCCCAGCACCTGGCCGGGGTGGTCGACGAAGGCCGAGAGCAGGCGGAACTCGGCCGCCGACAGTGCCACCACGACGCCGTCGGGCGCCAGCAACTGCCGGCGCAGCCGGTCGAAGACCCAGCCGCCGAAGCGGGCCTCGGTGGCGGGCGCCGTGGCGGCCACGGCGCTGCCGCGCCGCAGCACGGCCTTGATGCGGGCCACCAGCTCGCGCGGCTCGAAGGGCTTGGGCAGGTAGTCGTCGGCGCCCAGCTCCAGCCCCAGCACGCGCGACAGCGGGTCGCCCTGGGCGGTGAGCATGATCACCGGCAGCGCCGGCCAGCGGCGCTTGGCCCACTGGCACAGCGACAGGCCGTCCTCGCCCGGCAGCATCAGGTCGAGCAGCAGCAGGTCGATGCCGCCTTGCGGCAGGCGGCGTCGCAGGCTCGCGCCGTCGGCCACGGCCTCGGCCTCGAGGCCGAAACGCTGCAGGTAGCCGAGCAGCAGGGTGCGGATCTCCGGGTCGTCGTCGACCAGCAGGCAGCGGGTCATGGTGGGCGGGCAGGTGGGTGAAGCCGAGGCCGCCAGTATCGGCGCGTCGCGCCTGCTGTGCTCAACGCTCAACGCTCAGCGCGCGGCGGCCGGCAGCGGCCCGTGCCGGGCCACCCACACGGCCGACAACCGGTCCGGCGTGCCATCCACCCGCTCCAGCCGTGGGTAGCGCAGGCCGCCGCGCCAGTCGATGCTGACCTGGCGGTAGTGGTCGCCGTCCTTCACCAGCAAGCGGATCGGCGCGGCACCCGTGGTGTTGGCGCGCACCGCGGCCTCCAGCCGTTCGGCCTTGTAGGCCAGGTCGTTCACCGCCACCAGGCTCATGCCCTTGGTCAGGCCGGCGTCGAAGGCCGGGCTGTTCCAGAAGACCTGGGTCAACGTGCCGTCGCCGATCACGCGCAGGCCCAGCGAGAAGGCCAGGTTCTGCGGCCGCTCGTTGCCGGCCGGGCCCTCCCAGCCGCGCTCGTGGCCCTGGAAGCTGCTCTCTTCGCCGGCCCAGGCCAGGCGCCAGCCGCTGCTGGCCAGGCCGGGGGCGGTCGCGCCCAGGCCGTCCAGCCGGTCGCGGAAGAAGCGCCGCCAGTCGTGCGGCTGCAGCGCCGCCAGCGCGGCGTAGACATCGTCCTCGGTGTAGGTCTGCGGCGCGATCGAGCCGTCGGCACGCTGGCGCGTGGCGCCGCCGTGGAAGGCGCGCGCCAGGTCGTCCAGCGAGCGCTTGCCGCCGCTGAGCGAGCGCAGCGTGAGGTCGGCGTCCAGCCAGACCAGCAGGCCCTCGTCGTAGTAGTCGCTGTTGCGCTGCCACTCGTCCCACTCGCGCGACCAGCCGGGGCCCAGCGCCGGGTCGTTGACCGTGTCCTGCAGCGGCCGCCAGGCGCGCCCGCTGCGCGCGGCGACCTCGGCGTAGATGTTGGCCAGGCGGTCGCGCGCCTGCTCGGGGGTCGAGAGGCCGGCGCGGGCGGCCAGCACGTGGCCCCAGTACTCGGTCAGGCCCTCGTAGACCCACAGCAGGCGGTTGCCCATGGGTTGGTGGTAGTCGGGCGTGGCCAGGTCGGCCGGGCGGCGGTACTTGCCGTTCCACGAGTGGACGAACTCGTGCGCCAGCAGCTCGCGGCCGCGGATGGCCTGGTCCCAGTCCTTGAAGTAGTCGGGCTTGAGGCCGTTCTCGCTGGACTCGTGGTGTTCCAGCCCGATGCCGCCGAACTCGTCCGACAGGGCCAGCATCAGGTCGTAGTGGCGGAAATGCCTTGCGCCGCCGAAGAGCTGGTCCAGCTGCGCCAGCAGGGCGCGGTGGGCGTCGAGCTGCGCGGCGCTGGCCGCGAGGGTGGCCTCGTCGTCGGCCAGCACGGTCAGCGTCACCGGCCGGGCCGCGCCCGGCGGGTCCAGCGGCACCTGGCGGACATGGCGGCCAGCGAACAGCGGCGAGTCGACCAGGGTCTCGACCGAGACCGGCGCGAACTCGACCCAGCCGTCGGCGCCAGGCTGCACCACCGCTGCACCGGGGCCGCGCAGCGCGCCGGCCTGGCGCCAACCCGGCGGCAGTTTCAGCCGCGCCTGTACCGGCAGCGTGTGCACCGCCGGCCCGGCGGGGTAGAGCAGCACGGTTTCCCACTCGATGCCCAGCAGCTCGCGGGTAACGCTGGCGCGGTCGCTGCTGCCGCGCACCGGGGCGAGGTACTGGAAGTCCAGCTGCAGGCGGGTCGCACCGGCCGGCACGTCGACCAGGAAGGTGAAGGGGTCGGCCGATTCGCGGCGCCAGGGCAGGCGCTGCTCGCTGGTCGGCGACCCGCCCGATGGCCCGGCTGCGCGCACCACCAGCCCGGTCAACCGCGTCACGTCGCCATAGGGCCCGTGGCCGCCGGGCAGGAAGCGCGCGTAGCGCAGGGCGATGGTGCGTGGGGTGGAGCCGGGTTCGGCGATCGGCACCGTCTGCTGAACCCGCACGACGCGGCGGTCGAGGTCGGTGGCGTCGACGCTCAGCGTCATGGCCTCGGCCGGCTGGGCGTGGGGTTGCGCGTGCAGCGGGCCGGCAGCGAGCCCGCACAGCGCGGCCAGCAGGGCCGCATCGAAGAATCGCCGCATCGGCGGGCCTCCCGGGTGGTCTGGAAGGCCCTCACGTTACCGCAGCCCGGCCCGGCGTCGTGGGGCCGCCGGGCCGGGTGCGCACTCTTCATGGGCGCCGTGCCCGGCGCCTGCAAGGGCGTGACTTACGGCGTGACGGACACGCTGCCGTACAGGCCGCCCTCTTCGCCCCCCACACCCGCGGCGAAATACAGGGAATTCTTGGCCTGGCTGAAGAAACCGTTGCCGAAGGCCATGCCCCACAGGCCGTCGATCTTCAGCTTGGTGCCATCCGTGCCTTGCAGGTAGCCGCGGAAGTGGCCGGTCTTCGGGTTGTAGGCCGCGATCGTGCCGTCGCCGAAGTTGCCCACCAGCAGCGCGCCGCTGTACTGGCCGAAGTCGGCCGGCGCCATGGCCAGGCCCCAGGGGGCGTTCAGGCCGGTGCGCTTGACCAGCCGCTTGACGAGGTTCCCGTCGCCGTCGAACAGGTTCACGTAGCCCTGGCCCTTGCCGGCATGCTCGTCCTCGCCGCCCTTGTCCTTCTTGGCGTAGGCCACGTAGAGCATGTTGCCGAAGGCCTGCACGTTGAAGGGCGCGTAGTTGGTGTGCATCATCGGGTCGACGAAGCCGCCCGCCGTGGTGACCGGAGCGAAGTTCTTGTCGAACACGTCGATCTTGCCGTTGCCGAAGTCGGCCGCGTAGAGGAAGTTGCCGCTGGCCGTGCTGGCCAGCGCCAGCCCCTTGTAGTCTGCCCCCGGGGTGTTGACCGCGAGGATGGCGTTGAGCGAGTCGACGTTGGGCGCCCAGCCCGAGATCGTGCCGTCCTCGGAGCAGAAGATGAACTTGCTCACGCCGTTCTTGCCGTTGGCGCTGACGGCGAAGTCGGCCGTGCCGTTGAAGAGGATGCCGGTCGGCGAGCCCATCCCACCACCGGGCGCCGGCGGCACAGTCACCACCAGCGTCTGTGGCACGCCGGCGCCGTCGTAGAGGGTGGAGGTGCCGGTGTGGTTGTTGGACAGCCAGACGAAGCCGGTCGGGTTGAAGGCGACGCCCCAGGGGTTCTTCAGGTTGGCGTCGATGTGGTCGGCGGCCACGGTGCCGTCGGACACCAGGGCATGCACCGTGTAGGTGTCGCCGGCCAGGGCCGGTGTGCTGAGCGTGGCGCCCAGGGCGACGGCCAGCAGCGTGGCGGCGGGGTGGTGCATGAACGAACGGCGTTGCATCAGGTTCTCCTCGTGGGTGATGGGCACCGCGCCGGCGGCGCGGAGCAAGACGGGGCGGCGGCGCTGGATGAGCGCCCGAGTTCCACCGTCGGTGGGTGCGCCGCGCGGCGCCGGCGGTTGCAACACCGACCCGCGATGAGATGATTCGCGCGCTGCGATTCGTGGGGGTGACGGGCCTTGGGGTTGATCAAGACATGCACGGGGGTGTTTCTGGCGCTGGCGTTGTCGGCGGGCCTTGCAGCCCCGACAGTGCCACCGGACGTCACCCCTGGCGTCACCCCGGACATCGCCACAAGTGATGCGCCGCCAGCCTCGCCCGACGACCTGGCGCAGGAACCCGAGCCGGCCGAGTTCTGGCGGAGCAATGTCACCGCTCAACTGGTGCCGGTGGCCGAGGTCGAGATGCCGCCGGCGCTGCGGGCCCGTGTCACGGCCCTGGGCCAACAGGCTGTGCCCCGCATCGTCGAGCGCATGCAGGCATTGGCTGCGCGCCTGCCGGCCCCGCGGCCGGACGAGTCGTACGTGATGACCCGGCGCCTGTTGGCCTGGTGGTTCAACCGCTACGCCCAGGCCACGCTGGACCTGCCCACCGAGTCCTTGCAGGTGCTGCTCGACCTGCAGTTCGACGGTGCGGCGCCGGCTGGCAGCTGCCAGGTCTGGCCCTGGACCTTGCCGAACTGGCACCGCTGGGGCCCGGCCCTGGCCCAGGCCTCACCGGCGCAGCTGGACGCCTGGCTGGGCGTCTACGAGCGCGTGCTGAACGCGTCGATCGAGGGTGTGCCGCCGCTGACGCGACCCGAGATGGACATGCCGGTCTCCTTCGCCATCCTGATCCAGCGCGGGGAATTGCCTGGTGCCCCCGCTGGCTGGACCATGCCCACGGCACTGCGCCAGGCGTTCGAAGACGCGGCCGAGGCGCAGCAGGAAAAGGCGATCGACCCCAGCCTCGACTGCCAGTTGATGCACTGGTGGTGGCAACAGGTGCGCAGCTTCAAGCCGCCCCAGCGAGCGGCCTTCATCGAGACCTACTTCTGGTCCGACGCCGAGCAGATGCCGTCGTTCTACATGGGCGACAAGGAGGTGGGCCACGTGGCTGCCGTTCGCGGCACCGTGGCCTACCCGGGTGCCGCGATCTGGCTCGAGATCACCGGCGCGACCGAGGTGACGGTGACGCTGGGCACGGACGACCAGCCGCAAGAGGCGCGCATCGTCCAACGCAAGCACGATTTCGGCTGGCTCGGCGGCGACCCGCCCGTGATCTTCGAGCACCTGTTCGACGCGCTGGCGCTGGACACGGCGATGCGGGCGGTGCCGTCGCAGGGCAAGGTCAAGACCGTCGACGGCCGGCGCCAGGTCACCTATTCGTTTGAGTGGAAGCTCGACTGAGGGGCACCGGCTGCCGCGCTCGGGCCAGTGCCGGGTGCCCCCACTACGCGGGCTGTTCCTCGATCAGGTAGCTCGCGCCGTCGTGCTGGGCCAGCACCTCGACCAGGTAGGGCATCACGCCCTGCAGCGTCTCGTGCAGCGTGTACGGCGGGTTGACGACGAACAGGCCGCTGCCGGCCAGGCCGAAGCCTTCGGCGCTGGTCTGGGCCACGCTCATGCGCACATGCAGCCAGCCCTTGGGGGCCAGCGCCATCAGGCGCTTGGGCAGCTGGGCTGCCTCGACCCGCGCGATCTGCGGGTACCAGACGATGTAGACGCCTTCGGGAAAGCGTTGCACCGCATCGCGCATCGTGGCCACCACCTTGCCGTAGTCGCCGACCAGCTCGTAGGGCGGGTCCATCAGCACCAGGCCGCGGCGCGGGTTGGGCGGGATCTGGCCCTTCAGCCCGGCAAAGCCGTCCTCGTTGATCACCTGCACGTGGCGGCCGCCGAAGTGCGCGGCCAGCGTCCGCGCGTCGCTGGGGTGCAGCTCGAACAATCGCATCGAGTCGCCAGGCCGCAGGTGCATGCGGGCGATCGACGGTGAGCCGGGGTAGAGCGCCAGCGGCGGGGTCATGCCTTTCTCCAGCACCGGCGGCGCCTCGCCGGGCTGCGCCTCGGGCAGGTTGAAGCGCTGCACCAGGTGCACATAGTCGGCCACCGCCTCGGGCAGGTCGGGCCGGCTCCACAGGCGGTTGATGCCTTCGCGGTACTCGGCCTTTTTCTGCGCCTGGGCGCCCTTGAGCAGGTAGCCGCCGGCGCCAGCGTGGGTGTCGATGTAGCGGAAAGGCTTGTCCTTGGCCACCATGTAGCGCAGCACCTGGTCGAGCACCAGGTGCTTGAGCACGTCGGCGTGGTTGCCGGCGTGGAAGGCGTGTCGGTAGGCCAGCATGGCGTTGTCTTTCTCTGCCCGAAACCGGCGCGGCCTGCTGGCCGCGGCGCGGAGGGCCCGGGCGGTGTCGGGCTATTGATCCAGCTCGCACTGTAGCGGGCGGGGCTTGGGTAGCCTTGCGGGCATGACCTCTCCCCACGCCACCCTCTACGACCCCGTTCGCCTCGGCGACATCGCGCTCGCCAACCGCATCGTCATGGCCCCGCTCACGCGCAACCGCGCCGGCGCCGGCCAGGTGCCCACCGAGCTGATGGTGCAGTACTACCGCCAGCGCGCCAACCCGGCCACCGGCGCCGGCCTGATCATCACCGAGGCCAGCCAGATCAGCCCCATGGGCCAGGGCTACCTCGACACGCCGGGCATCCACTCGCCCGAGCAGGTGGCGGGCTGGAAGCGGGTCACCGACGCAGTGCACGCCGAAGGCGGCAAGATCGTGATCCAGCTCTGGCACGTGGGCCGCATCTCGCATGTGTCGCTGCTGCCGGGCGGCGCGCCGCCGGTGTCGTCCACCGCCCGCGTGGCCAAGAGCAAGACCTTCATCACCGGCGGCTTCGCACCCGTGTCCGAGCCGCGCGCCTTGCGCACCGACGAGATCCCCGCGCTGATCGCCGACTACCGCCGCGCCGCGGCGCTGGCCATCGAGGCGGGCTTCGACGGCGTCGAGCTGCACTCGGCCAACGGCTACCTGATCGAGCAGTTCCTGCGCGACAGCATCAACGACCGCACCGACGAGTACGGGGGGTCCATCGAGAACCGGACGCGCCTGCTGACCGAGGTGCTCGCTGCGATCACGGCCGAGATCGGCGGCGGCCGAACCGGCATTCGCCTGTCGCCCGTGACCCCGGCCAACGACGCCGGCCAGGACAGCGACGCCCAGGCCACTTACGGCCGCGCCGTCGAGCGCTTCGCGCCGATGGGCTTGGCCTATGTGCACGTGGTGGAAGGCGCCACCGGCGGCCCGCGCGACCTGACGAGCCAGGGCGTCAAGCCCTTCGACTACGCCGCGCTGCGGGCGAAGTTCCCCGGCGCCTGGATGGTCAACAACGGCTACGACCGCGACATGGCCGAAACCGTGGTGGCGCGCGGCGAGGCCGATCTGGTCGCCTTCGGCAAGGCCTTCATCGCCAACCCGGACCTGGGCCGGCGCCTGCGCGAGGGCGCGCCCTGGAACCCGCTGGACACCGCCACGCTGTACGGCGGCGGCGAGCGCGGCTACACCGACTACCCGGCGTTGGCCTAAGCGGGCACGCGCAGCAGCCAGCCGGCCGGCAGCGCCTCGTCGTCGCCGATCAGCGGCTGGTTGGCCGCGCGCAGCTGGTGCACGCGCGACAGGTCGCGGTAGACGTCGTGGGCGATGCGCGCCAGCGTGTCGCCCGGCTGCACGAAGCGCCAGCGCGACACGTCGGACGGCATCACGACGGTCATCAGGTCGTCCACGGCGGCCACGCCGCGCACATTGCCGATGCACAGCACCAGGCGCTCGCGCATGTCCTGGTTGCCGGCCAGGCCGGTCAGCGTGACCACGCCGTGGACCGGCTCGTAGGCCAGCTCGAACTGCTCGGCACGCACGCCCAGGCGGTTGAGGTGCGCCTCGATCGCGGGGCCGAGCCGGCCCGTATCGCCCTTGTCCGCGGGCGCACCGCCCAGCAGGTCCACACCCGCGTCGCGGTCGAAACTGATTCTTGTGGTGGCCACCGGTCCCCCCGTTGGTCGTGGCTGCTTGTAATTGATTGCAAGCGTACTTCAGGTTAGGGATTTACGCCGGCGTGTCACGCAAAATTCCTCAACGTTGATCAATCCGTCGCGGTCCCGGGCACGCGCGCCACAGCGCACGCGGACAAGGGCACGCATTTGCATGCGCGAATCGCTTCGTTGGCCCGACGCAACCCGGGGGCTAAGGTGGGCGACATGCAGTCCACCACCACCTTGTCCCCCGTGGCCGACACCGCCTGGCGCCACGTTCCGGCCCCGCGGGTCGTCGCGCTGTACGGCAGCCCCTCGGCCCGTTCGCGTTCGGCGGCGCTGCTGCGCACGGCGCTGGCCCTGCTGCCCGAAGGAGCCAGCCACGGCCACATCGACATCGGTCGCCTCCCGGCGCAGGCCTTGCTGCACGCTGACCTGGCCGAGCCGGCCCTGGCCGAGGCGGTGGAACAGCTGCGCCAGGCCGACTGGCTGTTCGTCGCCACGCCCATCTACAAGGCGGCCTACAGCGGCGCGCTGAAGCTCTTCCTCGACCTGCTGCCGCCGGACGCCCTGCGCGGCAAGCGGGTGCTGCCGCTGGCCACCGGCGGCAGCCCGGCGCATTTGCTGGCGATCGACTACGCCCTCAAGCCGGTGCTGGCGGCGCTGGGCGCGCGAGACATCCTCGACGCGGTCTACGCCACCGACGCCCAGTTCCACGCGGACGCCCAAGGCGCCTGGCAGCCCGACGAGGCCGCCACCGACCGCCTGCGCCGCGCGATCGGTGTGCCGCTGCCGCCGCAGGTCACGCCGCTTGGCTCGGCCGCGAAGCCTTTCGCGGCGCCCCCGCGCCCCCCCATGGGCATTGACCGCAGCGGTGCCGCCACCGCCGCGTGTTGACGCCTGGCCGAGCGTTTTTTCTTCCTGTCTCCCCGGACCGTGTCTTGGCTGCGCTGCGCGCGGCGGGCCCTTCTTCGCCTGTGACCATGAAAAACCAACTTGTCGCTCCTGTCTCCCTGTCCGCCACCGGCCGCCGCCGGCGCGCCGTTACCTGGGCTCTGCTCGCTGCCGCCCCAGCGCTGTGGCTGGCCAGCGCCGGCGCGTTGGCCCAGGGCGCCAACCCCGCGGCGCTGCGCATCGGCTTCCAGAAATCCGCCAGCCTGCTGACGCTGCAAAAGTCGCAGGGCACGCTCGAAAAGCGCCTGGCCCCGCTGGGCGTGGCGGTGCAATGGGTCGAATTCCCGGCCGGCCCGCAATTGCTTGAAGGCCTGAACGTCGGCGCGGTCGACGTCGGCTTCGTCGGCGAGGCGCCGCCGATCTTTGCCCAGGCCGCCGGCGCCAACTTCGTCTACATCGGCAACGACCCGGCGGCGCCCGAGGCCGAGGCCATCGTCGTGCCCAAGGACTCGCCGCTCAAGAGCGTGGCCGAGCTGAAGGGCAAGAAGGTGGCCCTGAACAAGGGCTCGAACGTGCACTACCTGCTGGTCAAGGCGCTCGAGAAGGCAGGGCTGAAGTACACCGACATCCAGCCGGTGTTCCTGCCGCCGGCCGATGCGCGCGCGGCTTTCGAGCGTGGCGCGGTCGACGCGTGGGCAATCTGGGACCCGTTCCTCGCCGCGGTCGAAAAGCAGACCGGCGCGCGCATCCTGGCCGATGGCCGCGGCGTGGTGAACAACTACGCCTACTACCTGGCCGAGCGCGGCTATGCCGAGCGCTACCCGCAGGTGATCCGCACCCTGTTCGACGACACCGCCGACCGCGGCCAGTGGCTCAAGGCCAACCTCAAGCCCGCGGCCGCGCTGATCGCGCCACTGCAGGGGCTGGACCCGGCGGTGGTCGAGCTGAGCCTGCAGCGCTACCAGTTCGGCGTGGTGCCGCTGACGCCCGCAGTGGCGGCCGAGCAGCAGAAGATCGCCGACGTCTTCGCCGACCTGAAGCTGATCCCCAAGACCATTCGCATCGCCGACGCGCTGCCCGGCCCGCGTGGCAGCGGCAACACCGCGCAGGCGCGTTGAGCGGGGTGCGGCGATGAGCACGACCCCGTCGAACGATCCCGGCGTGCATGCCGCGCCCCGGCGCACGGCGCTGAAGCTGCTGGCCACCGGTGCCGCGGCCTGGTGGCCCGCGTCGGCCCTGCACGCCGCACTGGCCGACGAGGCGCCGGCCGAGCTGCGCGTCGGTTTCCAGAAGGGCTCGCTGAACCTGGCCCTGCTCAAGCTGCTGGGCCTGCTGGAACAGCGCCTGCCCGCCACCAAGGTGAGCTGGGCCGAGTTCCCGGCCGGGCCGCAGCTGCTTGAGGCCCTGGCCGTGGGCAGCGTGGACATCGGCGCCACCGGCGACTCGCCACCGGTCTTCGCTCAGGCCGCGGGCAAGGACCTGGTCTATGTCGGCGCCGAGCCACCCAAGCCCGACAGCTCGGCCATCCTGGTCAAGCCCGGGGCGCCGCTGAAGACCCTGGCCAACCTGAAGGGCCGTCGCGTGGCGCTGCAAAAGGGCTCGTCGGCCCATTTCCTGACGCTGCAGGCCGTGGCCAAGGCCGGTCTCGCCTGGGCCGACATTCAGCCCGTGTACCTGCCGCCGGCCGATGCGCGCGCCGCCTTCGAGCGCGGCGCGGTGGACGCGTGGTCGATCTGGGACCCGTACTACGCCGCGGCCGAGATCGACGGCAACGTGCGGGTGCTGGCCAGCAGCCGCGGCCTGACCGGCAACAACACCTTCTACCTGGCTTCACGCGCCTTAGCGCAGCGCGAGCGCACGCTGGCGACCGTCTTCGCCGCGCTGACCGACGTCGACCGCTTCGTGCAGACCGACCGCGCCCAGGCCGCCAAGCGTTTCGCCGATTTCGCCGGCCTGGGCCTGGCCACGGTGCTGCGCGTGCTGGAGCGGCGCAACCCCTCGCCGGTCGGCCCGCTGAGCCCGGCCCTGGTGGCCGAGCAGCAGCAGGTGGCCGATGCCTTCGCCCGCCTGGGGCTGATCCCGCAGCCCATCCAGGTCGCGCAGATCGTCTGGCGGCCCGGCGCCACGCGTGTCGCCCAGGCCAGCCGCTGACCCCCGACAACAAGGAGCCCGCATGAAGATCCTCTGGTTCATCCCCACCCATGGCGACAGCCGCTACCTGGGCACGGCGCAAGGCGCGCGCACGGCCGATTTCAGCTACTTCAAGCAGGTGGCCATCGCCGCCGACTCGCTGGGCTACGAGGGCGTGCTGATCCCCACCGGCCGCTCGTGCGAAGACCCGTGGACCGTGGCCACCAGCCTGATCGACGCGACGCGCCGGCTCAAATTCCTGGTCGCGTTGCGGCCCGGGCTGATCACGCCCAGCCAGTACGCGCGCATCGCCGCCACCTTCGACCGCCTGTCTGGCGGGCGCCTGCTGATCAACCTGGTCACCGGCGGCGACGCGGCCGAGCTGGCCGGCGACGGCCAGTTCCTGCCGCACGGCGAGCGCTATGCGCAGGCCACCGAGTTCCTGACCATCTGGCGCGAGATCCTGGCGCGCAGCCACACCGGCGAGCCGCTGGACTTCGATGGCCAGCACCTGCAGGTCAAGGGTGCGCGGCTGCTGTACCCGCCGCTGCAGCGGCCCTACCCGCCGCTGTTCTTCGGCGGCTCGTCGCCCGAGGCGCACGAGCTGGCCGCGCAGCAGCTGGACACCTACCTCACCTGGGGCGAGCCGCCGGCGGCAGTGGCCGAGAAGGTGGCCGACATCCGGCAGCGCGCCGCCAAGCACGGCCGCAGCCTGAGCTTCGGCATCCGCCTGCATGTGATCGTGCGCGAGACCGAAGAAGCGGCCTGGGCTGCGGCGGCCGAGCTGGTCTCGCACCTGGACCCGGTCACGGTGGCGCGCGCGCAGCAGACCTTCGCCAACATGGACTCGGAAGGCCAGCGCCGCATGGCCGCGCTGCACGGCGGCCGCTACAACCCGAGCAACGTGCGCGACGGCCTCGAGGTGGCGCCCAACCTCTGGGCCGGCGTGGGCCTGGTGCGTGGCGGCGCCGGCACGGCCCTGGTCGGCAGCCCCGAGCAGGTGGCCGCGCGGCTGAAGGAATACGCCGACCTGGGGCTGGAGTATTTCGTGCTGTCGGGCTACCCGCACCTGGACGAGGCCTACCGGTTCGCCGAGCTGGTGTTCCCGCTGCTGCCGCTGGACCTGCGCGACCGCCTGATCCAGCCCAAGCTGTCCGGCCCCTTCGGCGAGATCGTGGCCAACACCCACGTGCCCAATGCGGCGACCGCGGCCGACGCCCAGGTGCCGGTGCTGGCGCGTGCGGCGAGCTGAGCGAAGCACGGAGGCCCCTCATGAGCCGAGCGATCGCACTGTCGCGCGACGTGGGCCAGCGCGCGCTGCCCTGGCTGGTGCCGCTGGCCATCCTGGCGCTGTGGCAGGGCGCTTCGGCCAGTGGCTGGCTGTCGACCCGCGTGCTGCCCGAGCCGCGCGCGGTGCTGGCCGCGTTCAGCCAGCTGCTGGCATCGGGCGAACTGGCGCACCACGCCGCCATCAGCACCGGCCGCGCGCTGGCCGGCCTGGCGGTCGGCGGCGGCCTGGGCCTGCTGCTGGGGCTGCTGAGCGGCAGCTTCCGCTGGGCCGAGACCCTGCTCGATTCCAGCCTGCAGATGTTGCGCAACATCCCGGCGCTGGCGCTGATCCCGCTGGTCATCCTGTGGTTCGGCATCGATGAGGCGGCCAAGCTTTTCCTGGTCGCCGTGGGCGTGTTCTTCCCGATCTACCTCAACACCTTCCACGGCATCCGCTCGGTCGACCCCGGGTTGATCGAGATGGCGCGCAGCTACGGCCTGTCGGGCTGGGCGCTGTACCGGCATGTGATCCTGCCCGGCGCGCTGCCTTCGGTGCTGGTGGGCCTGCGCTTCTCGCTGGGCCTGATGTGGGTGCTGCTGATCGTTGCCGAGACGATCTCGGCCCAGGCCGGCATCGGCTACCTGACGATGAACGCGCGCGAGTTCCTGCAGACCGACGTGGTGCTGGTCGGGATCATCCTCTACGCGCTGCTCGGCAAGCTGGCCGACTGGCTGGCGCGTGGCCTGGAGCGCTGGTGGCTGCGCTGGCACCCGGGCTACCAGGCGGGCCGCTGACGATACCTTTGATGCAACGAGCTGGACGATGACGACCACCATGCACACCTCCGAATTCGACCTGATGCCCTGGGCCCATGGCGCCGCGTCGTCGCTGCGCGAATGGCTGGGCCCGGTGGACGAGAACCAGGCGACCGAGATGAAGCGCCAGGCCCTCAGCGGCTCGGGGGTCGCGGTGCAGGCGCGCGGGCTGGCCCGCCGCTACGGCGAGCGCAGCGTGCTGCAGGACCTGGATCTCTCGATCGCGCCGGGCGAGTTCGTGGCCATCGTGGGCCACAGCGGCTGCGGCAAGAGCACGCTGCTGCGCCTGCTGGCCGGGCTGGAGCGGGCCGACGCCGGACGCATCGCGCTGGACGGCGACACGGGCGAGGGCGCCCGAGCCTCTTTGCGCATGATGTACCAGGACGCCCGGCTGCTGCCCTGGAAGCGGGTGCTCGACAACGTCGCGTTAGGCCTGGACGGTGCTGATGCACGCGAACGTGCCCGCGCGGCGCTGGAGCAGGTCGGCCTGGCCGACCGGGCGGGCGACTGGCCGGCGGTGCTCTCGGGCGGCCAGCGCCAGCGCGTGGCCCTGGCGCGTGCCCTGGTGCACCGGCCGCGCCTGCTGTTGCTGGACGAGCCGCTGGGGGCGCTGGACGCACTGACGCGCATCGAGATGCAGCAGTTGATCGAGCGGGTCTGGCGCCACCACGGCTTCACCGCGCTGCTGGTGACCCACGACGTCGGCGAGGCCGTGGCCTTGGCCGACCGGGTGGTGCTGATCGAGGACCGGCGCATCGCCTTCGACGAGCGGGTGGCCCTGGCGCGGCCGCGCTCGCGCGGCGCCGCAGCCTTTGCCGCGTTCGAAGAGCGGGTGCTGCGCCGCGTGCTGCGACAGCCGGAGCAGGAGCCACTCGCGCCACCCCCGCCGCTGGAGCCGTTGCCGCCGGGCTTGCGCTTTGCCGTCTGAAGAAGAGGCCTCTTCAGATTGAGCGGCTATATGCATATGCTCATGCGGAAATAGCCGTTCACTGCGGCGGCGACCCTGGCGACGATGCCCCTGTGCGCATCACCCAGGAGCCCGCCGTGCCCGCCTCCATGCCCCTCGACACCGGCCTCGATGCCGGCGCGACGCGCCCCGCCGCCCCGGTGACCGTGGCCGTGGTCGGCCTGGGTTTCAGCGGCACTGCGGTGGCCATCCACCTGATGCGGCTTTTGCCTGAAGGCGCGCAGCTCTTGCTGGTCGAGCCCGACCCGCAGCCAGGCCGCGGCCTGGCCTACGGCACGCGCTGCGCCAGCCACTGGCTCAACGTGCCCGCCGGCCAGCTGGGCTGGGACCCGAGCCACGCGAGCGGCTTCATCGATTGGCTGCAATCGCGGCATGGCGGCTACGCGCCCGGCGACTTCGTGCCGCGCATGCTGCTGGGCGACTACATGGCCCAGGCACTGGCCACCGGCCAGCAATGGGCGCGCTCGCGCGGCGTGCGGGTGCGCCGGCTGTGTGCCCGCGTGGCTGCCATCGACTCGCTCGCAGGCCAGCCCCATGTCCTGCGCCTGGACGATGGCAGCGCCTGGCCGGCCGATCGCATCGTGCTGGCCACCGGCCACCTGGCGCCCGAGCAGCCCGCTCTGGCTGGCGGGCCGCGTTGGGGCGAGGCGGGGCTGATCCACGAACCCTGGGGCGAGCGTGCGCTGGCCGAGTTGCCCGAGGACGGCGAGGTGCTGCTGCTGGGCAGCGGACTGAGCGCCATCGACCTGCTGACCTGGCTGCAGGACCGCGGCCACCAGGGCCGCGTCACGCTGCTGTCGCGACGCGGCCTGCTGCCGCAGTCGCACCGCGGGCTCGAAGCGCGGCCATGCGCCGGCCTGGCCGTGGGGCCAATGCTGACCGCACAGCGCAGCCTGACGGCGATGCTGCGCCAAGTGCGCCGCTGGGCCGCCGAGGCCGGCACCGAAGGCCAGGACTGGCGCGACGTGATGGCCAGCCTGCGCGCCTGCACCCCACGGCTGTGGCAACAGCTTTCGCTGCGCGAGCGGCGCCAGTTCCTGCGTCACCTCCAGCCCTGGTGGGACACGCACCGCCACCGGCTCGCGCCCGGCATCCACCGCCGCCTGCAGGCGGCGCTCTGCGCGGGCCAGGTTGAGTTGCACGCGGGCCGGCTGGACCGTGTCGAACGCTCGTCCGATGGCCGGCTCGACGTCGCCTGGCGCATGCGCGGCACCGGCGAACTGCGGCACCGCCGCGTAGCGGCACTGGTGAACTGCACCGGCCCGTCGGCGCGCGTGGGCCGGGCCGCGCCGGGCAGCCTGATGGCCAGCCTGCAGGCCCAGGGACGCTTGTGCGCAGACCCGCTCGGCCTGGGCCTGCAGGTCGACGGCGCGCATGCCTTGCTGGACGCTGTGGGCCGGCCGCAGGCCGGGCTGTACTACGTGGGGCCGTTGCTCAAGGCACAGCACTGGGAAGCCATCGCCGTCCCCGAACTTCGCGTGCATGCGCGCGACGTGGCGCGCGAGGTGGCGAGCACGCTGGTGCTGCCCGCCACGGCGTGACGTGCACCCGGCGCCAGGGCCTGGCGCCACCCTCCGAGAGGGTGCTCAGCCGGCTTGGGGCGGCCCGGCGCTCGGCTGAGATCTCCGCCGGGTCAGAACGCCTTGCCCGCCGTGCGGGCGCGGAACAACTCAAGCAGGCCCACCTCGCGCGGGCCGGGCTGCAGCGTGAAGCGGTCGCCCGCCTGGACGCGGCCGGGCTCGACGACCGCGAGGTAGCTGCCGCAGTAGCCCGACTCGACCATCAGCTTGGCGGCCTTGTTGAAGCCCATCGCCGCATTGAACTTGAAGCAGGGAAAGCGCGGCTCGCTCACGGCCAGCACGCCGCCGTCGTCGAAGACCAGGCGGTCGCCGATCCACAACTCTCGTTCGGTGAGGCCGTCGATCGTGAGGTTCTCGCCCATCATGCCGTGCGGCAGCGCGTCATCCCAGCCGGCGGCGCGGGCCTGCGCGCGCACGGTGCGCCAGAAGGCGTAGTGCACGGCCGGGTAGGCATAGACCGCCTTCGACGGGCCGCCATGCACGCTCAGGTCGGCCTGCTCGTCGCCTTCGAGGCCCAAGGGCCCCGTTGCGACGGGGCCGCTGCGTGGCCGCTTGCCGATGGCGGTCATCACCTCGCGGCCGTTGATCTGCACCGACGCGGCAGCGGCAGTGTTGACGCTCAGCACCTGCATGGAAAGGCTCATGGCCCGATTCTGCCGCGCACGGAATCCTCAAGTTTCCTCAAGGTGTGGGGCCACCCCGGTCGACGGGCCCATGGCTTGCAAGGAGCATGCGGCACGGGCGGCGATGTCGCCCGCGTCTGTTCTTGGGCCCATGGTCCTGCGGCCAGAAGCTGCACCGGCCATCACCCCTTGTCGTTGATGTTGTTGTTGAAATCTAGGAGCGAGTAGTGAATTTCATTCGTATGACGCTGTTGGCCCGTGCCGCGGCCGCCGCCCTGACCCTGGGCGTGGCCGGTGCGAACGCAGCGCCGCAGAGCGTTCCGGCGGCGGCCGCCGAGCAGACCAACCGCTGGTTCGTCGAGTTCCACAGCGTGCCCACCATCGAGGGCGCCCGGCTCGACGCCGTGCGCGGCGAGAAGGCCGCCTTCCGCAAGGCCGCCGCCGCCGCGGGCATCAAGTTTAAGGAGCGCCGCTCGTTCGACGTGCTGTTCAACGGCCTGTCCATCGAGGCCGGCCCGAAGGAACGCGCCAAGATCGCCCGCATGGCCGGCGTGAAGGCGATGTACCCGGTCGAGATCATCCAGGCGCCCAAGCCCGTGCGCAGCCAGGGTGCTGAGGCCATGGCCCAGTTCGACACCGCGCTGGCCATGACCGGCGCCGACGTGCTGCAGAGCATGGGCATCACCGGCGCTGGCGTGAAGGTCGGCATCATCGACACCGGCGTCGACTACGACCACCCGTCGCTGGGCGGCACCGGCACGCCGGGCGGTACGCCCTTCCCGTCGTCGCGCGTCAAGTACGGCTACGACTTCGTCGGCGACGCCTACAACGCCGACCCGGCCAGCCCCGACTACAACCCGGTCCCGACGCCCGACGACAACCCCGACGACTGCGCGGGCCACGGCAGCCACGTGGCGGGCATCGTCGGCGCGAACGGCACGGTCAAGGGCGTGGCGCCCGATGTGACCTTCGGCGCCTACCGCGTGTTCGGCTGCGCCGGCTCGACCGAGGGCGACATCATGATCGCCGCGATGGAGCGCGCGCTGGCCGACGGCATGCAGGTCGTCAACCAGTCGATCGGCTCGTCCTTCCAGTGGCCCGAGTACCCGACGGCCAGGGCCGCCGACCGTCTGGTCAAGGCCGGCGTCGTGATGGTCGCCTCGATCGGCAACAGCGGCACCAGCGGCCTGTACGCGGCCGGCGCCCCGGGCGTGGGCAAGAACGTGATCGGCGTGGCCTCGTTCGACAACACCAATGTCGTGCTGCCGAAGTTCACCGTGTCGCCCGACGCGCAACCCATCGGCTGGCAGCAGGCCACCGGCGCGCCGAACGCACCGACCTCGGGCAGCCAGCCGATGTCGCGCACCGGCACCGTGGCCTCCACCGCGGACGCCTGCGCCGCGCTGCCCCCGGGCAGCCTGACCGGCACCGTGGCGCTGATCCGCCGCGGCAGCTGCAGCTTCTACCAGAAGGCCTTCAACGCGCAGACCGCCGGTGCCGCCGGCGTGGTGCTCTACAACAACGTGGCCGGCCGCATCAGCCCCACGGTGGTGGGCACGCCGCCGATCACGATCCCCGTGGTCAGCATCTCGGACACCGAAGGCGCGCTGATCGATGCCCGTCTCGCCGCCGGTGCCGTCGACATGACCTGGACCGCCGACCCCGGCACGTTCCCGAATCTGACCGGTGGCCTGATCTCCAGCTTCAGCTCCTATGGCCTGGCGGCCGACCTGAGCCTGAAGCCGAACATCGGCGCCCCGGGCGGCCTCATCTACTCGACCTACCCGCTGGAGCTGGGCGGCTATGCCACGCTGTCGGGTACGTCGATGGCCTCGCCGCACACCGCCGGCGGCGCGGCCCTGCTGCTGCAGGCCAACCCGAAGATCAAGGCCGGCCAGATGCGTGACCGCATGCAGAACTCGGCCGACCCGAAGAACTGGCAAGGCAACCCGGGCCTGGGCTACCTCGACCAGGTGCATCGCCAGGGCGCCGGCATGCTGGACCTGGTCGGCGCGGCCCAATCGACCGTGCTGGTGCAGCCGGGCGAGCTCGCGCTGGGCGAAAGCCAGCAGGGCCCGGCCACGCGCACGCTGACCTTCAAGAACAGCGGCACCACGGCCGTCACCTACACGCTGAGCCACAGCAGCGCGCTGGCCACCGGCCCCAACACCTTCACGGTGTCGGCCCTCGACGCGCCGGCCACGGTGGCCTTCGGCGCCGACACCGTCACGGTGCCGGCCAAGGGCAGCGCCACGGTGGACGTGACCATCACGTCGCCCGACGGTCTGGCCGACAAGAGCCTGTACGGCGGCTACCTGGTGGCCACTTCGCAGGCCGACGGCAAGGTGCTGCGCGTGCCCTACGCCGGCTTCAAGGGCGACTACCAGTCGATCCAGGTGCTGGCCCCGACCGGCAGCGGCTTCCCGTGGCTGGCCAAGTTCGACGGCACGAACTACACCAACCAGCCGGGCGGTGCGACCTACACGATGGCGGGCAACGACATCCCGTTCTTCCTGGTCCACCTGGACCACCAGTCGCGCCAGATGAAGCTGGAGGCCTTCGACGCGGCCACCAACGAGTCCAAGCACTACGTCAGCCTGGACAACTACCTGCCGCGCACCAGCACCGCGACCGGCTTCTTCACCTGGACCTGGGACGGCACCACCTTCAAGAAGGGCGGCGCCCCGACCCCGGTGGCCAACGGCACCTACATCGTCAAGATGTCGGTCCTGAAGGCCCTGGGCGACGCCAACAACCCGGCCGACTGGGAAACCTGGACCTCGCCGGCGGTGACCATCTCGCGCCCGTAAGCAACGTCGGACGACCCCGTCGTCTCACCCCCAAAGCCCCTGCCCGCCCGGCAGGGGCTTTTTTCATGGATTCAGGCACCATGGGCGCATGACGATCGATGCGAAGACATGCCTCGGCGCAGACGGCCGGGCCGGGCGTTTGCCTCGGCTGCTGGCGGGGGCCGCACTGGTGGTGGTTGTCGGCGTGGCTGCCGCCGAACCCTGGTACGTCGACGCGGGGCAGGCCGCCAGCGATTGGTTCGAGGTGGACTTGCGCTCGGTGCGCCGCGTTGGCGCGGAGTTGCGCTTCTGGCAACGCGCCTGGGGCTCAGGCTACTACGCCACCTTCCGCATGACCGAGGTGGGCGTCGACTGCGCGCGGCGCACACGCGCCGAATACCGCACGACCACCATCACCCGCTCGTCGGTCGACGACGCCGACGATGACGCGCCGTCGGTACGACGGGTCTTCGAAGGCACGCGGCAGGCCGAGGAACTGGACCTGGTGTGCAACTTTGCCGCCAGCGGCGGCCGCGCCACCGACGCCCGGCACGTGCTGGCCCCGCAGCCCGCGGCCGAATTGCCTGCGTCCCCGGTGCGCCGTGTCGTGGCTGGGCTGGTGGTGTCTGGCGACGGCGTCGTGGTCACCGGCTTCGACGCCTTGAAGGATTGCGAAGCGCTGTCTGTCGACGCCGATGGCACGCCGCGGCCCGCGGCCACCTGGAACCACGAGCCGATGAACGGCTTGCAGGTGCTGAAGGTCGGCGGCCGGCTCGCGTCACCGTGGTGGCCGCGCCCGTCTTTGACGCTGCAAGGCACCGAGGCGTGGGCCACCGCTTGGCCGCCGGATCGGCTGGGGTCGCCGGCGCGGCCCTCGGCCAGCCGGGTCGAGGTCGTGCCCGGAGAAGACGCTGAATCGTCGCCGTTCAGCATCCGGCTGTCACCGCCCGGCGACTGGCCGGTGGCGGTGCTGCACGACCCGTTCGCGAGGGTGTTCGGCCTGCTGCTTTCCGATGGCAGCGGAACGCCGGCCGAACCGAAGGGCGACCTGGTCTGGGCACACGCCATCCATCGCGTGCTGTGGTACCACGGCATCGACTGGTTTCCTGCTGCCGAACCGCCCGGCCTCGTCACCAGCGAGGCGGCCGCAGCGGTGGTCCGCGTGCGTTGCCACGGAGCGCCCTGACGCGGCCCTGACGCGCGAGACATTCTGCGCATCAGCCCATTCCGGATTTGCATGAAGGGGGTGGGCGGGCGAGTTACCACCCCATTACACTGGGGTGAAGGGTGATGTCCCAGCGGGGCGGAGCGTTTGGCCACCGGGCTGGCGTGAAATCTGCTGTAACTCACCCGGCGAGTCCATGTGCCCGGCGAGAGGCCCCGGCATTGGGCGAGCCCCGCAACCAGCGCTCATCGGCGTCGAACGGTTGCGAGGTTGGCCCAATTCCGCTTTGTCTTTGTCTTGAAACTTGGAGATTCGCCCGTGAACCGTCCCGCCATGGAGGGGCTGCGCTTGCACGCGCCTGCCTACGTGAAAAACGCTCGCCTGATCGCCTGGGTCAGCGAGGTCGCCGCCCTGACCGAAGCCGCCGAGGTCTATTGGTGCGACGGCTCGCAGCAAGAGTACGACCGCCTCTGCCAGCAGCTGGTCGATGCCGGCACCTTCAAGAAGTTGAACCCTGCCAAGCGCCCGGGCAGCTACCTGGCCTGGTCCGACCCCTCGGACGTGGCCCGCGTGGAAGACCGCACTTTCATCTGCAGCCAGAAGAAGGAAGATGCCGGCCCCACCAACAACTGGATGGACCCGGCCGAGATGCGCAAGCTGCTGCAGACCGGCGACAAGGCCCTGTTCAAGGGCTGCATGCGCGGCCGTACCCTGTACGTGGTGCCCTTCTCGATGGGCCCGCTGGGCTCGCCGATCGCCCACATCGGGGTCGAGCTGTCCGACAGCCCCTATGTGGCCGTCAACATGCGCATCATGACCCGCATGGGCCGCAAGGTGCTGGAGCTGCTGGGCACCGACGGCGATTTCGTGCCCTGCGTCCACACCGTGGGTGCGCCGCTGGAGGCGGGCCAGAAGGACGTGGCCTGGCCCTGCAACGCCACCAAGTACATCGTCCACTACCCCGAGACGCACGAGATCTGGAGCTACGGTTCAGGCTACGGCGGCAACGCGCTGCTGGGCAAGAAGTGCTTCGCGCTGCGCATCGCCAGCACCATGGGCCGTGACCAGGGCTGGCTGGCCGAGCACATGCTGATCCTGGGCGTCACCTCGCCGGCGGGCAAGAAGTACCACGTCGCCGCGGCCTTCCCCAGCGCCTGCGGCAAGACCAACTTCGCGATGCTGATCCCGCCCGCCGCGCTGAGTGGCTGGAAGGTCACCACCATCGGCGACGACATTGCCTGGATCAAGCCGCATGCCGACGGCAAGCTCTACGCGATCAACCCCGAGGCGGGCTACTTCGGCGTTGCGCCGGGCACGAACTTCGAGACCAACCCGAACTGCATGAAGAGTCTGGACCGCGACGTGATCTTCACGAACGTGGCCCTCACCGACGACGGCGACGTGTGGTGGGAAGGCATGGGCGACGCCCCGGCGCACGCCATCGACTGGCAGGGCCAGGACTGGACGCCGGCGATCGCCAAGGACACCGGCCGCAGGGCCGCACACCCGAACGCCCGCTTCACCGTGGCGGCCACCAACAACCCGGCGCTGGACGCGGCCTGGGACGACGCGGCTGGCGTGGCGATCGACGCCTTCATCTTCGGCGGCCGCCGTTCGACCACCGTGCCGCTGGCGACCGAGGCCCGCACCTGGATGGAAGGCGTCTACATGGCCGCCACCATGGGCTCGGAAACCACCGCCGCTGCTGCCGGCCAGCAAGGCGTGGTGCGGCGCGACCCGTTCGCCATGCTGCCCTTCTGCGGCTACAACATGAGCGACTACTTCCAGCACTGGCTGGACATGGAAAAGCGCCTCGAAGACAGCGGGCACACGCTGCCCAAGATCTTCTGCGTCAACTGGTTCCGCAAGGGCGCCGACGGCAAGTTCGTCTGGCCGGGCTACGGCGACAACATGCGCGTGCTCAAGTGGATGATCGACCGCATCGAAGGCCAGGCCCAGGGTGAAGAGCACTTCTTCGGCATCAGCCCGCGCTACGAAGACCTGGAATGGGCCGGCCTGGACTTCGGCCGCGACAAGTTCGCCAGCATCATCGACGCCTCGCCCGAAGCCTGGCGCGAAGAGCTGAAGCTGCACCAGCAACTGTTCGACCAGCTGGCCTACCATCTGCCGCAGGCGTTGAAGGACACCAAGGCGCGCATGGAAGCCCATCTGGCCGCCTGACCCGCGACCAGCCCGCCAAGCAAAAAGGCCACCGCGAGGTGGCCTTTTTGCTGCGCGGCGCGCCCGAAGCTCAGGGCTTCTTGCCGGCCTCGTTGAACTGCCAAAGCAGGAAGGCGTAGATGTCGCCCAGCTTGCTGTTCTGCTGCCCGGCCGTGCTGCCCACGCCGTGGCCGGCCTGGCCGTCCAGGCGCATCAGGATGGGCTTGCCGCTGGTGGTGGCGGCCTGCAGGCGCGCGGCGGCCTTGGCGCTCTGCCACACGTCCACCCGCGGGTCGTTCATGCCGTGGATGAACAGCACGGCCGGGTAGGGCGTGCCGTCCTTGACCTGGTGGTAGGTGCTCATCTCCAGCAGGGCCTTGAACTCGGCCTCGTCCTTGACGGTACCGAACTCGCTGATGTTGGTGATGCCGTTGGCCGATTCCTCGGAGCGGATCGTGTCCATCATGCCGACGTCGAACACCGCGGCGGCGAACAGCTGCGGCGCCTCGGTGACCGCGCGGCCGACGAAGATGCCGCCCGCCGACGTGCCCCAGATGCCCATCGTCGCGGGCGTCGCGTAGCCCTTCTCGATCAGGTACTTGGCGCTGGCGATGCCGTCCTTCCAGGTGTTGGGCTTGGTGGTCTTGAAGCCGGCACGGTGCCAGTCTTCGCCGAAGGCACCGCTGCCGCGCACGTTGGCATAGGCCAGCACGCCGCCGCGCTCCAGCCAGGCCACGCTGCGCGCGTTGAAGAAGGCCTCGAACGAGAAGCCGTAGGAGCCGTAGCCCACCAGCAGCGTCGGGTGCGGCACGTCGCGCTTCAGATCGGCGCGGTGGATGATGGCCAGCGGCACCTGCACGCCGTCGTGGCTGGGCACCATCACCTCGCTCACGGTCAGCGCCGGCGTGCCCGGCGGCACCTTGAGCTGCAGCAGCCCGGTGTCGACGGCGGGCCGGCCGGGGCCAGCGGTGCGCAGGATCTTCGCCGGCTCGGTCCAGCTGCTGCTCATGAACCACAGGTCGTCGTGGCTGTGCAGCGGGTCGTCAATGGCGAAGGTGCTGCCCGTGGTCGATGGGGCCATGTCCACCGGCGGCTGGCCATTGGTGCCGAAGCGCAGTGTGCGCGTCGTGAAGCCCTCGCTGACCTCGGCGTACAGCGCACCGTGGCCGCCCACGCTCAGGCCCTTGAGCACGCCGCGCGCCGGTGCGTCCACCGCCACCGTGGCGCTCTCGATGCCGCCGCCGCCGGCCAGGTCCAAGGCCAGCCAGCGGCCGCGCGGCGCGTTCTTGGTCGTGCGCAGGTAGAGCGTGTCGCGCACCAGCGCGATGTCGGTCACGCGGTCGTCGAAGGCCGAGACCTGGCGCCAGCCGATGGTCTTCTTGGCCAGGTCGGCCACCGGGGCAACGAAGAGCTTGCCCTCGGGCACCGTGGTGTCGGTGGTGCGGGCCACCATGAAGCGGCTGGTCGGGTCGAAGTTCACGCCGGCCACGTCCAGGCGGTCCAGCTTCAGGTCCTTGTTGACCAGGGGGCCGAACAACGGCCGCGCGCTGCGCTCGGGCGCGCCCACGCGCAGCAGGAAGGCGGTGGTGTCGAGGAAGGTCTCGGTGGGCGGGCTGCCGGCCGGCAACTCGCGGATCTGGTTGTAGCTGAGGCTGCGGCTGTCCGGCGCCCAATGCACCTGGGCCTCATGCACGCGCGGCACCGGCTGGCCCACGGTCTTGCCGCTGGCCACGTCCATCACGTAGAGCGAGGCGTCCTCCGAGCCACCGGCCGACAGCCCGTACGCGAGGTACTTGCCGTCCCACGAGGGCACGAAGTAGTTGACCGCGTGCGGCACGCCCTTGGCGCGCCTGGTCATCTCCTCCGGATCGACCAGGGTGCGCTCCTTGCCGGCCACGCCGGTGCGCATCATCACCTTGAACTGCGCGTGGCCCGCTTCGCGCTTGAGGTAGAACACCCGCTCACCCGTGCTGCGGACGACCTCGCGGACCACGTCGCCGGTGGAACGGGACAAGGCGTCGATGCGCTCGGTCAGGGCCTGGCGCTCGGGCATGGTGGCCAGCACGCCCTCGGCGTACGCGCCTTGCGCCTTCAGCCATTCCTGCGTGGCGGGCGCCTTGACGTCCTCGAAATCGCGGTAGGGGTCGTGCACGGTCACGCCGTGCAGCACCTGGGTCACGTCGCGCACCGGGGCAGCAGGTGGGCCGGGGGGAGCGGCCAAGGCGGCCAGGCTGACGGCCAGCAGGGCGCTGGCCAGCGAAATCTCACGAAGCGGCATGGGGGTCTCCCTGGTGAGCCGTGGGTCGGTGATGGCGGCCGGTGGGCCGAGCGCCGGATGTTACGTCGCAGGTCGGCTTGCTAGCATCGGCGCCCACCCTCACAGGAACCGCCATGCCGCCGGACGGCGTTGCCACCCGGGTCCAAGCCCTGTTTCTCTACCCGATCAAGGCCTGCGCCGGCCTGCCGGTGTCGCGGCTCGTCGCCGACGCACGGGGCCACATCACCGGGGACCGCGAGTGGGCCATCGTCGACGCGCAGGGCGAGGTGACCTGGCAGGGTGCTCACCCGCGGCTGGCCCTGGTGCGGCCGGCTTTGCACGAGGGCGCACTGCGCCTGTCGGCCACCGGCCACGCGTTCCTTGCCCTGCAGGACCCAGCGCTGGGCACGCCGCGCACCGTTCGCTGGTGGAACGACAGCACCAAGCGCAACGAAGAGCACCTCGTGCACGACGCGGGCGACGATGCGGCTGCCTGGCTGCAGCAGGTCACCGGCGCGCCGCTGAGGCTGGTGCGCTTCGGCCCGCAGGCGCTGGTGCGACCCGGCCTGAACCCCTTGCACCTCGTGTCCAGTGCGTCGGTCACCGAACTCTGCGCGCAACTGGGTGGCTCGATGGCCAGCCCTTCGGCCGCCGACGCGATGGTCGCGCGCCTGCGCCCGAACGTGTTGCTGCGCGGCGACCCCGCGCAAGCCTGGTGGCCCTTCCTGGAAGAACGGGCTCGGCGGTTCCACGGCACCACCGGCAAACGCGCGTGGAGCATGCCCGTCACGGGCCACTGCATACGCTGCGTGGTGCCCGGCGTGGACCCGGCCACCGGGCAGATGGACGATGCCGTGCCCCAGGCCCTGGCGCAGCTCAGCGCCCAGCGCTTTCCGGGTGGCCCATCGTGCTTCGGGGTCTATGCCGCGCCGCCCCCGGGTGAGACCATCGGGCTGCACGATGTGCTGCACGCCGAGCTCGACTTCTGACGCCCGTCCGATGGCCCGTGCCGGCCATATTCGGCTGCAGCACAAGCTACCTCGGCATTCATCGTTGGCGGGCAGCGGGTCGCTTTCGATAATGCGAAAAACGATGAAGGGCTGCGCCCGCTTTCGGGCGACGACGACATGAATTTCCAGCAATTGCGTTCGGTGCGCGAAGCGGTGCGCCAGGGCTTCAACCTCACCACCGTCGCCGAGACGCTGCACACCTCGCAGCCCGGCATCAGCCGACAGATTCGCGAGCTGGAAGACGAGCTCGGCGTCGAGATCTTCGTGCGCGCCGGCAAACGCCTGACCGGGCTCACCCCGGCCGGCGTTCGGGTGCTGCCCTGGGTCGAGCGCACCTTGCTCGACCAGGAGAACCTGCAGCGCGCCAGCGACGACTTCCGCCTCGGCGACAGCGGCTCCCTGAGCGTGGCGGCCACCCACTCGCAGGCACGCTATGCGCTGCCGCAGACCGTGCACGACTTCCGCTCGTTGCACCCCAAGGTGCAGCTGCAGATGCACCAGGGCTCGCCGCAGCAGATCGCGCACATGCTGCTGACGGGCTCGGCCGACATCGGCATCGCCTCGCATGTGCTGGCCGACAACCCCGACCTGGTCGCGCTGCCCTGCTACCGCTGGACGCACTCGGTGGTGGTGCCCGCTGGCCATGCGCTGCTGGACGGCCCCTTGACGCTGGAACGCCTGGCCGAGCACCCGGTGATCACCTACGACACCGGCCTGACCGGACGCGGCAGCATCGACGACGCCTTCAGCCGCGCCGGCCTGCAGCCGCGCGTGGTGCTGACGGCGATGGACGCCGACGTGATCAAGACCTATGTCGAGCTGGGGCTGGGCGTGGGCATCATGGCCTCGATCGCCTTCGACGAACAGCGCGACGGCCACTTGCGCGCCATCGATGCGCGGCACCTGTTCTCGATCAACACGACCAGCGTGGCAGTGCGGCGCGGCGGCCTGCTTCGCGGCTTCGCCTACGACTTCATCCAGGCCTTCGCGCCGCACCTGACGCCCGACATCGTGCAGCAGGCGCAGGCATCGCCGGCGGGGACACCATCGGCGCCTCTTTGACCGTGGCGGTCAGGCCGTCGCGGCGGCCTTCGCTCGGCGGACCGACTCGCGTGCCGCCATGCGCTCGCGGTGTGCCAGCAGCCTGGGGTACGGCGAGGGGTCGACGCCGTCGCCTTCCAGCCACTCGGCGATCGTGAACAGGTAGGGGTCGGCGATGCTGTAGTCGGCGCCCATCACCCAGGGGCCGTGCTTCAGCCATTCGGCCTCGATGTGGGCGCAGCACTCGGCCATGTTGGCCGGGACCTTGCGTTGCATCGCGTCGTGGGCCGCAGCGTCGTCAGCCCAGCGCGCGCCGCGCCGCTTGTGGGCGTGCGCCACGTGCACGGTCGAGCACAGGTAGCTGTTGAAGCTCTGCAATCGCGCGAGGCGGAAGGGGTCGTCCAGTGGCGCCAGCCGGGCGGACGGAAAGCTCTGCGCGATGAACAGCAGCAGCGCCGGCACCTCGGTCAGCGTGCCGCGCTCGGTCACCAGGGCCGGCACGCGGCCGCGCGGGTTCACGGCCAGGTAGGCCGGGCTGCGCTGCTCGCCGGCGCCGAAGTCGACCCGCTGCACGTGGTGCTCGGCGCCTGCGTCATGCAGTGCGATGTGCACCGCCTGCGCACAGGTGCCGGCGGCGAGATACAGGGTCCAGGGTGTCGTCATGCGCCGACTTTAGGCCGGCACCGAAAACCTCGTGACCCGCCGAGGCTTGAGGAACACCTTGCGGCCGCTGGCCAGGCCCATCGTGTCGCGCAGTTGCACATAGGACTCGCGCGACAGCTCCACGTCCACGTACGAGCCGTCCTCCTCGCGGCGGAACTCGATGCGCGTGTTCGGCCCCACGGTCAGGGTCTGAGCCAGCGTCACGGCCCAGGTGCCGTCGTCGGGCTCGGCGACGATGTCCAGCTCGTGCGGGCGCACGTAGCTGACGCCCTCGTCGTGCCCCGGCGCCAGGCCGGCGCGACCATGGAACAGGTTCACGTCACCGAGGAACTTCAGCACGAAGGGCGAGGCTGGTCGGTCATAGACCTCGTCGGGCGAGCCCACCTGCTCGATGCGGCCCTCGTTCATCACGACGATGCGGTCGGCCACTTCCATCGCCTCTTCCTGGTCGTGGGTGACGAAGACCGAGGTGACGTGCATCTCGTCGTGCAGGCGGCGCAGCCAGCGGCGCAGTTCCTTGCGCACCTTGGCGTCCAACGCGCCGAAGGGCTCGTCCAGCAACAAGACCTTGGGCTCTACCGCCAGCGCACGCGCCAGGGCCACACGTTGGCGCTGGCCGCCGGACAGCTGGTGCGGGTAGCGGCCGGCCAGCGCGTCGAGCTGCACCAGCTTCAGCAGGTCGAACACCTTCTTGCGGATCGCCTCTTCGCTCGGCCGCGTCGCGCGCGGGCGCACCCGCAGGCCGAAGGCGATGTTCTCGAAGATGCTCATGTGGCCGAAGAGGGCGTAGTGCTGGAACACGAAGCCCACGTTGCGCTCGCGCACATCGGCGAAGGTGGCGTCTTCGCCGTGGAACAGCACCGCGCCCGAGTCCGGCTGCTCCAGGCCCGCGATCATGCGCAGCAGCGTCGTCTTGCCCGAGCCCGAAGGCCCGAGCAGGGCGACCAGCTCGCCGGAGGGAATGTCGAGGTTGAGGTTGTCGCAAACGGCGAGGCTGCCGAAATGCTTGACCAGGTTGCGTACTTCGATGCTCATGGGGTGGCTTTCACTCGTGTTCGCCGCTGGCGGCGGCCTTGACGCGCTTGACGCGCTGCTCGACGGCGTACTTCAGCACCAGGGTGACCAGCGCCAGGCCGGCCAGCAGCGAGGCCACCGCGAAGGCGGCTGCGAACTGGTACTCGTTGTAGAGGATCTCGATGTGCAGCGGCATCGTGTTCGTGGCGCCGCGGATGTGGCCCGACACTACCGACACCGCGCCGAACTCGCCCATGGCGCGCGCGTTGCACAGGATCACGCCGTACAGCAGGGCCCACTTCACGTTGGGCAGGGTCACGCGCCAGAAGATCTGCCAGCCCGAGGCACCCAGCACGCGGGCGGCCTCTTCCTGCTCCTGCCCCTGGGCCTGCATCAGCGGGATCAGCTCGCGGGCGATGAAGGGGAAGGTGACGAACACCGTGGCCAGCACGATGCCCGGCACTGCGAAGATCACCTTGAGGTCGTGGTCACGCAGCCATTCGCCCCACCAACCCTGCAGGCCGAAGACCAGCACGTAGATCAGGCCCGCGATCACCGGGCTGACCGAGAACGGCAGGTCGATCAGCGTCAGCAGCAGGTTCTTGCCGCGGAAGTCGAACTTGGCGATGGCCCAGGCCGCGGCCACGCCGAAGACCAGGTTGAGCGGCACCGAGACGAAGGCAGCCAGCAAGGTGAGCTGGATCGCCGACAGCGCGTCGGACTCGGTGATCGCGGCCAGGTAGACGTCCACGCCCTTCTTGAAGGCCTCGTGGAACACGGCGGCCAGCGGCACGAACAGGAACAGCGCCAGGAAGGCGAAGGCGATGCCGATCAGCAGCCAACGCACCCAGGCCGGCTCGGTGGTGGCGGCCAGGGCCGAGCGGGTGCGGGTCGGCACGCGCGGCAGCGGCGCGGCGAGCGTGGTGGCGGTCATGGGAGAACTCACGGGTGGGAGCCGATTCAGCGACCCTGACGCTTGCGCGCCCAGGCCTGCACCAGATTGATCGCCAGCAGCAGTGCAAAGGCGATGACCAGCATCACGACCGCGATCGCGGTGGCGCCGGCGTAGTCGTACTGCTCGAGCTTGGTGATGATCAGCAGTGGCGTGATCTCGCTGACCATGGGCATGTTGCCGGCGATGAAGATCACCGAGCCGTACTCGCCCAGGGCCCGGGCGAAGGCCAGCGCGAAGCCGGTCAACAGCGCCGGCGTCAGCGTCGGCAGGATCACGTGCTGGAAGGTCTGCAGCCGCGAGGCGCCCAGCGTGGCGGCGGCCTCTTCCAGCTCTTTCTGCAGGTCTTCCAGCACCGGCTGCACCGTGCGCACGACGAAGGGCAGGCCGATGAAGGTCAGCGCCACGAACACGCCCAACGGCTTGAAGGCCACCTTGAACGGCAGGTACTGCCCGATCCAGCCATTGGCGGCGTAGAGCGAGGTGAGTGCAATGCCGGCCACCGCGGTGGGCAGGGCGAAGGGCAGGTCGACCAGCGCGTCGACCACGCGCTTGAACGGGAAACGGTAGCGCACCAGCACCCAGGCCACGAGCAGGCCGAACACCGCGTTGACCAGCGCCGCGGCGAAGGCCGTGCCGAAGGTCAGCCGGTAAGAGGCCATCACGCGGTCGGCGGTCACGGTGTCCCAGAACGCCCCCCAGGTCATCGTGAAGGTCTTGAGGAACACGGCCGACAGCGGCACCAGGACGATCAGGCCCAGGTACAGCAGCGCGAAGCCCAGCGCCAGGTCGAAACCGGGCAGCACGCTGTGGCGTTTGAGGAGGGTGCGAGAGAAGAACACGGCGGTGGCGCATCGGCCCTTTAGGAGCCCGACGCATGTCGATCAGCGTGCAGCGATGCTAGGCAGCGCTGCTTCTGCGGGGAACGAAGCAAAACGCGCTTGCTTATTCCCAATCCGTTTGGCTGCTGCTGATGCCAATGTCCAATGGGCTGTTGTCTGCGCCGCTTTGCCCGGAGAGAATTCGGCCCGCCGTCTCGGCTCGCCCACCTGCCAACAATCGCGAGAGTCTTCTGCACATGAAATGCCTTCAGCAATTCCTCGGCGCCCTTGTCCTGCTCTCGACCGCCGTTGTGACTCAGGCGGCCTCCATCGACAAGATGTTCACGGCCACCTACAACTTGCAGTACCAACCCGGTTATGCGTTCGTGCTGTTCTCGCAGGCCGACCACTACCTGCTAAGCGATGGCAGCAGCTGGGAAGCAGGCGCCGGCTCGCATCCCGTCACCTACGCCACGCTGAAGAGCGTGGAGAGCGATGGCCAGCATGTGCGGTATACCTTCGAAGCCGCCGAATACGGCCTCCTTTTTCGCAACATCGACTACGACAGCGGCGATCATTCTGCGCAGGGCGAGCTCGGCGCTTCGAACAAGCTGGTGCTGGTTGCCAAGCTTGGCAGCACCCAAGGCAAGCTGACTGGCTACACCAGGATCATTTCAAATGACGAGACTTGGTACGGCCAGCCTCGCTTCAACTTCTACTCTGCAGCGGTCGGTGAGCGCGTGTCCTACCGGCAGGACTTCGTACTTAGGTCCGCGACCTTCACGCCGGATCTGTTCGACACGACTTTCGAATACGACATCACGGGAATGGTCGACTTCACCACGAAGAAGTAGTCTGATGCCGTCTGGGCGCCGGCCGCCTGGGCTTCACTTCTTCGCGTAGATCGCGTCGAACACGCCGCCGTCGTTGAAGTGCGTCTTCTGGGCCTTGGCCCAGCCGCCGAAGACCTCGTCGATGGTGAACAGGTTGATCTTCGGGAACAGCTTGTCGAACTGCGCCGCGGCCTTGGGGTCGATGGGGCGGTAGTAGTTTTCGCCAGCGATCTTCTGGCCTTCGGGCGAATACAGGTACTCGAGGTAGGCCTTGGCCACGTCGCGGGTGCCGCGCTTGTCGACCACCTTGTCGACCCAGGTCACCGGCGGCTCGGCCAGGATGCTGACCGAGGGCACGATGATCTGGAACTTGTCCGGCCCCAGCTCCTTCACGGCCAGGAAGGCTTCGTTCTCCCAGCTGATGAAGACGTCGCCGATGCCGCGCTCGACGAAGGTGGTGGTCGAGCCGCGGGCGCCGCTGTCGAGCACCGGCACGTTCTTGTACAGCGCGCTGACGAAATCCTTGGCCTTGGCCTCGTTGCCGCCCGGCTGCTTGAGGGCGTAGCCCCAGGCGGCCAGGTAGTTCCAGCGCGCGCCGCCGCTGGTCTTGGGGTTGGGGGTGATGACCTCGACGCCGGGCTTGACCAAGTCGTTCCAGTCCTTGATGCCCTTGGGGTTGCCCTTGCGCACCAGGAACACGATGGTCGAGGTGTAGGGGCTGGCGTTGTGCGGCAGCCGCTTCTGCCAGTCGGCGGGGATGAGCTTGCCCTTGTCGCCCAGCTCGTCGATGTCGTAGGCCAGGGCCAGCGTCACCACGTCGGCCTCGAGGCCGTCGATCACCGAGCGGGCCTGCTTGCCCGAGCCGCCGTGCGACTGCTTGACGGTGACGGTGTCGCCGGTCTTGCCCTTCCAGTAGGCCGCGAAGGCCTTGTTGAAGTCCTGGTAGAGCTCGCGCGTCGGGTCGTACGAGACGTTGAGCAGGGTCACATCCTTGGCCTGGGCGGCCAGGGTGGTCAGCGCGATCAGGCTGGCGGCAACAGCAGTCGTCAGCGGGCGGGGCAGCATGGTGGGGCGTTCCTTGCAAAGTTTGGACACAGGCCTTCCGATGCTAGGAAGGCCGCATCGAACAAGGAACGAATCAAAACGCCGGTGCTTATGCGATCGGCGACCTTGAAAACACTCAGATGGCGAAACCCAGTGCCGGTGCCGCGGCGCGCGCACGGGGGCGCAGCGTGGCGAGCACGCGCTGCACGTGCTGGTCGGCCCAGGCCTGGGCTTCGGGCCAGGCGCCATAGCCGGTGGCCGGGTTGATGTGGCCGGCCTCGCCGAGGTCGACCACGGCGCTGCCCCAGCGGCGGCCGAAGTACAGCGCATCGGCGTGCTGCATCCAAGGGTCGTTGGCACTGACCACCAGGGTGGACGCAAAGGGCAGGGCCTGGCCGACCTGGCGCTCGTCGACGCCGAAACGGTCGGGGTTGGCCGGGGCCACCATCAAGGCGCCGTGGATGCCGCGGCCGCCGCGCACCGCATGGTGGGCGAGCGCCAGGCAGCCGAAGCTGTGGGCCACGGCGACCCAGGCGTCCGCCTGGTGCTGGCGCAGCACGTCGTCGATCGCACCGGACCAGCGCGACAGGTCGGCCATGCCCCAGTCGCCCGGCGCGATGCGCACGGCATCCGGGTGCTGCCGCTCCAGCCAGGTCTGCCAATGGTCGGGCCCGCTGCCGTGCAGGCCAGGCACGATCAGCAGGCGGGCGCGTGGGTTTTCAGTCATGGGTCGGCCGCTCCATCACAGCGTCGCGATCGACACCTCGGTCGACTTGACGAGCGCGACCACGTCGCGGCCGACGCGCAGGCCCAGCTCGTGCACCGAGCGGGTGGTGATGACCGAGGTCACGACCAGGCCGGACGGGGTTTCGACGTCGACTTCGGAGACGACGGGGCCCTCGATGATTTCCTTGACCTTGCCACGGAACTGGTTGCGGGCGTTGACAGCGAGGATGCTCATAGTGTGTTCTTTGGGTCGGGTTGCAAAGGAAACGAAGAAAGTGGAGGGCAGCAGACGGCGAGACGGGGTCACAGCGCGAGCATGAAACCTTGCGTCTCGTCGCGAGCCTGCACCGGCGTCTCGCGCGCCGGCACCCGCACCTGCACCGGCACGCGGTGGCCGAAGGCATCGGCCACGCTGGCACAGCCATGCACCAGCAGTTCGGTGGCCAGGTGCAAGGGCTCGAAGCGGTAGCCGGCCACGCGCAGGTGGCGGGTCAGCTCGTCGAGGGTGCGCAGGTCGCGCCGTTGCAGGGCCGTGCGCAGCGTCTGGCCGGTGCAGGGCAGCACCAGGGCGGCATCGGGGGCTTGGGTGGGCAGTGTCATGAAGTCATGGTGCTTGCCACCCCCCTCATATGGAAGGAAGGATTTCGGCACTGCATATCTGCGATGCGCATAACCAGACGGTTACATCGGCTACGCTGCGCATTTGGACCTCTCCAGCCTGCCGCCGTGTTTGCCTACTTCGAGCGCCTGATCGACCCCTACCCCGACGTGGTGCCACCCCCCGCGCCGACTGGGCTGTGGCCGTTCCTCTGGGCCAACACTGCGGGCGTGCGCCGCTATGTCGGCGCGATGACCCTGCTGACGGCCGCCATCGGCGCGTTCGAGGCCCTGCTGTTCGCCTTCCTGGGCCAGATCGTCGACGGCCTGAGCACCACGGCGCCGTCACGCTGGTGGGCCGACGAGCGCGGGCGTTTGTTCATGCTGGCCGCGGTGCTGCTGGCCAGCCCGCTGCTGGTGGCTTGGCAGGCGCTGGCCAAGTACCAGACGCTCAACGGCAACTTCCCGATGCGGCTGCGCTGGAACTTCCACCGCCAGATGCTGGCCCAGAGCATGGCCTTCTACCAGGACGAATTCGCCGGCCGCGTGGCGACCAAGGTGATGCAGACCGCGCTCGCGGTGCGCGACGTGGTGATGATCCTGGCCGACATCCTGGTATTCATCACGATCTACTTCGTCACCATGCTGGCCGTGGTCGGCGGTGTCGACGTGCGGCTGCTGCTGCCCTTCCTGTGCTGGCTGTCGCTCTATGCGCTGACGCTGTGGTACTTCGTGCCGCGCCTGGGCCAGGTAGCGCGCGAGCAGGCCGACGCGCGTTCGATGATGGTCGGCCGCATCTCCGACGCCTACACCAACATCGCCACCGTCAAGCTGTTCTCGCATGCGGGCCGCGAGTCGGGCTATGTGCGTGGCGCGATGCAGGACTTCATGGGCACGGTGCACCGGCAGATGCGCCTGGTCAGCGGGCTGGAGATCGTGATCCACACGCTCAGCATGGGCCTGGTGCTGGCCACGGCCGGCGCCACGCTGTGGCTGTGGACGCAGGGCGGCGCCGGCGTGGGCGCGGTGGCCGCGGCCACGGCCATGGCGCTGCGGCTGAACGGCATCTCGCACTGGATCATGTGGGAGATGGCCTCGCTGTTCGAGAACGTGGGCACGGTGGCCGATGGCATGAACACGCTGACCAGGCACGCCGCGGTGGTCGACCGACCGGGTGCCGGCGAGTTGCAGGTGACACGCGGCGAGATCCGCTTCGAGCAGGTGCGCTTCGGCTACGGCCGCAAGGGGCCGGGCGCGCCGCCGGTGATCGACGACTTCTCGCTCACGATCCAGCCCGGCGAGAAGATCGGCCTGGTCGGCCGCTCGGGCGCCGGCAAGTCCACGCTGGTGAACCTGCTGCTGCGCTTCTACGACATCGAGTCCGGCCGCATCCTGATCGACGGGCAGGACATCGCACAGGTCACGCAGAACAGCCTGCGCGCCCAGGTCGGCATGGTCACGCAGGACACCTCGCTGCTGCACCGCTCGGTGCGCGACAACCTGGTCTACGGCCGACCCGGCGCCACCGAGGCCGAGATGCTGGACGCGGCGCAGCGCGCTGAAGCCCACGCCTTCATCGAGACCCTGGTCGACCCCAAGGGCCGCAGCGGCTTCGACGCGCACGTGGGCGAGCGTGGGGTCAAGCTGTCGGGTGGCCAGCGCCAGCGCATCGCCATCGCCCGGGTGATGCTGAAGGACGCGCCCATCCTGCTGCTGGACGAGGCCACGAGCGCGCTGGACAGCGAGGTCGAGGCGGCGATCCAGGCCAGCCTCTACCGACTGATGGAAGGCAAGACCGTGGTCGCGATCGCGCACCGGCTGTCGACCATCGCCGCGATGGACCGCCTGGTGGTCATGGACGCCGGCCGCATCGTCGAGCAAGGCGACCACCGCAGCCTGCTGGCGCAGGGCGGGCTCTATGCGCGGTTGTGGGCGCACCAGAGCGGCGGGTTCTTGGGAGAGGAATGATCCCATTGGCGGCGCGGCGTGCCGAGGGGACAGGGTGACCGGCTCCGTTCATGTCCCCCGGTCTTGGCCTGCGGCCAATCCCTCCGCCTAATACTTCACTGCGCCGGTCACCCTTTCCCCTCGGCTGCCCACCCGTTCCGCTTTGCTTGCCTCGAACAGCCAACACCGGCGATTGATCAGGTCGACGGGGCGTTCGGCAGAGCGAGGTAAAGGAGGAGCCGGCAGTCGAAGACTGACGGCGGGGGACACGAGCGGCGCCGAGCGCCCCGGCGGCCTGATCTCGCCCCCCCAACAGCGGCCTCACACCGCGCCGCGCGCATCCTCACGAATCATGTCCACCGCCTTCTCCGCGATCATGATCGTCGGGGCGTTGGTGTTGCCACTGACGATGCGCGGCATGACGGACGCGTCGACCACACGCAGCCGGTCGATGCCGTGCACGCGCAGGCGGGCGTCGACCACGGAGTCCTCGTCCGGCCCCATGCGGCAGGTGCCCACCGGGTGGTAGATGGTGTCGGCGTGGCCGCGGATGAAGGCCTCGATCTCGGCGTCGCTGCGGGCGCTGGCCGAGGCCGCGAGCTCGCGCCCGCCCAGGCCGGCGAGCGCCGACTGCTGCAGCACCTGGCGCATCCGCTTGAAGCCGCGCACCAGGCGCTGGGTGTCGTCGTCGTCGGACAGGAAGGCCGGGTCGATCGCGGGGGCCGCGGTCGGGTTCGCACTGGCCAGCGTGACGCTGCCGCGGCTCTTCGGCCGCAGCAGACATACATGGCACGAGTAGCCGTGGCCGAACACGGTCTTGCGGCCATGGTCGACCAGCTTGCCGATCACGAAGTGCAGCTGCAGGTCGGGTGTGGCCTCGTCTGGGCTGCTGCGCAGGAAGGCTCCCGCTTCGGCGAAATTGGTGGTCAGCATGCCGCGGCGCTCGCGCTTCCACTCGCCGATGCCGTGCCACACGTTCACCAGGCCCTTGAGCGACAGGCCGAAGAAGTCGGTCAGCTTCGGCGCGTCCACCACCTGCACCACGTCCACGTGGTCGTGCAGGTGCCGGCCCACCCCGGGCAACGCGTGCGCCACTGCGATGCCGTGGCGCTGCAGCTCAGGCCCGGGCCCGATGCCCGACAGCATCAGCAGCTGCGGCGACTGCAGCGCGCCGGCGCTCAGCAGCACCTCGCGCGCGGCCCTCAGCACGCGGCGCTGGCCGCCTTGCAGCAGCTCCACGCCCACGGCGCGCCGGCCGTCGAGCACGATGCGCAGCACCTGCGCGCCGGTGACCACTGTGAGGTTGGGCCGGCCCAGCGCCGGCGTCAGGTAACCCTTGGCGGCGCTGTGGCGCTCGCCGTTCTTGTGCGTGACCTGGTAGGGGCCCACGCCTTCTTGGGTCTCGCCGTTGAAGTCGTCGTTCAGCGGCAGGCCGGCCTGCTGCCCGGCCTGCACGAAGGCCGGCGTGTAGCGGTTGGGCGAGCGCAAGTCCATCACGTTGAGCGGGCCACCTTGGCCGTGCAGCGCGCTGGCGCCGCGCTCGTTGTGCTCGGCGCGCAGGAAGTAGGGCAGCACCTCGTCCCAGCCCCAGCCCGGGTTGCCCTGGGCGGCCCAATGCGCGTAGTCCTCGCGCTGGCCGCGGATGTAGATCATCGCGTTGACCGAGCTGGAGCCACCCAGCACCTTGCCACGCGGCTGGTAGCCTCGGCGGCCGTTCAGGCCACGCTGGGGCACCGTCTCGAAGGCCCAGTTGGCCTGGCCGTTCTTGGCCAGCAGCGCCAGGCCGGCGGGGCACTGGATCAGCACGCTGCTGTCCGCGGGGCCGGCCTCGATCACGGCGACACGGCAGGCCGGGTCCTCGCTCAGGCGGCCGGCCAGCACGCTGCCGGCCGAGCCGGCGCCGATGACCAGGTAGTCGAATTCGTCCATGAATTTGCCTTGTGTTCCCAACCGCGGGCATTGGACGGCCCGCACCCGGGCAACGTCCATCGGGGGGACCCCGCGCGGGGCCGGAAGTTCAGGCCACGCGCAGCGCCGGCAGGCCCTGCCGCACCAGCGCGCCGACCACCCGGGCGAGGTGCTGCGACACCGGGTCTTTCAGAG
>JBGAGZ010000034.1:0-48621 GCA_044226465.1 Burkholderiaceae bacterium | reverse complement strand
AACTGCTCGACGTTCATCGCGTGCGCGGTGCGCGCGCCGACCGGGGCCATGGTCACGCTGGCCACCGCGATCACCACCAGCGCCGGCAGGTACAGGTAGCCCACCGCGCCCGGCAGCGCCGCCGGCAGGTTCCAGCCGCCAACCACGTAGCCGACTGTATTGGCGATTGCCACCGACATTCCTAGCGCAGAGCTTGTGGCAACAGCTCTGTGGATCGGTACATTGCACCAAGTCATGAACGGTACGCTGACAAAGCCGCCGCCAGCGCCTACCAAGCCCGACAGGAAGCCGATGCCAGCGCCGGCAGTCGTCTGGCCGAGCCAACCTGGCATTTGTCGGCTGGCAGCAGGCTTTTTTCCGCGCAACATCTGGGTGGCCGAGAACGCCACAAATAGACCAAAGACTAGTGCCAGCGTGTTGCCTTTAAGTATCGAAAATACGCCAGCACTGGCGACAAGACTCCCGAGCACAATGCCAGGGGACATCCTGCGGAAGATTGGCCAGTCAACCGCGCCACGTTTGTGATGAGCTCGCGCGCTCGACAACGAAGTGAATAGGATCGTGGCCATCGAGGTGGCGATCGCCATCTTCACCGCCAGTCCGCTGTCGACGCCGCGACGGCTGAAAATGATGGTCATGAACGGCACCATCAGCATGCCGCCGCCGATGCCGAACAGCCCGGCCAGGAAACCGGCGCACACGCCCAGCGCCAACAGCTCGGCCACCAGGGCCGGCGGGAACAGGTCGAGCCAGGCCATCAATCGCCCAGCAGCTTGAGCACCGCGCGCCACTCGGCGGGCGCGACCGGCGTGATGGACAGCCGGTTGCCGGGCGCCAGCAGGCGCATGCCGGCCAGCGCCGGTGCCGCGCGCATCTCCTTCAGCGGCAACAAGCGGGTCTTTCGGACCAGCTTCACGTCGACGTGCTGCCAGCGTGGCTCTTCGCGCTTGGACTTGGGGTCGAAGTAGGGGCTCTTGGGGTCGAACTGGGTCGCGTCCGGGTAGGCGGTGCTGGCCACCTGGGCCAGGCCGGCCACGCCGGGCTCGGGGCACGACGAGTGGTAGAACAGCACGCCGTCACCCACCTGCATCTGGTCGCGCATGAAGTTGCGCGCCTGGTAGTTGCGCACGCCAGTCCACGGCAGCGTCTGGCCGGGGGCTTGGGCGAGGTGGTCGATCGAGGCCTCGTCGGGCTCGCTCTTCATCAGCCAATACTGTGGCATCGAGGCGTGCAGCAGGGGTGGGGAAAGGTGTCCACCGCAAACCGTGGGCCGCATTCCTGAACCCAGGGATTCAGGTGGGCGAGGTCAGCGCGGCGTCGGGTTCATCTGACGCGAGACGATCACACCAGCCGGGCAATGTTCCAAGCCCGAGCTCGCGAGAGCATCGGTTCAAGGAAATATAAAACCCACGCAGATGCGGTGGACGAAATCATTCTAGGCGCACGGGCGCCGAGCCATCGTGCGATCCGAGCGGTCAACGAGGACTTTATTCAGAGCAGTTGACCGTCGTCGCCCAATGTGACGTCGAGCCGCTCGATCAAGCCGGCGATCAGCGCGTCGGCCTCGGCGGTGGACAGGGGCGCGTCGTCGCCCGCGGCGCGCGGCGGTGGCGGCGCCGGGCGCTCGGCCAGGCGGTAGGCGAGGTTCAGCGCGGCCAGCACGGCCATGCGCTCGCGGGCCTTGACCTTGCCGGCATCGCGGATGGCGCTCATCTCGTTGTCCACCGTGGCCACGGCGGCCTGCAGCAGCGCCTCGCCGCCCTCGGGGCAGGCCAGCAGGTAGCTCTGGCCGAGGATGGTGACTTCGATCTGCTTCATTCGGCGGCCCCCGGTGCGGTGCGCTCGGTGGGCAGGCGCTCGAGCAGGGCGTCCACGCGCGCCCGCGCTGCCGACAGGCGCGACTTCAGGCTGTCGCGCTCGGCCGTCATGGCCTGCAACTGCTCGGTCAGCAGCGCATTGGTGCGCGCAAGCTCTTCGTGGCGCAACACGAGGCGGTCGATGCGCTCGGCAAGGTCGGGCAGGCGAGACATGGGCCTGGCTTCCAGGTTATGGCTGGTGAGGCGGTGGGGGTCGCGGCATTGTAGAGGTCGCCGGGCCCGGTGCTAGGATCGCCGGCCCTGGCCCATGCCCCAATGCCCCGCGGCTGCACGTGGTGGTGGCGCGCCGCAAGAACCCCGTCTCGATGACCGTCACCATGCCCTTGCGTTGGAGCCTGGCCCTGGCCGCTGCGCTGGCCGTGGTGGCCTTGGCCCTGGCTGCCGGCAGCGGCGGCTGGGCGCCGGACCTGATCCTGGTGCTGCGCCTGCCGCGCGTGCTCGCAGCCGCGGGCGTGGGCGCCCTGCTGGCACTGGCGGGCCTGGTCATGCAGGTGCTGCTGCGCAACCCGCTGGCGGACCCGTACGTGCTGGGCACGTCGGGGGGGGCGTCGGTCGGTGCGCTGGCCGCGCTGCTGCTCGGTCTGGGCCCATGGTGGGGGGCAGGGCCGGGAGCGCTGGGCGCCGGGGCCCTGCTGCTGTTGCTGGCGCGCTCGGCGCTGGCTTCGACAGACGACGCGTCGCCGCGCCTGATCCTGGTGGGGGCGATGTTGGCGGCGCTGTTCGGCGCGGTGGCCACCTTGCTGCTGATGCTGACCCCCGACGAGCGCCTGCGCGGCGCGATCTTCTGGCTGGTGGGGGACCTGTCCGCGGCGCGCGATGGCGGTGCCTGTCTGGCCGGTACTGGGGCCTTGCTGCTGCTGCTGCTCTGGCGCGGTCGTTCGGTGGACCGGTTGATGCTCGGCGCCGAGGCCGCTGGCCTGCTGGGCGAGCCGGTGCGCCGGCTGCGGCTGGAACTGCTGGTGCTGGCCTCGCTGGCCGTGGGCCTGGCGGTGTCGACCGCGGGGGCGGTGGGGTTCGTCGGCCTCGTGGTGCCGCAGGCCTGGCGCTTGGCCGGGGTGCAGCACACCCGCGAGCTGGCCGGGCTCACGGCCCTGGGCGGCGCGACGCTGCTGGTCGGTGCGGACCTGATCGCGCGCACCGCCGCGGCGCCGATGGAGCTGCCGGTGGGCGCGGTGATGGCCCTGGTCGGCGCACCTTGCTTCATCGCGCTGCTGGTGAGGGGCACGCGGTGACGCGCAACGCCGGTTCGATCTTGGGTGCGGCCACGCCTTTGCCGGGCCAAGCACCTTTGGTGGAGGCGCGCGGCTTCTCGCTCTGGGCGGGCGAGCAGGTGCTGGTCGAGGGGCTGGACTGGCAGGTCTGGCCCGGCGAGCGCTGGTGCCTGATCGGGCGCAACGCCACCGGCAAGAGCAGCCTGTTGCGCGCATTGGCGGGCCTGGCGGTGCCGCGCCGCAGCGGCGAATTGCGCTGGCTGGGCCGCCCCCAGGCCGAGTGGCCCCCGGGCGAGGCTGCGTGCCTGCGCGCCTGGATGCCGCAGCAGCCGGTCGACCGTTTTGCCTTGCCGGTGCAGCGCCTGCTCGACCTGTCGGTCGTGCGCTCGGGGGCCGAAGCCGCTGACACCGCGGGCCTGGACATCGCGGCCCTGGCCACGCGCCCGGTCACCCGCCTGTCCGGTGGCGAGCGCCAGCGCGTGGCCATCGCCCAGTCAGCGGTGCAGGGCGCTCCGCTGCTGCTGCTGGACGAGCCCATCGCCTTCCAGGACCCGGCGCACCAGGGCCTGGTTGCCCGCTGGGCCGCCGACTGGGTGGCCCGCCGCCCGGGCCGCGCGATGGTCATGAGCGGGCACGACATGCACTGGGTGGCGCGCGCCGCCACCCATGTGCTGGCCCTGATGGGCGACGGCCGCTGGCGGGCCGGCCCGGTGCAAACGGTGCTGCAGGCCGGGCCCTTGCGAGAGATCTTCGACTGCGACTGGCTGCCCGCCGGCCAGAGCTGGCTGCCGGGTTGACGGTCAGGGCGCGGGCCGCAGGGCCCGCATCGCACGCGCCAGCTCGATGACAGCCATCGCGTAGTAGCTGGACCAGTTGTAGCGGGTCACGGTGTAGAAGTTGCGCGTGCCAGCCACGTAGCTGGGGGCGGCGTCGCCGTTCTGCAGCAGGACCAAGGCGAGCGGCCCGTCGTGGGCCTGGCCGGCGGCGTCGAGCCGGGCGCCGTGCTCGGCCAGCTGCGCCGCGGTGAAGCTGGGCACGATGTCCGGTGCCAGCAGCAGGGCGCGTTCGTGCGCCTCGTCCGGCGGGGTGACACGGTAGTGCGTGGGCAGGTCGCGCTGCCAGCCGAACTGCGCGAAGTAGTGGGCCACGCTGCCCACCACGTCGGCGCCGGAATGGTCCAGGTCGATGCGACCGTCGTCGTCGAAATCGATGGCGTACTTCAGCACGCTGCCGGGCATGAACTGCGGCAGGCCGACGGCGCCGGCGTACGAGCCCTTCACCGACTGCGGGTCGCGGCCCTCGCTGGCGCACCAGCCCAGGAAGGATTCGAGCTCGTCGCGGTAGAAGCTGCTGCGGTCCGAGCGGCCGGTGGGAAAGTCGAAGCTCAGCGTGGCCAGTGCGTCGATGACCTTGAAGTGGCCCATGACTCGGCCATAGAAGGTCTCGACGCCGACGATGGCCACCACGATGTCCGGCGGCACGCCCCAGCGGGTCTCGGCCCGATTCAGCCAGGCCTCGTTGTCCTGCCAGAAGCGCAAGCCCTCGCGGATGCGCTGGGGCTCTACGAAACGGGCCCGGTAGGCCCCCCAGTTCTTGGCCGTGCCAACGGGCGGCGGCATCACCAGCCGGGCCACGCTGGGCTGGTAGCGGGCCTGGGCGAGCTGGGCGATGGCCCAGTCGGCGTCGAAGCCGCCAGGCTCGGCGGCCCCGCGGGCGAAGGCGACCACGTCGTCGCGCCGGCCGTAGACGACGACGTCCGGCGACGTGTCAGGGCGCGCTGCGGCAGGCTTGGCGCGCCGCACCGCGGGAGGCTTGGTGCCCTCGGCAGACCAGGCGGGGGCGGTGCACAGTGCAATGGCCAAGCCGGCCAGCCAGGGCTTCAATGCGCGAGGCGATGCGAGGGGCGGGACAAGGGCGCGAGCGGCGGGGCGGGCAATGTGGCGTGCAGCGGCAAACGGCATGGCCGAATTATCGGGGCGCGGGGGCCGCCGATCGGGCCGTAGCCATGGCCTGGCGGAAGCGCCGCCACCAGCCTGGCGGCGCCAGGTCGGTGCTGACCGTGCGCCCGTAGCGGTGCTGCTCCAGTGCGCGCAGCGCGCCCACCGCATCGGCCGCTGCGTCGCCTTGCCGCGTGGCCAGCTGCGCGGCCAGCGCGGCCAGCGTGTCGCTGGGGCGAGCGTCGATGCCAGCGCGTTTCAACTCGCGTGCGATCCCACTCTGCAGGCGTTGCCAGGGGCTCTGGCGCCGTGCGTCGGCCCAGGCCCACACCGCGCCAGCCAGCCCGGCCACCACCACCAGGCCGACCAGCACGCGCGCCAGCGACACCAGGTCCGGCGACGGCACGCCCAGCTTGCCCAGCATGTCGAACTGCTCGCGCCGCCCGTAGCCCAGGATCCACTGGTTCCAGCGGTTGTCCAGCGTGTCCGCCCAGCGGCGCAGTTGCAGCCTGAGGTCGGGGCTGACGGCTTCGAGCGCGCCGGCCATCAGCCCGGGCGCCGCCTCGAGCGCCTGGCTGCGAAGGATGCGCTCCGGCGCCACGGCCGCCGTGGGGTCGGCGCGTTGCCAGCCCTGGCCTTCGAGCCAGTACTCGGCCCAGGCATGGGCATGGCTCTGGCGCACGGCGTAGTAGCCGTCCAGCGCCAGCACGTCGGTGCCCTGGTAGCCGGTGACGATGCGGGCCGGCACGCCCATGGCCCGCATCACCACCACGAAGGCGGCGGCGTAGTGTTCGCAGAAGCCCTCGCGGCGGTCGAGCCAGAAGCTGTCCACCGTGTCGCCGTCGTAGGTGCCGGGGGTCAGCGTGTAGACGTAGGGCTGGCGGCGGATGTGGGCGAGCACCGCGGCGGCCAGGCCGCTGGCGTTGGCCGACTGCAGCGCCGGCTGTTCGCGCAGCGCCCGGGCCCAGGCACGGGTGCGCGGGTGGCTGCCGGCGGGCAAGGCCAGCAGCAGGCGGCGCTCGTAGGCCCGCAAGGCGGCGACCCGCGGTGGCTGCAGGTCGGCCTCGGCCAGCAGCAGGACGCGCTCGCCCAGCGGGCGAGGCAGGCGCCACTGCCCACTGTCGTCCGGCTGCGGCGGCAGGCCGGCGATGGGCGGGTTGCTGCGCGGGGCGTGCCGCGTGCCCTCGAGCAGCGGCAGCCACGGCACGCGCAGCGGCTCCAGCGTCATCTCGTAGCGGACGGTCGGCGCAGCGGCATCGGCGCTGGTCCGCGAGGGCATGCCGGTGGCGAGTGCGCTGATCACGTCCACCCGCCAGCGCTGGCCGTCGTAGTCGCTCAGCACCGGGCCGCGGAAGTACAGCGCCTCGCCCGGCGGCAGCGGGCCGTCGAAGCGCAGCCGGAAGGCGATGCTGTCGTCGTTGGCCACCTCGGCCACCTGGCCGAGCTGCAGGTTGTCCGACAAGCCTGTCTTGGCCCCGGCGCCGGGCATCGCCCACAGCGGCCCCATGCGCGGGAACAGCAGGAACAGCGCCACCATGATCGGCGTGCCGACCAGGGCCGCTCGCCCGGCCAGTGCGGCGGCCTCGGCCAGGCGGGGCCGGCCCGCGGGCATGTGGGCCAGGGTCAGCGCCGTGAGCCAGCCCCAGACCGACAAGCCCATGGCCAGCGCGGTGAGCAGCGACTGCGAGTACAGGAACTGCGTCAGCACCAGGAAGAAGCCGAGGAAGAAGACCACCAGCGCGTCGCGCCGGGCACGAAGCTCCAGCGTCTTCAACGCCATCAGTACCACCAGCAGGGTGACGCCGGCGGCCTTGCCGAACAGCGTGTGCTCGGTCCACCAGGTCAGCCCGGTGGCGGCCGCCAGCACCGCCACCAGCACCCATCGCCCAGGCAGCGGCCCCTGGCGCCAGGCCAGCAGGCCGCGCCACAGCAGCACGGTGCCGCACAGCAGGCCCACCCAGGGCGACAAGCGGGCCACGTGGGGCGCGATGGTCCAGCCGATGACGACCAGCATGAACAGCGTGTCGCGCGTCTCGCGGGGCACGCTGCGCCAGGCGCTGGCCGAGGGCAGGGCGAAGGAGCGCATGGCCTGGCTCAGCCCCACACAGCCAGCGCGCGCAGCGCCGCGTGGCGTTGCGCGGCACCTTCGGCGGGGGGTAGCTCCTGCCCGGGCAGGCGCAGGCCGAAGGCCAGGCCCTGGCGGTCGGCCTGCAGCACCCAGGCGGCCAGGCGGGACAAGCGGGTTTCCACGTCGGGCTGGTGGGCCTGTGCCCAGTCCAGCCACAGCTCGCGGCGGGCGGACTCGCGGCCCTCGCGGCTGACCAGCTCGCCGGTGCTGGCCAGCTTCTTCCAGGCCACCTGGCGCGGGCTGTCGCCGCGGCGCCAGGGGCGCAAGCCGTCGAACTCGCCGCCCTGGGCCGTGCGGGCCGACACCTGGCCACCCGGCTGTGCCGTGCCCACCGGCAGCGCGGCGGCGGGCTGCTCGGGGCGGGGGTAGACGCAGAGCTGGCCCGCGGGCCGCCAGAACGACCAGGCGCGGAACAGGCCGAACGGGAAGCGGCTCTCGATGCGCAGCATCGGCAGATCGTGCAGGCCGCGCCGCTCGGCGCGGTAGCCCACGACCACCGGCGATTGGCCGAGCGCGGCGATCTCGACGAAGGCCAGCACCGTCGGATGGCCGCTGGCCTGGACGCCGAAGCCCAGGCCATGCCGTGCGGCGCCCGGGTTGGTGACCACCAGTTCCAGCGAGGCGCGGTCGCCGGCGAACACCGCCGCCGGCGCCTTGGCGTGCAAGGTCAGCCCGCGCAGGCAGTTGTGGGTCATGTGCATGGACGCGAGCGCGCTGCCAGCCAGAAGGAAGGTCAGCGCATAGCCCAGGCTCAGCTGGTAGTTGATCGACGCCACCAGCAGCAGCAGCAAGGTCAGCCCGAAGGCCAGCCCGGCGCGGGTGGGGACGATGTAGATGTTGCGCTGGCTCAGCGTCCACTGCTCGGCCGGGCGGTGGCGGGCTTGCCACCAGGCGTCCCAGCGGCGGCGCAGCCAGTGGGTCATCGGGGCTTGCTCAGGGAAGTGGTACGGCGTCGACCATGGCCCGCACCTGCTCGCGGCGGCCACGGCCGGCACCGGGCACCGGCACCAGGCGGTGGGCGATGGCCTGGGGCAGCAGGGCTTGCAGGTCGTCCGGCGTGACATGGTCGCGGCCGTTGAGCAGGGCCCGGGCTCGGGCCAGCCGCAGCACGGCGATGCCGGCGCGTGGCGACATGCCGTCCACGAACCACTGGCCCGAGCGCGTGGCGGCGATCAGTGCCTGCAGGTAGTCCAACAGGGCGTCGGAGGCATGCACCTGCGGCACCAGGGCCATCAGGGTGCGCAGTTCGTCCGGCGCCATCACCGGCTGCAGGCGGGCGATGGCGTCGCGCCGGTCCTCGCCGGCCAGCAGCGCGCGCTCGGCGCGGCGGTCCGGGTAGCCCAGCGTGATGCACATCAGGAAGCGGTCGAGCTGGCTCTCGGGCAGCGGGTAGGTGCCCAGCTGGTCGGTCGGGTTCTGCGTGGCGATGACGAAGAACGGCGCCGGCAGCGGGCGCGTCTGCCCGTCGACGCTGACCTGGTGCTCTTCCATCGCCTCGAGCAGCGCGCTCTGGGTCTTGGGGCCGGCGCGGTTGATCTCGTCGGCCAGCAACACCTGGGCGAAGACCGGGCCGGGGTGAAAGACGAAGCTTTCCTTGGCGCGCTCGAAGATGCTGACGCCGATCAGGTCGCTGGGCATCAGGTCGGCGGTGAACTGCACGCGCGAGAAGTTCAGGCCCAGCGAGACCGCCAGCGCGTGCGCCAGCGTGGTCTTGCCGACCCCCGGCACGTCCTCGATCAGCAGGTGGCCGCCCGCCAGCAGGCAGGCGATGCTGTCGTCGATCTGCTCGGCCTTGCCGACGATGATCGTGCTAATCTGGCCCTTGAGCTGGGTCAATCGAGACTGCAAGGCGGGGATCATCATATTGACGGGCACGATAGCTCAGATTGGCCTGGAGACGGCCACCCCCAACACATGACGACAGCCTACTTTTCGCACCCTGATTGCCGCGGCCACGACATGGGCGCCGGCCACCCCGAATGCCCGGCGCGCCTCGACGCGATCGAGGACCACCTGCTGGCCACCGGGCTCGACATCGCACTGACCCGCTTCGACGTGCCGCTGGCCGACCACGACGACCTCGTGCTGGCCCACAGCGAGGGCTACCTGCTGGAACTCGGCGAGTTCATGCAGCAGGCCGCCGCCAATGGCGAGCACCGCGCGCTGGACCCGGATACCACCGTCTGCCCGGCCACCTGGCGCGCCGCCTTGCGTGCCGCCGGCGCCGCGGTGGCGGCCACCGACGCGGTGATCGACGGCCAGGCCGAAAACGCGTTCTGCGCCATTCGGCCGCCGGGCCACCACGCCACGCGCAGCCAGGCCATGGGCTTCTGCTTCTTCAACAACGTGGCGATCGCGGCGCGGCACGCCCTGGACAAGCGCGGGCTGCAGCGCGTGGCCATCATCGACTTCGACGTGCACCACGGCAACGGCACCGAAGACATCGTGGCCGGTGACGAGCGCATCCTGATGGCCAGCTTCTTCCAGGACCAGCTCTACCCCTTCTCGGGCGGCGTGCCACTGGGCACGAACATGGTCAACCTGCCGATCCCGGCGTACACGCGGGGCGGCGAGATCCGTGAGCTGATCGAGGCCAACTGGCTGCCACGGCTGGACGCCTTCAAGCCGCAGATGATTTTCATCTCGGCCGGCTTCGATGCCCACCGCGAAGACGACCTGGGGCAACTCGGCTTGGTCGAGGCGGACTACGAGTGGATCACCCGCCGCCTGGTCGACATCGCCCAGCGCCATGCGCAAGGGCGCATCGTGTCCTGCCTGGAAGGCGGCTATGCGCTGAGCGCGCTGGCCCGCAGCGTGGCCGCGCACCTGAGGGCGCTGGCAGACGTTTGAGCCTCGGCACCCCGGCGCCAAGAGCCTGTCTCTTGGCTGAGAGAATGGGGCATGACGACTTCCGTGCTGCCAGCGGTCACGCTGGATGAACTGGTATCGGCGCTGACCCATTCCAGTGCCTGGATCGAGGCCTCGGTGGTGCTGGGCTGCCTGGCACTGGCCTGGGTGGTGGTGCGGCTTCTTCGCGGCAAGGAGGCGCCGGCCGGCTCGGTCTGGTTCGGCCACCGCATCATCGACGGTGTGCTGTTCCCGGTGCTCGCGCTCGCACTGGCCTACGGCGCCCGCCGGCTGCTGCCGGTGATGGGCGTGCCATTGGCGCTGTTCAAGATCGCCATTCCCGTGCTGCTGTCGTTCGCGGTGATCCGCCTGTTGGTGCGGGTGCTGAGGGCGGCCTTCCCGAACTCGGGCTTCATCCGCATGGCCGAGCGCACGATCTCGTGGCTGGCCTGGCTGGCGGTGGTGGGCTGGATCACCGGCGTGCTGCCGGTGGTGATGGACGAGCTCGACGATATCCACTGGAAGCTCGGCGGCGCCCGCGTCTCGGTGCGCAACATTGTCGAGGGGGTGCTGTCGGCTGGCTTCGTGCTGGTGCTGGCGCTGTGGGTGTCGGCGGCGATCGAGGCACGGCTGCTCAAAGGTGCCTACGGGGAGCAGTTGTCGCTGCGCAAGGTGGCCGCCAACGTCGTGCGTGCGCTGCTGACCTTCATTGGCCTGCTGCTGGCCTTGAGCGCCGTGGGCATCGACCTGACCGCCTTGTCGGTGCTGGGTGGCGCCGTGGGTGTGGGCGTGGGCTTCGGCCTGCAGAAGCTCGCGGCCAACTATGTCAGTGGCTTCGTGATCCTCACAGAACGCTCGTTGCGCATCGGCGACATGGTGCGGGTGGACGGCTTCGAAGGCCGCATCACCGATATCGCCACCCGCTACACGGTGATCCGCGCACTGAACGGCCGCGAGGCCATCGTGCCCAATGAGATGCTGCTGACTCAGCGGGTCGAGAACTCGTCGCTGGCCGACCCCAAGGTCTTGCTCACGACCCAGGTGCAGGTGGCCTATGGCACCGACCTGGATGCGCTCTTCCCCAAGATGGTCGCGGCCGCGGGTGGCGTGACCCGCGTGCTCAAGGAGCCTGCCCCGGTGGTCCAACTCTCGGCCTTCGCGGCCGACGGGCTGGAGCTGACGATCAGCTTCTGGATCGTCGACCCCGAGAACGGTGCCGGCGGCGTGCGTTCCGAGGTCAACCTGGCGCTGCTGCGCTGCCTGAATGCGGAAGGGGTGGAAATTCCCTTCCCGCAGCGGGTGCTACGCCGGGCCTAGTCAGGCCACAGCCACCGGGATCTTGCCGATCTTCGCCTGCCATTCCTTCGGCCCGGTCAGGTGCACGCTGGTGCCGCCGGCGTCCACCGCCACGGTGACTGGCATGTCGACCACGTCGAATTCGTAGATGGCTTCCATGCCCAGGTCGGCGAAGCCGACGACCTTGGCGGCCTTGATGGCCTTGGCGACCAGGTAGGCGGCGCCGCCCACGGCCATGAGGTAGGCGCTGCCGTTGTCCTTGATGGCCTCGATGGCGACCGGGCCGCGCTCGGCCTTGCCCACCATCGCGATCAGGCCGGTCTTCTCCAGCATCATGCGGGTGAACTTGTCCATCCGCGTCGCGGTCGTCGGGCCGGCGGGGCCCACCACCTCGTCCCGCACCGGGTCCACCGGGCCGACGTAGTAGATGACCCGGTTGGTGAAGTCCACCGGCAGGGGCTCGCCCTTGGCCAGCATGTCGGCGATGCGCTTGTGCGCGGCGTCACGGCCAGTGAGCATCTTGCCGTTCAGCAGCAGGGTGTCGCCCGGCTTCCAGCTGGCGACCGCTTCCTTGGTCAACGTGTTGAGGTCGACGCGCTTGCTCTTGTTGTAGTCGGGCGCCCAGTGCACATCCGGCCACAGGTCCAGGCTGGGCGCGTCGAGGAAGGCCGGGCCGGAACCGTCCAGCACGAAGTGCGCGTGGCGCGTGGCCGCGCAGTTGGGGATCATCGCCACCGGCAGCGAGGCCGCGTGGGTGGGGTAGGTCTTGATCTTGATGTCGAGCACCGTGGTCAGGCCGCCCAGACCCTGCGCGCCGATGCCCAGGGCATTCACCTTCTCGTACAGCTCCAGGCGCAGTTCCTCCAGCTTGTTGCTGGGGCCCCGCTGTTGCAGCTCGTACATGTCGATGTCGTCCATCAGGGCTTCCTTGGCCAGCAACACGGCCTTTTCCGCCGTGCCGCCAATGCCGATGCCCAGCATGCCCGGCGGGCACCAGCCGGCGCCCATGGTCGGCACCGTCTTGAGCACCCAGTCGACCAGGCTGTCGCTGGGGTTGAGCATCTGCATCTTGGACTTGTTCTCGCTGCCGCCGCCCTTGGCCGCCACCGTGACCTCGACCGTGTTGCCCGGCACCACCTCCATGTGGATCACGGCGGGGGTGTTGTCCTTGGTGTTCTTGCGCTCGAAGATCGGGTCGGCCAGCACCGAGGCGCGCAGCACGTTGTCCGGGTTCAGGTAGCCCTGGCGAACGCCCTCGTTGACGGCGTCGGCGATCGAGCCCGTGAACCCGACCCAGGTCACGTCCATGCCGATCTTGAGGAACACGTTGACGATGCCGGTGTCCTGGCAGATCGGCCGGCGGCCCTCGGCCGACATGCGCGAGTTGGTCAGGATCTGGGCGATCGCGTCCTTGGCCGCGGGGCTCTGCTCGCGCTCGTAGGCGCGTGCGAGGTGGGCGATGTAGTCGGCCGGGTGGTAGTAGCTGATGTACTGCAGCGCGCTCGCGACGGACTCGACGAGATCGGCTTGGCGGATGGTGGTCATGGTGTCAGGGCGAGGCTTGGGGTAACTACTAAGTTTACTCGGCGCATGCCGGGCTCAGTGCTTGTCGTTGGCATGCGGCATCACTCGGTCTGCCGCCGCGATGGCCAGGGCCGAGAGCAGGAAGGCGACGTGGATCAGCGTCTGCCACATCAGCGTCTTCTCGGTGTAGTTCTCGGCGTTGATGAAGGTCTTGAGCAGGTGGATCGAACTGATGCCGATGATGGCCGTGGCCAGCTTGACCTTCAGCACCGACGCATTGACATGGCTCAGCCACTCGGGTTGGTCGGGGTGGTCGTCCAGGTCCAGGCGCGACACGAAGGTCTCGTAGCCACCAACGATGACCATGATGAGCAAATTGGAGATCATCACCACGTCGATCAGCCCCAGCACCACCAGCATGATGATGGTCTCGCTGAGCTTGGTGATCGGTGCGTAGCCGGTGACGTGGCCTGTGGCTGGGTCGACGATCGCCGTGCCCTTGTAGCCCAGGCTGTTGACCAGGGTCGCCAGGGCCTGGTCGCTGCCCAGCACGGCCTCGATCAGGTGGATCAACTCACCCCAGAACTGGTAGACGTAGACCGCCTGCGCCAGGATCAGGCCCAGGTACAGCGGCAATTGCAGCCAGCGGCTGGCGAAGATCAGGCGGGGCAGTGGCCGCAAGGGCGGCGTCGTCTTCGGCGGGGTGTCGTGCATGGTGGTAGGGGGCTGTGCGACAGTCCACTTGGCAGCAGGGCGCGGATTGTAGGGGCCGGGCGCCGCGGTGGTTTGACAGCGGCCGCCGTCGGGAGTAAGCCGTTCGTCAGACGCTCGGACGACATTTCCCCTGAGAAACATCTGAAACTGGCCACCCTGGCCGCCGCTTGTTTGGAGCCTCGAGGAGACAACCCATGACCGAAGAGCTGAAGACCTATGCCCCACCGGCCGCGCTGGCCGCCCAAGCCCACGTGTCCGGCATGGCAGCCTACGAGGCGCTGTGCAAGGAGGCGGAAGCCGACTACGAGGGCTACTGGGCACGCCTGGCGCGCGAGTTGCTGAGCTGGAAGAAGCCCTTCACCAAGACGCTCAACGGCAGCGAGGCCCCGTTCTTCAAGTGGTTCGAGGACGGCACGCTGAACGCCAGCTACAACTGCCTGGACCGCAACATCGAGCGCGGCCTGGGCGACAAGACGGCCATCATCTTCGAAGCCGATGGCGGGGAGGTCACCAAGGTCAGCTATGCCGAGTTGCTGGCCAAGACCTGCCAGATCGCCAATGGGCTCAAGAGCCTGGGCATCCAGAAGGGTGACCGGGTCGTCATCTACATCTCCATGTCGATCGACGGCGTCGCGGCCATGCAGGCCTGCGCGCGCATCGGCGCCACGCATTCGGTGGTCTTCGGTGGCTTTTCGGCCCAGTCGCTGCGCGACCGCATCGAGGACACCGGGGCCAAGGCCATCATCACGGCCGACTGCCAGGTGCGCGGCGGCAAGCAACTGCCGCTCAAGGCGATCGTCGACGAGGCGCTGACGCTGGGCGGCTGCGAGAAGATCGAGAAGGTGCTGGTCGTCAACCGCGGCAATGCCAAGGTCGAGATGAAGGCGGGCCGCGACGTCTGGATGGCCGATGTGATCGCCGGCCAGGCGTCCACCTGCGAGCCGGAATGGGTCGAAGCCGAGCACCCGCTGTTCCTGCTCTACACCTCGGGCTCGACCGGCAAGCCCAAGGGCGTTCAGCACAGCACGGGCGGCTACCTGCTGCATGCGGCGCTGACAACCAAGTGGACCTTCGACCTGAAGGCCGACGACGTCTTCTGGTGCACGGCCGACATCGGCTGGGTCACCGGCCACACCTACATCACCTACGGCCCGCTGGCCCTGGGCGGCACCGAGATCGTCTTCGAGGGCGTGCCCACCTACCCGGACGCCGGCCGCTTCTGGAAGATGATCCAGGACCACAAGGTGTCGGTGTTCTACACCGCACCCACGGCCATCCGCTCGCTGATCAAGGCCGCCGAGGCCAACGACGCGGTGCACCCCAAGAGCTACGACCTGTCGAGTCTGCGCATCCTGGGCTCGGTTGGCGAGCCAATCAACCCGGCCGCCTGGGAGTGGTACCACCAGCACGTGGGCGGCGGCCGCTGCCCGATCGTGGACACCTTCTGGCAGACCGAGACCGGCGGCCACATGATCACGCCGCTGCCGGGTGCCACGCTGCTGGTGCCGGGCTCGTGCACGCTGCCTTTCCCGGGCATCACCACCGCCATCGTCGACGAGACCGGCAACGACGTGCCCAACGGGCAGGGCGGCATCCTGGTCGTCAAGAAGCCCTGGCCCAGCATGATCCGCACGATCTGGGGCGACCCTGAGCGCTTCAAGAAGAGCTACTACCCGCCCGAGCTGAAGGGCTACTACCTCGCGGGCGACGGTGCGATCCGCGACGTGAAGACCGGCTATTTCACGATCACCGGCCGCATCGACGACGTGCTGAATGTGTCCGGCCACCGCATGGGCACGATGGAGATCGAGTCGGCGCTGGTGAGCTGCACCGAGCTGGTGGCCGAAGCGGCGGTGGTCGGCCGGCCGGACGACACCACCGGCGAGGCGATCTGCGCCTTCGTGGTGCTGAAGCGCCCGCGCCCCACCGGTGACGAAGCCAAGGCCATCGCCAAGCAGTTGCGCGACCACGTTGGCAAGGAGATCGGCCCGATCGCCAAGCCCAAGGACATCCGCTTCGGCGAGAACCTGCCCAAGACCCGCTCGGGCAAGATCATGCGCCGCCTGTTGCGCTCGATCGCCAAGGGCGAGGCCATCACGCAGGACACCTCGACGCTCGAGAACCCAGCCATCCTGGATCAGTTGTCGGAGAACAACTGATCCAGCGGGTGCGGGGTTTGCTCATGTCGCCTTGGCGATGTGAGCAAACACCAGAACCCTGAGGCGATGTGCCACTCCAGCGCCCAACAAAAAAAGCCCCGCACTGCGGGGCTTTTTGTTTGGGGAAGATCAGCCGATCACTTGATCGACAGCACCCAGGTGGCCAGTTGCTTGGCCTCGTCGGGCGTGACCTGGTTGGCGGGCATGGGCACCTGGCCCCAGACGCCGACGCCACCCTTCTGGATCTTCTCGGCCAGCTTGGCCACGGCGTCCTTCTGGCCCGCGTACTTGGCGGCCACGTCCTTGTAAGCCGGGCCGACGACCTTCTTGTCCAGGGCATGGCAAGCCAGGCAGTTCTTCTTGGCGGCCAGGTCTGCATTGGCGAACGCAGGCGACACGGCGGCCACGGCGAGCAGGGCGATCAGTGCTTTCATGGGGTCCTTCACGTCAGGTTGCAGGGAATTCTGTGGTGGCTGGTTTACAGTGCCAACAACGCAGTTTACAAACTTCAGTTGACGCGCGCCTTGCGCGTTTACTCGGCCGCCGACCTGGCCGTTACATCCTGGAGCTCGCCCATGGTCTTCATCATCATCGGGGTTGTCTTGATCGCGCTGCGAATCGCCGGCGTGAGCCCGATGGCCGATTGGAACCTCGAGCTTTTCGGCGACCTGTGGAAGTTCGTTCTGCCCTTCGTCCTGGCCCTGGTCTGGTGGGGTTGGTCGGACGCCAGCGGCTGGACCAAGCGGCGCGAGATGGAAAAGGACGAGGAGCGCAAGGCCGCTCGTCGCGCGCGCAACATCGACAACCTCGGCCTGGGCCCCAAAGACCCGAAGAAGGGCGGCCGGCGCTGAGGCCGGGAACCCGCACTCACTCGAACTTGTCGAGCACGGCCCCCGCACTGGCGCTGGCAGCGTTCTTCGCGAACTTGGCCAGCACGCCGCGGGTGTAGCGCGGCGCCGGTTGCACCCAGGCGGCGCGGCGGCGCGCCAGTTCGTCGGCTGGCACATTCAGTTCGAGCTTGAGCTGGTGGGCGTCGATGGTGATCGAATCGCCTTCCTTCACCAGCGCGATCGTGCCGCCCTCATAAGCCTCTGGCGCCACATGGCCCACCACCATGCCCCAGGTGCCGCCCGAGAAGCGCCCATCGGTGATCAGGCCCACCGACTCGCCCAGGCCCTGGCCGATCAGCGCGCCGGTCGGGGCCAGCATCTCGGGCATGCCCGGGCCGCCCTTGGGGCCCAGGTAGCGCAGCACCATCACGTCGCCGGCCTTGATCTGGTTGGCCATGATCGCGGCCAGCGCCGATTGCTCGTCGTCGAACACGCGCGCCGGGCCGGTGATCACCGGGTTCTTCAGGCCGGTGATCTTGGCCACGCAGCCTTCGGGCGACAGGTTGCCCTTCAGGATCGCGAGGTGGCCTTCGTCGTACATCGGCGCCGACAGCGGGCGGATCACCTCTTGCCCAACTGGCGGCACGCTGGGCACATCGGCCAGGTTCTCGGCCACGGTCTTGCCGGTGATGGTCATGCAGTCGCCGTGGATCAGGCCGGCGTCGAGCAACAGCTTCATCACCTGGGGGATGCCGCCGGCGCGGTGCAGGTCAATGGCCAGGTAGCGGCCGCTGGGCTTCAGGTCGCAGATCACCGGCACTCGTCTGCGCATGCGCTCGAAGTCGTCGATCGTCCAGTCCACCTCAGCAGCATGGGCGATGGCCAGGAAGTGCAGCACCGCGTTGGTCGAGCCGCCGGTGGCCATGATCACGGCCACGGCGTTCTCGATCGCCTTCTTGGTGACGATGTCGCGGGGCTTCAGGTCCTGCCGCACGGCCTCGACCAGGACCGCGGCGCAGCGCTTGACGCTGGCAACGATCTCGTCCTCGACATTGGCCATCGTGGACGAGTAGGGCAGGCTCATGCCCAGCGCCTCGAAGGCCGAGCTCATGGTGTTGGCGGTGTACATGCCACCACACGAGCCGGTGCCGGGGATGGCGCGACGTTCGATCTGGCAGAAGTCTTCCTCGCTCATCTTGCCGGCCGAGAACTGGCCAACCGCCTCGAAGACGCTGACGATGTTCAGGTCCTGCCCCTTGTAGTGGCCGGGCAGAATGGTGCCGCCGTAGACGTAGATCGACGGCACGTTGGCGCGCAGCATGCCCATCATGCCGCCGGGCATGTTCTTGTCGCAGCCGCCGATGACGACGACACCGTCCATCCACTGGCCGCCGACGCAGGTCTCGACGCAGTCGGCGATGACCTCGCGCGACACCAGGCTGTACTTCATGCCTTCGGTGCCCATCGCCATGCCGTCGCTGATCGTGGGCGTGCCGAAGATCTGCGGGTTGGCCCCGGCCTCCTTCAGGCCCTGCACCGCGGCATCGGCCAGCTTCTGCAGGCCCGAGTTGCAGGGCGTGATGGTGGAGTGGCCGTTGGCCACGCCGATCATCGGCTTGCCGAAGTCGCCCTCCTGGTAGCCCATGCCGTAGTACATGGAGCGGTTGGGCGCGCGGGCCACGCCTTCGGTGATGTTCTTGGAGCGGCGGTTCAGGCTCATCGTTGTCCTCGCAGGGGCTCAGGCGGATCGGGGCGGCCAGTATGCGGCGAGCGTCGGTGCGCGTCCAATATATTCATCTCACAGCATTAATATGCGCAGCATATGAAAGATGACGCCTTGCCCCTGATCGAGCTGCGCGCCTGGAGGCAGTTCCTGGCATTGGCCGAGACGCTGCATTTCGGCCAGGCCGCGCAGCGCCTGCACATGACCCAGCCGCCGCTGACCATGGCCATCCAGCAACTGGAATCGCGCCTGGGCGTGGCCTTGTTCGAGCGCAGCCGCCGGCGCGTGGCGCTCAGCCCGGCCGGCTCGGCCTTGGTCGAGCCGGTGCGGCACCTGTTGCAGCAGGCGGCGGCGTTGCCGGGCGTGGCCCAGGCGGCGGGGCGCGGAGCCGTGGGGCGGCTGCGGCTGGGGTTCGTCTCCACCGTGGGTTTCGGGCCCTTGCCGGGGTGGCTGCGCGGCTTCCGCCAGGCCGAACCCGGTGTGCAAGTGGTGCTGCGCGAGGCCACCACCGATGTTCAGTTGCAGGCACTGGACCGTGGCGAGATGGACGCCGGCTTCGTGCTGCACGCGCCGGGCGTGTCGGCCGGGCTGGCGCCCTGGTCGCGGTTGTCCGTGGGCCTGGAGCCGATGGTCCTGGCTGTGGCGGACGGCAGTCCGGTGGCCACCACCAAGCGGCTGCGGGTGGCCGACGTGTTGGCGCAACCCCTGGTGATCTTTCCCCGCCCGATTGCCCCGTCGCTCTACGACGCGGTGCTGGCTTACTACCATCGCCACGGCGTGTCGCCCGTGGTGGCGCAGGAGGCCATCCAGATGCAGACCATCGTGAACCTCGTCTCGGCGGGCCTGGGCCTGGCCTGGGTGCCCCGATCGATGACGCAGTTGCAGCGGCCCGGTGTGGTCTACCGGCCTCTGCCGGCCGCCCGAGGCGACGCCGCGCCACGGTGCGAGACCAGCCTGGTTTGGTCTGATGCCGGCGGGGCCGTGGCGGCGCGCTTCGCCGCCTTCGTCGCCGCGGCGCTGGGGCCGGACAAGCCGGGCTGAAGCCCGTGCAGGGCCGGCGCCGTATCATGCCGCCCCATGCTCACGCACCCGCAATTCGACCCCATCGCGCTGGACCTGACGCGCATCGGCCTGCCGCTGCAGATCCACTGGTACGGCCTGACCTACCTGGTGGCTTTCGGCCTGTTCCTGTTCCTGGCCGGCCGCCGTGTGCAGAAGCCCTGGTTCGCCACTGCGGGCTGGACGCGACGCGACGTGGAGGACCTGCTGTTCTTCGGCGTGGTCGGCGTCGTGGTCGGCGGCCGTCTGGGCTACGTGCTGTTCTACAAGCCCGGCTACTACGCCGGCCATTTCTTCGAGGTCTTCGCGGTGTGGAAGGGCGGCATGTCCTTCCACGGCGGCATGCTGGGCGTGGCGGCGGCGATGTTCCTCTTCGCGCGGCTGCGTGGCCGCTCGTTCTGGCAGGTGATGGACCTGGTGGCGCCCTGCGTGCCCACCGGCCTGGCCAGCGGCCGCGTCGGCAACTTCATCAACGGCGAGCTCTGGGGCCGTGCCGCGGATGCCAGCCTGCCGTGGGCCATGGTGTTCCCGCAGTCCGGCTCGGACCTACCGCGCCACCCCTCGCAGATCTACCAGTTCCTCATGGAAGGGCTGCTGCTGTTCGCGCTGCTTTGGTGGTACGGGCGCAAGCCGCGCGGCAATGGCCAGGTGACCGGCGCATTCCTGTTCGGCTACGGGGTGTTCCGTTTCATCGCGGAATACTTCCGCGAGCCAGACAGCTTCCTCATGGATTTCGCCATGCGCACCGGCCTGAGCATGGGCCAGTGGCTGTGTGTGCCCATGATCCTGGGCGGCGCCGCGCTCTGGGCCTGGGGTGCGCGACAACCCGTGACCGGAGGAGCGGCGCGATGAGCCGTCAGATCTTTCTCGACACCGAGACCACCGGCCTCTCGCCCGAGAGCGGCGACCGCATCATCGAGGTCGGCTGCATCGAGATGGTCGGCCGGCGCCTGACCGGCGAGACCAAGCACTTCTACCTGAACCCCGAGCGCAAGAACAGCGAGGACGCGGTGCGCGTGCACGGCCTTACCGACGAATTCCTGGCGGACAAGCCGGTGTTCGCCGCGGTGGCCGACGAACTGATGGATTTCCTTTCGGGCGCCGAGGTCGTGATCCACAACGCGGCCTTCGACATCGGCTTCCTCAATGCCGAGTTGCGCCGTCTGGGCCGCCCGTCGTTCGGCGAATGTGTGGCTGGCGTGGTGGACACGCTGACCATGGCGCGCGAGATGTTCCCCGGCAAGAGCAACTCGCTGGACGCCCTGTGCAAACGGTTGGAGGTGGACAACTCCAACCGCACGCTGCACGGCGCGCTGCTGGACGCGGGCCTGCTGGCCGAGGTCTACATCCGCCTCACGCGCGGGCAGGACTCGCTGGTCATCGACGCCGGCAGCGAATCACCCGGCCAGGCGCTGCAATTGGCCCAGATCGATTTCAGCGCCTTCGAGCTCAGCGTGCTCCTGCCCAGCGCGGAAGAGCTGGCGCAGCACGACGCCCTGCTGGCCGACTTGGACAAGACCAGCGGCGGCAAGACCCAGTGGCGGAAACTTGTGGCATAATCGCAGGCTTTCCGGAACGCCAGTTCTGAACTGAATTCCGGGCGGTTAGCTCAGCGGTAGAGCACTGCCTTCACACGGCAGGGGTCGCAGGTTCGAACCCTGCACCGCCCACCAAGACGAGAGCCCCGCAGGTCATTGACTTGCGGGGCTTTTTCTTTGCGGTGCCTCTCCAAGTTTCCCCGGGCGTTGGCGCACAGGCCGGCGAACGTACCATCGGCGCATGAGCGATGTCGATGCAGACCGAGGCGATACACCACTGACCGCTGCGCTGTCGAAAGCCATGGGGCGGCTGGCGGATGACCCATCCCTGGCCATTGTCCAGGCGCTCTCGGCGCTGGGCGATGCGCCGAGCCAGCCGCCTGCGCTGATGCTGCTGGTCAGTGCCTACCGGATCGCGGGCGACCTCGAAGGCGCTTGCGCAAGCCTGCAGGCCATGGCCGATGCGGAGCCCGGGCTGGCATCGGTGCAGCTGGAATTGGCCATGGTCCTGGTCGAACTGGGGCAGACCGAGGCGGCGATCGGGGCCCTCGGCCGGCTGCTTGCCCTCGAGCCCGACCACCCCACGGCCTGGCGGATGCTGGGCGACCAACTCGCCAAGGCGGGTCGGGCGGCGCCGGCAGGCGACGCGTATGCCCGGCATTTCAAGTCGCTGGCCCTTGAATGGGGGCCCTTGGAGCAAGCCGGCGTCGCGCCGCAGGAGAATGCCCAGGCGGCCGAGCGCCGACTCACCGAATTCCTGGCGGTGCACCCGACGGCGGTGACGGTGCGCCGCATGCTGGCCGAGGTCTACCTGTCGACGGGCCGCCGCGACGCCGCCCAGCAGCAGCTGGCGCTGTGCCTGGCGCATTCGCCGCGCTATGCCGCGGCGCGCTGGATGCAGGCCTTGTCGCATGCGCAGCAGTCCGAATGGGTCAAGGTGCTGCCGGATGTCGACATCCTGCTGGCTGACGACCCGGGAAACGAGAACGCCCTGAATCTGAAGGCGCACGCCCTGCTCAACACAGGTGCCTATGAGCGCGCCCTGGCCACCTTTGAAACCTGGGTCGAGCGCCATCCCAGCGGCAACGCCTGGATGTTTTACGGGCATGCCCTGGCCACCGTCGGCCGAACGCCTGAAGGCGTCGTGGCGTTTCGAAAGGCGATCGCCCTGAAGCCCGAGCTCGCCGAAGCCTACTGGGCCCTGTCGAACCTGAAGACTTTCCGGTTCACTGCCGGCGAGATCGAGGGCATGCGCAGCGCGCTGGCCGACGCCGGGCTCGACGCGCGCAACCGCTGGCTGATGAATTTCGCCCTCGGCAAGGCGCTCGAGGACGTCAAGGACTACCCCGCCTCGTTCGCCTGCTATCGAGACGCCAACGCGGCCTTCCGCAAGACCATCCGCTACAGCGCGGACGGCACGACAGCCTTCGTTCGCCGATCCAAGGCCCTGTTCACGGCGGACTTCTTCAAGCAGCGCATGGGCGGCGGCGCCAGCGCGCCCGACCCGATCTTCATCGTCGGCTTGCCGCGGTCCGGCTCCACCCTGGTCGAGCAGATCCTCGCGAGCCACTCGATGGTCGAGGGCACCAGCGAGCTAACCGCCCTGCCGGCCGTCGTCCAGCAACTGTGGGGCAACGAGCCACCCCGGCCGGACGCCTACCCCGAGCGGCTGCGTGAGCTGACGCCGGACAGGCTGAAGGACGCGGGCCAGCACTACCTCGAGCGCGCCCGCCAGCACCGCCAGCTCGACCGGCCGTACTTCATCGACAAAGCCCCCGCCAACTTCCTGCACCTGGGCCTGCTGCGGCTGATCCTGCCCCGGGCGCGCATCATCGACACGCGCCGCCACCCGCTGGGTTGCGGTTTCGCGGTGTTCAGGCAGTACTTCCCGCAGGCCTTTCCGTTCGCGTTCGACCTGGCCGAGATCGGCCGCTACTACCGCGACTATGTCGAGCTGATGGCCCATTTCGACGCGGTTCAGCCCGGCTGCGTGCACCGCGTGATCTACGAGCAGATGGTCGCCCAGCCGGAGCAGGAGATCCGCCGGCTGCTGGACCACTGCGGGCTGCCCTTCGAGGCCTCTTGCCTGAGCTTCCACGAGACGAACCGCGGCGTGCTCACGCCCAGCGCCGAGCAGGTCCGCCAGCCGATCTTCACGGATGCCTTGGCCCAATGGCGGCACTACGAGCCTTGGCTGGGCCCGCTCAAGGACGCACTGGGCGACGTGCTCGCGGCCTACCCTGGGGTGCCGTCGTTCCAGGCACGCGCACCGGCGCCGGCCGCGGTCTTCGGCTTGTCGGACCAGGCGCGCCAGCTCAACGCCCTGCTGCAGGGGCGCGGCGCCAAGCGATAGGCGCCTGGTGCGGCCACGGCCGCGTCAGTTGCTGGCCTGGATCTGCAGGCGGCGCTCGACGTAGGCCGGGCCAGCGGCGCGGCTGGCGTCGGGGCAGGCCGCGGTGGCGTTGCAGGCCACGGCGTCGATCGTGTAGACACGCACCGTCTGCGGCACACCGGGGGCCGATTCGCCCTCGTTGTAGAGCGTGGAGCTGCAGCCCACGGTGACGCGCATGCCGAGGTCGGCCGTCAGGTCCAGCGTCTGGCTGGCGGCGCTGCAACTCGTCCATGTGCCCCTGAAGGCCTGGTACAGCCCCCATTCGATGCCAGCACGCGCGGCCTGCGCGGCGCGGGCAGCGCCCATGTCCTGCGCCGTGCCCAGCTGCTGGGTGCTGGACAGCCGGACCACTGCCGCCGCCATGGCCGCCAGCGCCACCAGCACGATGACGGCGGCGAAGGCGCCGAAGCCGCGTTCGGAGTGGGGGCGGGTGCGTCGGCTCATGGCACGTTCGCCACATGGGCGCCGACCACGAGGCCGGCGCTTTCCGAGTTGCGCGTCACCTCGATCTGCATCGAGACGAAGCCGCTCTGCTGCGTGGCGCCCTGGCTGGGGTCGTAGACGAAGCGGCACGAGCGCACGTTGGTGGCCAGCACCTCGCCGCTGGCCGCACTGGGGCAGGCACCGGGGTAGGCGGCGTTGAAACCGTAGTTGGCCAGCCGGGCCAGCACGCCCTTGCCGTTGCCGGACGCGTCGAGGCTGCCGTCGGCCCCTTCGCAGACGTAGAACACCGCTTTCTGCTGGTTCGACACCACCACCACGCGGTTGCCGTCGTAGCCGGGCGGGAACTGGGTCGAGGCGATGGTCACGCGGTGGCGGCCGAAAACGGCCGTGGGCACCGACATGGCCGAGATCGCGGCGCGGTTGCTGCCACTGTAGACGTCGCCGGGGTTCTGGTTGTCGATCACCACCCAGTCACCGGCGGCGGGCGTGGTGGACAGGGGTGTCAGCACATCGAACTGGGTCGTGGCGGTGCCGGTGTCCAGCGGCATCGAGGCGTTGCCGGGCGCGTCGTTGACCGTGTCCGGGCCGCGGCGCAGGCGCGCGCCGGCCAGGGTCGGCACCAGCTCCACGCATTGCGCGTTGGGGCTGCGGATCGAGTTCGGCACCGCCAGCCGCACCTCGTCGCGCATCTTGCGCAGCGCGCCGCTGGCCTGGTGGGCCAGCTCGGCGCGCACGCGCAGCGCGAGCCAGCTGTCGAAGGCCGGGCGCAGGAAGACGGCCAGCGCGGCGGCGAGGATGGCGCCGATCACGATCACCATGATCAGCTCGACCAGCGTGAAGCCGTGGGGACGGCGCAGGCTGCGGTGGGGGCGAGCGGCGGTCATGACGCGTAGTCCGTTCGCCATCCGACCAGCGACAGGCTTTGCGAGCCGCGGCTGACCGTGACGACGATGCGCTTGGCGTTGCCCACGCCGCCCAGGGTGCCGGCGGCCACGCTGACGCTGACCGAGTAGCCGGACAGTGCGCTCACCGCCGTGCCGTCCACCGTGCAGATCTGGCCACTGGTGGCGTAGCCGTTGTAGTCAGCCACGTCGTTGTAGGTGTCGCGGGCGCAGCCGGCCGGCGCCGCGTTGGCGGCCACGGCGTATGGCTTGAGCTGGATCTCCTCGATCATCTCCTCGGCGATGGCCAGCATCTGCTGGTTGATCACCGGGTCGGCGCTGCGGCCGACGGCCAACGAGAAGGCCAGCATCACGCCGGCCAGGCCCACCCCGAGCACGACGATGGCGACGATCATCTCGACCAGCGTGAAGCCGCGCTGGCCGCGTTGCGGGTGAAAGCAGCGGCGGTCAGCGCACATAGCCGCCTTCCCCACCGACGCTGATGCTGCCGGCGCCGCTGATGGTGACGGTGCGCGCGCTGGCCGTGCTGCCGGCGCCGTCACTGGTCACGCGCCCGTCGGGCTGGAAGTACAACGTGCCGCTGGGCGACACGGCGAAGCTCGCGCCGCCCGCGTTGCTGGTGTAGCTGCTGCCGCCATCCGGCCCCGTGAGCGTGCTGTCGCAGGCGCTGGCCGGCCGGGTGCTGGCAATGCGCAGCGTCACCGCGCTGGTGCCGACATCGGCACAGACCAGCCGCCGGTGCGACTGGGCGGTGGCGCTGGCGTAGCGCAGCGCGCTCAACACCTCGTCGCGCGCGGTGTCGTTGCGCAAGGCGAGGGCGCCATCGAGCTTCGGCATCGCCACCACGGCCAGCACGCCGACCATCAGCAGGATGGCAATCAGCTCGACCAGGGTGAAGCCTTGCTGGCGGTCAGAAGATTTCGCGCGCATGGACGGTCTTCTTGGTTTCGGCACTGTAGACGCCGAAGGCAGCGCGCGCGGACGGGTCGCGGTCCCAGGCGCTGGCGCAGCCGTTGGCGCTGCCGTGGCGCGAGCGCAGCCACGACAAGGCGGCGCCGGTGCTGGCCGGGTGGCTGGCCAGGCAGGACTGGTCTGCGCCCGTGCTGCCCAGGTTCAAGGCCAGGTCGACCGTGCCGGTGGTGCCGCCGCTGGGTGCGGCGAGCGTGAGCGTGCCGACGCCGCCGCTGACGGTGACGGCCGAGGCGCTGGTGGTCCAGCTGCCGGCGTTGCCCTTGTAGTCGCGCACGTTCGAGAGGGCGACGGCGCTGGCGGGAATGGTGCCGGTGCAACCGGTGTCGGCGCTGTTCAGCAGCCAGGCCAGGCCGCTCCAGTATTCGGCACGCACCGACAAGACCAGCGGGCTCTTCTCGCTGCCGTAGCCGTTGGACAGCTGCAGGCGGCCGCTGCGCAGCGCGGTGCTGCCCTCGGCCTGGCCCACGGAGCTGACACCGTCGGCGTCGGTGGCGCGCACCACCAGGGTTTGCGGCGCCGTTTCCTTGGCACTGAAGCTGTAGGCCGGCGTCACCGTGGCGATGCCCGCGGTGTAGCGGGTGGCGGCCACGCTGGCCGCTGAATCGAAGCTGCCCAGGCCCAGCGCACCGGCGTCGGTCAGGGTCGTGGCCTGGGCGAAGTTCGGGCCGGTGGCGCTGCTGCCGTCGTAGTTCAGCGTGGTGGCGCCGCTGGCGTTGCGGGCCGTGACCTTGGTCGTGAAGGGCTGGCCGGCGTAGCTGTAGGCGCCGCTGCTGCAGGCGTTGCTGACCGCCACGTCGAAGTGGTGGGGCGTGAAGCGGCCCACCGCGCCGCCGGTGCCGGTGGTGCCCGTGGCCGACAGGCCGCTGGCCAGGTAGTTGGTCAGCGTGGCTGTCAGGTCGCCCCGGCCCACCTCGGTCCAGGCCAGGTTGCTGGCGGTGGCCACGCCGCCGCTGTAGCTGCCGAAACTGCCGCTGAACACGCCGTCGACCGCGCCGCTGCCGGTGGGCTGGCGCCGGGTGAAGGCGATCGTCGGGGCGGCCGGGGTGGTTTCCCGCCCGAAGTTGGGCGTGGCGGCGCCCGCGCCGTTGCGGGCGGTGAGCGTGGCCGAGAAGGCGTTGCCCGCCTTGATGGGGCCGGTGGTGATGCCGCTGAAGGCGAACGACGCCGGCGCCACGACGACGCTGTCGCTGCCGGTCAGCGTCAGCCCTGCGTCACTGCCCGAGCCGACATACCTGGCGGTGAGGGCCAACTGGCCCACGTCGGCGTACTGGAAGGTGGTGGTGGCGGTGCCGGTGGCGTCGAAGGCGAGGGTCACGGCCTGGCCGCTGGCGTCGCAGGCTGCACTGGCGTTGTTGGTGGCGTTCAGTGCCTTGCCGCCCATGCGCGCGGGCAGGGTTCCGGTGGTCGGGTTCAGGTAGCTGCAGCCGAAGGTGATGGCCTTGTTCGCATTGGCGAATGCCGGCGTGCAGGCCAGGCCGTTGTCGGACTTGCGCACCGCGCTGATGCTGAAGCTCTGCGCGCCTTCGCTTGCATGCGCCGGCACGTCGAAGAGCAGCCCGCTGTCGGCCGCGGTGAAGGTGCAACTCGGGCTACCGAAGTTGCAGCTCGTGGCGTTGGTGGGCGTGAGGCTCAGGCCGGTGGTGCCGACGCTGACGCTGCCCACGCTCGTGACCTGCATGTCGACGGTGCTGGTGCTGGTGCCCGATGCCATGCTGAAGCCCGCGCCGGCCGGCCAGACCACGCTGGGCGTGCCGGTGGCGGTGAGCGTGCCCGACAGGCCGCCGGTGTAGGGCGTGGCGCAGGCCGCGTCCTGGCAGGCCACCACCGTCAGCGTGCTGGGCGTGCAGGTCAGGCCATTGCCGCTGGCATGGCGGATCTCCACATGGTCCAGCGGCGGCTGGCAGGTGTGGTTCACCGCCATGTCGGCGGCAATCTCCAGCGCGCTGATCTCGTAGTTGTAGGCCTTGACCTCGTCGATGCGGCCGTTGGCCGAGGCCGAGGTGGCGTTGGCGGGTATGGCGGCGGTGCGGTTGTCGCCGAGGAACAGTGTCAGCAGGCTGGTGTCGATGGCGCCGTTGGTGGTGGCGCTGGTGGCGCCCACCTGCAACCCGTTGACGTAGATGCGCGCCGTGCTCTGGCCGCTGCCGTTCTTGATGTGCCAGGTGACGGCGATGTGCGTCCAGGTGCCGGCGGCGATGGTGCGGGCGCTGGAGGTCACATCGACCAGGGCGCCGGCCGAGTCCGCGACGACGAAGCGCAGCGCGCCGGTGCTCTTGCGGGCCAGGAAGAAGGGCCGGCTGGCCGAGCCGCTGGCGTCGAACAGCATGGCCTCGGGCGAGCTGACCCAGGCCGCGTTGCTGCGGTACCAGAAGCTGATGCCGCCGTCGTTGCCGATGGCGGTGTCGACGTCGATCGTGGTGTCGATCGCCGCGATCGTGGCGTCGGTGTTGGCGGGGATGTCCGCGCCGCGGCAGACATAGCCGCTGGCGGTGTTGGCGGCCGCGCCCACGCGCACGCCGCTGTAGCCGTTGCCGGTGTAGTCGGCCACCTCGCCGACCTTGCCGACCCAGCTGTATTCGTCCATGCGGTACTCGGCCAGGCGGGTCGGCGTGCCGCTGGGCACGAACCAGCGGATGGCGCTGCCGTTGGCGTTGTAGCCGCTGTTGAACGAGTACAGCGTGTAGTCGGTCGGCGAGACCTGCACGCCGATGGTGGCCGACGCGCCAGTGGTGTTGGCGTTGCCGTACTGGTACTTGAACTGGCCGTTCTCGTAGAGGATGGCCTGGAAGGTGTAGGGCGTGGTGGTCGAGTACTGGTAGACGCCGTTCCACGACACCACGAGGTAGCGGTTCGGTGCCATGCCCTTCTGCTGCCAGGTGACGCCGCCGGAGCCGACGTGGCTCGGGTCCAGGTCGTCCCAGTAGGGCATGATCGTTCGCGCCGTGGCGGCCGCCGCGCAGCTGCCGTTGGCACCTGCCGTGCCGGCCGGCAGGTTGGTGTTGGTGTAGGTGCGCATGAAGCCGGTGTCGGCCCCGAACTGCAGCGCACCGTTGGCCAGCACGCGCACCGACGAATAGGCGGTGCCGGCGAAGCTGAAGGTGAAGCCACCGGTGAAGGTGATCGTCGCCTGGTCGTCGTCACCCGGGTAGCCGGTGCACAGCTTGTCCCAGGTGATGGTGTTGGTCGTGGTCTCCCACGCGTAGGTGTCGCTCTTGAAGGTGTAGGTGGCGGCCTGCACCGGCAACACCCAGGCCAGCGCCAGCAGCGCGAAAAGCGCGGCCCGCCAGGATGGCGGGGCCGCGCTTCGAAACAGTCTGGCCAGACGGCTGGGCATGGCGCGCATGGTGCCGCGGTGTGCGGCACCAAGGGGCGTCAGTTGATGCCCAGGCCGGTGAAGTTGGCGGTGTTAGACGTTTTGGTCTGGGTGACCACGCAGGTCGCCGTCGCGTTGTTGCCGATGGCGGCCGAGGTCACCACATAGCCATTGGGCACGCCACCTTGCATGATGTTCGCGACATCGGTGCAGTTGGCGATGGCTGCGCCGTAGGTCGAGTTGACCTTGCGGCCACCGTAGTTGACGTTCATGGCCGAGGTGGCCGCGCCAGCCACGCCCTTCAGGGCGGCGTCCTGGGCGTCGGACGACACGTCGACGAACTTGGGCATGGCCACGGCGGCCAGGACGCCGAGGATGACGATGACGACGATCAGCTCGATCATCGTGAAACCGGCTTGGGTGCGTTTCATGGTGGAACTCCTACAAGACAGGACAGGGACAGGGTTCAGGAACAGGAGGCATCAATCAGCTCGATGCGGGGGGCCGCACCCGGCGATGCCGCCTGGGCGTAGATGAACTCGCATGCGCCGACAACCCCAGAAGGTCTCAGGCGCGCACGCAAGGCCGGCACCCCCTCGATCCGCTCGGGTCGCCAGTCGATATCGGTCACTTCTGTGCCGAGGTTGAGGGCTTTTGCAATGCCATCGGCACTCGCCGCTGGCCAGCCATGCACGCCGGCCACGGGCTGGCCTTCCAGCATCAGCCGGCCGCAGGCCGTGGCAGCCGAACTGGCGCCCGCAGCGGTCTCGCAGCGAAGGTGGAACAGCAGGGCCGCGGACTGGGCCGTGGCCACGAGCATCTTCAAGCGCAGCTGACGCGCGGCCACCACCGGGGCGGCCAGGCGTGGCAGAGCCACCGCCAGCAGCACGCCGACGATCGACACCGCCACCAGCGCCTCGAAGCGCGACAGGCCGCGAGACCGCGGCGTGCGCGGCGTGTGCCGGGCGGGGGCGAGCATGGCCGTCCATCGCGTCACGAGGGGGCCGCCCGGGCCACGCGGCCCAGGTCCCACATGGGCAGGAACACACCCAGGGCCAGCACCAGCACCAGGGCACCGAGAAACACGATCAGGATCGGCTCGACCTGCTGCGACAGCGTCTTCAGCTCGTACTGCACTTCGTTGCTGTAGAGCTCGGCCACTTCTTCCATCAGCTCGTCGACCGCGCCGGTTTCTTCGCCGACGCCGATCATCTGCAGCACCACGGGTGTGAACACCCCGGCGGCGGCGGCGGCGCGCAGGATCGACTCGCCGCGCTCGACCGCCTCGCGCATGCCGTCGACGCGCTGCGCGATGAAGCTGTTCTCCACGGTCTGCGACACGGCGGCCAGGGCGCGCTCGATCGGCACGCCGCTCTTGAGCGCCATCGCGAAGCCGCGTGCGAAGCGGGCCAGCATGGCCTTGCGGACGATCTTGCCGGCCACCGGCAGGCCCAGCACGAACTGGTCCCACTTCAGCTTGCCCGCGGGCGTGTGGCGCCAGGCGTTCCAGCCGAAGCCCGCGCCGATGGCGGCCAGGGCCAGCAGCCAGCCGAAATCCAGCGTGAAGCGCGAGGTGGCCAGCAGGATGCGCGTGGGGATGGGCAGCTCGGCGTGGAAGGTCTCGAACACCGTGGCGAAGGCGGGGATCACCAGCACATTGATCACCGCGATCGCCGCGACCATGGCGGCCATCACGAACATCGGGTAGCGCAGCGCCGACTTGACCTGCTGGCGCATGAACATCTCGAACTCGAGGTGCTTGCACAGGCGGTCGAAGACCTCGTCCAGCCGCCCGGTCATCTCGCCCACGCGCACCATGGCGACGAAGAAGCCGTTGAACAGATGCGATTGCTGGGCGAAGGACATCGACAGCTCGATGCCCGATTCCAGGCTGCGCCGCACCTCGGCCAGGCAGTCGCGCATGCCCGGGTGGGTGGCCGATTCCTGCAGCCCCAGCAGCGCACGCAGGATGGGCACGCCCGAGCGCAGCAGCGTGTGCAGCTGGCGGCAGAACAGCATCAGGTCGACCACGCCGATCGGCGGCTGCAGCCAGCCCTTCAGGCGCTCGGCCAGCGGCACCGACGGGCCGGCCGCGCTGGGCGCGGCCGGCTCGGGCTCGATGCGCAGCGGGGTCACGCCGCGTGCGAACAGCAGGTCGGCCACGGCGTTGGCGTCGCTGCCTTCCAGCGTGCCGTTGACAGGCCCGGCCGCGCTGCGCCCGGTGTAGGCGAAGCGGATCATTCGTCGAGCTGGGTCGCCACGCGCATCGCTTCTTCGATGGTCGTGCGGCCCTCGGTGGCCAGGCGCACGGCGTCGCCGCGCAGCGTGAGGCGGCCCATTTGCGCGCGCGCGGCGCGCGCGAAGTGCGTCGGGTCGCCGTGGTTCATCGTCTCGACCAGTTCCTGCGTCATCTCGATGAACTCGTAGACGCCGGTGCGGCCGCTGTAGCCCGTGTCGTTGCACACCGGGCAGCCGCGGCCGTGACGGAAGCGGTGGCGGCCGACCTGGTCGCCCAGCTCCAGCGCCAGCCATTGGCGCTGGTGGGCGTCGGGCTCGACGTCTTCGGCGCATTGGCCGCAGATCACGCGCACCAGGCGCTGCGCCAGCACCATGGCCAGCGACATGGCCACCATGTAGCGCGGCACGCCCATGTCGATCAGCCGCAGCGGGGTCGACGGCGCGTCGTTGGTGTGCAGGGTGGACAGCACCAGGTGGCCGGTCAGCGCGGCACGCAGGCCGATCTCGGCGGTGGTGTGGTCGCGCATTTCACCGACCAGGATGACATCCGGGTCCTGCCGCAGCGCGGCGCGCAGCACGCGGCCGAAGCCCAGCTCGATCTTGTCCATCACCTGCACCTGGTTGATGCCGGGCAGGCGGTATTCGACCGGGTCTTCGACGGTGATGATCTTGCGGCCGCTGGTGTTCAGCGCGCTCAGCGCGGCGTAGAGCGTGGTGGTCTTGCCCGAGCCGGTGGGGCCGGTGACCAGCACCATGCCACTCGGGCGGGCGATGGCGCGGCGCAGGGCCTTGTCCACCGCCGGCGGCAGCGCGAGCGTGTCCAGCGACAGCAGGCCGCCGTCTTGCGTCAGCAAACGCATCACGACCGACTCGCCGTACTGCGTGGGCATGGTCGAGATGCGCACGTCGACCGTGCTGCTGCGCAGCTTGACGTTGAAGCGGCCGTCCTGCGGCAAGCGCTTCTCGGAGATGTCCAGCCCCGACATCAGCTTCAGCCGCAGCGCCACCGCGCCGGCGATCTTGGCGTCGGCCTCGGTCTGGATGTGCAGCACGCCGTCGATGCGGAAGCGGATGCGCAGCGAGCGCTCCTGCGGCTCGATGTGGATGTCGGACGCGCGCACGCGCAGCGCCTCTTCGAACACCGAGTGCAGCAGGCGCACGACCGGCGCGTCTTCCGTGGTGGCGGTGCCCAGGCCGAGCAGGTCGCCGAACTCCTGGGTCACGCTGGCCAGGTCGGCCTGCAGCGCCTGGGCGTGGCCGGCGATCTCTTCGGTGCTGTGGTAGCTGCGGTCCAGCGCGGCCAGCAGCTGGCTTTCGGCGGCCACGGCCAGGTCGATCTCGCGCTTGAGCAGGCGGTTCAGCTCGTCCCAGGCGCCCAGGTCGGTCGGGTCGGCCATGGCCACGCGCAGGCCGGTGGCGGTCTCTTCCAGCGGCAGGGCGCGCAGGCGGCGGGCCTGGCCCTCGGGCAGCAGGCGGGCGATCTCGGGGCGGATCACGCGGCCGGCCAGCTCGACGAAGGGCGCGCGCAGCTGGCGCGCCACGGCCTTGGCGATCTGGGCCTCGGTGACGAAGCCCGAATCGATGAAGATGCGGCCCAGCTTGCGGCCGGACTGTTTCTGCGCCGCCAGCGCCTGCTCCAGTTGGTCCTGCGAGATCAGCTGCTCCTGGATCAGCAGGTCGCCGAGGCGGATGCGTTCGGGGCGGGCCATGGCGGTGCGAGGCTCTTTCGGGTCAGCGGGTGAGCGAGGTGTCCAGCTTCAGCGACGAGCCGGGCATGGCCACCTGCGTGACGGGTTGCGTGACGGGCTGGGGAGCGGCCAGCGCAACCGCCGGCGGCGTGGCCGAGGCCTGGCTGGGCCAGTTGGCACCGTCGCCCTGGATCACCGTGGGCTTGATCAGGATCACCAGCTCGCGCTTGCTGCTCACGTCGCTGGTCTGGCGGAACAGGCCGCCGACCACCGGCGCCTCGGACAGGCCCGGCACGCCGCTCTTGCTGTTGGCGCTGGTGTGGATCATCAGGCCGCCGATGGCGACGATCTGGCCGTCGCCGATGCGCACGATGCTGTCGGTCTCGTTGACGGTGCTGGCGGCCAGCGGCAGCGTGAAGTTGCCCAGCGAGCCGAGGTTGATCGCCTTGGTCTTCTCGGCCACGTTGCTGATGGCCGGGTGCACATGCAGGATGACCACGCCTTCGTCGTCGATCTGCGGCGTCACGTCGAGCACGATGCCGGAAAAGAACGGCGTCAGCGTCAGCGTCGGCGTCGAGACGATGTTGGTGCCGCTGGTGGTGGTGTTGGTCTGCACGCCGGTGACGAACATCTCGTCGCTGCCGACCTTGAGCACGGCCTTCTGGTTGTTCAGCGTGGCCACGCGCGGGCTGGACAGCACCGACACGTCGCCCTGGGTCTGCAGGAAGTTGATCAGCGCGGCGAAGTTGGGCGACTGCAGCGCCAGGCCGTAGAAGCCGCGGCCGGTGCCCGAGGTGACCAGGTTGCCGGCCGGCGTGCTGCTCACGTCGCCCGAGCTGAGGTTGCCGGTGGTGCCCAGCGTGACGCCGGCGCCCACGACGCCGAAGGAGCCCGCCAGCTTGTCGCCCAGCACGCGGCCGAAGCCGCCCCAGTTGATGCCGGCCTGCGCGTCCTTGGACAGTGAGACCTCGACGATCTTGGCTTCCAGCATCACCTGGCGCTCGACCGACAGCTGGATCGCCTTGAGGTAGCGCTCGACCTGGATCAGCTCGTTGGGCGTGGCCTTGACGACGATGACGCCGGCGGCGGGGTTCAGCACCACGCCGCGGCCGCCGTTGGAGCCGACCAGGGCGTTCAGCGAAGCCTGCACCTCGACCCAGAAGTCGGCGTCACTGGTGGTACGCACGTGGGCGCTGTCGTCGCCGCGGTTGTTGGCCTGGCCGTTGTTGTTGCCGTTGTTGGCGGGTGAGGCCGGGCTGGCGCCGTTGGCGCTGGTCTGGCCGGTGGTGCCGGTGGTCTGCATCGCGGCCGAGCCGGTGTTCACCCGCAGGTCGGACGCGCCCTGGCGGCGGCCGGGCAGGTAGTTGACCTTGAACAGCCGCGACTGGACCGTGTTGGGCATCACCAGCACGCGGTTGCCGTTGACCTTGAAGTCGTAGCCGTAAAGGTCGCGCAGCGATTCGAGCGCTTCCAGCACCGTCACGTTCTTCAGCGTGATCGAGACGTTGCCCGACACCTCGGGCGTGACCAGCATGTTGTAGGGCGTGCCGGTGCCGATCTGCATGAAGACCTGCGAGGCCGGCGCGTTGTTGACCGACAGGTCGAAGCGGCCGGGGTCGGCGGCGTGGGCTGCGCCGGCCAGCAGCAGGCCGGTGGCCAGCGCGGTCAGGCGGCGGGCGAGGGAGGCAGGGGCGTTGATCATGGGCGTTTTCCTTCGCGACCTGGGGCACCGGCGGCGCCGGTCGAGAGGGCGGCCACGGGCCGCGCCGGGGAGGGCGCCGCGGCCTGGGGCTGCGGCGGATTGCCGTCGCGCTTGGCGATGGCCTGGGACAGGAGCAGCAGCCGCTCGGTGCGGCCCTTGGCGTCGCGCAGCGTCAGGCCGTCGGCGTCGATGGCCACGATGCGGGCGCTGCCCAGCGCGTCGCCGGCTTGCAGCACGCGGCCGTCGACCAGGGCACTGGTCTGGCCGGTGGGGCCGACCTGCACGGATTGCAGTTGCGGCGAAACCGGGGCCGGTGCGGATGCCGCCGATGGCGCGCGCGCCGCGCGAGGTGCGGATGCGCCGGACTCGGCGGCCAGGGCGCCCGCGGGCCGGGTCGGGTCGGCCCAGGCGGTGCCGGGTGCTGGGGGCTGGGCCAGCACCGCACCGGGCAGAGCGGTCAGGACCGAAGCGGCCAGAACCAGCGCGGCCAGGGCCGGGGCGTGCAGGGCATAGGGTCGATGCATGGTCACAGTTCCAGCCATGCCTTGTCGAGGCTCAGCGTGTAGACCGTCAGGCTCAACTGCACGGCGGGGTGGTGCTCGACCTTGAGCTTCACGCCGCCCCACAGCAGTCGCGGGCCGGGCAGGCTTTCGATCGCGGCGAGGTAGGCCATCAAGTCGGCATAGCTGCCTTCGACGGTGAGCTCGACGCCGTGGCGGTAGAGCGCTGCGCCGGACGCGGACGGCGACGATGCGGAAGGGGTTGCGGGTGCGGCTGCGGGCGTGGTCGCGACGGCCTGCAGCGGGCTGCGCGCGTCCTGCGGCGGCAGGGTCTTCAGCGACACGACGCGCACGCCGCCCTGGCGCGGCAGCATCTGCTCCAGCAGGGCCACCATGCGGTCCGGGCCGATCAGGCCAGCCTGGGTGTCGGCCAGGGCTTGGGCGGCCTGTCCGGTGCGCTGCTTCCATTGGGCGATTTCGGCGTCGAGCGTGCGGCGTTGGGCGTCGCCTTGCACGCGGCGCCGCTCCGATTCATCGGCGAGGGCCTGTTGGTCGCCACGCGCCGCGGCCAGGGCTTGCGAGGCGGTGTGGAAGTGGCGGAAGGACGGTGCCAGCCAGAATCGGTCGCCGGCCAGCAGCAGCAGCGCGGCCACGGCCAGCATGATGGCCAGCCGCTCGCGCTGGGGCCGGGCGTCGAAGTGCCGGGCCACAGCCAGGCCACGTTGGCGCAACAGGAACCAGCGGTCTTGCCAATCCATCACGGGCTCCCCGCGGCGGCGTGGTCCCCGCCGCTGCCAGCGAGGCTGAAGTCGGTGTGGCCTTCGCCCTGTGCGAGCTGCAGGCGCGCGAACTGGCGGCCCTTGAAGCTGGGCTCCTGGTTCAGGCGCTGCAGGTAGCCGGGCAGGGCGGCGGCGTCGGTCATGCGGCCCTGGATCTCGATCGCGCCGCTGGTCGGGGCGACGCTGAAGCCGGTGATCCAGACCGACGCCTGGCTCTGGCGGGACAGGGCCATGAAGTAGGGCGTGTAGCCGGCCGAGGCCTGCTGCAGGTGCTCGCCGATCTGGGCGCGCAGGCGCTGCTGGTCGGCGGCCAGGGCTTGCAGCCGGTCGCGCTCGGCGGCCAGGCGGGCAATGGCGTCGGCACCGCCCGGGTCGCGTGCTTCCAGCTCGCCACGCTGGCGGGGCAGGTCCTGCGCCAGCGCATCGGCCTGGCGCTGGCGTTGGGTGGCCCAGGCGTCCAGCCCGGTGGCCAGGGCCCAGGCGGCGGCCAAGGCAGCGACGCCGGCCCACAGGCCCTGGCGGGCGCGCCAGCGGGGGGCGGCTGGGCGACGCTCGGGCGGGTCCAGGTTCAGGTCGGCGGTGGCGCCTGTCTCGGCCCTGGCGGGGCGGCGCAGGGCGGCGCCGATGGCCAGCCAGTGGTCGTGCAACGGCGTGCCTTCGGGCAGGCGCGACAGATCCAGCCGCTCGCCGATGCGGGCGACCAGCACCGGCACGTAGACCAGCTCGCGCACGAAATCGGCAAAGGCTTCGTCGCCGGGGCCGGGCAGCACGTCCAGCCGCTCCAGGCCGACCTGGCTGAAGACCCGGTCGAAGCCGTCGAGCGTGCGCTGCAGTTCCAGGCCGGCGCGTTCCATGGCCTGCTGGCGGGTCTGGTCGTCGTTGTTGGTCAGCTGCGGGCGGCTGAGCTCGATCTGGCGCGACAGCAGCAGGGCGCCGGCCAAGGTGATGACCAGGGTGGCATGGGTGTCGCCCAGGTGCAGCAAGGCGTGGCCGCGGCCGGGCGTGGCCAGCAGCGCGCCGAGGTTGCGCAGCGCGGTCTCGGCCACGTCCATGGCCTGCCAGTCCCAGCCGGCGTCTTCACCCAGGCGATGGGCCTGCTGCCGCGCGGTGGCGGGGGCCACCACGGCGATCAACGAGCGCTGGTTGCGCGCGCCGGCCTCGGCCGGCATGGCCAGCAGGTCGATCGCCGCGTCGTCGACCGGGAAGTCGACCTGGTCCTTCAGCCGCCAGCGCAGAGCGTCGCGCCACTCTTCGCGGGGCATGTCGGGGGCTTCGGTCTGCACCAGCTGGTACTGGCCGCGCTCGAGCAGCACCACGCTGGGCCTGCGGCCACGCGGCACCGCACGGCGGGCGCGGTGCCACAGCACGCTGGGCGTCGCGCCCTGGGCCTGGGTGTGCAGCCAGCGGACGACCGGGCGCTCGCCGGTCTCGACCAGGGCAAGGCGGACCGTGGCCGCCTGCGGGACGCAGGCGATCCAGGTGGCACTCGGCGGTTGGTTGGCGGGCATGGTGGGTCGGGCACAAACTGAGCCCTGCCATGTTCGCCAACCTCATATTTGAGGAATCGCCCGAAAAGGGCCGTGAAACAAGGGCAGTCCGCCGCCGTGGGGCCGTGCCGGTGCTCTTCGGGCACCGCTGATCACTTGGTGCTCATTTCTGCCGTGCCGCGGCCGATAAGGCGGGGATGGATACGGCCAATCGGGTCTGGAAATGACGGGTCTCGTCGCTGCGGCGGCGCGGGCCCTGCAGTCGATCAAGGTGCGGGTCACGCTCAGTGCGGTGGCCGCCGTGGCCTTGGGCATTGCGCTGACGACCCTGGTGCTGGTCCACGAGGCCGAGCGCGACACCCTGGCCGCCCAGACCCAGCGCGAGCTGCGCGAGGTGCAGCGCACGGCGGCGATCCTGTCCCAGCGCGTGATGGAGCGTCAGCGGGCGCTGGGCGATGCCGCCGGCCTGATCGATGAGCCCATGCTGGCCGACGAGCAGAAGCGCCGGGCGTTCCTCGAGGTCAAGACCGCGCTGCGGGGCATGTTCTCCAACGTCTTCGTGGCGTCGGTCTCCGGGCGCATCCTCAGCGTGGCCGACCGCCAGGGCGTGCAGGCCTCGACGGTGAACATCGCCGACCGCCCCTACTTCCAGCAGACCGTGTCCGAGCGCCGGCCGGTGATCTCCGAGCCTGTGCCCGGCCGCCTGTCGGCCGAGCCGGTGATCATCTTCACCTACCCCTTGCAGCGCGGTGGCCAGGTGTTCGGTGTCGTGGCGGGCAGCCTGCGCCTGAAGAGCCGCGACCTGTTGGCCGACCTGGTCGACGACCCCGGCGGTGACACCGACGGCGCCCAGGTCTCGGTGACCGACACCCGGGGCCGGCTCCTCGCGCATCCGGCCGCGCGGCTGATCCTGAACACCATCGACAGCGAGCCGCGTCTGGCCGAGGGCTACCGCGATTGGCAGTCCATGGGCAGCCCGGTCGAGCCGTCCGGCTTGCAGGTGCGCCAGCCGGGCGAGCTGGTGACCGTGGCCGGCGTGGCCGGGCCGGACTGGCTGGTCTGGCGCGCCCAGCCCGAGTCGGTGCTGCTCGCGCCGCTGCATGCCGCACGGCGCCAGGCGCTGGCCTGGGCGGCGGTGATCGTGCTGGGCTGTTCGCTGCTGGTGCTGGCCACCATCGGCAGGCTGCTGCGGCCGCTGGGCCTGCTGAAGCAGCGGGCATCCAGCCTGTTCGACGAGGGCGCCGACATCCATGCCGGCTGGCCCGAGAGCGGCACTGAGGTGGGCGAGCTGGCGCGCGTGCTGCGGCACGTGGGCGCCGAGCGGGCCCAGCTGGAGCGCTTCAACGCGCAGGTGCTGGCCAAGCTCGAATCGGTGCTCTCGGCGGCGCCGCTGGGCATCCTGTTCACCCGGGCGGACCGCTTCGAGCTGGTCAGCGCCGAGATGTGCAAGCTGGTCGGCCACCCGGCCGAAAGCCTGCTGGGGCAGCCGACGCGCATGCTCTTCGCCAACCCCGACGACCACGTGGCGCTGGGCCCGCAGGTGGCAGCCGCCTTTGCGGCGGGCCGGCGCTACGAGGGCGAATGGCGCTTCCAGCGTGCCGACGGCAGCACCTTCTGGGGCGAGCTGCGCGGGCAACCGGTGCAGGCGGGCCACCTCGAGGCCGGCACGATCTGGACCCTGGCCGACATCAGCGAGCAGGTGTCCAACCGCGAGGTGCTGGAATGGTCGGCCACGCACGATGCGCTGACCGGCCTGGCCAACCGCAAGCTTTTCGAGCAGCGCGCCAACCACGTGCTGCAGTCCCGGCCCGACAGCCTGCCGAGCGCGATCGTGATGATCGACCTGGACCGCTTCAAGCCGATCAACGACCAGGCCGGCCACGCCGCAGGCGACGCCATGCTCAAGCTGGTCGCCCAGGCCATTGCCGCGCGCGTGCGGGGCAGCGACCTGGTGGCCCGCATCGGCGGCGACGAATTCGCGCTGCTGCTGCAGAACTGCCCGCGCCAGGCGGCGCACCGCATCGCGCTGAGCGTGCAGGACGCCGTCGTCGGCGCGGTGCTGGACTGGAACGGCCAGCGCCTGCAGGTGGGGGCCAGCCTGGGCATCGCCGAGCTGCTGCCGTCCACCGAGAGCTTCAACGCCTGGCTGGGCGAGGCCGACGCTGCCTGCTACCAGGCCAAGGCCTCGGGCCGCGGCGCGGTGCGCATGGCGGCGGGCCGGTCGCTGCGGCTGGTGGCTGGCGACAGCGCCTGAGCCGGCTGCTCACGCGCGGCCAGCGCGGTCAGAACTCGAAGTCGGCCCAGATGGCGGCGTGGTCCGAGGCCGCGTTGGCGGCCGAGGTCACGTCGGCAAAGGGCTGCTCGTGGGCGATCGTGTTGCTGGCCAGGGCGTGCATGCCACGCCGCTCGATGCCGGCCTGGCGGAAGCAAGCCTTGAGCGCGTCGGACACGAGGATGTAGTCGATCTGCTCGTTGCGCCGGTAGTGGTAGGTCCAGCGGTCGTCGGGGATGGGAAACTGCAGCGCCAGCACGTCGCTCAAGGCCGGCAGCTGCAGCAGCGGGGCCAGGCACTGCGGGGCGCGCTGCGGCGAGTCGTTGAAGTCGCCCAGCACGGCGACCAGGTCGCGCGACAGGTCGTGCCGCTCGCCGAGGATGCGCGCCACGGCTTCAGCCTGGCGGCGGCGCTTGTGGTCGTTGGCGCGGGCGTCGCCGTAGCCCTGGCTCTTGAAGTGGTTCAGCAGCAGGTGCAGCGGGCGGCCGTCGGCGAGCGGGATCTCGACTTCGAGGCAGTCGCGGCTGAAGGTGCGGCTGCGGCCGTCACGGTCGAAGATGTGGGTGCGCAGGCCGGTGAAGGGCAGCTTGCTCAGCAGCCCCAGGTCGATGCCGCGCGGGTCGAAGCCGTCGATCAGCATGTTCCAGCCGTAGCGGCTGCGCAGCAGCTGGCGGCTGAAGGCGTCCAGCGTGTTGCGGTCTTCCACCTCGACCAGGCATTGCACGTCGGCGTCCACCGCGCGCAGCACCTTGGCGGTGTTCTCCCGTTGCAACTCGGCAAAGGACGCGCGCCGGAAGCGGATGCCACCTTCCCAGTCGCTGGCGCCGCTGGCCACCACGCGGCGGCGGGCGCCAGTGCCGGCAAACAGCTTGCCGCGGTCCACGCCGATGTCGATGTAGCGCGACAAGGCGTTGGCCAGCTCGGCGATGCGCCGCTTGTCGGCCGCCGAGTAGCTGGGCTGCGCCAGCAGCGACTGCAGGGCGTCGATCTGCTCCAGCAACTCGGTGCTGCGCCGGCGGTCTACCAGGTTCAGCACCCGCGCGCGGCTGAACAGGTTCTCGCAGTTGAAGGTGGCCAGGCGCAGCTTTTGAGGCATGGTGGGCGGGCGCGGCAAAGGTGGTCTCTGGCCCGACTGTGCCACCACGCCGCGCGGCGTCCTGTCCCCAAGCCGTGGGATGACGCGGTGGCGAACTGGGGCCCCGCTCAGGCGGTCGGGCCCGTCTCGGCGATGCGCTGCCAGTGCTGGCGCGCGGCCTGCAGCAAGAGCGCGGGCGCCAGGCCGCTGTCGGGGTCGACGCGCGCGGCGGCGGCCTCGGCGTCGCCGTCGGCGACCAGGGCATCGGCCACGGCGCCCAGGGCCAGCAGGGCGCGCACCGGCTGCGGCCGCTGGGCCCACCGCGCCGGGCCATGGGGGCGCTCGCGCACGAAGTCGGCCACATCGCTGGCCAGGCCCCAGGCGCGGCACAGCGAGGCACCCAGCACCTCGTGGGACAAGCCGTAGGCGGCGGTTTCAGCCGCCAACAGGCCGGCAGGGTCGGGGTCGGCCGAGTGGGCTGCCATCAGGGCCGGGTAGGCCTGCGGCGCATGCAGGCACAGCACCGCCTGGCCACTCTGGGCGAACAGGCCGGCCGACTGGGCGCGCCAGGCGTGAAGATCCAGGCTGGCGGCGGTGCGGCCCATCAGCAGGCCGCGCAGGCGGGCGGCGTCCCACAGCCGGTTCATCGCCTCGGACGGTGGGAAGCGGGTGCGCAGGCCGAGTTCGAGCGTGATGCCGGAGACCTCGCGCATGCCGAGGAACATCACCGCCTCGGCCACCGTCTCGACCCGGCGCAGCACGCCGAACATGGCCGAGTTGACGGTGCGCACCACTGCCGCGGCCAGGGCCAGATCGCCCTCGATCACCTCGGCCACCTCGGCCACCGACACGTCCTCCTTGGCAAGCAAGCCCGCCAGGCGGAGCGTGGCGGGCGGGCTGGCGGGCAGCTCGATGTCGAGCTTGCGCAGGTTCGGGTCGGGTCGGGTCGTCATGCCCCCTATTTGACTGCGCGCAGGTCGCCCGAGCCAACCACGCGGCTGGTGACCTTGGGCGGGTTGCCGCTGTAGGCCACGTCGCCCGAGCCGGCGATCTGCACCGCCAGCGACTCGCTGGCGTGCACCCGCACGTCGCCCGAGCCGGCGATGTCCACGTTCACGCGCTTGGCCTGCATGTCGGCGGCATGCACGTCGCCCGAGCCGGCCAGGTTGTAGCCGGCGTCGTCGCACTTGCCCTTGAGCCAGATGTCGCCCGAGCCGGCGAGCCGGGCCGAGAACTTGACCAACTCGGCGTTGTCGACCCGCACGTCGCCGGAGCCGGCGAGCGACACCTCGAACTGGTCGCCCTTGAGGGCGGCGACGTTCAGGTCGCCGCTGCCGCGCAGGTCGGCCTGGGTCAGCTTGGTGAAGTCCACCGTCACGACCAGCGGCGACTCGGTGCGGAAGCCACTGCCCTGCTTGACCTTGACGATCAGGGTCTCGCCCTCGACGCTGGTCTGGATCAGCGGGGCGATGTTGTCGTCGGCCTTCACCGTGACGCCGGGCGCGCTGCCCGGGCGGGCGTTGACGGTGATGGCGCTGTCCAGCCGCAGGCGGGTGAAGGGCGCGACGCTGCGCTTGTCTTCGATGACCTTGCCCGAGCCCACCGTGCGGTTGCTGAACATGCCGGTGGAGATCTCGATGGTGGTGGCGCTCGCCGTGTCCGGCAGGGCGAAACCGGCCAGGGTGGCCAGCACCGACAGCACCGGGGCGATCATCAGCGCGAAGGGGCGGCGGGGGGCGAGGGCGGCGGTGGTGGACATGACGGCGGGCTCCTGTGTTCTCGAATGGTGGCCATGCTAGGCCGCTCATCCGGCGCCGCCAGCGCCCGGCGACAGGCTGCCGATCCACCGGCCTGAACCGCACGCTGGGCGGACGGCCGTACACGGGCCGGTGCCCTGTTCGGGCGCTGGAGGCCCTCGGTCAGGCGGCGTCGTCGGCCGACTGCCAGTGCCCGTCCACCAGCAGCTGGTGGGGGCGGAACTGGTTCTTGTAGGCCATCTTCGGGCTCTCGGCGATCCAGTAGCCAAGGTACAGGTGGGGCAGCTTCATCGCCCGGGTCTGCTCGATCTGCCACATCACGCAATAGGTGCCGTAGCTGGCCTTCACGTTCGGGTCGTAGAAGGTGTAGACGGCCGACAGCCCGTCGCTGAGGATGTCGACGATGGCGACCATGCGCAGCTCGCCCAGACCGGGACCGCCATCTTCGGCAGCCGGCTCGCGGAACTCGATCAGTCGCGAGTTGACTCGGGTCTGCAGCAGGAACTGGGTGTACTGGTCGACGCTGTCATGGTCCATGCCGCCGCCGGCATGGCGGCCCGCCTGGTAGCGCAGGTACAGCTGGTAGTGCTCGGGCACGAAGCCCAGGCGCATCACGCGGGTCTTCAGGCCGGCGTGGGTGGCCCAGGCGCGGCGCTGGCTGCGGGTGGGCTGGAACTGGTTCACCGGCACGCGCAGCGGCTTGCAGGCGTGGCAGCTGTCGCAATAGGGGCGGTAGGTGAACATGCCGCTGCGGCGAAAGCCGCAGGCGACAAGGGCCGAATAGGCCTCGGCGTGGATCAGGTGGCCGGGGGTGGCGACCTGAGAGCGGGCCAGCCGGTCCGGCAGGTAGCTGCACGGGTAGGGCGCCGTCGCGTAGAACTGGAGCGACGCGAACGGTAGCTCTTTCGGGTGGGTCACGGAACGTTATCGGCAGCCGGATCGTCCGGCCTGAGCCCCAAGTGTGTCCAACACCCGGGATCATAGGCCCAACGTGCTGGCGGCGGCTGGGCCACGACGCTGCGCAGATGGGCTTCGAAGGCCGCCCGGGCGATGGGCCGGGCCCCCAGGCTGGCCAGGTGCCGGGTCTCCTGCTGGCAGTCGATCAGGGCGATGCCCTCGGCGCGGCAGAAGGCCACCAGTGCTGCCAGCGCAATCTTGGACGCGTCGGTGCGGTGGGCGAACATCGATTCGCCGTAGAACATGCGGCCCAGGTTGACGCCGTAGAGGCCGCCCGCGAGCCGGCCTTCGACCCAGGCTTCGACGCTGTGCACCACGCCGGCCCGGTGCAGGCCGATGTAGGCCTGGACCATGTCCGGCACGATCCAGGTGCCGGCCTGGCCTTCGCGCGGCGTGCCGGCGCAGGCAGCGATCACCGCCGGCGTGTCGCCGTCGAAGCGGACCTCGCAGCCCGGCGTGCGCAGGAAGCGCTGCAGCGTCTTGCGCAGCGAGCGCGAGAGCCTGAACTCGGCCACCGGCAGCACCATGCGCGGGTCGGTGGTCCACCACAGCAGCGGCTGGCCCTCGCCGTACCAGGGAAAGATGCCGTGGCGGTAGGCGTCGACCAGACGCTGTGGACTCAGGTCGCCCCCAGCCGCGAGCAGGCCGGGCGCGTCGGTGTCGGGGCCGAGCGCCCGGCTCGTGGGCGGGAAGGGCGTGTCGCCATGCAGCCAGGGCAATTGCATGGCGACACAGGATAGCCGCTAGGCTTTCTTCAACTGGGCGGGGTCGATCGGCAGGCTGCGGATGCGCTTGCCGGTGGCGGCAAAGATGGCGTTGGTCACGGCCGGCGCGATCGGCGGGGTGCCGGGCTCGCCGATGCCGCCTGGGCCTTCGGTGCTGGGAAGGATGTGCACCTCGACCTTGGGCATCTCGTTCATGCGCAGCACCGGGTACTGGTGGAAGTTGCCCTGTTCGACGCGCCCGTCCTTGAAGCTGATCTTGCCGTACAGCGCGGCCGACAGGCCATAGACGATGGCGCCTTCAATTTGCCGCGCAATGGTCAGCGGATTGGCGGTCAGGCCGCAGTCCACCGCGGCGACCACACGGTGCACCTTGGGCGTGCCGTCCGCCGCCACCGAGACCTCGGCGACCTCGGCCACGTAGCTGCCGAAGCTCTGCGCCACCGCGATGCCGCGGAACACGCCGGCCGGCAGTGGCCGGCCCCAGCCCGCCTTGGCGGCCGCGGCCTCGAGCACCGCCTTGTAGCGCGGGGCCTTGCCCAGCAGGCTGCGGCGGAACTCGAAAGGGTCCTTCTTCGCGGCGGCGGCCAACTCGTCGATGAAGCTCTCCATGAAGAAGATGTTCTGCGAGTGGCCCACCGAGCGCCAGAACCAGACCTGCGGACCGGGCTCGACGCGGCCGTAGGCGATGCGCGAGTTCTCGATGTCGTAGGGGTTGTCGGCGATGCCTTCGAGGGCGAAGCTGTCGACCCCGTTCTCGGGGATCTTCATGAAGCCCGAGGCCGCCATGATCGACGGCGAGCCCACGTCGATGCGCAGCAGCGAGGGCTTGCCATTCGCGTCCAGCGCGGCCTCGAACTTGGCCACCGAGGCCGGGCGGTAGAAGCCGGCGGCCATGTCGTCTTCGCGGCTGTAGATCAGCTTGACCGGCTTGCCCGAGACCTTGGACAGCAGCACCGCGTCGATCGCGAAATCGGGCGCGAAGCGCCGGCCGAAGCCGCCGCCCAGCAGCAGGGTGTTGACCTTCACCTTGGCCGGCGTCACCTGGGCCACCTGGCTCAGGATGCCCTGCGCCGGCCCCTGGCTCTGGGTGCCGGCCCAGATCTCGACCTCGTCACCCCGCACCCAGGCCGTGCAGTTCATCGGCTCCATGCAGGCGTGGGCCAGGAAGGGGGCCTCGTAGACGGCGTCCAGGCTTTGCGCGCTGGCGGCAGCCGCGTCTTTCAGGTTGCCCTGGTCCTTGGCGATCGCGTCGGCGTTGTTGGCGCCGTCGCGCAGCATGTCCGACACGGCAGCCGAGTTCAGCGTGGCGAGCTTGCCCAGGTCCCAGGTGACCTCGAGCGCGTCGCGCCCTTGCTTGGCGGCCCAGTAGCCGGTGGCCAGCACGGCGACGCCCGAAGGCAGGCTGATGACCTGCTGCACGCCCTTGACGGCCTTGGCCTTGGCGTCGTTCACGGCCGTCGCCTTGGCGCCGGGCTGCGGCGCACGGGCCATCACGGCCACCAGCATGCCGGGCAGGCGGGCGTCGATGCCGAACTTGGCCGTGCCGTTGATCTTGGCGGCGGTGTCCAGGCGCTTGGTCGGCTTGCCGAGGATGCGGAAGTCCTTCGGGTTCTTCAGCTTGGGCTCGGCCGGCACGGCCTGCCTGGCGGCCGCTTCGACCAGCTTGCCGTAGCTGAGCTTCTTGCCGCTGGCGTGGACGACCTGGCCGGCCTCGGTGCGGCAACTGGCGGGGTCCACCTGCCACTGCGCGGCCGCGGCGGCCACCAGCATCTCGCGCGCAGCGGCGCCGGCCTTGCGCATCGGTTCCCAGTGGGCGCGGATCGTGGTGGAGCCGCCGGTGGCCTGCATGCCGAACATCGGGTTGGCATAGGCCTGGTCGACCGGTGCCTGCTCGACGCTGACCTTCTTCCAGTCGGCGTCGAGTTCCTCGGCCACCAGCATGGGGATCGAGGTCAGCACGCCTTGGCCCATCTCGGCCGAGCCGCAGACCACGGTGACGCGGTCGTCCGGGGTGATGCGCAGGTAGGCGTTGGGCGTGAAGGTGGTGGCCGTGGCGGTGGCCGCGGCGCGGCCGGTCTGAGGCAGCGTGAAGCCGACGACCAGCGAGGTGGCGGCCGAGGCCTGGAGGAACTCGCGGCGGGTGGGGGCGTTCATGATGTTCAAGCCCCCTTCAGTTGCGACGCGGCGCCGTGGATGGCTTCGCGGATCTGGTTGTAGGTGCCGCAGCGGCAGATGTTGCCGCTCATGGCGGCGTCGATGTCGGCGTCCTTCGGGGCCTTGTTCTTTGCCAGCAGCGCACAGGCGCTCATGATCTGGCCGGACTGGCAGTAGCCGCACTGCGGCACGTCGACCTGGGCCCAGGCGGCCTGCACCGCCTTGCCGGTCTTGCTGGCGCCGACGCCCTCGATGGTGGTGACGGCCTTGCCGGCGGCGGCGGACAGCGGCGTCGAGCAGGAGCGCACCGGTTGCCCATCCAGGTGCACCGTGCAGGCGCCGCACAGCGCCATGCCGCAGCCGAACTTGGTGCCGGTCAGCCCCAGGTCTTCGCGGATCACCCACAGCAGGGGGCTTGCGGGGTCGGCGTCCACCGTCACCCGCTTGCCGTTCACGGTCAAGGTCGTCATGCGTGTCTCCTCGTTGTTCGGCCGGTTGGTTGCGCGCAACGATACGAAGTCGGTGCCACCGCGTCAAAGGGTTTGGCCAATCGCCCCGCGGCCAGGGGCCCCAATGAAAAAGGGCCGGCAGATGCCGGCCCCTTGGAGTAGGCGAATGCCTGGCGGGTCAAGCGCCGCTGGCCGCCGAGGCGGCCACGGGCGCGGCCGGCGCTTCCATGGCCGATGCGGCCGGTGCCACCACGGCCGGCGGCGTCACCACGACCGGGCTGGTGGCCGCATGCGTGGTCGAGGCGGTCATCGGCAGCAGCGGCACGATCAGCAGCGCCACGATGTTGATGATCTTGATCAGCGGGTTGACGGCCGGGCCGGCGGTGTCCTTGTAGGGGTCGCCCACGGTGTCGCCGGTCACGGCCGCCTTGTGCGCGTCGCCGCCCTTCTTGTGCAGGGTGCCGTTGCTGTCGGTGAAGCCTTCTTCGATCAGCTTCTTGGCGTTGTCCCAGGCGCCGCCGCCGGTGCACATGGAAATGCCGACGAACAGGCCGGTGATGATGGTGCCCATCAGCAGGCCGCCCAGCGCGGCCGGGCCGAGCAGCATGCCCACGACCACCGGCACGACCACCGGCAGCAGCGAGGGGATCACCATCTCCTTGATGGCCGCCGTGGTCAGCATGTCCACCGCCGCGCCGTATTCGGGCTTGCCGGTGCCTTCCATGATGCCCTTGATCTCCTTGAACTGGCGGCGCACTTCGACCACCACCGCGCCCGCGGCGCGGCCCACGGCTTCCATCGCCATGGCGCCGAAGAGGTAGGGGATCAGGCCGCCGATGAACAGGCCGACGATCACCTTGTGGTCGCTCAGGTCGAAGCTCAGGTGCATGCCGCGCGATTCCAGCGCGTGGGTGTAGTCGGCGAACAGCACCAGGGCGGCCAGGCCGGCCGAGCCGATGGCGTAGCCCTTGGTCACGGCCTTGGTGGTGTTGCCCACCGCGTCCAGCGGGTCGGTGATATCGCGCACGCTGTCAGGCAACTCGGCCATCTCGGCGATGCCACCGGCGTTGTCGGTGATGGGGCCGTAGGCGTCCAGCGCGACCACGATGCCGGCCATGCTGAGCATGGAGGTGGCGGCCGTGGCGATGCCGTACAGGCCGGCCAGCGAGTAGGCCGTCCAGATGGCGATGCACACGAAGATCACCGGCCAGGCCGTGGACTTCATGCTCACGCCCAGGCCGGCGATGATGTTGGTGCCGTGGCCGGTGGTCGAGGCCTGGGCCACGTGCTGCACCGGCTTGAACTGCGTGCCGGTGTAGTACTCGGTGATCCACACCATCGCCGCGGTCAGCACCAGGCCGATCACGCAGGAGCCGAACAGCGACATGGCCGTGACCGTGGCGCCGGTGCTCAGCGTGACGGCCTGCGGGAACATCGCCATGGTGACGAAGTAGAAGGCGATCAGCGACAGCACGCCGGCGACGATCAGGCCCTTGTACAGCGCCGGCATCACGTTCTTCATGCCCGGCGAGGCCTTGACGAAGCCGCAGCCGATGATGGACGCGATGATCGACACGCCGCCGAGCAGCAGCGGGTAGACCACGGCGTTGACGGGCGCCCCGGTGACCAGCAGCGCGCCCAGCGCCATGGTGGCGATCAGCGTGACGGCGTAGGTCTCGAACAGGTCGGCCGCCATGCCCGCGCAGTCGCCCACGTTGTCGCCCACGTTGTCGGCGATCACGGCCGGGTTGCGCGGGTCGTCTTCAGGGATGCCGGCTTCCACCTTGCCCACCAGGTCGGCGCCGACGTCGGCGCCCTTGGTGAAGATGCCGCCGCCCAGGCGGGCGAAGATCGAGATCAGCGACGAGCCGAAGGCCAGGCCCAGCAGGGGCTTGAGCGACTCGGGCGTCACGTTGGTGCCGCCGGTGATGATCCAGAAGAAGGCGCCGACGCCCAGCAGGCCCAGGCCCAC